>NZ_JBIVYG010000001.1:0-614230 GCF_044769685.1 Agrobacterium sp. NPDC090283 | reverse complement strand
CGGGCGTACAACCGCATGGCCTCCGGGGTGGCCGCCTCGGAGGTCATCCAACGTCCCGAACAATAAAGCACTTTTTCGACAGACAATTCCTGTGCTCGTCACAGGAATCCAGCCGACGCGCGTCTGCGCGACGGGGAGAGTCCTTTCAGCCCAAGGACTTGGGCTGGCTGGATCCCTGTGACGAGCACAGGGATGAGGGACGCTGAACAGACCGCCCTCGGTCCTGCCGACTTGCCCTACCTTAACGCCGCCACCGCACGCTCGATGCGGTTGCAGGCATCCTCCAGAACTTCCATGGAAGTGGCGAAGGAAATGCGGAAATAGGGCGAAAGCCCATAGGCTGCCCCTTGGAGCGCCGCCACGCCGACGCTGTCGAGGAGATAAAGAACGAAGTCGAGGTCGTTTTCGATCACCTTGCCATCCGCCGTCGTCCTGCCGATTACACCGGCGCAGCTCGGATAGAGGTAGAAAGCCCCATCCGGAACCATGCAGGAGAGGCCGGGGATCGCGTTCAGACGCGATGAGGCGTAGTCGCGCCGCTTCTTATAGACCGCAACACTTTCCGCCACGAATGTCTGGTCGCCGGAAAGTGCATGGGCGGCGGCGGCCTGGCTGACCGAGGACGGGCAGGACGACATTTGTGACTGCAACTTGTTGATGGCGGCGACGAGTGCCGCCGGCCCTGCCCCGTAACCGATCCGCCATCCCGTCATGGCATAGGATTTTGAAACACCGTTGGTCAGAAGCACCCGGTCCTTCAGTTCAGGAACGACGGCAACGAGGGTTTTCATCGGCTCGTCCCGGAACCAGACCTGATCGTAGATATCGTCGGATAGGACCATGACATGCGGATGGCGCAGCAATACCTCGCCCAGCGATTTGAGTTCCGCTTCGCTATAGGCAGCGCCCGTCGGGTTCGAGGGGGCGTTGAGGATCAGCCACAGCGTTTTCGGGGTGATCGCCGCTTCCAGCGCTTCAGCCGTCAGCTTGAAGCCCGTTTCCTCCGGGCATGCGACGATGACGGGCGTGCCGTCATTGGCGATGACCATATCGGGATAGGATACCCAGTAGGGAGCCGGAATGATGACCTCAGCGCCATTCTCCACGCTTGCCATCAGCGCCAGAAACAGGATCTGCTTGGCGCCGCCGCCAACGCAGATTTCGCTATCGCCATAGGTGATGCCGAGACGGTTCTGGAAGTCGCCGATGATCGCCTTGCGAAGCGCCGGCGTGCCGTTGACGGCGGTATATTTGGTCTCTCCACGGTCGATGGCGGCATGGGCCGCCGCCTTGACGGCTTCCGGCGTATCGAAATCCGGTTCGCCAACCGTCAGGTCGGCGATATCGCGGCCGGCGGCCTTCAATTCGCGGGCGCGGGCCGCGGCCGCCGTGCTTGGCGATACCTTGATTTTCGACACGCGTGATGCTGGCACAAAAGCGCTCATGGTCTTTCCTCGTCTCAATCTTGATGCTGTAAGCTTGTCAGTGCGCGGCTTCGAGTTCGCCGCGCATCTTTCCGGTCAGGAACAATTCGCCAAGTTCGTCATGGGTGATCTCCGCCGGCGTGCCGTCCCAGATCACCTTGCCGAGACGGAGGATGACGGCGCGCTGCGCCACTTCCATCGCCTTTTTGGTGTTCTGCTCGACCAGCAGGATGGTCATGCCATTCGCATGCAGGCGCAGCAGTTCGTCGAACACGATGCCGATTGCGGCCGGTGACAGGCCGACCGAGGGCTCATCCACCAGCAGTACCTTCGGCCGTTGCAGAACCGCCATTGCCACTTCGAGCAATTGCTGCTCGCCGCCCGACATGTTGCCGGCGAGCGTCGAGCGCCGGGTTTTGAGGATCGGGAAAAGGTCGTAGACATAATCCCGGTCCGCCTTCACCTTTGCATCGCGGATGGTATAGGCGGCCATTTGCAGGTTTTCATCGACCGTCATGACCGGGAAGTTGCAGCGGCCCTGCGGCACGAAGGATATGCCCTCGCCCAGAATGGCGCGTGACGACAATCCGGCGATGTTCTTCCCGCGCCAGTCGATGCCGCCTTCCTTGATGGTCGTCATGCCGTAGAGCGTCTTGAGCAGGGTGGATTTGCCCGCACCGTTTGGTCCCATGAGGGCCACGAATTGCCCGGCCGGCACGTCGAGATCGACGCCGTTCAGGATATCGAGATTGCCGTAACCGGCGCGCAGGCCCTTGATGGAAAGATTGCTGTCAGCCGCCAAGATAGGCCTCCCTCACACGCTGGTCCTTGATGATGTCATGCGGCAGTCCCTCGACCAGTTTCGTTCCCTGATCGAGCACGACGACACGCTGGCAGATGCTGGTGACGACATCGATATTATGTTCGATGACGAGGAAGCTGACGCCGAGCGATTTATTCGCATATTGGATCGTTTCCACCACGCGCTCGATGATCTTCGGATTGATGCCCGCCATCGGCTCGTCCAGCAGGATGAGCTTCGGCTCCGGCATCAGCATGGAGGCGAACTGGATGAGTTTCTGCTGGCCGCCGGACAGATTGCCGGCGGGCTGATGGCGAACGTCCCAGAGGCCTGCCATCTTGATCAGCTCGCGCGCCCGCTCTCTCAACCCGGCCACGCGGCGGCGCGACATGCCGCCGAGGCCGAATGTCGACAGGAGCGAGGGAAAGGTGAACATCTGGCCGGCGATGACGAGGTTCTCCTCCACATCGAGCGCCTTGAAGGTCACTGTCTTCTGGAACGACCGGAGCATGCGGCCTTCGCGGGCGATGCGGTTGAGCGACCAGCCGGTGATGTCCTGTCCGTCGAGTATCACCTTGCCGGTATCCGGCCGGGCAAGCCCGGTGCTGCAATCGAAGAAGGTGGACTTTCCCGAGCCGTTAGGCCCGATCAGCCCGGCGATCTCGCCGCGATCGATGTGCATGCTGACATCGTTGACCGCCTTCACCGCGCCATAGGACTTGCTGAGGTTCTTTATCTCGAGGATGGGAAGATGAGCCGTCATTTCGAACCTCCGATCGCGTTCCAGAAACGATTGATCAACGGAGCGAAGCCTTGTCTGAACCAGAAGACGAGAACGAGAAGGCAGAAGCCATAGGCGATCATCCGCACTTCTGGCGCGACACGCAGCGCCTCCGTCAGGCCGACGAAAAGCAGGCTGCCGAACACGGTCCCCGAAATCATGCCAGCACCACCGCCAAGAACGATGATCAGCATCGTCGTGGAATAATACATCTGGAAGGTCAGCGGGCTGACCACCGTTAAATAGTGTGCATAGAGGCTGCCCCCTACCCCGGCAAAGACGGCGCTCAGCATGAAGACGATCAGCTTGTAGCGCCAGGTGGGAACGCCGAGGGATTCCGCCAGCGTTTCGTTTTCGCGGACGGCGACCATGTTGCGGCCAGCCGGCGAGCGGACAATTGCCCATGCGGCAAGCGTTCCCAGTACGCAGATGGCCAGAGCCAGATAATAGAAACTGGTGGTTCCGCTGACCGTGAAGGAGAGCGGGCCAAGCTCGAAATAGGGTTTAGGTATGCCGGAAAGGCCCATGTCGCCGCGGGTCAGCGAAATCCAGTTCTTGGCGATTGCCTGACCGATGATGACGAAACCGAGCGTACACATGACGAAGGATGTCGAGCGAAGCCGCAACGCCGGAATGCCGAGCGGCAGGGCGAGCCCGCCGGAGACCAGCCCGGCGGCAATCAGGTTCACATAAAACGGCGTTTCATAGTGCACCGCCAGCAGGCCGGCGGTATAGGCGCCGATACCGAAGAAAGCCGCCTGCGCCAGCGATAACAGGCCGGTATAGCCGACGAGCAGATTGAGCCCGTGCGCCGGCAGCATGAAGATAAGGGCGATGATGAGCGAATGGGTAACGTAACGCGTGCCGATGAAGGGCGCGGCCAGCGCGACGACGATCAGGACGGCGGCGAGCGGAATGCGCAGATCGCGGCGGCGTGCCTGGGGAACGGTGTCTGTGAGAGACATGTCGAGTCCTCAAAATTCGAGTAAATTCGGCGGGCGCGGCTTCTAGAGCGTTTTGGCTTTTTCTTCGAATCGCCAAAGCGCTCTAACTCTTTGTTTTTCCGCATTTCCGGACGGAAAACCGGGGTCCACTTTTCCTGGAAATGCTCTAAAAGCGCGCCTGCGTCGAAAACAGGCCGTGCGGACGCCACATCAGCATCAGGATCAGCGTTGCAAAGCCCACAGTGTCGCGGAATTGCAGACCGACATAGGTGGCGACGAGGCTTTCGGCGATGCCGAGGATCATGGCCGCGAAGAAGGTGCCGCGCACGTTTCCAAGACCGCCCATGATGATGATCGGCAGGGTCTTGAAGGTGATGAGCTCCCCCATGCCGCCATAGACGCTGACATTGACCGGCGCGGTCAGCACACCTGACAGTGCGGCTAGCGCGGCGCCGAGAATGAAGGTGCGCAACACGACCTGCGATACATCGATACCGACCACGCCGCAGCATTCGACATTCTGCGAGACCGCCCGCATCGCCATACCGAGACGGCTATAGGTCACCATCAGTTCCAGACCGACGAAAACGATGAGACACACGACCAGAATGAGCACGCGCTGCTGCGCCAGGGTGAAGCCGAGAATGGAAATCGGCTCGATGTAACCACCGGCGAAAAACTTGTAGCCGCCGCCGAAGACGAAAATGATCGTGTTCTGCAGGATCAGCGCGATGCCGAGGGTGGCGAGAACGCCGGACTCCGCCGGCGCCCCCACCATTCTGCGCATCACCAGCTGGCCGACCACATAGGCCACGACAACGGTGGAAAGAACGCCGACGACGATCGAGGCCTCATAGGACAGGCCGAGATAATCGATGGCGAACCACGCCCCGAAGGTTCCGAGCATGTAATATTCGCCATGAGCGAAGTTGATGGCTCTCAGCACCCCGAAAATCATGGTCATGCCGACGGCGACGATCGCGTAGACGGAACCGGTGACGATCCCGTTTACGACTTGCTCGAGAATTGTCGAGAACATGGCTGTACCCCTCCCGGTCTATCAGTTCGCAGGGTACTGGATTTCCGCCGTATAAGCGCCCTTGATGCTGGGCTTGCCGTTCTCGATCTGGAGAAGGATCATCGGAAGGCGGGCCTGATTGTGATCGTCGAAGGTCACTTCGCCGACCGGGCTCTTGTACTTGATCTTCGAGAGGGCCTCGCGGACGGCATTGCGATCAGCGCTTCCGGCTTCCTTTATCGCCTGAGCGAGCAGGTTGACGGTATCCCAGTGCACATAGGCGTGATTGTTCGGCGCTTCCTTATACGTGGCGGTGAATTTCTCCACGAAGGCCTTGCTGGCCGGACTATCGAACTGCGGCAGCCAGGCGGCGGCTTCCACAGCGCCCTCCATGGCTTTCGGTGCTGACTTGATCGTCTTTTCGGTGTTGAATTCGCCATTGCCGATCAGCACGACCTTGCCGGCAAGCCCGAGTTCCAGCATCTGGCGGGCGACGATCGGCGTGGTATCGGCCAGACCATACATGATGATCGCCTGCGCGCCATTGTCGCGGATCTTCGCCAGCACGCTGCGGAAGTCGACTTCGCCTTCCTTGTAATAATCTTCGCTGAGAATTTCCCCCTTGAAGTCGGGCAGATATTTCTTGGTGAAGCTGATGGCGGAGCGGCCATAATCGCTATCGACCGAAAGGACGGCGAACTTCGTGAAACCGCGCTGTTCGGCGGCATATTTCGCCACGACGAGCGCACGGTTCTCATCCGTCGGATAATTGCGGAAGGTCCATTTGAACCCGCCGACACCCGCCTGATAGGTGATCTTCGGGTTGGAGGATGCGGCGTTCAGCAGCAGAACTTCCGCATCTTCAGCGACAGGCTGCATCGCAAGCGTTACGGAGCTGGAGACGTCGCCAATGACGAAATCCACCTCGTCCTGATCGATCAGGCGGCGTGTGGCCGAAACGCCTTCGACCGGCGTGCCCTGGCTGTCGGCGTTGAAAAGTTCGATCTGCTGGCCGTTGATACCGCCGGCCGCGTTGATGTCCTTTACCGCCAGTTCCGCGCCATGCATGGAAAAAGCGCCGTAGCGCGCATTCGCGCCGCTCATCGGTGCGACGAGGCCGAGCCTTATCGTATCGGCCGCATAAGCGGAGGCGGAGAGCGCCGGCGACAGGCTCAGGATCGGAGCGACCGCGGCGGAAACCAGTAGAAGTCTGCGAGTAATACCGTTTTTCATGTTCCCACTCCTTTTCGGATTTATCTTTTCCGGCTTTGGCCGGGCGAGCTTTTGCCGCTTTTGCGGTTCTTGTCGATTAACGTCACGCTAATCTTTCAGGTAGAGTAGGTTCATCGCCGGATATTTTGCCAACACAAGTCCTTTCTGCCGCTATAGCGTTTCCTTATGCCGGCAGGTGTTTCCCCATCTCCAGACGTCGTGTTTCGATTTTTGCATGTCTTCCATGCAGGCAAATGCCTGTATTTTTCGCGTTATTATGGGCATATTTTATGCAATCTCATCACTGGAAACTATGAAAATGAAACTTCACGAGACTGTTCGAAACTATTTCCGCAACCGCCGCGCCATGGCCGAACTGAGCGCGCTTGATGACAGAAGCCTTTCCGACATCGGCGTCAGCCGCTCGCATATCCGTTCCGCCGTGGAAGGCCGCCGCTAAACAGGCCGAGGGCCGCCTTCATGGGCGCCCGCGCGCGGTACAGGTGTTGAAAATCGTGCTCCAGAATCGGTAAAGCTCCTGTAGAACTCTCCTCCATATATCGGGCGGCGCTGTAAGAGCGCTGCCAGGAGGAGAGCCGAATGAACCACTCCGATTATTCCCCCGAATATTCCATTGTCGCGAGAACTCCATCTGTCGAGGACTATCTGCGCCTTCGCGCCGTGGCGGGGCTAAGCCCCTTTTCACAGGCGGCGGCGGAGAAGGGTTTGCAAGGCACGGTTTTCTCCGTGGTGGTCCTGCACGCAGGTTCCGCCATTGGCATGGGCCGGCTGATCGGCGATGGCGGCTGCTTTTTTCAGGTCGTGGACATTGCCGTCGATCCCGCCCATCAGGGTCGAGGCTTGGGCAAGGCGGTCATGGATGCGCTGATGAACCACGTGAAGAACGAGCTTCCCGCTTCGGCCTATGTCAGCCTGATCGCCGATGTGCCGGCAAACCGGCTATACGAAAAATTCGGTTTCAAGGAGACCGCTCCGAGGTCGCTCGGAATGGCCTATCGCGTCAGCACGTCGGCTTGATCGCCGGCGGTCCGCAGCGCGGGTTCCTCCGGCCGGGGTGGGTCAGCCGTTCGATGTGGCTTTGAAAATCACCAACTGATCGGCAAAGGCGCGCTTATAGGCGGGACGCGCCTCGCCGCGGGCGACATAGGCCGCGAGATTCGCGTATTCATCGAGGATGCCCGAACTTTTTATCCGTTGCAGCACAGATATCATCAACAGATCGCCAGCGCTGAATGCGCCGTCGAGCCAGTCGGCCTCACCCAGTCGGCCGGATAATTCGCCAAGCCGTTTGCGAATACGTTCATCGACGATCTGCAGGCGTTCCACGTGCCAGCTTTTGTCCCTTTCGATAAAGCCGGTGACAAAATGCTCGACAATGGGCGGTTCCATGGTGCTGAGCGCGGCGAACATCCACATGATCGCGCGCGCCCGCGCATTCGCATCCTGCGGCAACAGGCCGGCATGGCGTTCGGCTATATGGAATATGATCGCACCGGATTCGAACAGGACGAGATCGCCTTCCTCATAGGTCGGGATCTGCCCGAAGGGTTGAAGCGCGAGATGCGCCGGCTCCCGCATCGCCTTGAAGGAAAGGAGGCGGACGTCATAGGGCTGGCCGACCTCTTCCAAGGCCCAGCGCACGCGCATGTCGCGGGCGAGACCCTTGCCACCATCAGGCGACCGTTCAAAGGCGGTAATGGTGATTGTCATTGCTGTTCTCCATGGCGTCTTTCCGGAGGTGGGCAGCGCGCCGGGATCGGATATAGGCTGCGACCGATGACCGCGTCAGGATACCGGCTCGCCGGGGCGAAAACAATCATCGACGGGCGCGCAGGGGCGTCATTGTCATACGGCTTTTCAGACCTATATCGATCGGGAACCCGCAGGCGGATGACGCCAAATCCAAAGGACTGACCGATGATCGACCCGAAACACGTGCTTCGACTCAATCTGCCGCTCTGGCAGGGCGGCGACAGACCGGATTATTACATCGGCAGCCGGGTTCTTTCCGCCATCGCGCCCGATCCGCAGGGTCCGGTGGAAACCATCGCCGTTCCGCCGCCGGATGGAACCGGTCAGCGCCCGGTCAGCGCCGGCATAAAATCCCGCGAGACGAACCTCGCCATTCTCGGCGAGGTCCATGCGGCGATCGGCAGGCACAATCCTCAGGCCATCGTCACGCTCGGCGGCGATTGCCTCGTCAATCTCGGCCCCGTCACCTACCTCAACAATCGCTACCGGGACGATCTCGCCGTCATCTGGATCGACGCCCACCCCGATATCATGTCCGCCGCGCAATATGCCAACGCCCATGCGCATCTGCTGGCGGTACTGATGGGGGAAGGCGACGCGGATTTCGTCGCCACCGTTCCTTACCGCGTGAAGCCGGAAAACGTGCTCTATGTGGGTCTGACCGAAACCACGCCCTATGAGACGGATTTCATCGCAAGGCACGGCATAGCCCGCCTTTCGCCGGAAAAATTGCGGGATGGCGGCGCGCCGGTTACGGAATGGCTGAAGGCGCGTGGCCTGAAACATGCCGTCGTGCATTTCGACCTCGACGTGCTCGATCCGGCTCTTTACGATTTTCTTTTGTTTCGCGATCCGTCCGCACCGCCGGACGCCTTTGACGGCGTGGCCAGAGGTCGCATGACGCTGCCGCAAATTCAACGGGTTCTCCTGTCAGTTTCCTCCGTATCCGAGATCGTCGGACTGGCCATAACCGAATATCTGCCATGGAGCGCCATCGAGCTGTCGCGGGAACTTCGCAAACTTCCCCTGCTCGGAAACGCGACCGCGAGCCGATAAAAACTGTGGCCATTTCGCGCAAAAACTCTAAGCTCCGGTGCTGGACACGGATTGCCGAGAACCATCAGTTTTCAGTTCAAATCATTAGGGAGAAAACATCAGATGAGCCTGCGTATCAACGACATAGCACCCGACTTCACCGCCGAGACCACCCATGGTCCGGTGAGCTTCCACGACTGGATCGGCGACGGCTGGGCGGTCCTGTTTTCGCATCCCAAGAACTTCACGCCCGTCTGCACGACGGAACTCGGCGCGATGGGCGGCCTGCAGCCGGAATTTGAAAAGCGTGGCGTCAAGATCATCGGTATTTCGGTCGACCCGGTCGAAAGCCACGAAAAGTGGAAGAACGATATCCGTACCGCGACCGGTTTCAACGTCGATTATCCGCTGATCGGCGACAAGGACCTGAAGGTCGCCAAGCTCTACGACATGCTGCCGGCCGGCGCTGGCGACAGTTCCGAAGGCCGCACGCCCGCCGACAACGCCACCGTGCGTTCCGTCTTCGTCATCGGTCCGGACAAGAAGATCAAGCTGGTCCTCACCTACCCCATGACCACCGGCCGCAATTTCGAGGAAATTCTTCGCGCGATCGATTCCATCCAGCTCACCTCCAAACATCAGGTGGCGACACCGGCCAACTGGAAGCAGGGCGAGGATGTCATCATCACCGCCGCCGTCTCCAACGAAGACGCGATTACCCGTTTCGGTTCCTACGACACGGTTCTTCCCTATCTGCGCAAGACCCGGCAGCCCGGCTGATTTGAAGCCTGTGATGGGGCGATGAAACATCATCGTCCCATCCCTCACCTCTCTCACGGCTTTATGATCCCGCCATGATAGTCAAGCCGGTATGTCTCGGTATGCCCCCGATAAATGCGCTCGACGCCGGTGAAGGACCGGAACTCACCCTCATTCGTATCGACATAGACCAGATTTTCCACCGGGTGGGTGAAGCCACCAAGAAACCGGCCCTCCCGATAGAGCGTGGAAAGCGACCGCTGAATGACCCTGCCAGCCGTGACGCCGTCGATCATGTCGGGCCGGAGGATGCGGCCGTAATAACTCATCGCCCACACCGCCGTTCCCTCGTGCCAGACAACCTCCTGGCCGATGAAATCGGTTCCCCCGAAATAGCTGTCGATATAGTGCCAGTCGCCGCTCTGATAGCCGAGATCGTGCGATCCCTTACGCGTGGGCGTCGCGGATTTGTTGCCGCCGCCGACATAGGTGGCGGACTTGGCCTGCACGATGAACTCTTCCAACATGGGAAACCTTTTGGGATAAGAACATAAAGGGAACATAGGCGATTTTCAGGATGGTCGCAAGTGCGCCCCCTGGCCGGTATCGAACCTGCATTTCAGCAATGGCGGGCTTGGTAATCGCGGCGTTTGCGCTTAGAAGCGTGGCAGGAATTATCCGAAAAGAGTGTCCATGCCGCAAAACCCGCAAATCTATGTCGATGCCGATGCCTGCCCCGTGAAGCCGGAGATTCTCAAGGTGGCGGAGCGGCATGGGCTGGAAGTGACCTTCGTTGCCAATTCCGGTCTGCGCCCGTCGCGAGATCCCATGGTGAAAAACGTCATCGTATCCGCCGGTTTCGATGCGGCGGACGACTGGATCGCCGATCATGCCGGTGAGAACGATATCGTCATCACCGCCGATGTGCCGCTCGCCGGCCGCTGTGTCGCCAAGGGTGCGCTGGTCACGGGACCAACGGGTCGCGTTTTTGATCCGTCGAATATCGGGATGGCGACGGCGATGCGCGATCTTGGCGCGCATCTGCGCGAAACCGGCGAAAGCAAGGGATATAACGCGGCTTTTTCACCGCGCGATCGCTCCGCTTTTCTGGAGACGCTTGACCGTTTCTGCCGCCGTGTCAAAAAATGACGGCGCCAACAGAAAGGTGCCGCCCATGAGCCCGGCCAATATGAAAAGCAACAGCTATCGTCGCCATCAACCCTTCGTCATTGCTTTTTTGGTCGGTGCCATAAGCCTTGGCCTGGCGCTGGTTTTTGCGCCATCACTGGCAATTGAGATCGCAGCCGTCCTGTTCTTCCTGACCTATCTCACCTTGATCGCCTTTCGCCTGTCGGGCCTGACGGCGCAGCATCTGAAGGCCCATGCCGATAGCGACGATCTGCCGGCAGTCGCCATCATCGCCGTCACGCTGCTTGCCGTTGCTGTCGCGGTCGTATCGTTGTTTCAGGCCCTCAACCATACCGGCGAAACGGTCTGGGCGCTGCTCATCGCCTTCGCCTCGGTGATCTTCGGCTGGCTGACCATTCACACCATGACCGCCCTGCATTACGCGCATCTATATTGGCGGCCGGCCATGGTGGACGGCAAGCCCCAGCATCGCGGCGGCATGGATTTTCCGGGGACGAAGGAACCCTGCGGTTATGACTTTCTCTATTTTGCCGTGGTGATCGGCATGACGGCGCAGACATCGGATGTGGGGATAACCACGACCGCCATGCGCAAGGTCACGCTGCTGCACTCGATCGTTTCTTTTTTCTTCAACACGGTTCTGGTGGCGGCGGCGGTCAATGCGGCCGTCTCGCTTGCGGGCTGAACCGGGAAATTTTCACAAGGAATGGCTTCATGAACATCATTTCGCAAAATACGGCCTTTGGCGGCATGCAGGGCGTATTTTCGCACCAATCCGAAACGCTCAAATCTGAGATGACCTTTGCGGTTTATGTACCGCCGAAGGCGATCCACGAGCCCTGCCCTGTCCTGTGGTATCTTTCCGGCCTCACCTGCACCCACGCCAATGTCATGGAAAAAGGCGAATATCGCCGCATGGCGTCCGAACTCGGGCTGATCATCGTCTGCCCGGATACCAGCCCGCGCGGCAATGACGTGCCGGATGAGCTGACCAACTGGCAGATGGGCAAGGGCGCCGGATTTTATCTCGACGCCACGGAGGAACCTTGGTCCGAACACTACCGGATGTACAGCTATGTGACGGAAGAACTGCCTGCCCTCATCGGCCAGCATTTCCGTGCGGATATGAGCCGCCAGGGCATTTTCGGCCATTCAATGGGCGGCCATGGCGCGATGACCATTGCGCTCAGGAACCCCGACCGTTTCAAGAGCTGCTCCGCCTTTGCGCCGATCGTGGCTCCCTCTTCGGCCGACTGGTCCGAACCAGCGCTGGAAAAATATCTCGGTGCGAACCGGGCCGCATGGCGCCAATATGATGCCTGCTCGCTTGTCGAGGATGGCGCGCGTTTCCCCGAATTCCTGATCGATCAGGGCAAGGCCGATAGTTTCCTCGAAAAGGGCCTGCGCCCCTGGCTGTTCGAAGAGGCGATCAAGAGCACGGATATCGGCCTGACATTGCGCATGCACGATCGCTACGACCACTCCTATTATTTCATTTCCACCTTCATGGATGAGCATCTGAAGTGGCACGCCGAGCGGCTGGGGTGAAGGTCGAAAGCGAAATCCTGAAGAGGCTGGAGGAAAAATGCTGCATGTCGTGCCCAGTTTGTCTGCCAGAGGTTCTCTAAAGAAGGCGTTGTCCGAAGGCAGAGCCGAGGACAGAATTCTGCCGTTCCTCGACGATCTCAGTTGTGGCCCTATCGCTTCCCTTACGTCAGCAGATAGGGTGAGCTGGTGGAACGAATATTTCGACTGGCCTTCGGCGGCAAATGAGTTTCAGGATTTCTGGGAGCAGGTTGATACGGCCGAAGACAGAATTGTCCTGTGGTTCGGCAAACACTCGGCCCGCGAATTTGCCTTTCGGCTTGCATGGGCGGCGCATATGAATGGCCGCCCCTACGATGTCATCGATGTATCGAGCCGGTTTTTGCAGGGTCCCATACAAAACAGCGCTGTTTCCGTGATGCTGGCGGAGTCCCTGACGCAGTTGGCGGGACGTGAGCAACCCGTATCCACCGAAGAGGATGCGCGAAATCGGGATGATTGGGTTCGATTACAGAAGGAAAACGCCTTTTTCCGTATCGTGACGCCGGCCGGCCTCACCTCCGCAGCGGCAGATCATTTTGATGTTCTCTTGCTGCAACAAGCGGAAACGAGATGGCGAAAGGCTGCGTATGTGGTGGGACATGCGCTGTCGGCAAGTTGCAAACCATATCATCAGGTCGGAGATTTGATGCTGACAGTCCGTCTTCAAACTTTGATGGATCAAGGCAAGCTGGAGGTCGACGGCGACCCGTTCGACATACAGACATGCCTCGTGAGATTACCCGCAGGGACGCCTTAAGAGCTTGAGGTTTCAGGAAAACCTTACGGAAACAGAGCCGTCGCAAGTGTCGTCGGGCCGGGCCGGTTCAGCCTGAATTCGCGGATCACGCGTTCGGCGACACCATAAGCGAGTTCCTGCTCGATCGATTGATTGTCGAAGCTGACGACGGTGGCGGTGAATTTGGCTTCCGCGATCACCTCTCCCGTCGCCACGGCGGCAGCGCGCACGATGACCTTGGCCGATGCTCTTTCCCCGAACAGGAAGGGGCCGTGTGTAACGGAAGCGAGACGGATGGTCAGTACCACGCGCGGCCGGGTTTCTCCGCGCGCCGTGGTCTTGATGGCGTTCTGCACCTGCGCATGAATGGACTGCATCAGCGCCGGAGCGACATCCGGGCGTGCGGCAACGAATGCACCGCGCACATCGTAAAGCAGCCGGTCGGCATTGGTCGCTTCCGGTTCCAGCCTGAAAGACATGAGCGTGAAACACGCCAGCACAACAATGCCAAGGCGTTTCATCGTGGTGATCATGATCAACGGCTCCCCTAACGTGAGGTAACCGTATATTGAGCGATCAGGGTTAGAAAAGCGTTAAGCAGCGCTCTTCAGCGACTCCAGAACATGGAGTGCGGCGCGCATGTCGATGAGCCTGACGGCGCGGCGTTCCAGCGCCTCCTCGTCCTCGCCCCATTGCTCGGCGGTCCAGTCTTCATCGAGATGGGCGAGCGCCCATGCTTCTTCCAGCGTCAGCTCTCCTTCCGCCAGTGCAAGGGCCAGAATGGCGGAACCGGTCAGCGAGGTCATGGTGTGCAGGGCGGCAAGCGCAATCGGTGTATCGTATTTTTTCAGCGTTACCGCAAAAGCCGCGATGGCTTCGCGCGGCTGG
This sequence comes from Agrobacterium sp. NPDC090283, assembly GCF_044769685.1. NCBI lineage: Bacteria > Pseudomonadati > Pseudomonadota > Alphaproteobacteria > Hyphomicrobiales > Rhizobiaceae > Agrobacterium > Agrobacterium sp. NPDC090283. The sequence goes on along the minus strand of NZ_JBIVYG010000001.1, from coordinate 600,122 downwards.
TCTTGATGCATGACGCCTTCGACGAGAATGAAGCGCGCTCCAAGCACATTGGCCGCCCAGTCAAGAACCGGATCCCAATGGTCCGTCTGGCGCGCAACCAGCGCTTCCGGATCGCCGGCGCGATAGCAGAGGAGATCGGAAGAGGAAAAACGGAGTATGTCTTCGAAAACCGCCTGGGTATCGTTGGCGACGCCATCAATGGCCGTGTTCACATGCCGCGAGACGGGCATGACCACCGGATTGACGACATCTTTCTGGGCATCCCATTCATCGCGAAGCAGTTCCGCCAGCGCGCGCGTCGGGACGGTCAGCGGCTTCTTGGCGGGGGTGCGCAGCGGCTTGCCATCGAGAAGAATGGCAAAGCTACCCTCCGCCTCGCCGACGGTGACATCCTTGTAGAAACGCTTGGGCAAAGGTTTTTGCATCTGGATTTGCGCGCGCAGGATCGGGTCGGGATGGCTGAGGCCCTCCGAAAGGTCGTTCAGGAGATCACGCATGGCACGTCCTCATCAGTCGGGTAGAAAAGGTTTTAGGGATTATCGGCCGGAACATAGGCCGGGATTTCTCGCGGGTGGCTGACGACCGCATCGGCGCCCGCCTTCCAGAGATCGTCGACCGAGGCATAGCCCCAGGCGACACCGATGGCTTTTGCACCCGCAGCCTTGGCCATCTGCATGTCATAGATCGCATCGCCGATCACGACAGTATCGGCCGGAACCATGCCGGTTTCATGGCAGCATTCCATCACCATGGCCGGGTGCGGCTTGGAGGGGCAATCATCCGCCGTGCGCGAAACGATAAAATGCTCGGCAAAGCCGTGGCTCTCGAGGATCTGGGTGAGTCCACGTCGGCCCTTGCCGGTGACAGCGCCGATCAGCACGTCGTCCCGTTTCGACAGCGTATAGATCAGCGGAGCGATACCGTCGAAAAGCGGTGTCGTGATTTCCGACCGTTCCTTCAGGGGGTGGTACACCTCCTTGTAACGCTGTGCCATCGCCAGCGCCTCGTCATCCACATGCGCCCTGCCGAGCATGCGGGCAATGGCAATATCGAGCGTCAGCCCGATGATCGCCTTGGTCTCGGAGATATCGGGCCGCGGCTTGCCGAAATCGGCAAAGGTTTCAGACATGACGGCATGGATCAGGCCGGCACTATCCACCAGTGTGCCGTCACAATCGAAAAGAACGAGCTTCATCGCTTTCAGTCTTCCCTATCGCCATCGGCTACGTCGAGGCCGAGCAGGTTCCAGGTCTGCACCATATGCGGCGGCAAGGGTGCGCTGACCCGAAGCCGGCCGCCATTCGGATGCGGTATGTCGATATGGCGCGCGTGGAGATGCAGGCGCTTCTGGATGCCTCCGGGGAAATCCCAGTTCGGATCGTCGATATAATATTTTGGATCGCCGATGATCGGGTGGCCCATATGCAGCGCGTGCACGCGAAGCTGATGGGTGCGGCCGGTATAGGGTTCCATTTCCAGCCAGGCGAGGTTCTGCGCGGCGGTATCGATGACGCGGTAATAGGAAACCGCGTGATCGGCCCCCTCTTCGCCATGCTTGGCGATACGCATGCGATCGCCGTCCATCGTCTGTTCCTTGACGAGCCAGGTGGAAATCTTGTCCTGATGCTTGCGCGGCACGCCCTTGACCAGCGCCCAATAGGTCTTCTTGGTATCGCGTTCGCGGAAGGCGGCTGTCAGCTTCTGTGCAGCACCGCGGGTGCGGGCAACCACCAGCACGCCCGACGTATCGCGGTCGAGACGGTGCACCAGACGCGGCTTTTCGCCCTTCTGGTTGGTCCAGGCTTCCAGCAACCCATCAATATGGCGGTTAACACCGGAACCGCCCTGCACGGCGATACCGGCCGGCTTGTTGAAGACGAAAACCTTGTCGTCCTCATGCAAGAGCATGCGCGCCAGGAGTTCGCCATCTTCGGAATGTTTGAGGTCCTTCGATCCGATCGGTCCGCTTTTGACCTTGAGATCGGAATCGACCGGCGGCACGCGCACCATCTGTCCCGGCTGAACGCGCGCATCCGTCTTTACCCGGCCGCCATCCACACGCACCTGGCCGGAGCGCAGAAGCTTCTGCAACTGTCCAAAACCAAGTCCGGGATAATGAATCTTGAACCAGCGATCGAGGCGCATACCGGCCTCGTCGGCCCCGACCTTGATATGCTCGATACCTGCCATGAAATTTCCAGTCTTTCTGTCCTGATCGCGCGCCCTATTCGCCAGCGCGCCGTTTGGACCAAGCCTTTAGAACAAACTGCGGCCCAAGGCCAGCCCGGCGAAAACCGCCGCAATAGAAACCACAAGGCTGGCAAGCACGTAAACGGCCGAAAGCCCGAGCGCGCCGCGTTCGAAAAGCGCAACCGCATCGAGCGAGAAGGACGAAAAGGTGGTGAACCCGCCGAGCACGCCGGTGACGAGGAAGAGACGCATTTCCATCGAGGCGTTCAGCCGCCGTGCCACAAGCTCGACCAGCAGACCGATCAGGAAAGATCCGACCACATTGACTGCCAGTGTCCCCCAGGGGAAATTCAGCCCCGCCAGTCGCACGCTCCACACGCCGACCAGATAACGGAAAACGGAACCGATTGCGCCGCCTATAGCGACAAGAGCGATATTGAGCATGGGGATGTTGTCTCCGGGGAAATGCCTGATCGGGCAGTCCGAGGCATTTCTAGACCATGGGAACCGCTAGAGAAACCCCTTTGCGCGGCGCTTTCGACCATTAAAATACGATTAAATTGCAGCTCCGCGATTTAGCCTTCCAACAATGGGCAGGTGTTATTCTCCGGGTTTTCAGGGTCGGCGAAGATTGCCGGAGGTTCGATGACACAGGTTCTTTCCGTTTCCGCGAATACAGCGGCCTATGCGCTGGAGGCGATGAAGCCGCCGCAACGCGTGCCGCGCAAAAGCGAGGTTGAAGAGGCTATTCACGAACTGGCGCGCAAGGCCGAACACGGGGACGACTTCCAGTTGCGGGGCCTGATGACGACGATCAAGCCGCCAGCCCTCACCCTCTATTTCCTGATCGCAAGCAGCCAGCGCCAGGAACCGCAGGCGACGCTGGAACAGGCCGTGGAGGCCTACGAGGAGAACAGCTTCACCTCAAAATCGGAAAGTAATTTATAAATCAGGTTGATATAAAGAGATTTTAATGTCTTTTCTTCAATTTCGCGCCATGTAAGTGGATCCGTGCATTCAGCTTGGTGTCAGACTGGTCTTCTAGATGTTTATGACCGAGTTCCGGAAAACCATATGGGCAAACGCCATCCTGCCTTTTCCGCCACGGCGCTGAAGAACAAACACGATAGATGAAAATTTGCGGCTACCGGACCTGTCACGCGTTCCGGTAGCCGTTTTTCATCGGTCAATTATGCTGGTGGTCGCCGCCGCCCTTGGCTGCGCCCGCGGACAGCACGATCTCGACCTTGCCGGCCTTTTCGAAGATCAGTGTCACCGGCACCTTGTCGCCTTCGGCAAATGGCTTCTTTACGTCAAAGAACATCATGTGCAGGCCGCCGGGCTTCAGTTCTACCGTCTGACCTGCGGGAATGACGATGCCGTCATCCAGCTTGCGCATTTTCATGACGTCGTTGACCATGGCCATCTCGTGGATTTCAGCCCGGCCGGCGGCGGAGGATTCGACACCGATCAGCTTATCGTCACTGTCGCCGGTGTTCCTGACCGTCACGTAACCACCGCCTACGGGCTGGCCCGGCAGCATGGCCTTGGTCGTACCGCCCGACACCTCGAGGCTGCCGGCCTTCACGACATCCATATCCATGGCGGAGTGATCATGGCCACCGGCATGCGCAGCCTTTGCGGCGACGCGAATGGTCGGAGCGGGACTTTTCAGGGAATGCGGATCGACGCCGGCCGCCGCCACTTCGTCCCAGGAAACCTTGCCCTTGTCGCCGCAGAGCTGCGTTACCTTGAATGGCAGATCCTGCCCTGCTTCGACGCCGGAAATCTTACCCTGCACGGCGAAGGTATCATAGAACTCGTCCGGCAGGTTGCCGCCCTTCCAGCGGATTTCGACCGGTCCGCTTTTGATCTCCTTGCCGTGGTTCTTGTAAGCCTTCTGGTAGTCTCCCTTGATGACCTCCAGTTCCCAGCCGGCCTTGGGCTGCGGCTTGGCGGAAATGAAGCCTTCCGGCAGCTTGATCTGAACTTCGGTGGTGGCGAGCCCGCCTTCGCAGCCATGCGGCACCTGAAGGGCCGCGACGACGGTGCTTTCCTGTTCGGCCGAACCGTCAACGAATGTGGCGTGAGCGAAAGCCTGCGCGGCCGAAACCGAGGCGACGAAAAGGCTGCAGGTGATGATCTTGGTGGTTTTCATTTGCTTGTCCCTGCGACTGCGATCCCTCTGGGTCCGTGCAGCCGCTCCGTGCCGCCAAAGGCGGCGATGATCCCGTAAAACGAAAAATCAGGTGGACAGGGATGGCGGGCCGCGCGCGGCAGGCTTCTGGATCGTCAGGACAGAGCGGAAGCTCCATTCCGCAGGCAGGCGATTGTCGAGCCAGGCGAATTGGGTCTTCAGCCAGCCAGCCGTATCGGGCATCGGCAGAAGAATGGAGGAGGCCAGCAGGCAGGCCTCGCAAAACAGGATGGCATCACCGGAATGGCTTGGGTCGTCCTTGGTATGGGAAGCGTTCACACCATTGCCGTGGCCGAGGCAGATTTCCGCGAAGGTGCCGTCCGGCAGCCTGTAACTCTCGTCCAGAGAAACGGCGGGGGCCGCGGCAAGGGCCGGCTTGTGGGCAAAACCGAGGGACAACATCAGGGTCGCGCAGAAAATGCGAAGCATTTTCTCCATCCCTGTCAGCCGTCGTATCCGATTTGCATCCATGATCCCATGCGATATCCCGCTTTCCGGCCGATTTCAAAGGGGAATTTTGCCGCAGGCTTAACAGTTGCAAGGAACAATCGATGCAAGGCGGCATTTTCCTGCCGGAACCATCATTTAAAGGAGGTCCGACATGCCAGCCAAATCGAAGGCCCAGCAGAAAGCGGCGGGGGCCGCACTGGACGCCAAACGCGGCGAAATGAAGAAATCCAGTTTAAAGGGTGCTTCAAAAAGCATGGAGAAGTCCATGACAGAAAAGGAACTTGAGGATTTCGCCTCGACGAAACGCAAGGGCCTGCCGGAGAAAAAAACAGACTGACGGCTCCTCTCATCCTCATTCCTCTGTTTGTCACAGGAATGAAGGTGGAAAGGCGGTGTCGACAAGGTTATGTGGTGCGGGGTGAATGACGATGGCGCAGATGGAGCAAGAATCTGTTCAGATGCGTCATTTGGTCCTTGCCAATAGCGGGGCTTCGAAGATAATGAGCGTCGCATCATCGTTGGGAGAAACCGCTTCAGTGCGGTGCCGAAGGAGCAACCGCCCCGGAAACTCTCAGGCAAAAGGACCAGCGGTGACGACGGAACTCTGGAGAGAAGCCACCTTGATCTAAAGGACGGCTCGCCGAAGGGATAACAATCTCAGGCGACAAGGACAGAGGGGGCTCTTGAACCGGCGCTTTTGCGCCATGACCTGAGCCCGCGCGATATCTCGCGCAACCCTGGAGGCGTCCTTGGACGATACCGCCGCGCTGAAAACCACGCCGCTGCATTCCCTGCACATATCGCTTGGCGCCCGCATGGTGCCTTTCGCCGGTTACGACATGCCCGTGCAATATCCGGCCGGCGTGCTGAAGGAACATCTTCAGACCCGCACCTCCGCCGGTCTGTTCGACGTGTCCCACATGGGTCAGGTGATCCTGAAAGCGAAGTCCGGCAACAATGAGGACGCCGCGCTTGCGCTCGAAAAGCTGGTGCCGGTCGATATTCTCGGTCTCAAGGAAGGCCGCCAGCGTTACGGTTTCTTCACCGACGAAAACGGCTGCATTCTCGACGATCTGATGATCACCAATCGCGGCGACCATCTTTTCGTCGTCGTCAACGCCGCCTGCAAGGATGCCGATGTCGCCCATATGAAGGCGCATCTCTCCGACGCCTGCGAGATCACCCTTCTCGATGACCGCGCCCTGATCGCGCTGCAGGGGCCGCGCGCCGAAGAGGTGCTGGCCGAACTGTGGACGAGCGTTTCCGAGATGAAATTCATGGATGTGCAGGAAGTGCCGTTGCATGACGTGCCCTGCATCGTTTCCCGTTCCGGTTACTCCGGTGAAGACGGGTTTGAAATCTCGGTTCCGGCAGACAAGGCGGAAGAGATCGCCAAGGCCCTGCTTGAGCACCCCGATTGCGAAGCCATCGGACTGGGCGCGCGCGACAGCCTGCGTCTGGAGGCCGGCCTTTGTCTCTACGGCAACGACATCGACACAACGACCTCCCCCATCGAAGCCTCGCTGGAATGGGCGATCCAGAAGGCGCGCCGCGCCGGTGGTGATCGCGAAGGCGGTTTTCCGGGTGCGGAACGCATTCTTGGCGAACTGAAGGACGGCACATCACGCCGCCGTGTTGGCCTGAAGCCCGAGGGCAAGGCGCCAGTGCGCGGCCATTCGAAGCTTTTTGCGGATGCTGAAGGCAAGACGGAAATCGGCGAAGTCACCTCCGGCGGTTTCGGCCCCTCGGTCGAAGGCCCCGTCGCCATGGGTTACGTGCCTGTTTCTTATGCCGCTCCCGGCACGGCGATCTTTGCGGAAGTGCGCGGCAAATATCTACCCGTCACCGTCGCCGCCCTGCCCTTCATCAAGCCCACCTACAAGCGGTAATCGATAATGGTCGAGCGAGCCGCTACCCCCCTCTGCCCTGCCGGGCATCTCCCCCTCAAGGGGGGAGATCGGCAAGAGGCTCTTTCGCAATTCCATTCTCAAACATTGAGAAGGTTGAACCTTAGCCGCAGACCGATCTCCCCCCTTGAGGGGGAGATGCCCGGCAGGGCAGAGGGGGGTATCCCGCTCCGACGGCCAATCACCCACTCACCAATTACTTTTCCAGAGAGGACGTCCCTATGCTGAAATTTACCGCAGAACACGAATGGCTGAAGTTCGAAGGCGATGTCGCCACTGTCGGCATCACCAGCCACGCCGCCGAACAGCTTGGCGATCTCGTTTTTGTCGAACTGCCGGAAGTGGGCGCCACCTTCGCCAAGGATGGCGAGGCTGCGACCGTGGAATCCGTCAAGGCGGCGTCCGACGTCTATTGTCCGCTGGATGGCGAAGTGGTGGAAATCAACCAGGCCATCGTCGATGATCCCTCGCTGGTCAATTCGGATCCGCAGGGTGCCGGCTGGTTCTTCAAGCTGAAACTTTCCAACGTCGCGGATGCCGATACGCTGCTTGACGAAGCGGCCTACAAGGAGCTGATCGCGTAATGACGACGCCCACCGAATTCCATTTCACCGACTACCAGCCCTATGATTTCGCCAACCGGCGTCACATCGGGCCGTCGCCGTCGGAAATGGCAGAGATGCTGAAGGTCGTCGGTTACAAGAGCCTCGACGCCCTCATCGACGCCACCGTTCCCTCCTCCATCCGCCAGAAGGTGCCGCTCACCTGGGGTGCGGCGCTGACCGAACGCGAGGCGCTGGATCGTCTTCGCGAGACGGCCAACAAGAACCAGGTCCTGACCTCGCTGATCGGCCAGGGCTATTACGGCACCATCACGCCGCCGGTCATCCAGCGCAACATCCTGGAAAACCCTGCCTGGTACACGGCTTACACCCCCTACCAGCCGGAAATTTCCCAGGGCCGCCTAGAGGCGCTGCTGAATTACCAGACCATGGTCTGCGATCTCACCGGCCTTGATGTCGCCAACGCATCGCTGCTCGATGAAGCTACTGCCGCTGCCGAAGCCATGGCCATGTGCCAGCGCGTCGCGAAATCCAAGGCGACCGCCTTCTTCGTCGATGCCAATTGCCATCCGCAGACCATTGCGCTGATCGAGACCCGTGCGGCCCCGCTCGGCTGGAAGGTTATTGTCGGCAACCCGTTCACCGATCTCGATCCGGTCGACGTGTTCGGCGCGATCTTCCAGTATCCCGGCACCCACGGTCATGTCAGCGATTTCTCCGGCCTGATTTCCCGCCTGCACCAGACGGGCGCGATTGCGGCCGTCGCCGCCGATCTTCTGGCGCTGACGCTTCTGAAGTCTCCGGGCGAAATGGGTACTGACATCGCCATCGGCACCTCGCAGCGTTTCGGCGTTCCGGTCGGTTATGGCGGTCCGCACGCAGCCTATATGTCCGTCAAGGACGCGCATAAGCGCTCCATGCCCGGCCGTCTGGTCGGCGTTTCCGTCGATGCGCGCGGCAACCGCGCCTACCGCCTGTCGCTGCAGACCCGCGAGCAGCATATCCGCCGCGAAAAGGCCACGTCGAACATCTGCACCGCGCAGGTGCTGCTCGCCGTCATGGCTTCAATGTACGGCGTCTTCCACGGCCCGCAGGGTATCAAGGCGATTGCCCAGCAGACCCACCAGAAGGCCGTGCTGATGGCCAAGGGTCTGGAAAAGCTCGGCTACACCATCGAACCGGAAACCTTCTTCGACACGATCACCGTCGAAGTCGGCCATATGCAGGGCGTCATCCTGCGCTCGGCCGTGGCGGAAGGTGTGAACCTGCGCAAGGTCGGCGCGACCAAGATCGGCATGAGCCTTGATGAGCGTACGCGCCCGGCAACGCTGGAAGCCGTCTGGCGTGCGTTCGGCGGCAATTTCTCGATTTCGGATTTCGAGCCGGACTATCGTCTGCCGAAGGACCTGCTGCGCACCAGCCAGTACATGACGCATCCGATCTTCCACATGAACCGTGCCGAAAGCGAGATGACCCGTTACATCCGCCGTCTTTCGGACCGCGATCTGGCGCTCGACCGCTCGATGATCCCGCTCGGTTCGTGCACCATGAAGCTTAACGCCACGGCGGAAATGCTGCCGATCACCTGGCCGGAATTTTCCGACATCCACCCCTTCGTACCTGCCAATCAGGCGCTCGGTTACAAGGAGATGATCGACGATCTCTCGGAAAAGCTGTGCTCGGTCACCGGGTACGACGCTTTCTCCATGCAGCCGAATTCCGGCGCGCAGGGGGAATATGCGGGGCTTCTGACGATCCGCAACTATCATCTCGCCAATGGCGGCACGCATCGCGACGTCTGCCTCATTCCAACCTCGGCGCATGGCACCAACCCTGCCTCGGCGCAGATGGTCGGCATGAAGGTTGTGCCGGTGAAGGTGCGGGATAACGGTGACATCGATATCGATGATTTCCGCGCAAAAGCAGAGCAGTATGCGGAAAACCTCTCGTGCTGCATGATCACCTATCCGTCCACCCACGGCGTGTTCGAGGAGACGGTTCGCGAAATCTGCGAGATCACCCATAAGCACGGCGGACAGGTCTATCTCGACGGCGCCAACATGAACGCCATGGTTGGCCTTGCCCGTCCCGGCGATATCGGCTCCGACGTTTCGCACCTCAACCTGCACAAGACCTTCTGCATTCCGCATGGCGGCGGCGGTCCGGGCATGGGACCGATCGGTGTCAAGGCGCATCTGGCGCCTCACCTGCCCGGCCATCCGGCGACGGACGGTCGTGAGGGTGCGGTGTCTGCCGCTCCGTTCGGTTCGCCGTCGATCCTGCCGATCTCCTGGAGCTATTGCCTGATGATGGGCGGCGAAGGGCTGACGCAGGCGACCAAGGTGGCGATCCTCAACGCCAACTATATCGCCGAACGACTGAAGGGCGCTTATGACGTGCTCTACAAGTCCGAGACCGGTCGCGTGGCGCATGAATGCATCATCGATACCCGGCCGCTTGCGGATAGCTGCGGCGTGACGGTTGACGATGTGGCAAAGCGCCTGATCGATTGCGGTTTCCATGCGCCGACCATGAGCTGGCCGGTTGCCGGCACGCTGATGATCGAGCCGACGGAATCCGAAACCAAGGCGGAAATCGACCGTTTCTGCGATGCGATGCTGGCGATCCGCGAGGAGGCCCGCGACATCGAGGAAGGCCGTGCGGACAAGACCAACAACCCGCTGAAGAACGCGCCGCACACGGTGGAAGACCTGGTCGGCGAATGGGATCGTCCCTATAGCCGCGAAAAGGGCTGCTTCCCGCCCGGCGCCTTCCGCATCGACAAATACTGGTCGCCGGTCAACCGCATCGACAATGTCTATGGCGACCGCAACCTCATCTGCACCTGCCCGCCGATGGAGGCCTATGCCGAGGCGGCGGAATAAAGGCAGCACTGCAACCGACATACGAAGGCCCGGAGCGATCCGGGCCTTTTTCGTTTTGGCAGGGCCTTCGCTATCTGGCCATCACGCTTCCGAATGATTGATCGTGGCATATCCCGTGTTAAACAGATGACGCCGCGACGTGGGGATGGAGTGGGAATGCGTCTGATTTGCCTGAATGGTTGGGGCGGAAAGCTTCATGACGAGCTCGTTCCCTATATTGCCTTGTCTGACCCCGATATCTTATGTCTGCAGGAAGTGGTGCACACACCAGCCGCCACGCAGGACTGGCTGAGCTATCGTGATCACGGCATTGACTTGCCGCAGCGGGCGAACTTTTTCCGCGATGTCACAGAGGCCTTGCCAGATCATGTGGCGATATTTTGCCCCGCGGCGCAGGGGGACCTCTGGCAGGGCAAAATACGATATCCTTCCCAATTTGGGCTAGCGACCTTCGTTCGCAAATCCCTCGCCATCATTGCGCAGGCGCAGGGTTTCGTACACGGCGTCTTTTCGGCTGACGGATATGGCGATCATCCACGTTCACGCACGGGCCACGCCATCAGGGTTTTCGACTTCACAACCGGGCAGCCCGCCGTCATCGCCCATATGCATGGGCTGCGCGACCTCGACGGCAAGCAAGATACATCCGCTCGTCTGGCGCAGGCAAAACGCCTCGTCCAACTTGTGAAAAACATTGCGGAGGATGGCGACAGGATCGTCGTCTGCGGCGACTTTAATGTTCTGCCTGATAGCGAAACCTTCGCCGTGTTGAAGGAACTGGATCTCACCGAACTCGTCACGACACGGGGCTTTACCGACACCCGGACCTCGCATTATGCCAAACCGAACCGTTATGCGGATTACATGCTGGTCAACCCGGCTGTAGAGGTCGATCACTTCGATGTGGTGAGACAGCCTGAGGTTTCGGACCATTGCCCGCTGTTGCTCGAGTTCCGTTAAGATTCGAACGCCCCACCCGTCATTTTCCCGCGGCTGTCTTAGCGTACAAGCCGGATATCGCTCGTCACCACCGTCTTGCCGGTCCGTCCGTCCTTGTCGGTGGTGCGCAACCGCAGGCCATTCTCGCCAACCTTCTCAATGGTCATGGCGGCGACACGGTCGCCGTTGATGTCGCGATTCCAGCGGACGGTCAGGTTGATCGCATTTCCCTGTCTCGTGCCGGAAAGGGCAGACGGGCGGCCGGAAGGGCCGGTATAGGCGCCGCTATAGCGCCCGCCCTTCGTCGAGAGATCGGCGGCGATTGCGCGCTTTACCACAAGCAGTCCCCGGCAAGTACCGGACATGTTGAGCGAAGACGCTCCGGTATTGGAGTTGAGCGTACAGTTTACGCTGATCGGCGGCGTGCCGATGCGGGTAATCACGGTTCCCTTGCCCGCCCAGGTGCCTTTCAGCGACGAGAGGAATTCGCGTTCATCCGCATGTGCGGGCTGTGCGCCGAGCAATCCGGCAGAAAATAAAATCGCAAAAGCTTTGGTCTTCATGGCGAGTATCCGTTTTTTCCACGAAGGCTAACTCGCTTGCGTCGGTAAACGTTCCTTCGGCCTATTCTGCAACCATCAAAAATAGCGGTGGACCAATATTTCTATTGTGCCTGTGCAACCAAATGCGGGCACAGATGTTTCTCGCCAGCCTCAATCAATTCCCATCTTCTCGCGCATATTTTCGGAGCATATTTCATGACGACGATCGGCGTTTCGGCAGCGCGCGGCAGCCTTCCTTCCGGTGGCCTGCCCCGCAGCGGTGGCATTTCAGACCGCACGCTTTTTGCTCTTGCCGCACTGAACTTTTTCCTCGCCGATGCCCGCGACGGCCTTGGGCCGTTTCTGGATGCCTTTTTAGCGACAAAGGGCTGGTCTTCGCTTTCGCTGGGCATGATCGCCACGGTGGGTGGCCTCGTCGGTCTGCTTGCAACGCCGCTCTGTGGCGCGCTGGTGGATGGCACAACGTGGAAAAGGACACTGCTCGCCATTTCCGTCATCCTCGTGACCATCGGCGCGCTGATCACGCTGATCTTTCCGGATACATGGATCGTCTGGACCGGTCAGATCATGACGGCCGTCGTCGGCGCCGTGGTCGGGCCGGCACTTGCCGGCCTCACACTCGGCCTTGTCGGCGAACGTCTGTTCTCCCATCAGATCTCACGCAACGAGTTCTGGAACCACGGCGGCAATTTCGCCTCGCTTTTCGCGACATATGTGGTGGTTACCTTCTTCGGCATGAACGGCATCATCGGCCTCATGCTGCTGACCGCTGCAGGCGCATTGGTCGCGACGGCGGCCATCGACCCTAATCGAATCGACCACAAGGTCGCCCGCGGCCTTGCCGAAGACAAGGGAGAACCCGGCCCATCCGGCATCAAGGTGCTGCTGCAGGAGCGCGGGTTGATCTTTCTCGCCATCATTCTGCTTGTCTTCCACTTCGGCAACGCGCCGATGAGCCGGTTGATCGCGCAGGATTTCGCCATCGAACTGCAGACGCCCTTCCGCACCACCGCCATCATCACCGGCGTCGCACAATTCGCGATGATCTTCGTCGCCGCAATGGCCCCATGGCTGATACGCCGTTTCGGCCTCTCGACCGTTTTTATCATCGCGCTGGTCGCCCTGCCGATACGCGGTCTTCTCGCCTCAGCCTTTACGGATTTCTGGGTGATCTTCCCGGTGCAGTTTCTCGATGGCGTTGGCGCCGGCCTGCTCGGCATCGTCACCCCGGTTGCGGTGGAGAGGATTTTGAAGGGCACCGGTCGTTTTAATGTCGGCCTTGCCAGCGTCATGATGGTTCAGGGTATCGGCGCATCATTCAGCAATGTCGTCGCAGGCTGGCTGGTGACGAAGGGCGGTTATTCGCTGTCGCATCTCGTCGGCGGCGGCATTGCCGCTATCGCCATCGGGCTTTTTCTTCTCTATCGCAATGAGATAGCGCCGAACCGGAATGACGACACCGCCTCTCACCACCGGCACTGAAAGCGCAAACAAAAAGGAGGCCTGACGGCCTCCTGAACTCTCGTTGTTGGTTATGTGATCAACCGACGAAAGCGCGCTCGATGACGAATTCGGCGGGCTTGTTGTTGGCGCCTTCGTTAAGGCCGGCCTTTTCAAGCAGTTCCTTGGTGTCCTTCAGCATGGCCGAAGAACCGCAGATCATGCCGCGATCGATGGCGGGGTCGAGTGCGGGAACGCCGAGATCCGCAAACAGCTTACCGTTTTCGATCAGCGTGGTGATGCGGCCCTGGAAGGGATAATCTTCGCGGGTGACCGTCGCATAATGCTTGAGCTTGTCGCCAACGATCTCGTTGAGGAATTCATGGTTCCTGATTTCCTCGACCAGATCGAAGCCGTATTTCAGCTCGGCCACGTCGCGGCAGGTGTGGGTGAGGATCACCTCTTCGAACTTCTCGTAGGTCTCCGGATCGCGGATCAGGCTCGCGAAAGGCGCGATGCCGGTACCGGTGGAGAACATGTAAAGCCGTCTGCCGGGGGTCAACGCGTCCAGAACCAGCGTGCCTGTCGGCTTCTTGCGCATCAGCACGGTATCGCCGGGCTTGATCGCCTGAAGATGCGAGGTCAGCGGGCCGTCCGGAACCTTGATCGAGAAGAATTCCAATTCCTCGTCCCAGGCGGGGCTGGCGATGGAATAGGCGCGGTAGATCGGCTTGTCGCCAACCATTAGGCCGATCATGGCGAACTCACCGGAACGGAAACGGAAACCGGCCGGACGCGTCATGCGGAAACGGAACAGATGATCCGTATAGTGCTCCACCGACAAAACCGTCTCGGCGTAAACACCGTCAGGTATCTTGATCGCGAAATCTTCCGTCTTGGCTGGCGCGTTCATTTCAGGTTCCGTCCATTCTTATTCGATAGGCGACATTCTCCAACCGGGCAATTATACCATTCTTGCCGAGGTTTGAAGACATGAGAATATCAATACTGCCATGTGCGTAGGAAATATGTATCAAAAACTCATATTTCCACGCAACGTGTCATAGAGACGCACGGCGACGCCAGCTATAGGCCTCACCGCTGCTCGCCGGCCGGGCCGTCGGCTGATAATAAACCGGGATTTCCGGCAGGCGATTTTCGGACAGGCGGCGGATCGCCGTACCGTTCGTTACCGCAAAGCTGGTAAAACCGGTGCGCAGCATCAGCGGCACCTGATCGATCAGAACATCGCCGACCGCCCTCACCTCGCCTGCAAAACCGAGGCGGCTGCGCAGCAAAGAGGCGTGGCTGAAACCACGGCCGTCATTGAAGGCCGGGAAGCTTACGGCGACAAGATCGATACGATCAAGGTAAGGGCCGAGCTGGATGACATCATCGGCCGGTGCAATCAGGACACCGAGACCGATATCGTTGCTTTCGGCAGCGCGAACCAGAAAATCGGCGAGCGGCAGCAGAGGCTTCTGCTCGGCTGTCGCCTTCAATTCTTCCGTTTCGATCACCCAGGGATCGTTTTCCACGAAGCCGTCGCGGTTCCAGATTTTCGTCATGGCATTCTCCTCAGGCAGCTTCTGCAGCGGAACCGTAGAGCGCATCCTTGAAGGGCTGCGGTCCGACGCGGCGATAGGCTTCGAGGAAGTTTTCTTCCTTCGAAAGGCGAAGCCCGAGATAGGTATCGACGATGGTTTCAATGGCATCGGTCACCTTCTCCGGCTCGAAACCACGGCCGATGATTTCACCGATCGAGGTGTTTTCGTCGCCCGATCCGCCGAGTGTGATCTGGTAGAGTTCCGCGCCCTTCTTCTCCACGCCCAGCAGGCCGATATGGCCGACATGGTGGTGACCGCAGGCGTTGATGCAGCCGGAAATCTTGATCTTCAGCTCGCCGATTTCCGCCTGACGTTCGGGCGCGCCGAAGCGGGTGGAAATTTCCTGCGCCACCGGAATGGAGCGCGCATTGGCGAGCGCGCAATAGTCCAGCCCGGGACAGGCAATGATATCGGTGATCAGCCCGGCATTGGCGGTCGCAAGGCCAGCACCTACCAGTGCACGATAGACCGGCTCGAGATCGGCCAGCGCCACATGCGGCAGGATGATGTTCTGCTCATGGCTGATGCGGATTTCGTCGAAGGCATATTCTGCGGCGATATCGGCGACGAGCTCCATCTGCTCGTCGGTCGCATCGCCCGGAATGCCGCCGATCGGCTTCAGCGAGATCGTCACCATGCCGTAATCGGGATGCTTGTGCGGCGCGACGTTCTGCTCGACAAAACGGGCAAAACCTTCATCCGCCCGCTTCCAGCGCGCCAGGCTTTCCCAGCCTTCCGGCCGGTCCTTCAGCGCCGGCGGCGCGAAGTAATGGGTGATTGCCGCGATATCCGCATCCGGCAGCTTCAACTCGGTGTTCTTGAGTTCCGCGAATTCGACCTCGACCTGACGGGCCAGCTCTTCCGCACCGGTCTCATGCACGAGGATCTTGATGCGCGCCTTGTATTTGTTGTCGCGGCGGCCGTGCAGGTTATAAACGCGCATGATCGCCGTGGTGTAGGACAAGAGATCCTCTTCCGGCAGGAAGTCACGGATTTTCTTGGCGATCATCGGCGTGCGGCCCTGCCCGCCGCCGACATAGACGGCAAAACCAATCTCGCCCTTGTCGTTCTTTTTCAGATGCAGGCCGATATCGTGAACCTGAATGGCGGCGCGGTCGCGCTCGGCACCCGTGACGGCGATCTTGAACTTGCGTGGCAGGAAGGAGAATTCCGGGTGGACGGAAGACCACTGACGCAGGATTTCCGCATAGGGACGCGGATCGGCGACCTCATCGGCGGCCGCACCGGCGAAATGATCGGCGGTGACGTTGCGAATGCAGTTGCCGGAGGTCTGCAGCGCATGCATTTCCACGCTCGCCAGTTCGGACAAGATATCCGGCGTGTCGGAAAGGCGCGGCCAGTTGTACTGGATGTTCTGACGGGTGGTGAAGTGGCCGTAACCACGGTCATATTTGCGGGCGATGTGGGCCAGCATCCGCATCTGCTTGGAATTCAGCGTACCATAGGGAATGGCGACGCGCAGCATATAGGCATGCAGCTGGAGATAGACACCGTTCATCAGGCGCAGCGGCTTGAACGCATCCTCGGCCAGCTCGCCGGACAAACGGCGCTCGACCTGATCGCGAAACTGTGCCACGCGGCCTTCAACAAATGCGTGATCGAACTCGTCGTAACGGTACATCTTCTTCCTCAGACTGCGATGAATGCTGCATCGGCCGGCTTGTAACCGGCGGCATAGTGCATGGTGGGGCCGGCGGCGCGAATGCGTTCGCGAAGACGCGTCGGCCAGAGCTTGCCATCCTGCTCGACGACATCGACGATGGCAACGTCCACGACCTTGTTGGCGGAGAAATCCCGCTTGCCGATTTCCTCCAGCGAGGCGATGGCCTCCGCATGGCGCGCCACGATCGCGTCCTGCAATGCCTCGGTCCATTCGCCATTGGCGTCGAGCCAGACGGCGATGCCGTCGCTCAGGCGATTGGCGGTCAAAACCTTGTCAACCATTCACATACTCCCGTTTGAGGCCCGTCGGCTTGACTGCAAGCGCAAGCGCCTCGGATCTGTCGAAATTGGCGCCCGCAACGGCATCGCCAATAATGACCATGACCGGACCGGTCAGCTCATCGCGATGTTCGAGGTCGGGCAGATCATTCAATGTGCCATGCAGCAGGCGACGATCCGCGCGGCTGGCGTTTTCAATAACGGCAACGGTGGTTTCCACACCCAGCCCCGCTTCGATCAGCCGCGTCGCCACAGAGGCGGCAACGCTGCGGCCCATGTAAACGGCGATTGTTGCGCCGGAAACGGCAAGACGGGCCCAATCGGGCAGGACATCGCCGGTCAGATCGTGGCCGGTGGTGAAAATCAGCGACGAAGCGACGCCACGCAGCGTCAGAGGCAATTCGAAATCCGCAGCGGCAGCGAAGGCCGAGGTGATGCCAGGCACGATTTCGTAAGCGATACCAGCCTCGCGCAGCGCCGCCATTTCCTCGCCCGCCCGGCCATAGACCAGCGGATCACCGGATTTGAGGCGCACGACGCGCTTTCCGTCTTTTCCCAGACGCACCAGCAGGCGGTTGATCTCTTCCTGCGACTTGCTGTGGCAACCCTTGCGCTTGCCGACGGAGAGCCTTTCGGCATCGCGGCGGCCCATATCGACAATCGCCTGCGGCACCAATGCGTCGTAAACGATAACATCGGCCTCCATCAGCACGCGCTGTGCGCGCAGCGTCAGCAAATCTTCAGCGCCCGGTCCCGCGCCAACAAGCCAGACACGGCCTTCACTGCGTTCGGGCGATTGCAGCAACCGGTCGACGGCCTGGCGGGCGGAGAGCGTGTCCCCAACGGCGACCGCATCCGCCACAGCACCGGAAAAGAACCGCCGCCAGAAATTGCGGCGCAAGGCGCCCTTTGGCACGTTCTCCTCGGCCGCGTCGCGATATTGCACGGCAAGCCGTGCAAGCTTGCCAAGTGACGGCGACAACATCTGGTCGATGCGGGCGCGGATCATCTGAGCGAGAACCGGCCCTGCCCCTTCCGTGCCGATAGCCACGGCGACGGGCGCGCGGGTCACGAGCGCCGGGGTGAAGAAATCGCAAAATGCCGGCTGATCCACCGCATTAGCGGGAATTTTCCTGGCGCGCGCGGCGGTGACGATCTCGCGGTCCAGAGCCTCATCGCCGGTCGCGGCAAAGACCAGCGTGGCCCCGTCGATCAACGGGATGGCGAAAGCAAAAGCCCGGTGATCGATACCGTTTTCGCTGATATAACGCGAAAAATCCGCTTCCGGCCTGTCGGCATAGGCAATGATATGCGCGTTGGTGTTGGCGAGAAGCCTTACCTTCGCGAAAGCCTCGTCACCATTGCCGAAAACAGCCACCTGCCGTCCCTCGACCCGGAAGAAAGCGGGGAAGGTTGAAAGGCGGTCGCCAGCAGTGGAAAAATCATGTTCGTTGCGCATTGGACATATATCCCGCATTGCGGTGCAAGATTGAAGAAACAGAAATTCAAGCCTTTCCGACACCTGGATTTTTATTTCTCGAAGACCCCCGTTTTGGAGGAAAACAAACCGGCAATGATTTTTAGAGCTTTGGCAGGGCTTTAGAATCCCCTCGGAATCCCTTGACAAAGCGGGTGCCCGCGCCGAACAAGGAACGACAATCACCTGTCGATTTCTCCATGTGAAGACCGCTTTTGACTGAAGCGGCACGAAGGATCAGACCCTTGACCAGCCAGACGCTTGCCCCCCGCCTCCTCAATGTCATCGAACACGATATTCTGCCCTTGACGGCCCGCGGCGTCAGCCTTGGCAACAAGGTCTTCGGTGCGGCGATCCTGCGTAAATCCGACCTGTCACTGGTGGTTGCCGAGACCAATAACGAGCTGGAAAATCCGCTCTGGCACGGCGAAGTTCATACGTTGAAGCGGTTTTACGAATTGGGCGAAAAGCCGAACACCAGGGAACTGATTTTCCTCTCCACCCACGAACCCTGCACCATGTGCATGTCCGCCATCACCTGGGCCGGCTTCGATAATTTCTATTCCTTCTTCAGTCACGAGGATTCGCGTGACGCTTTCGCGATCCCTCACGATCTGAAAATCCTCAAGGAAGTTTTTGGGCTGGAACCGGGCGGTTATCGTCGCAACAATGCCTTCTGGAATTCTTTCTTCATTGCCGATCTGGTGGAGGGCGAGGACGATCCGCTGAAAAGCGCGCTGAAGGCCCAGACAGCCCGCATCAAGGCTGCTTATGACGATCTCTCCACCAGCTACCAATCATCCAAGAGCGACAACGATATTCCGCTGAATTAGAGCATTTCCGGGAAAACTGCGTAGTGCTTTTCCGTCCGGACAATGCGTAAAACTGAAAATGAAGGTTTAGACACGATGGAAGCCTCGAAGGATATTTCCCGCCTGATCGAGATCATGGAAGCGCTGCGCCAGCCGGAGACCGGCTGCCCGTGGGATGTCGTGCAGACCTTCGAGACGATCAAGCCCTATACGATCGAAGAGGCCTATGAGGTTGCCGACGCCATCGAGCGCAAGGATATGGACGATCTTTGCGAGGAACTGGGCGACCTTCTGCTGCAGGTGGTTTTCCACGCCCGCATTGCCGAGGAACGGGGTGAATTCGCTTTTGGCGATGTGGTGCATGCCGTCACCTCGAAGATGATCCGCCGCCATCCGCATGTCTTCGCCGTCTCCGATGCCGACACGCCTGATGGCGTCAAACTGCAATGGGACCGTATCAAGGCCGAGGAAAAACGCGAGCGTGCCGAACGCCGCGCGCGACGCGGCATCACCGAGGATTTCAAGGCAGGCTTTCTGGGCGGCGTACAGCGCAGCCAGCCGGCGTTGACAGAGGCCCTGAAGCTGCAGGAACAGGCGGCGCGCGCCGGTTTCGACTGGTCGAACCCCGCTCCCATTCTCGACAAGATCGAGGAGGAAATCGCCGAATTGCGTGAGGCGCTGGCGGACGGAAAACCGGAAAAGGTCTCGGACGAACTCGGCGATCTGATTTTCGCCCTCGTCAATATCGGCCGGCATGTCAAAGCCGATCCGGAAGATGCACTGCGCGGTACGAACACGAAATTCCGCAGGCGTTTCAATCACATCGAAACGTCGCTCAGCCAAAATGGCGAGACGCTGGAAGAAGCGAGCCTTGAGAGAATGGAAGATCTCTGGCAGGCGGCGAAACGCATCGAACGTTCGCTTGAGACGGTTTCGTCCTAGCCCACCGTCACCGCGGATTTAGTCCGGGGTCCAGTACGATCAAGTCCTTGATCGCGATAACTCCCTTCACGGCGCAGACGCGTCGTGGCTGGATGCCGGATCAAGTCCGACGAAAGAGAGATTTTCGGAGTTTGTCACCCTTTTCGGAGCGCTTAGCGCTCCCAGTCCTCGCGTTCGCGGACAGTCGCTTTACCGAGCTTCCGTTCCAGTTCGGCGGCCTGTGCTTCCGACAAGCGCACATCGAGCGCAACCGATCCATCCTCATGGTCTTCACGACCGTCGACAATGGAATTGCTGTAGACCCACGAGATCAACGGCAATTGCTCGACGGAAAGCAACACGGTCGTCTCCGTCAGCACACCGGACAGGCGCCTGGAAATCTCGTCCATCAGGGCATCGACGCCCTCGCCCGTAATGGCCGAAACGGCGCGGATATCCGAACGGCCCTCGGCGCGCTGCATGATGGCGTCATGCGCTTCCGGTTCCAGACGGTCGACCTTGTTCCAGACCTCGATGATGCGCTTTTCCGCTTCCTTCTCGTCAATGCCGAGGTCGCCGAGAATACGCAGCACATCCGCGGACTGGGCGGCGTTGTCCGGATCGGACATGTCGCGCACATGCAGAACGAGATCGGCTTCCAGCACCTCTTCCAGAGTCGCCCGGAAAGCGGCGACGAGATGCGTTGGAAGATCGGAAATGAAACCAACCGTATCGGACAGGATGACGGTGCGGCCATGTGGCAGCTTCATGCGGCGCAAGGTCGGGTCGAGTGTTGCGAACAGCATGTCTTCCGCCAGAACACCCGCACCGGTGATGCGGTTGAACAGCGTGGATTTGCCGGCATTGGTGTAGCCAACCAGGGCAACGATCGGATGCGGCACCTTGCGGCGCTTGGCACGGTGAAGCTGGCGGGTACGCACCACCTGCTCCAGTTCCTTTTCGAGCTTTACGATGCGATCCTGCAGCAACCGTCTGTCGGCCTCGATCTGGGTTTCACCCGGACCGCCCATGAATCCTGCACCACCGCGCTGGCGTTCAAGGTGGGTCCAGCTTCTGACGAGGCGGCCTTTCTGATAGTTCAGATGCGCCAGATCGACCTGCAGGGTGCCTTCCTTGGTGGAGGCGCGGCGGCCGAAGATTTCAAGGATAAGACCCGTGCGGTCGATGACCTTGGCGTTCCACTGCTTTTCGAGATTGCGCTGCTGCACCGGGGTCAGCGGATGATCGACAATCACCAGACCGGAATTGGTCTCATCGAGAAGATGGCCGATTTCCTCGATCTTGCCGGTTCCGAACAGCGTGGCCGGGCGTGGCTGGTTGACGGCGACGATGAGCCCCTGGGTCACCTCAAGATCGATGGCAAGCGCCAGCCCTTTTGCCTCCTCGAGCTTGGCTTCGACGGAGCGGCCGGGCGAAGCCGGAGCTGCCGACGCATCCCGATTTTCGCGCTGCTGCTTGAGGACGGGCACAAGAACGACCGCGCGCATGTCGTCGCGGTGCTTTTCCTGCTCCGGAATGATCGATTCGTTCGAGGTGTCGCGCGTCGAAATGGGGCTCAGCCTTATCCAGAAAAAAGATTGCGGCCGACCGCATCCGCGCGGGCGGCCATGGGAGTTAACCTGAGGGAACGGGAAATGTTCCCGATCCTGATCAGTCTATGTCGAATATCCGTCGAGGAAGCCCGATCAGGCCGCGCCTTCTTCGCTTTCGAACATCTGCATCGGCTGGCCGGGCATGATGGTGGAAATCGCATGCTTGTAGACCAGCTGCGAATGACCATCGCGGCGCAGAAGCACGCAAAAATTGTCGAAGGAGGTGACAACGCCCGTCAGCTTGACGCCGTTGATCAGGAAGATCGTTAGCGAAATCTTTTGCTTACGAACGGTATTGAGGAAGAGATCCTGAAGGTTTTGAGAACGTTCCGCCATGGCGCCGCTTCTTTCTTTTTTGCCGGCAGGGATACCGGAAAATAATCAATCAATAATAAGCCGGCCGAGTCTTGTCCCCCGCTTGGCCGACCTCAAACTCTGGTATCAAATCATGTTCCGTTCCGCAACGGCGAAAACAGTCTGACAGGTACGAGTATTGACCCGCATTTTCAATTCGGGACAGTCAAAAATATTGTATCGAAACACGGAAAAGTTGTTCCACGTCGCGCACCGCATCGGCGGATGCAAACAGCACCACGCGGTCCTTCGCCTTGATTTTCGTGCTGCCATCCGGGCGGATCACCACACCGTCGCGATAGATCGCGCCAATGCGCACGCCGTCGGGCATATCGATGTCGCGGAAGGACTGGCCGACCAGCGGCGAGGTCTCCAGCGCTTCCGCCTCGATCACCTCCGCCGAGCCGCGCTGAACGGCATAGACCGAACGGATACGACCCTTGCGCACGTGCTGAAGCACGCGGGAGATCGTCACGGCCCGAGGGTTGATATAGGCATCGAGTCCCAGAGAGCGGGCGACGTCGTGGAACGACGTGCTGTTCAAGAGAGCCAGATTCGATTTGCAGCCGAGCTGCTTGGCGATCACGGCGGCCAGAATATTGGTCTGGTCGTTATTGGTGAGCGTGACGATCAGATCGGCGTCCTGAATATCGGCCTGCATCAGGATTTTCTGGTCGAGCGCCGAGCCGTGCATGACGATGGTGTGGCTGAGCTGTTCGGAAGCGGCAACCGCCCGGTCGCGATCCGCCTCGATGATCTTCACCCGGGTTTTCGGCTGCATCTCCTCGATCTTGCGGGCGACGAAATGGCCGATATTGCCGGCGCCGGCAATGACGATGCGCTGCGCCTCCTGCTCCTCATGACCGAAGAGACTCAAGGTGCGGCGGGCGTGCTGGCGCTGGCAGATGACATAAGCGAGGTCACCCACCCGCAACTGTTCCGAAGAATGCGCCACCTTGAGAATGCCATCGCGATAAACACCGACCACGGTGGCGATGAGGTCCGGAAACAGGCTGGAAAGCTGCTGCAGCGGCGTGTTGATGACAGGGCAATCTTCCATGCACTCGATGGCCAGCATGTAGATCGTATCGTCGGCAAAGCGCACCACGTCAGTCGCGCCCGGAAAGGCGATGCGCCGCAGCACCATCTTGCCGACTTCGACCTCCGGAGAAATCGTCACATCAATGGACATGTTCTCGCGGCTGAAGAGATCGGCATATTCCGGCTTCAGATAGCTCTGGTCGCGAATGCGGGCGATCTTGGTCGGCACGCTGAAGAGCGCATGCGCCACCTCGCAGGCGACTATATTGATCTCGTCGTGCAGGGTCACCGCGATGATCATGTCGGCCTGATCCGCACCGGCCTTTGCCAGCATGTCGGGATGCGCGCCGTGGCCGACATAACCGCGTACATCCAGCGTCTCGGTGATGGCGGTGATCAGCGGCGCGGCCGTATCGATCACCGATACCTCATTATCCTCCCGCGACAATTGTTCGGCGATGCCGTAACCCACCTGCCCTGCACCACAAATGATGACTTTCATGCTGTCTCTCTGACGGAATAATCGGTTGCGGCGAAGCGCCTTGGTCCCTTATACGCCGAGAGATTTCAGTTTGCGATGCAGTGCCGACCGTTCCATGCCGACAAATTCCGCCGTTCGCGAAATATTGCCGCCGAAACGGTTGATCTGGGCCATCAGATAATCACGCTCGAACATTTCACGGGCTTCACGCAGCGGCAAAGTCATGATGTGCTGGTCGCCCTGGGCTGAAATCTTCGGCAGCATGTCGCCAATATCCGAAGGCAGCATGTCGGCCGAGATCGGCGCTTCGCCGCCTTCCGGACGGGCGAGAATCATCAGCCGCTCGATATTGTTGCGCAGCTGGCGGATATTGCCCGGCCAGTCATGGGTCTGGAGAACGGCCATGGCGTCGTCGCCGATCTTGCGCGGGCGGATGCCAGCCTGCTCGGAAATCTGCCGCATGAACATGTCGACGAGGAAAGGAATATCCTCGCGCCGTTCGGACAGAGCCGGCACCTTGACCGGTACCACGGCGAGACGGTGGTACAGGTCTTCGCGGAACTGGCCTTCGGCGATCAGGCTTTCGAGGTGATGGGCGGTGGAGGAAATAATGCGCACATCCACCTTCACCCGCTTGCCACCGCCGACGCGCTCGAACTGCTGATCGACCAGCACGCGCAGGATCTTGTTCTGCGTTTCGCGCGGCATTTCGCCGACTTCATCGAGATAAAGAACGCCACGATGGGCTTCTTCCAGAGCACCCACCTTGCGGGGCTGCCCGGGCAGGCCTTCGGTGCCGAACAGCGCAATTTCCATGCGATCCGGGGTGATTGTCGCAGCATTCAGCGCCACGAAAGGTCCCGTGGCGCGCGAGGATTTCTTGTGCACCATGCGCGCCACCAGCTCCTTGCCGGAACCGGAGGGGCCGAGGATCATGATGCGGCTGTTGGTTGGAGCAACCCTGTCGATGGTCTGGCGAAGTTGAGACACCGCAAGCGAGGCGCCGACGAGTTCAACCGCGTCACCGGTACGCTTCTTGAGTTCCTGAACCTCGCGCTTCAGCTTGGAGTTTTCCAGCGCCCGCTCGGCGATCAGGATCAGACGATCGGCCTTGAACGGCTTTTCGATGAAATCGAAGGCCCCGCGCTTGATGGCGTTGACGGCGGTTTCGATATTGCCGTGACCGGAAATCATGACGACAGGAATTTCGGGGTGGCGGCTCTTGATTTCGTCCAGCAGCGCCAGACCGTCGAGCTTCGAACCCTGCATCCAGATGTCGAGAAAGATCAGGCGTGGCACACGTTCCGAAATGGCGGCCAGTGCGCTGTCGCTGTCGAAGGCCATGCGGGTCTCGTGGCCCTCATCGGAAAGAATGCCCGCTACGATTTCGCGAATGTCCGCCTCGTCATCCACGACCAGAATATCAGACGCCATATGCTGCTTCCTTGTTATTTTCGCCGCCGACCGCCTCGATATAGGGCAGCAGCACTCGGATCATGGCGCCATGGCCATGGTCGAATTCGGCAGGGGCATCGTGGAGTTCCAGATACCCGCCATGTTCCTCAATGATCTTCTTGACGATGGCGAGCCCAAGGCCCGTGCCCTTGTCCCGCATCGTCATATAGGGTTCGAGAATGCGGTGACGGTTCTCGACGGGAAGGCCGCGGCCATTGTCGATGATGTCAGCCACGAAACGCGAATTGGCCTCGTCAAAAGAGGCGCGCACCAGGATTTTACCCGGCCGCTTTTCGCCTTCCACCGCTTCGATTGCTTCCGTCGCATTCTTGATGAGATTGCCGAAGGCCTGTCCCAGCATGCGAGCATCGAACATGCCCTCCAGCGGAATATCGCCCAGCTCCGTCGTGAACTTCGTATCGGCGGCACTGATTTCGCGAAGGAAGGCCGCGTCCTTGAGGATCGCCCGAAGGTCCGACTTTTCCTTCGTCGGCTTCGGCATGCGCGCAAAGGCTGAGAATTCATCCACCATCCGGCCGATATCGCCGACCTGCCGGACGATGGTGTCCGTACACTGGTCGAAGATGGCGCGGTCGTTTTCGTCGATCTGCTTGCCGAAACGGCGCTTGATACGCTCGGCGGAAAGCTGGATCGGCGTCAGCGGGTTCTTGATTTCATGCGCGATGCGCCGTGCCACATCCGACCATGCGGTGGAGCGCTGGGCGATGACGAGATCGGTGATGTCATCAAGGGTAATGACGTAGCTGTCGCGGCTGTCGCGGGCATCCTCGCGAGTTACCTGCACATTCAGCGTCCGTTCCTTGCCCCGCCGCATGATATTGATTTGCTTGCGGAAGTTGCCGCGCGCCCAAGTGTTTGCCTCGGTCACGACCTGATCGATCTCAGGCGCGATCTCGGACAGCTGCGCGCCCATCCACTGGTCGAAATTCAGCGCCAGGAATTCCTCGCCGGACGGGTTGACGATGGTGATCCTGCGGTTCTCATCAATGCCGATGACGGCGGCGGTCACACCCGACAGCACGGCTTCGATGAAGCGGCGGCGGTCGTCAATATCGTCCTTGGCCTCGATGATCTGCTCCTGCTGGCTGCGCAGTTCCGAAACCATCTTGTTGAAGGTGCGCGACAGGCGCCCGACGTCGCCATCGACAGCGCGAACGGGAACCAGCACATGCATGTTGCCGGTGGCGACACTGTCGGCGGCGCTGATGAGAAGACGGATCGGCCGCACGATCCGGTCGGCGACCGCGATGGCCGTCCATATGGCGACCAGAAGCACGATCAGCGCAAAACCGAGATAGAGGATCGCAAAGGCGATCTGCAGCGGCGCTCGTCCCGCCTCCATATTCTTGTATTCCGCGCGGTTCTCCTCCATCAGCCGCATTGCGGTCATCACCTTGGGATCGACCGCGCGCACGGTATAGAGGAACGTGCCGCTGATGCCTTCGAGTTTGATGATGGCGCCAACGAGGTTGGTGATACCCGGCGGAATAAGGGTTGGTTGACCGGCGGCGGCTTTTTCGAGCGCGTCGTGCGGAATGGCCGGAAGCGGTTTTTCCGTCTTGATATCGGCCTGCGCAACCGCGTCGCCGTCCTCCTGCACCAGAAACGCGCCGAGCAGGCCGCGGCCCTTGGCCTGACGCGTCATCAGATCGACGAAGCCGGTACGATCAAGATAAAAAAGCGCGCGGTTGCGGTCGAGGTCGGTGGCCATCGACAGCGTTTGCCCCTGCAGGTAGCCAGCATTCTCCATCATATATGCCTGGGCGATATTGCCTGATGACTCGACGATCGACTGGGTGCGGATTGAAAACCAGCGGTCGAGACCGACATTCAGCGTCAGGCTGGCGAAGATCGCCACGAGAACGGCCGGCGTGATCGCCACGATGGAGAAAAGCACGACGATGCGGACGTGCAGTCGCGCCGCCGCCCTGCCCTTTTTCCGCGCTTTCAGCAGCCGGTTGATTTCGCGGCCGATGAGAACGATCAGGCCGATCACGAAAATCGAATTGATCACCACCGAGGCGATGACGACATTGGTCGTCGGCGCAATCGGCGTCACGCCCATAAGCACGAAGAGGGTGATGATGGCGCAAACGAGAGCGACGCCGGCGAGCACCAGCCCCGGCAAGGCGAAAGACATCCTGCGATCGGCAACCACCATGCCCGCTGCTTCATCGGCAACGTCGTGTTCGGCGGCGGGTTTCCGCATGCACTACTCCCAATTGCTGGCCAACCAGCACCACATTTCTGAAGTCAGGCGAGATACACCTCAGGCTGGCGAATCTCTTTCCTTCCTAGTGTTTTTCAAGCAACACAATGTGGCGAAAGTGCAACGACAAATGCGGCCTTGTCAACATTCTCAGGTTGGGCGGGAGCTACGATAAACGGAAACGCCGAGCTCGCGGATTTTCTTGCGCAGCGTATTGCGGTTGAGGCCAAGAAGATCGGCGGCCTTGATCTGATTGCCGCGTGTCGCCGTCAGGGCTGCGAGAATCAGCGGATATTCGAGTTCGCGCAGCACGCGATCATAAAGACCGGGCGGCGGCAGGCCATCGCCGAAACTGGCGAAATAATCCCGCATGTTTTCCTCAACCGCCTGCGAGATGGTGAGCGAACCGGTGCGGACCGCCATCTTGTCGAGCGGACTGTCGGGAACATCCGATTGCAGTTCCTGCTCGATGATCTCGCGGGTGATGACTTCCTGCGGGTAAAGTGCCATGAGGCGGCGGATCAGGTTTTCCAGTTCGCGCACGTTGCCCGGCCAGGCATAGGCCTTCATGACTTCCAGCGCTTCGCTCTCGAAACGCTTGCCCTCAAGACCTTCCTTCTCGCCCTGCTGGATAAAATGGCGCACCAGATCGGGAATATCCTCGGCCCGGTCACGCAGCGGCGGCAGGCGCAGCGGCACAACGTTGAGGCGATAATAAAGGTCTTCGCGGAAGAGGCCCTGATTGATCGACTGTTTCAGGTCCTTGTTGGTGGCAGCGACGATGCGGACATCGGTGCGGATCGGCGTGCGGCCGCCCACCGTCGTATATTCGCCCTGTTGCAACACACGCAGCAGGCGCGTCTGGGCATCCATCGGCATATCGCCGATTTCATCGAGGAACAGCGTGCCACCCTCGGCCTGTTCGAAACGGCCTGTCGAGCGGTTCTGCGCGCCGGTAAAGGCGCCCTTCTCATGGCCGAAGAGTTCGGATTCGATCAGATCTCGCGGAATAGCCGCCATGTTGATGGCGACAAAGGGACCGTTGCGGCGCTTGCCGTAATCATGCAGCGCGCGCGCCACCAGTTCCTTACCCGTACCGGATTCACCCGTGATCATCAGGGTCAGGTCTGTCTGCATCAGGCGGGCGAGAACGCGGTAGATTTCCTGCATCGCCGCCGAGCGGCCAACGAGCGGCATGCCGTCCTGCATGTCGTCATCGAGCTTGGCCGGTTTGCGCTTCGGTTCGGAGAGCGCGCGGCCGATGATGGCGATCAGTTCTGTCAGGTCGAAGGGCTTGGGCAGATAGTCGTAAGCGCCTTTTTCAGAGGCCTTGATGGCGGTCATGAAGGTGTTCTGTGCGCTCATGACCAGAACCGGCAGGTCCGGGCGGGCCTTCTTGATGCGCGGCAGAAGATCGAAGGCGTTTTCATCCGGCATCACGACATCGGTCACGACAAGATCGCCCTCACCCGCCGAAACCCAACGCCAGAGCGTTGCGGCATTGGACGTAATGCGCACGTCGTAACCGGCGCGGCTCAGCGCCTGGTTCAGAACGGTGCGGATTGCGGCATCATCATCGGCGACGAGGATCGTAGCTGTCATCTGTCATTTCCTGTCGTGTTCGGCAAAGAGCTGTCGTCGAGCGCCACTTCCGGCGAGACGGGCATCAATACGCGGAAAGTCGTGCGGTGGTTCTGGCTGTCGCATTCGACAATGCCGCCATGGGCGCCGATCAGCTTGGCGACAAGCGCCAGGCCGAGGCCCGAACCATTCGTCTTGGTGGTGATGAAGGGATCGAAAAGATGCGGCAGCAGATCGGAGGGAACCCCCGGTCCATTATCATGCACGCAGAATTCAAGCGGCAGCGAGATGCGCTCGCGGCTGCCGGCAACCGAAAGCCGCATGCCGGGGCGATAGGCCGTGGTCAAAATGATCTCGCCATCCGGTTGGTTGCCCACGGCCTCGGCCGCATTCTTCACGAGATTGAGAAAGACCTGCACCAGCTGGTCGCGATTGGCATAGACCGGCGGCAGCGACGGGTCGTAATTTTCGGAAATCTTGATATTGCGGGCAAAACCGGCCTTGGCGATGGCCTTCACATGATCGAGTACCGAGTGGATATTGACCGGCACGCGGTCCACCGGCCGCTCGTCGGAAAACACCTCCATGCGGTCGACCAGCGAGACGATACGGTCGGTCTCGTCGCAGATCAGCCGAGTCAGCGCCCGGTCTTCGTCGGCAACTGAGGTCTCCAGCAGCTGGGCAGCGCCGCGAATGCCGGACAGCGGGTTCTTGATCTCATGCGCGAGCATCGAGGCAAGGCCGGTGACGGAACGGGCGGCGGCGCGGTGGGTCAGTTGCCGGTCGATCTTGTCGGCCATCGACCGTTCCTGAAAGACGACGACCACCGATCCCGGTTCGCTGACAACGGGGGCGACGTAAAGATCGACCAGCTTGTCCTGACCGAGACGCGGCGAACTCAGATCGACGCGATATTCGTTGACCGGCGCGCGGCGTTCCCGAACCTGATCGATCAGCGCCAGCAGCGGGCTGCCGAAAGGAATGAAGGTGGAGACGCGGTAGCGGGCAAGATGGGAAGCGCTCGCCCCGAAAAAGGCTTCGGCCTCCCAATTGGCGAATGCGATAAAACCCTCGCCATCCACCAGAATGACGGGGTTCTGCACCGCATTCAGAACCGCCATGGCGAGCGGGTTTGCATCTGCCGGGCTGTGTTTGTCAGCGCTCATGCGGCCTTCCTTGCGGCGTCTTCGCCCGCATTTGCGCCAAGGGCGAAGCGCAGCAGATCCGCCACCTCCCCCGTGTCACGCGATGTCATGATTTGAGCCTTGTCGGGCGTGGCGATCTCTGTCGCGAAACGGTCGAGATACCAGCCCAGATGTTTGCGGGCATGCCGCAGACCGGCTTCCCTTCCGTAAAATTCCAGCATCATCTCGTAATGTTCGATGGCAATGGCGGGAATATCGGCGCGGGGCGGCGGCGCATGTCCGGCGAGCACGGCCGGCAGCCAGGGCTGCCCCTGCGCGCCGCGGCCGACCATGACGGCATCCGCACCGGAACGTCGCAGGATTTCGCGCGCATCCTCGGCCGTTTCCACATCGCCATTGGCGATCAGCGGCACGGAAATCACCTCGCGCACGGCGCGAATGGCATCCCAATCCGCCCGCCCCTCATAAAACTGCATGCGGGTGCGGCCGTGAATGGTGATGAGCTGCACGCCTGCCGCTTCGGCGCGGCGGGCGATCTCCGGCGCATTGATGGTGTTTTCGTCCCAGCCGAGCCGCATCTTCAGCGTCACGGGCACATCGACCGCGCCGACCGTCGCCTCGATCAGCGAGAGCGCATGATCGGGATCACGCATCAAAGCCGAACCGGAATAACCGCCCGTCACCTTCTTGGCCGGACAGCCCATATTGATATCGATGATTCCAGCGCCGTTATCGGCGGCGATCTTCGCGGCCTCGGCCATGAAATGCGCTTCGCGCCCGGCGAGCTGCACCATATGCGGAACCATGCCGGCATTTTTCAGACGCGCCCAGGATTCGCCCCTGTTAGCGACGAGTTCGCGGCTTGCGACCATTTCCGTCACGACCAGACCCGCGCCATAACGCCAGGCCAGCTGCCGGAACGGCAAATCCGTCACGCCCGACATGGGCGCCAGCACCGCACGATTACGGATCGTGACTGAGCCGATGCTGAACGGTTCTGACAACTCCGGAAGATGCAATTGATGATCTTTCATGCAGAAGGGTTATTTGCATTATTTTTAGACAGTGTTTGCGCGGTTGCCAAGCACTTTTAGAGGGTTGCACCTTTTATTTGCTGGGCGGCTGCCTGCCTGTTTTGCTGTCGGCAGCAATTTGTGCAGGTTCCAAGG
The DNA here is from genome assembly GCF_044769685.1 of Agrobacterium sp. NPDC090283. Lineage (NCBI taxonomy): Bacteria > Pseudomonadati > Pseudomonadota > Alphaproteobacteria > Hyphomicrobiales > Rhizobiaceae > Agrobacterium > Agrobacterium sp. NPDC090283. The sequence goes on along the minus strand of NZ_JBIVYG010000001.1, from coordinate 569,140 downwards.
TGCGATGACGATGGATCCTGCGACATGCAGGGATGAATGCGCGTCTTATCGGGCTGGCCATTCGGGTTTTGAAACGCTAGAGCAGGACTGTCAACCGCTAAGGGTTGCGCGCAAAGCATATGACCAATGCAGGAAAGTACTATGAAATTCGGCATCGTCATCGTCGCCGCCGGACGCGGCGAAAGGGCAGGCTCCCCCGAGGAAGGGCCGAAGCAATATCGCCCGATCGGCGGCAGGGCCGTGATCGAGCATACATTGGCGACCTTCCTTAACTGGAACGACGCCTGCCCTGTCGTGGTCGTCAGCCATGCCGACGATGCGGCGCTGCTGTCGCCGATCCTTGGGCGGCTTGATGCTGGCGAGCGGATCACCACGGTCACCGGTGGCGCGACACGTCAACAATCGGTCCTGGCCGGGCTTGAGGCGCTCTCCTCCCATGAGCCGACCCATGTGATGGTCCATGACGCCGTACGGCCTTTCGTCGCCGCCGACATGCTGGAGCGCATCGTGGCGCTGCACCAGTCGGGGGCAGCGGGCGTTTTGCCTGCCCTGCCCGTCACAGACACGCTGAAGCGCGGCGCGGACGGGCGTGTCGTGGAGACGGTTTCCCGACAGGGACTTTATGCGGCGCAGACACCGCAAAGCTTCAATTATAGCGATATTCTCGCCGCGCATCGCGCCGCAGCGGCTTCCGGCAAGACGGATTTCACCGATGACGCATCGATTGCCGAATGGGCGGGATTGCCGGTGACGCTGACCGAAGGTTCGGTCGACAATGTGAAACTCACTCTCAAGCGGGATATCGCCATGGCCGATGAAAAGCTCTCCCATGCATTGCCTGACGTGCGCACCGGCAATGGCTACGACGTGCACCAGCTGGAGGCCGGCGACGGCGTGACACTCTGCGGTGTCTTCATCGAACACGACCAGAAACTCAAAGGCCATTCGGATGCCGACGTGGCGCTGCATGCGCTGACGGACGCGCTGCTCGCCACCTGTGGCGCAGGCGATATCGGCGATCACTTCCCGCCTTCCGATCCGCAATGGAAGGGTGCGGCCTCGCGCATCTTCCTTGAACATGCGGCCAAGGTGGTGCGCGACAATGGCGGCACGATCATGAGTGCCGATGTCTCGCTGATCGCCGAGGCGCCGCGCATCGGTCCGCACCGCCAGGCCATGCGCGAAGCGCTCTCGGACATGCTGGGCATCGCGCTGGAGCGCTGCTCGGTGAAAGCGACGACCAATGAGACGATCGGTTTTGTCGGCCGCCGGGAGGGCATCGCTGCAATCGCCACCGCTACCGTCGTTTACAGGGGCCGACCGTTATGAGCCTCTTTCCCGCTGACATAGAAGAACTGGCGCGGCAGATCATTGCCGATTTCACCGCCCGCGGCTTCATGGTCTCGACCGCCGAAAGCTGCACAGGCGGGCTGATCGCCGGCGCGCTGACGGAGATTGCCGGCTCCTCCGCCGTGGTCGACCGCGGTTTCGTCACCTATACGAACGAAGCCAAGATGGACATGCTGGGGGTTGGCGCCGGGACGCTGGCAACATTCGGGGCGGTATCCCGCCAGACGGCACTGCAGATGGCGCATGGCGCCCTCTTCCGCTCGCGCGCGGATTTTGCCGTGGCGGTGACCGGCATTGCCGGTCCGGGCGGCGGCTCGGCCGAAAAACCGGTGGGACTGGTACATCTGGCGGCCAAGGCGCGTGACGGCCGCAGCCTGCACAAAGAGATGCATTACGGCGAGATTGGCCGCACCGAAATCCGGCTTGCGACTGTCAGAACCGCGCTCCAGATGCTGATTGCCCTCACTCAGGCCGGGTCGGCGTAAATTTTATCGGCGCGGGTCTCAAAGGCTTCCGCGAACATGCGGAAAGCCCGGTCGAACATCGAGCCCATGACCGCGCCGAGCAGCCGGCTCTTGAATTCGTAATCGATGAAAAAATGAATGGCCGCGCCACCATCTTCGGCCGCTTCGAAACGCCAGCGATTGTCGAGATATTTGAACGGCCCGTCGATATATTTCACATCGATGGCGCGCTCGGCCGGGTTCAGCAGCACCTGCGTGGTGAAGGTCTCGCGAATGGCCTTGTAGCCCACCGTCATATCCGCCACCAAAAGCACCTTGCCTTCCCGCTCCTTGCGCGAGCGCACGGCAAGCGCCTCGCAAAGCGGCAGAAACTGCGGATATTTTTCCACATCGGCGACGAGGTCGTACATGCGGTCTGGCGAGTGTTTGACGAGGCGATGCGTTTCGAACTGGGGCATAAGCGGCAGTTAATCGCCGATAACAAGAAGATCAAGAAGGCGGCTAAACTGTTTTCGGCTTTTCAGCTGGAATACAGGCACGTCGGCGCCATAAAGCGCGAAATTCTGCTCGAAGATCGGGGTGTGGCGCCGTTCGAAGTTCCAGATATAGCGCAGGAAATCGACGTCTATCCGTTCGGGGCATCCCTCCGCCATTTCCGGCCTCGCCTTGCCATATCCCTTGATCGCCCGGCTGACGGCACCCCACAGGCAGAGCCAACGCGGCATACGCACCCAGAGAACGATGTGGGAGCGCGGCAACCGCATGTCGAACGAGGATGGATTGCTGCCATCCATCAGCCAGCGCTCTTCGGTGATGATCGCGGCTATCCTCTTCCGCTGTTCCTCGCGCGGGCGCGCCTGCCAGCCGGGCAGCCAGAAGATTTCACGGTCCATGGAGATGTAGCGAAGCCCAAATCTGCTTGCGAGCTTCTGGGAGAGCGTCGACTTGCCGCCGCCGGAACAGCCAACGACCATGATGCGTTGCGCCCCGGCGATGATCGCCGCGGCATCTTCCACTGTCTCAAGATAGTTCGGCATCGCATAACCTCGTCATGACCGGGGAGATTACCTGCGGCAGGGATATCCGCAACAGAGCGGATATTGTCGTCGCGCATGGCAGTTACGGAAAATTGACTATTGCAACTCTGTTGAAGGGATTGCTATTTATTTGCGACTAATATTACACCCATTGGATGCAAACGCGCCGGGCCCTCCCGATTTCCCCGCGCCTATTCATCCTTGGGTTCAGACCCGACACATAACCGCTTTGAGCCACTGAGTGAGCCGATGGACGATTTTTCCAACATCATCAACCTTCTCGAATCCGCCAAGCAACTCGCATCGATGAACGGCATGCCGGTGCTTGCCTATCTCATCGACGTCGCGAAATGCGAAGCGAGGGAGAACAAGCCGGTTCTGCGCAAGCGCAAACGCGGCGAATCGACCGCCAAGGAAGACTGTTAATTGCCGTTTCGTATAGCCGACCGATAAAGCCGGCTGGTCCAATCTTCAAGACGATGTCATAATCACGCAATGAAACCGGCCGCTTTTTCGAGGCGGCCATTTCTTTGAACAATGGAAATGACAGCGTCATGACATCCGCATCGGCCGATATCAGAACCTACAGGCAGGAGAGACCCAGGGAACGGCACGGCTTCGTGCAGATCGTTCTTCCCGTCTCCGGCTGCCTGCGGATCGATGTCGCCGGGCGTCAGGATGAACTCTCCACCGGCCGTGGTGTCTTCATTCATCGCGATGCGCCGCATACGCAGGAAGCCACCGCGATCAACCATTCGCTGGTGGTCGATATCGATGAAAGCGCCGTTTCCGAACGGACGCTTGAGAAATTCGCACGCATGCCTTTTCTCGATATCGCCCCGGACACACGGCAATTGATCGCTTATATGCGTGGCCTCATCGGAACGGATGGGCGGCGTGACGATATTGCCGCACTTTGGGCCCCGCTGCTGGTGGACAGCCTAGCGACTGAAAAAACCGATATCCGCCAGCGCCTGCGCAAACTCAGTGCGGTCGTCCGGGCGGAGCCGTTCTTTCCCTGGACCATCGACATGCTGGCGGCCTGCGTGACGATCAGCGACAGCCGCCTGCACGCTTTGTTTCTCGAAGAATTCGGTTTCCCGCCTCACCGCTGGCTTGCAGGGCTGCGCATGGACAAGGTTTGCACGCTCCTCAGCGAAACCAGCCTGCCGATTGCGGAAATCGCGCTCAAGGCCGGTTTTTCCGACCAGACGGCGCTGACGCGCGCCATGCGCAATGCCGTGGGTGAAACGCCGGCCGCCTATCGCCGGAACCGCGGCATTCACTAGATGTGAGCTTTCAGGAGGTTGTCCGTTTATAGCGGATAGAGGTGCGTGTGGTTTACCCCCCTCTGCCCTGCCGGGCATCTCCCCCTCAAGGGGGGAGATCGATCTGCGGCAAAGTCTCGCCCATCTCAACGTTTGAGAATGAAGTGGCGGTAGCGCCTCCTGCCGATCTCCCCCCTTGAGGGGGAGATGCCCGGCAGGGCAGAGGGGGGTAAACCACACGCACCTCTATCCGCTATAAACGTACAACCCTCTGAAAAACAACAATCAGAGCGGCGGACAAGTCCTCAGGAGTTTTTGTCAAGACAGTCGAAAGGGGCTGTGGCACATCGCGGACAAAGTAAATGCGGATGTGACATGACATGAACAACAGAACAGGTCTCGGTGTTTTTTACGGCGTGCTGGCGGGCGCACTCTGGGGTGGCATCTTTCTCGCTCCGAAACTCGTGCCGGATTTTTCGGCCCTGCAATTATCGACGGCGCGTTATCTCACCTATGGGCTGATTTCCCTCATCATCATCGGGCCACGTCTGAAACGGGTATCGGCGCATTTTGGCGCGCGGGAATGGTTTGCGCTCGGCTGGCTGAGCATGATCGGCAATATCGCCTATTATGTCTTCATATCGACGGCGGTGAAACTGAGCGGTGTTGCCTTCACTTCGATCATCATCGGCTTCCTGCCCGTCGCCGTCACCATCATCGGCAGTCGCGATCATGGCGCGGTGTCGCTGAAGCGACTGTGGCCATCGCTTGCCTTTGGCGCAATCGGCATTATCGGCATTTCCTGGCAGTCGCTGACGGAAAACGATACGGGGCTGGATGTCTCCCGTGTCATCGGTCTTGCCTGTGCTCTCGGCGCGCTGGCCTCCTGGACGGCTTTTGCCGTCGGCAATGCCCGCTGGCTGTCACGTCTTCACGATGTCAGCGCCGATGACTGGAACATGATGACCGGGGTCGTGACCGGCGGGCTTGCGCTACTGCTCGCCGTTCCGGCCTTCGGCTTTGGCGGAGAAAGCCACAGTTCAGGAGACTGGCTGCATTTCGCCGCCATCGCCGCCGGGCTTGGTTTCACCGCCTCCATTCTGGGAAATGCGCTCTGGAACAGGATGAGCCGTCTTCTGCCGCTCACCATGGTCGGACAGATGATCCTGTTCGAAACGCTGTTTGCGCTGCTTTACGGGTTTCTATGGGAAGGGCGCGGACCGACGCTAGTCGAGGTCATGGCGATCTGCTCGGTGGTGCTGAGCGTGATCTTGTGCATGCGCGCGCATCGGCCGGAGAAGATTGCGGCTTAAGCTGGCTGGATGCCGAAAAAGTGTGTTTGTGGCCTTATGCCCTGCCACTCGGCGTCTTCCTCGGGCTTGACCCGAGGATCCACCTCACCAGCGGTCATGAATCCTCGCCTCAAGGGCGAGGATGACAGGAACGGGCAATGGCCTTTGCGCGCTTCTACAGCCTCTTATTCCGCAGCCGCCAGCAGCTTCTTTTCGCGGGCCGCACGCAGGCGCTCGAAATCGTCACCGGCATGGTGGGAAGAACGCGTCAACGGGCTTGAGGAGACCATCAGGAAGCCCTTGGTATAGGCGACCGTCTCGTAGGACTTGAATTCCTCCGGCGTCACGAAGGCCTCGACCTTGTGGTGCTTGCGGGTCGGCTGCAGGTACTGGCCGATGGTCAGGAAGTCCACGTCGGCGCTGCGGAGATCGTCCATCAGCTGCAGCACTTCGTTACGCTCTTCACCCAGGCCGACCATGATTCCGGACTTGGTGAACATGGTGGGGTCGAGTTCCTTGACGCGCTGCAGGAGGCGCACGGAGTGGAAATAACGCGCGCCGGGGCGAACCGTGAGGTAATTGCCCGGAACGGTTTCCATGTTGTGGTTGAAGACGTCGGGCTTGGCGGCCACGACACGCTCCAGCGCACCGGGCTTCTTCAGGAAGTCGGGCGTGAGGATTTCGATGGTCGTCGTCGGAGATGCGGCACGGATCGCCCAGATGACCTTCTCGAAATGTTCAGCGCCGCCATCGGCAAGATCGTCGCGGTCGACCGAGGTGATGACGACGTGGCTAAGACCCATCTGCTTGACGGCCTTGGCGACGTTTTCGGGCTCGTCCATGTCAAGCGCATTGGGCTTGCCGGTCGCGACGTTGCAGAAGGCGCAGGCACGGGTGCAGATTTCACCCATGATCATGAAGGTCGCGTGTTTCTTGTCCCAGCATTCGCCGATATTCGGACAGCCGGCTTCCTCGCACACCGTTACCAGCTTGTGGCTGCGCACCAGTTCGCGCGTCTCGTGATAACCCTTGGAGGTCGGCGCCTTGACACGGATCCATTCCGGCTTGCGCATGACCTCGGTATCTGGCCGATGCGCCTTTTCCGGATGGCGGATGCGTTTTTCGTCGGACGATGTCCTGTCGAGAATAGTGACCATTAAAAACCTGCTTCCATCGCCTGTAGCGATCTAAACACCTGTTGGCCGGATGCTTTAGAACAATTCCAGAAAAAGCGTAAGCCCCTTCCGGTCATGCAGCCCGTTAGCGCCGCACCAGCTTTGCCACAAACAGCAAGAGGCTGGCGCCAAGGAAAGACGTGACGAAATAACCGAGCCTGCTGTCCTGCACGAAGACATCGAGGGTGCGAAGGACGGCGACGGCGACAACTGAACCGACAATGCCCAGAATGATATTCATGAAGATGCCGAAGCGCATGTCCATGAGCTTGCCCGCAAGCCAGCCGGCGAGACCGCCGATGATGATTGCTGCAATCCAGCCTACACTTTCCATTCCCACGCTCCCTGAAAGAACCGGTCCCTTAAGTGGCCGGTATCGAGACATATGGGACACCCGGCAAGGTTAGACAATGCCGGGCATCACGCGGCACTTATGCGTTCAGCACACGCCCATAGGCGTCAAGCACGCTTTCCTTCATCGATTCCGAAATGGTCGGATGCGGGAAGATCGTGTGCATCAGATCCTCTTCCGTCGTCTCCAGATTCATGGCGACAACGAAACCCTGAATGAGTTCGGTGACTTCCGCACCGACCATGTGGGCGCCAAGCAGCTCACCGGTCTTCTTGTCGAAGATGGTCTTGACCATGCCCTGGTCCTCGCCAAGCGCAACGGCCTTGCCGTTTGCCGCAAAGGAGAAGCGGCCGACGCGGATGTCGCGGCCCTGTTCCTTGGCCTTGGCTTCGGTGAGGCCGACCGAGGCGACCTGTGGGTTGCAATAGGTGCAGCCCGGAATCTTGAGCTTGTCCATCGGGTGAACATTCGGCAGACCGGCGATCTTTTCGACGCAGATCACGGCCTCATGCTCGGCCTTGTGGGCGAGCAGCGGCGGGCCGGCGACATCGCCGATGGCGTAGATGCCGGGCACATTGGTCTTGCCGTAACCGTCGATGACGATGAAACCGCGATCGGTCTTCACGCCGGCAGCCTCAAGGCCGATGCCCTCGATATTGGCGACGACGCCAACGGCGGAAATCATCCGGTCGGCCGTGATCTTCTCGGAAGAACCGTCCTTCTTCTCGAGCGTCGCGGTGATGGAGTTCGCGCCCTTCTCGACCTTGGAAACCTTGGTTTCCAGATGGATCTTCATGCCCTGCTTCTCTAGCTGCTTCTTGGCGAAGGTGGAGATTTCCGCATCTTCGACCGGCATGACCTGGCTCATGATTTCGACGACGGTGACGTCGACGCCCATGGTGCGGTAGAAGCTGGCGAATTCGATGCCGATCGCGCCCGAACCCATGACGAGCAGCGACTTAGGCAGTTCGTCTGGCTTCATCGCCTCGAAATAGGTCCAGATCAGCTTGCCATCCGGCTCGATGCCGGGCAGCGCGCGCGGGCGTGCACCGGTGGCGACGATGATGTGCTTGGCAGTGTAAGTGCCCTCGCCCAGCGTGTTCTTCGGCACGGGACCCTGCGGCTGAACCACCGGCTTGGTGGATTTACCAACGACGATTTCGCCCGGCTTGGTGATCTTGGCTTCACCCCAGATGATGTCGACCTTGTTCTTCTTGAACAGGAAACCGACGCCGTTGTTCATGCGCGCAGCAATGCCGCGCGAGCGGGCGACGATTGCCTTCACATCAGGCTTGATCGAACCTTCCAGCGTCAGGCCATAATCCTTGGCATGGGTGGCGGTGTGCATGACATCGGCGGTGCGCAGCAGGGCTTTGGTTGGAATGCAGCCCCAGTTGGAGCAAATGCCTGCCAGATGCTCGCGCTCCACGACGGCAACCTTCATGCCGAGCTGGGCTGCGCGGATCGCGGCAATGTAACCGCCCGGTCCCGAACCGATGATGATGACGTCATAAGATTGAGCCATTGGAAATCCTGCCTTGTCTTGTTCGGATGACGGTAAACCGTTCCGAAACGAGAATTGTTGTCAAAGTCCGAGCATCATGCGGACGACGGGTTCCAGCCCGCGCCCGATGGCCCGCGTGTTTTCAGCATCGAGATGGACGCCATCCACCGGCGTCGTGCGGGCGACGGACCCGGCATCGAAAAAGCCACAATCGAGTTCGTCGGCAAGGTCCCGGTAGACCGAAGCCAACATCGCCGATTCATCGATCGCATCGCGAAAGAGCGCGCCCATCACGGGGTTCGCCGTTTCGCAAAGCTGCGGCGGCGCGACGATCAGCACGTCAGGCGCTTCCCAATCCGGCACCTGCCAGACATGGTTGCGCGTGAGTTTCACCAACCGCTCGATACCCTTCATGGCGACGATGGCCGATCCATGGATCGACGGTTTCATGTCATTGGTGCCGAGCATGATGATGACGAGATCAAGCGGCGCGTGGCTGTGCAGCAGCGTCGGCAAAAGCCGCGCGCCATTGCGGTCGCAATCGGCCGTCAGATCGTCATAAGCAGTGGTGCGGCCGCCAAGACCTTCGTGAATCACATGCACGTCGGAACCGAGCGCCTTCTGCAAGACGCTCGGCCAAAGATCGTCATGGCTGTGCCGGCCACCCGTTTCCGCATTTGAACCCCAAGTGAGGGAATCGCCAAAGCAAAGAACTGATTTCATGCCGGATTTCCGAGTTTACCCAAATTGATTGGCCCTTTAAGTCGATGATTGATACCGATCCAGTTGATCAAGATCGCCACTACGCCTGGTACAAATGCACCGAAAGCATAGATCTGGTCGTATCTCGAAGACAAATCGGCATATCGCCAAAACAAATACGCCAATCCACCTGCAACAACCGAAATCAGCACCACCGTCGCCACAGCCATGGCCTTTCCGGGATCCTGAAACAGGAGTGCGACTAAAGACGCCCCCGCGATCACCATGGCTAAAGGAACGAGATTTACGCACACAAGGAAGAAGCCCTGATCCACGATTGGCTCTTCGCCAGCGCCGGGCGTGACGGCGAACGCAACGGCAAAAAATGCCGTCAGCCCGCCTAATAGCGCCCAGAAAGCTGAAGAGACCGAAATAGCAAAAGCACGCTTCAGCGACACCCTAGCTTCTTTCGTTTGCTCTTCAGCTGTCATCTCACTCTCCGATTAAACCAGCATGCCCATCGGGTTTTCGATGTAGCGCTTGAAGGCGCCGATCAGTTCGGCTCCGAGCGCGCCATCGACGCAGCGGTGGTCGGTGGAAAGCGTGACCGTCATGACATTGGCGATCTTGATCTCGCCATTCTTCACGACAGCGCGTTGCTCGCCCGCGCCGACCGCCAGAATGGTGGCATGCGGCGGGTTGATGACGGCGGAGAAGCTTTTCACGCCCATCATGCCCATGTTGGACACGGCGGTCGTGCCGCCCTGATATTCCTCGGGCTTCAGCTTGCGCTCTTTCGCGCGCTTGCCGTAGTCCTTCATCTCGTTGGAGATGGTGGAGAGCGACTTCTCTTCCGCCTTGCGGATGATCGGCGTGATCAGGCCACCCGGAATGGAAACGGCGACGCCGACATCCGAATGCTTGTGCTTGACCATGGCGCTTTCCGTCCACGAGACGTTGGCGTCAGGCACGTCGCGCAGCGCAAGGGCCAGCGCCTTGATGACCATGTCGTTGACCGACAGCTTGTAGACCGGCTTGCCGTCCTTTTCGGGAGCAGCCGCGTTGAGCTGGGCGCGCAGCGCCAGAAGCGTATCCAGTTCGCAATCCACGGAGACGTAGAAGTGCGGAACCGTCTGCTTGGATTCGACCAGGCGCTTGGCGATGACCTTGCGCATGCCGTCATGCGGCACCAGCTCGTAGGAACCCGGTTCGAACAGCTTGAGAACCGCTTCGTCCGACTGACCCTTGGCGAGTGCCGGAGCCGGTGCACTTGGCGATGCAGCGGCGGCCGGAGCAGCCTTTGCACCGCCGGAAGCGACAGCTTTTTCCACGTCGGTCTTGACGATGCGGCCATGCGGGCCGGAACCGGACACGGCCGAAAGGTCGAGACCGGCTTCCTTGGCGAGACGGCGGGCAAGCGGCGAAGCGAAGATGCGCTCGCCGGACTTTGCAACCGGAGCCGGCGTGGAAGGTGCCGCTGCCTGATCGGCCGCCGGCTTTTCAGCCTTGGCCGGTGCAGCTTCTTCCTCCGGCGCTTCGGCCTTGGCGGCTTCCTGCTTCGGAGCTTCCGCCTTGGCGGAAACGGCAGCGCCGCCCTTTGCCGCCTCGGCCACATCCTCGCCATCGGCGGCGAGGATCGCGATCAGGGCATTGACCTTGACGGCTTCGGTGCCGGCCGGAACGACCAGCTTGGCAACGGTGCCCTCGTCGACGGCTTCCACTTCCATGGTCGCCTTGTCGGTCTCGATCTCGGCAATCACGTCACCGGGTGCGACCTTGTCGCCTTCCTTGACCAGCCACTTGGCCAGATTGCCCTCTTCCATCGTCGGAGAAAGGGCAGGCATGGTGATGTTTATCGGCATCGAAACGCCTCCCCTTACTTGTAGCAGACGGTTTTGACGGCCTGAACGACTTCATCGACGTTCGGCAGAGCCAGCTTTTCGAGGTTTGCCGCATAAGGCATCGGAACATCCTTGCCGGCGATCGTCAGGATCGGCGCATCGAGATAATCGAAAGCGGCGCGCATGACCTGGTTGGCGATGAAGTCACCGACCGATGACTGCGGGAAACCTTCCTCGACCGTGACGAGACGACCGGTCTTCTTGACCGATTCGATGACGGTGGGCAGATCCATCGGGCGGATGGTGCGCAGATCGATCAGTTCGACGTCGATGCCGAGCTTTTCGAGTTCCGCAACCGCCTTGATCGCATAGGTCATGCCGATGCCGAAGGAAACGATGGTCGCATCCTTGCCCTTGCGGTGAATGCGCGCCTTGCCGATCGGCAGCACGAAATCATCGAGCTTCGGCACTTCGAAGCTCTGGCCGTAGAGAATTTCATTTTCCAGGAAAATGACCGGGTTCGGATCGCGGATAGCTGCTTTCAGCAGACCCTTGGCGTCGGCTGCCGTGTAGGGCATGACGACCTTGAGGCCCGGAATATGGCTGTACCATGCGGCGTAACATTGCGAATGCTGCGCGCCAACGCGGGCAGCAGCACCGGACGGACCACGGAACACCATCGGAGCGCCCATCTGGCCACCCGACATGTAAAGCGTCTTGGCCGCCGAGTTGACGATCTGGTCGATCGCCTGCATGGCGAAGTTGAAGGTCATGAATTCGACGATGGGCTTGAGGCCCGTCATCGCAGCGCCGACGCCGATACCGGCAAAACCATGCTCGGTGATCGGGGTGTCGATAACACGGCGGTCGCCGAATTCCTGCAACAGGCCCTGGGTGATCTTGTAGGCGCCCTGATATTCGGCAACTTCCTCACCCATGACGAAGACTTTTTCGTCGGCGCGCATTTCTTCCGCCATGGCGTCGCGCAGCGCTTCGCGCACAGTCGTCATCACCATTTCCGTGCCGGCCGGAATATCCGGATCGGCCGCGACGTCGATTTTCGGGGCGGCCGGAACCTTGGCGGCGCTCGGCTCTTCGGCGGCTTCGCGGGTCTTGCCGCCAGCGGCGTCCGAAGTGGAATTTGCGGCCTCGGCCTTCGGCGCGGAAGCGGACGCAATATCGTCGGCGCTTTCACCGTCCTGAAGAAGAACGGCGATAGCCGTATTGACCTTCACACCTTCGGTGCCGGCGTCGATCAGCAGCTTGCCGATGACGCCTTCGTCGACGGCTTCCACTTCCATGGTCGCCTTGTCGGTCTCGATCTCGGCGATCACGTCGCCGGAGGTGACCTTGTCGCCTTCCTTTTTAAGCCACTTGGAAAGCGTGCCTTCCTCCATGGTCGGGGAAAGGGCGGGCATAAGAATTTCTACAGGCATGGGTTTCCCTTTCCCGATCAGAGCAGAATGTCGGTGTAGAGCTCGGAGACATCCGGCTCTGGGTCGTTCTGGGCGAAGTCGGCGCTGTCGGCGACGATATCGCGGACATCCTTGTCGATGGCCTTCAATTCGTCTTCGCTTGCCCAGCCCTGCTCCAGAAGCCGCGCCTTGACCTGCTCGATCGGGTCATGTTCGGAGCGCATCTTCTGCACTTCGTCTTTCGAACGGTATTTCGCCGGGTCGGACATGGAGTGACCGCGGTAACGGTAAGTCAGCATTTCAAGAATGATCGGACCCTTGCCGGAACGGCAATGGTCCAGCGCCTGGTCGGCGGCGGCCTTGACGGCGCGCACATCCATGCCATCCACCTGGATGCCGGGGATGCCGAAGGACTGGCCGCGCAGCGAGTAGTTCGACTGGGCGGTGGCGCGGGCGGTCGAGGTGCCCATGGCATAACGGTTGTTCTCGACGATATAAATGATCGGCAACTTCCAGAGAGCCGCCATGTTGAAGCTCTCGTAGACCTGGCCCTGGTTGGCAGCGCCATCGCCGAAATAGGTCACGGAGACATTGTCGTTACCACGATATTTGTTGGCGAAGGCGAGACCGGTTCCGAGCGACACCTGCGCGCCGACGATGCCGTGGCCGCCGTAGAAATGTTTCTCCTTGGAGAACATGTGCATGGAGCCGCCCTTGCCTTTCGACAGGCCACCCTTGCGTCCGGTCAACTCGGCCATGACGCCGCGCGCGCTCATGCCGAGCGCCAGCATGTGGCCGTGGTCACGGTAAGCGGTGATGACCTGATCGCCGTCCTTCTGCGACATCTGCATGCCGACGACAACGGCTTCCTGGCCGATATAGAGGTGACAGAAACCACCGATGAAGCCCATGCCGTAAAGCTGGCCGGCCTTTTCCTCGAAACGGCGGATGAGCAGCATTTCACGGTAAGCGTGAAGCTCTTCTTCCTTCGAGAAGTCCGGGCTGTTCTTGCCGGTGAATTCGGTTGCAGCCTTTGCCGTTATCTTTCGGCCGGATACGGTCGCTGGTTTTCGCGGCGCCATTCATCCCTCCCTGAGTTGCCGTTTGAATGGATAGAGTGGCGCGTACCATATGCAAGAAAATGCCATGCAGCAATGCTTTAAACGCATGGCACATATTCACGCTAAGATGCTGTGAATAAATCAAAAATGTTAAATTAACCTGATTTCAGTTAATTAGAAATATGTGTTCATGATGACGATTTCGTCCGTGCGGGACATATTCAGCTGGTAGCGGGAAATCTCGTCGATCATGTCGCGCTCAAGCGAACCATCGCTCAGCAATTCCACCTGCCGCTCCAGCGCCACACGCGCCTGCGTCAGCTTGGCAAGCTCGGCCGTCCGGGTAATACGCTGCCGCTCCAGCCGCTCCGTCGCCTGCAGGCCGAAGTCGCCATGGATGGAATGATAACCGAAATAGGAAAGAAAAGCGATCGTGATGGCCGGAACGATCAAACGGCCGAATCGTCTTTTTTTATGATGTCTGGTCCACATGCCGGAGAGAAGCCTTAAAACGCATAACCTTTGAGTCTCAAGACTAAGCCGGATTGTTTAACTATCCGTTGACCTTAAATTCCAATCGGCAAATGGGCATGAAAAAGCCCGCCGGAAGGCGGGCTTGATTTGCCGTTGGACCTGCCCCTCTCTGCAGTCATCCTCGCCCTTGAGGCGAGGATCCATAAGCGGACCGGAGTGGATCCTCGGGTCGAGCCCGAGGATGACGTCTCATATGTTGGCGGGTATTTCACCAACTTTAGCCCGCCAGACAGCGGGCCACGTATCCAAACCCGAACGCGGATTAGCCGCGCAGGATCGAACGGCCGGCGTAGGCAGCCTGCGGGCCCAGCATTTCCTCGATGCGGATCAGCTGGTTGTACTTTGCGAGCCGGTCTGAACGGGCAAGCGAACCGGTCTTGATCTGACCGCAGTTCGTGGCAACGGCGAGATCGGCAATGGTCGAATCTTCCGTCTCGCCCGAACGGTGCGACATGACGGCGGTGTAACCGGCCTTGTGCGCGGTCTCAACCGCATCCAGCGTCTCGGACAGCGAACCGATCTGGTTGACCTTGACGAGGATGGAGTTGGCAACGCCCATCTTGATGCCGTCACGGAGACGCGCCGAGTTGGTGACGAAAAGATCGTCGCCGACCAGCTGGCACTTGTTGCCGATCAGATCGGTGAGCGCCTTCCAGCCGTCCCAGTCGTCTTCAGCCATGCCGTCTTCGATGGAGATGATCGGATACTTGGCAACGAGTTCGGCCAGATATTCAGCCATCGCGCCGGATTCCAGCGTGCGGCCTTCGCCTTCGAGCACGTATTTGCCGTTCTTGAAGAATTCCGTCGATGCACAGTCGAGGCCGACATACATGTCTTCACCCGGGCGATAGCCAGCCTTTTCGATCGACTTCATGATGAAATCGAGCGCTGCCGGTGCGCTTTCGAGACCGGGCGCAAAACCGCCTTCGTCACCGACATTGGTGTTGTGGCCCTGAGCGGACAGTTCTTTTTTCAGCGTGTGGAACACTTCCGAACCCATACGCACGGCTTCGCGGATGTTTTCCGCGCCGACGGGCAGGATCATGAATTCCTGGAAGTCGATAGGGTTGTCGGCATGGGCGCCGCCATTGATGATGTTCATCATCGGAACCGGCAGCAGATGCGCGTTCGGGCCGCCGACATAACGGTAAAGCGGCAGGCCGGAGGCTTCAGCCGCAGCCTTGGCGACGGCAAGCGAGACGCCGAGGATGGCGTTGGCGCCGATGCGCGACTTGTTCGGCGTGCCGTCAAGCGCGATCATCGTCTGGTCGATCTGTATCTGGTTTTCAGCATCGAAACCGCCGATGGCGTCGAAGATTTCGGTATTGACGGCTTCTACCGCCTTTTCCACGCCCTTGCCGAGATAACGCTTGCCGCCATCGCGCAGCTCAACCGCTTCATGCGCGCCGGTGGAGGCGCCGGACGGAACGGCCGCACGGCCCATGGAGCCGTCTTCGAGATAGACATCGACTTCAACGGTCGGGTTGCCGCGGCTGTCGAGGATTTCGCGCGCGATGATATCGGTAATGGCAGTCATGGTCTCTCCCTTGGGAATGGAACAGATATTTTCCGTCGCCTGTCTTAGACGATGGCGAAGAAATTACAATGACGACGGGCAGCAGAAACGGCCCGCCCGCCATTAAAATCGATTGGCACGGACCGTGCCCGCCGTAGCGCCCCCGCCCCTCAGGCTTTGGTAATGGCGTCGAAAGCGAGCAGCTTTTCCAGCAGCTTCGGCATGTCCTTCAGATGAACCATGTTGGGGCCATCGGACGGTGCATTGTCCGGGTCCTCATGGGTTTCGATGAAGAGGCCTGCGACACCGACCGCAACGGCCGCCCGCGCCAGAGTCTCGACGAATTCGCGCTGGCCACCCGTTGAGCCGCCCTGCCCGCCCGGCTGCTGAACCGAATGCGTGGCGTCAAAGACAACAGGCGCACCGAGCGAAGCCATGATCGGCAAGGAGCGCATGTCGGAAACAAGCGCGTTGTAACCGAAGGAGGCGCCGCGTTCGCACAGAAGCACATTCGGATTGCCGCTCTCATTCAGCTTGGCAAGCACATTCTTCATGTCCCAGGGGGCGAGGAACTGGCCCTTCTTGACATTGATGACGCGGCCGGTTTTCGCGGCGGCGACGAGAAGATCGGTCTGGCGGCTGAGAAAGGCCGGGATCTGCAGCACATCCACCACTTCGGAAACGATGGCGCATTGTTCTTCGGTGTGAATGTCGGTCAGAACAGGAAAGCCGAATTCCTTCTTGAGATCGGCGAAAACCTGCATTGCGCTCTCAAGGCCGATGCCGCGCTTGCCGGAAAGCGAAGTACGGTTCGCCTTGTCGAAGGACGACTTATAAACGAGCCCGATCCCCAGCTTGTCGCAAAGCTCCTTCAGGACGCCAGCGATCATGAAGGCATGCTCGCGGCTTTCCATCTGGCAGGGGCCGGCGATCAGCGAAAAACGCTCGGCGTTGGAGAAGGAAACCTTGCTGGCGCCATCGCCGGCGGTGACTTTGAGATTGTTCGTAACGCTCATCATTTTTCCTCGAAGGCGAATGCAACGCCCTGACCGGGTGCTGCGGACACCACCAGACGGCCGTCCGCTTCTGCGCTGGAGACGCCATTAGCAGTAAGCACCGCTTCTGTCACGGCAAGATCGTCAACGGAAAAGACGATGCCTGCGCCGTGCAGTCCATTCGGAGGATTGAGCAGGCTTTCGCTGAAGGCCGGTTTTTGGTTCAGCCTGATGCGCGCATTGCCGGTCGCAAAAACAATGTCTCCGTCTGGAGACATCTCCTCTTCACAGGCAAATACCGTTTCGATCAGACGGACCGCGTTCGGATCGCCGCCGGAAAACAGAACGATCTCACTGAGGCCGGAAGCACCATTGGCGTGGCGCTCCAGCACCGCCCGGTCGTTCGGCAAAGCCTGCAATCGCTGGCAGCTGAACAGAAAGAAATCCGAAGCAGCGCCGCTCGCTGCGAATGCCAGCCGGAATGCCGCCTCACTCTGTGAGCCATCCGGCATCCGCACGGGCCGTGAAAATTCAAAGATATCGCCTGCCGAGAAGCCGGATGCGGAAAACCTGTCGTGATCGGCAATGGCGCTTTCGCTTCTTGCCACCAGGGCCGAAAAACCCTCCTCGCCATGACGCTGCCGAAAGGCCCGGTCCCTAGCGGTGAACACGTCGCCCCTGTTCACCGAGTCATTATATTTAGCCGGGTCAGCAATCGCGAGCGGTTCCAGATAGGTGCCGTCCGTGAAGAAAATGCAGGCATTCTGCGTGCCGAAGGGATGGAGGGCCTCCGGAGCGACGGTGAAGCCGAGAGCCTCAAGGCGGTCTTTCGCCACGGCAAGAGACTGTACCGGCAAAACGAGATGATCGACACTATTTCGGTTCACCATTTTCGAGCCCCTGTGCTGCGGGTTTGTGCGTGACAAAAGCACAGATGACGCCAGCAATGCAAACAGTCAGCTTCGCCCGGCCGGCCCGGTCACGCACCTATGGCTCACCGGCATGCATCGAGACGGTTGATCGCCTCCACGTTTTTCGCCGAAGATCCTTTCGGATCGAAATCCGATGCCAGCCAGGTGTCGACGATGGCTTTCGCCAGTTCCGGTCCGATGACGCGGGCACCCATGGTGATGATCTGGGCATTGTTGGATTTCGCCGCCCGTTCGGCGGAATAGGTGTCGTGGGTCAGGGCGGCGCGGATGCCGGGCACCTTGTTGGCGGAAATGCAGACGCCTATCCCCGTTCCGCAAAACAGCAGGCCGCGATCGAATTCGCCGGCGATGATACTGCCGGCCACGGCTTCGGCCAGATCGGCATAAAATCCGTCCTGGCTTCGATCCACGACCGTCAGCCCTTGCCTGCCGGAAAGATGGGCGAGCACCGCATCCAGCAGGGGTTTTCCGGCGCTGTCGGCGCCCGCGACAATTCTCATTTCCAAATCTCCCGTTAGTCGCGAGCGAGCCCCGACGGGCTGCAGCCGCCATGTCCTGTTTTCACGATTGCAATCTGGCCTGTGCGCCTTCGGCAAGGCTGCGCAAGATGAGCGCGCAGGAGGTGGCGCCCGCGTCGAGAACACCGAGCGAGCGCTCGCCGAGACGACTGGCGCGACCGATCTTCGCCACGAGATTGATGGTCGAATCCCTGCCGGTTTCGGCGGCGGCGACAAGGGCGGCGGCGGCATCGTGGAACGACGCGCCCGAGGCGGTGGCGGTGTCGAATGCCTTAACCGCCGGCACCAGCGTATCCAGCAGCGTCTTGTCGCCCACCTTCGCGGAACCGATGGAACTGACGCCTTCGAGGCCGGCATGCAGCATTCTGCTGAAGGACGGCGCATCGATAAGCTCGGCATTTTCGATTTTCTCGGCGAATTCCGTAAACATCACCCCATAAAGAGGCCCCATGGAACCGCCGATTTCCGTCATCAGGACCGTGCCGAGCGTATCGAGCGCCTTAGCGAGCGAGGCGTCCTGACCTCTCAGCCGGTCTGCGGCCATACCAAATCCCTTGGCCATGTTCACACCATGGTCGCCATCGCCGATCTTGCCGTCGATCTCGCTGAGATAGGCGCGATTTTCGATGATCCTTTCGGCCATGGAGAGAACGATGTCGCCGGCCTTGGCGTTCTGAAAAGACTGCATGAATTTTCTCCTCACAGCATAACGGTGCAAAGCGCTTCGACATCGAGCAGCGGCTTCAGCTCGTCATCCAGCGCCATCACGGTCAAAGTCGCGCCCACCATCTCAAGCGAGGTGAAATAGTTGCCGACATAGGTTTTGTGGATTTTCAGGCCACGCGCCGAAATCTCGGATTCGATCGTATCGTTGAGGATGTAGAGTTCATTGACCGGCGTCGCGCCAAGGCCGGAGACCAGCACCGCCACCTCGCTGCCGGCCGGCAGGTTGTGATCATCGAGAACGATCTTGCACATGTCCTTCGCCACGTCAGCGGCGGATTTCAGCTTCTCGACGCGAACGCCGGGTTCGCCATGGTGGCCTATGCCCACTTCCATCGTGCCCGGTTCGATCTGAAAGTTGGGATGACCGACCGCCGGCAGGGTGCAGGGGCCGAGACCGACGCCGATTGAGCGGCAACTGTCGATGGCCTTCTGGGCGGTGGCGCGCACCTCCTCCAGCGAAGCGCCGCTTGCCGCCTTGGCGCCGCCGATCTTCCACATGAAGATTTCGCCAGCGACACCACGGCGTTTCTCACGCTCGCCGGGGGCGGCGGAACACACATCGTCATTGGCGACGACGGTGGCGATCTCGATGCCGTCTTTCGCGGCGAGCTTTGTCGCCATTTTCACATTCATGTTGTCGCCGGCATAGTTGCCGTAGAGCACGATCACGCCCTTGCCGCCATTGGCCTCGCGGATCGCATCGTGAAAGCTCTTGGCCGTGGGCGATGAAAACAATTCGCCGACGGCGACGGCATCCAGCATGTTGCGGCCGGTATAACCGATAAAGGCCGGCTCATGCCCGGAACCGCCGCCCGTGACCACCCCGACCTTACCGGCGACCGGTGCGCCCCTGGCAACGACGACACGCGGATTTTCCGCAAGACGCACGATGTCGCGATGCGCCTTGACGAAGCCTTTTACCGTATCCTCGACCACCTCATCGGGGTTATTCACAAATCTCTGCATAACTCTCCTCCTTTATGCCGTCTACGCGCCAGCCCCTGCCGCTGCTCCGGCGACAGCGGCCGAGTTCGCGGCTCCGCCTCCGGCCAATCCTCTTTTGACCGCGTCAAGCGAAGCCGTCAGCGCCTGCTCTATTTCCCGAAGCGATGCGGGACTGATACGCCTTACCGGCTGGGCATCCGCGCGACGGTGAAGGCGTGCTGGAAACTCGATGCTGATCGGCATCTCCGGCTTTTTGGCAATCTCACCGAGCAGCTTGCGGCAATCGATATCGCCCTCGCCCACCGGCACGAAAAACCAGCCTTCCGGCGTGCGTTTCACATCCTTGATATGCGCGTGGACCGAGGCAGGCAGCGCCGCCACCGCGTCGTCAGCAAAATCCCTAAGTTGCGGACGGTGGGACGCGGTATTGGCCGCGTCATAATTCAGCCCCAGCCATGGGGAACCGAAACGCCGCGTGAGCGCGATGCCCTCCTGCGCGATATTGAAAAGGTTGTCGCTGCCGTCGCCGGGATTTTCCAACCCAATCACGATGCCGAAGGCCTCGGCACGGCGTAGAAGCACCTCGATATTGCGCAGGAACTGTTGTTCGCGCTGCCGGGCTGCAGCATTGGTGGCGATTACCCTCGCACCGATTCCCGCCGCAAAGGCCATTCTGCCGGTGAAAATTTCAACGGAATCGTCCAGTCCAAGATCGATATGCGACGACATGGCATGGCAACCGAGCCCGGCATCGCTCAGCGAGCGGCGCCATGACGCCATTTCAGCCGGCAGGAACGCGCTTTCGTCGAATGGTTCGGTATAACCGACGATAAAGGCAGGCTCCACATGGCGAAAACCGATCCTGGCGATGCTCTCCAGCATCTCCTCGCGCCCATAGCCGTCATATGGCGCGCCGGACGCCGATATGATGCGATCTTTCATGCAATCCTCCCCTTGAGACGCAGCCGAAGGGACGACGCCGATCACGCTGCAACCTCATTATTCCGACCGGAAAATGACGGAGAGGTCCGCTCGTGAGCAAGCGGAAAAAATTAACGCGCCGGTGAATTCAATTCACGTAACGGCCACACTCCTATTCAAATGCAGGGTCCTGCAGATCTTCGATCAGCCAGTCGGCAAACCGTCTTGCCAGCCTGCGCTGGCTGCCGGATTTGGGAAAAGCGAGATAGTGGCCGACATAGTGAAGATCCTGCGTCGCGCCGCTCAAGGGCGCGACCAGCCGCCCGGATTTTATCTCGCGATGGGCAAGCCGTGTCGATTCCAGCGCCACACCAATGCCGTTTGCGGCGGCATCGATCGCCAGGAAACTGCGGTCGAAACTCATGGCCTGAATGGGCGGCTTGCCGAGCCCATTGGCCTCGAACCAGTCCGGCCATTGCAGACGTTTGTTGTCGCTTCGAATAAGCAATTGCCGGTTCAAATCGCGGGGCGTCCTGATCTCGTCCGCAAGCGCCGGCGAACACAGTGGCGTGACACGCTCGCTGCCCAGCGGAATGACAATCAGATCATCTCCCTGCGGTTCGCCATAGATGATATCTGCATCGAATTCACCATCGACGAAGCGCACATAGGCGGTGCTTGCCGCCAGCCGCACCTCGATCCCCGGGTTGGCGCTCAGAAATTGCGGCAGGCGCGGAGACAACACCTGCGCCGCGTAGCTTGGGGCGCAGTGCAGGCGCAGAAGATGGGATCGGTTGGAAGAAACCACCTCGATGCCCTGCCGCAGCTCCTCGAAGGCGTTCGATGCATGGGTCAGAAGCGTCTGCCCCGCCGCCGTCAGGCGCACGGTTCGCGTCGTGCGCTCGAAAAGCGGGGTACCGAGCACCCTTTCCAGCTTGACGATGGCGTGGCTGACGGCGCTCGCCGACAGGTTGAGCTCATCGGCAGCGGCGCGGAAAGAGCCAAGCCGGGCGGCGGATTCGAAAGCGCGGATGGAGGTGAGTGAAATGCCGTTCAACATTCGATTACTGAAGCAGATTCATGAGATGATGTAAACTTCGCGTTTGAAGCGCCCTCTGCCCATCTGCAATATCGAGGCTGCATTCGTCGCAGGACGGGATGCGGCGGCAGGTCGGGAGCACCGCCGTCAAGCGTATGGAGCCGGCCCGTCCGGCTTGGGAGGATTGCTTATGTTGTTGAATGGAAAGACCGCGGTTATTTCAGGCGCCGCCAGCAAACGCGGCATCGGCCGCGCCACGGCGGAACTTTTCGCCCGCCACGGCGCCCGCGTCGCCATCGTGGATCTGGATGAAGCCGGCAGCATCGAAGCCGCGGCCTCGCTTGAAAAAGTGGCTGGTGGCGAGCATCTCGGCGTCGGCGGTAATGTGGCGGATCGCGCCTCCTGCGAAGCGGCCGCGCAAAAAGTCATCGCCGCTTTCGGTAAGATCGATATCCTCATCAATAATGCCGGCATTACCCAGCCGGTGAAGACGCTCGACATTACGGCCACGGACTGGCAGCGCATCGTCGATGTCAACATGACCGGTGTGCTGAATTTCAGCCAGGCCTTCATTCCCAACATGCGCGACAATGGCGGCGGCTCGATCGCCTGCATGTCGTCGGTCTCCGCACAGCGCGGCGGCGGTATTTTTGGCGGACCGCATTATTCGGCGGCCAAGGCCGGCGTTCTCGGGCTGGCAAAGGCCATGGCCCGTGAATTCGGCCCTGACGGCATTCGCGTCAATTCCGTCACCCCCGGCCTGATCCAGACCGACATTACCGGCGGCAAGCTCACCGACGACATGCGCCGCGACATTCTCAAGGGCATTCCGCTCAACCGTCTCGGCGACGCCATCGATGTCGCCAATATCTATCTTTTCCTTGCGTCGGATCTCTCCTCCTACGTCACCGGCGCGGTGGTCGATGTGAATGGCGGAATGCTCATTCACTGAGAACCACCTTTCGAAGCCGGGAAACCGGCTTCGATTTTTCTGACCGGGAGGAGGAAACCATGGCTCAGGCGTATTCAGACACGGATACAGCGACGGGCGCGGCGCTGGCGAATGTATCGCTGGCGGAGCGTGCCTGGCGCATCCGGCGCAACGCCCTGTTGATGGGTGAGGTGCAGGGACAGGGTTATGTCGGCCAGGCGCTCGGCATTGCCGATGTTCTGGCAGTGGCGTGGTTTCACACCATGCGTTACCGGGCGGACGATCCGCACTGGGAAGGCCGTGACCGGTTTCTGCTCTCCATCGGCCATTATGCGATTGCACTTTACGCGGCACTCATCGAGGCGGGCGTCATCCCGGAAGACGAGCTGGAGACCTATGGCTGCGACGGCTCGCGCCTGCCCATGTCCGGCATGGCCTCCTATACGCCGGGCATGGAGATTACCGGCGGATCGCTCGGCCATGGGCTTGGCATTGCCGTCGGCATGGCTCTCGGCCTCAAACGCAAGAATTCCGACCGATTCATCATAAACCTGATGTCGGATGGCGAATTGGGGGAAGGCTCGACCTGGGAGGCAGCCATGGGCGCATCCCACCACAGGCTCGGCAATCTCATCAATCTCGTGGATTTCAACAATCAGCAGGCGGACGGCCCTTCCCGCGAGATGCTGTCCTCTGAACCCGTGGACGCCAAATTCGCGGCCTTCGGCTGGCACGTGCAGCGGGTGGACGGCAATGATATTGACAAGGTTCGTGAGGCCTTCGATATCGCCGTGTCACTTGCCGATGACAGGCCACGCGCCATTATTTTCGATACCCGGATGGGCCGTGGCGTACCCTTTCTCGAAAACCGCGAAATCACCCATTTCATTCGCGTGGAAGCGCATGAATGGAAAATGGCGCTCGACGCGCTTGAGGAAGGACGGCCGCAATGAGTGCAGCAGCCCCGCAGAAGCGCCTCACCACATCGGCGATGATCGCCTCCATTGCCGCCGAAGGCCAGCCGACACGCCCCGCTCCCTTCGGTCACGCTCTTGTTCAGCTGGCGAAGAAACGCAAGGATATTGTCGGCCTCACCGCCGATCTCGGCAAATATACCGACCTGCATATTTTCGCCAAAGCCTTTCCCGAGCGCTTTTATCAGATGGGCATGGCCGAGCAGCTCCTGATGAGCACTGCGGCCGGTCTGGCGCGCGAAGGCTTCGTGCCCTTCGCAACCACCTATGCGGTCTTCGCCGCCCGCCGGGCCTATGATTTCATCGCCATGGCGATTGCCGAGGAAAATCTGCCGGTGAAGATCGTCTGCGCCCTGCCCGGCCTGACGACGGGTTATGGCCCCAGCCATCAGGCAACCGACGATCTGGCGATCTTCCGCGCGTTGCCGAACATGACGATCATCGACCCGTGCGACGCGACAGACATAGAAGGCGCAGTGCCGGCGATTACGGATTATAACGGCCCCGTTTATATGCGCCTGTTGCGCGGTCAGGTGCCGGTTGTGCTCGAAGAATATGGCTATCGGTTCGAACTCGGCAAGGCGAAGCTCATCCGTGATGGTGCGCAGGTCCTGTTCATATCATCAGGCATATTGACGATGCGGGTTCTCGAAGCGGCTGCCCTGCTCGAGAAGGAGGGTGTCGGCTGCGCCGTACTGCATTCCCCCACCATCAAACCGCTCGATACCGCCTCGATCTTTGCGGAAGTGGACAGGGCGGATCGCCTGGTCATCGTGGCGGAAAACCACAGCGAAATCGGCGGGCTGGGAGAGGCCGTGGCAATGGCGCTGATGAAAAGCGGCCGGGCGCCGCGCCTTCGGCAGATCGCCTTGCCCGATGCCTTTCTGGATGCGGGCGCGCTGCCAACCCTGCATGACCGCTACGGCATCTCGACGGCGATGATCGTGGCGCGCGCCAGAGGCTGGCTGGAGAATGAAAGTTTTGAAGTACCGCGCGGTTCGGTCTAAAGGCTGAAGCTCAAACATAGTGCGGAATCAGCCGGGGGGGAGCCGGCGGTTTTTAGGGAGTGGAGCGCGTTATCCGCATGATCGGACAACGCTGAGGGTATTTAAATCCAGGGAGGAGAAAAATGAGTATTTCCATCAACAGGCGCATGTTTTTGACCGGTACGGGACTGGCGCTGGCGGCGCCGGCCGTTCTGATGACGTCCCGCAACGCCCGGGCTGCCACGACGCTGACGCTCGGTCATGGTGCGGCGCCGGGCAATCCACGCACGCTGGCGGCCGCGAAATTCGCGGAACTCGTCGCAGAGAAAACCGAAGGCCGCGTGGCGATCAACGTCGCCGGTTCCGAAACGCTTGGCAGCGACGCCGCCATGCTGACCAGCCTGCGCACCGGGGCGCTGGATTTCACCGCCAACAGCCAGGGTCCGGTTTCGAGCGTTGTTCCCGAACTCGCGGCGCTCGGCCTGCCCTTCCTGTTCAGCAATGCCGATCAGGCGATCAAGGTGCTTGAGGGCGATGTCGGCGCATCGCTCGATGCGCGCTTCCAGAAGGTCGGCATCGTGCCGCTCGACTGGTGGGACAACGGCATCCGCCATGTTTCCAACTCCAAACACGCCATCACCAAGCCGCAGGACGTCGCGGGCCTGAAAATCCGCACGCCCGCCGACCCGATGACGATGGATATTTTCAAGGCGCTGGATGCGGCGACGGTTCAGATCGCCTTTGGCGAACTTTACATCGCGCTTCAGCAGGGCGTGGTGGACGGGCAGGAAAATCCGCTTGTCAACATCGAAAGCTCCAAGCTTTACGAGGTCAACAAACATATCAGCCTCACTGCCCATAAATGGGAATCCACCCCGTTCCTGATGTCCAAATTCGCCGAGGGGCGGCTGGGCAAGGATTTTGAGGCGGTCAAGGCGGCTGCGAAGGAGGCCGGGGCGCTTCAGCGCAAACTCTCGGCTGAAAAGGCAAGCGCGTCTCTGGCCGCATTCAAGGCCAATGCCGCTATCGAGGTGGTGGAAGACATCGACCACGCCGCTTTCGCGAAGGCCACCGCGCAGGTGCTGGAGACATGGAAGCAGAAGCCCTTCGGCGATTTCGTCGCTGAGCTTGAAAAAGCTGCCAAGGGCTGACGATCAGATGCCGGGCCGGCTCGTGCCGCCCGACCTCGCCTTCATGTCCACCGACAGGATCGGCGGGAGCGTCGCTCACGCCGACATTCATACGGTTTCAGTTTTCAGGAGATGCGCCAATGCTCGAAGGAGCCTTGTCCGCCGCCAATCGCGTTGACAGTTTCATCGCCATCCTCTGCCGCGTCATCATCGTGGCGTCAGGCATTCTGCTCACGGTCATCATGACCGCAAACGTCATCGTCCGCTATCTATCGACATCCGGCGGTCTGGATTTTGCGGAAGAACTGCCGACCATGCTGTTTCCATGGTTCATCGTCGCCGGCATTACCCTTGCGGCGCAGAACGGCGCGCATATGGCAGTGGAGTGGATCTATGACAAGTTCGACGAACGCGGCAAGGTGGGCGTTCTGCTGTTTGCCAATCTCGTGACGGTCGCAAGCTTCGTCATTCTCGCGCAACAGGCGCTTGTCGTCGCCGAGATCGCCGGCGCAGAAATCAGCCCCGTCCTGCAACTGCCCAACAGCATCGGCTATTATTCCATCGCCTTCGGCGCGGCATTGGTCTCCGTCACGACCGCAACAGCGAGCCTGCGCATTCTCTCCGGCGGCTGGCATGCCCGCCCGCACGGCGCAACCGAGGAGATGCCGCTATGACCATCGTGATGATCATTGCATTTTGTATTCTCATGATGATTGCGGTTCCGGTCGGCTACGCCCTGATCATCTCTGCGGGTGTCGCCGTGCTGTGGAACGGTTACGTGCCGCTTTCGATCGTGGCGCAGCAGGTTTACGACCAGACGCAGTCTTTTCCGATGCTGGCGCTGCCGTTCTTCATGCTCGCCGGCACGCTGATGCTCGGCGGCAAACTCGGAACCCAGCTTCTGGAACTCGCCTCCAAGGCCATGCAGCGCTGGCGCGGCGGCCCGCTTTCCACGACGGTCATTTCTTCGGTCGTGTTCGGCGGCGTTTCCGGCTCGGCGGTCGCCAATGCGAGTGCGCTCGGTTCGGTGCTCATTCCATGGCAGAAACGCCAAGGCTACCCTGCCCCCCTCTGTGCGGCCAACAATGCCACCTCGGCGGTCATCGACGTGCTTATCCCACCGTCGATCCCGATGATCCTCTATTCGCTGGTCAGCGGTGTCAGCATCGCCAATCTGTTCATAGCCGGCATTCTGCCGGGCCTGCTCATGGCAGTGGGCTTCATCTTCGTCTGCTGGGCCATCGCTGTGCGGCGGGGCTATGCCGTGCGTGACGAAAGTATCCGCAAGCGCGATCTGGCGCTCCTTGCATTCCGCAGCCTGCCGGCAATCCTTCTGCCGATCCTGATCATCCTCGGCCTGCGCTTCGGCTTTGCAACGCCGACGGAAGTCGCCGTTCTTTCTGTCGTCTATTCGCTCGTGCTCAGCATCTTCTTTTATCGCGATCTGACGTGGAAACGTTTCTGCGACAATTTCGTCGAGGCGGGCTCGGCAACCGGCGTCGTCATGCTGGTCATCATGGGCAGTGCGGCGGTAGGCTGGGTCCTCACCTTCGATCAGGCTCCCCAGCATTTCGCCACCTGGGTGGCGGAGAATATCTCCAACCCGATCCTGATCATTCTCATGATGAACATCCTGATGCTGATCATCGGGATGCCGCTCGATCTGCCGCCGTCGATCCTGCTTCTCGGACCGATCTTCGTGCCGCTTGCGGATATGATCGGGCTCGACCGGGTGCAGCTCGGCATGATGATGGTCATCAATCTCGGTATCGGGCTCTATACGCCACCGATCGGCACCACGCTCTTCATCTCGTCCTCCATCGCCAGAGCGCCGCTCGGCGCGACGACGAGGGAATTGTGGCCGTTCTTCACCATGGCGATGCTGCTTCTCATCGCGGTCAGCTTCATTCCTGCGCTCACGATCTAC
Organism: Agrobacterium sp. NPDC090283; assembly: GCF_044769685.1. Classification (NCBI taxonomy): domain Bacteria; kingdom Pseudomonadati; phylum Pseudomonadota; class Alphaproteobacteria; order Hyphomicrobiales; family Rhizobiaceae; genus Agrobacterium; species Agrobacterium sp. NPDC090283. The sequence goes on along the minus strand of NZ_JBIVYG010000001.1, from coordinate 541,605 downwards.
TGACACTCAGCCCGCAGCAAAATGGCAACGGAAACCATCGGCCGATTCTCCCCGGCCGATGGTTTTGGCGTTCGAGACACCTCGCTTAAGTAATCAAATCCGCTTTGTTCACGGTTTCGACGATCAAATCACCATCTGCGATACACCCTTCACGAAATTTTAGGGGATTGCGGAACACATATGGAACATATAGTGTTCGTTCTGTATTTGTTTCGCGACTTCAACGACGATTCTCAAGGGTGTTTTCCTCATGCTCACGCGCAAACAGCAGGAATTGCTTCTCTTCATTCATGAAAGAATGAAAGAGTCCGGCGTGCCGCCCTCCTTCGATGAAATGAAGGACGCACTCGATCTTGCCTCCAAATCCGGCATCCACCGGCTCATCACCGCGCTCGAGGAGCGCGGCTTTATTCGCCGGCTACCTAACAGGGCACGAGCGCTGGAAGTGATCAAATTGCCGGAGGCCTACACGCCGGGTGCGAGGCCGCAGCGCGGCTTTTCGCCCAGCGTCATCGAAGGCAGCCTCGGCAAGCCGAAGACGCCGGAACCGGCCCCTGCCCCCAAGGCGCCAGCCAATGATCTCGGCGGCGCCGTCACCGTGCCGGTCATGGGCCGCATCGCCGCCGGCGTGCCGATTTCCGCCATCCAGAACAACACCCACGATGTGGCCGTGCCGGTCGACATGCTGGGTTCGGGCGAACATTATGCTCTTGAGGTCAAGGGCGACTCGATGATCGAGGCCGGCATTTTTGATGGCGATACCGTCATCATCCGCAACGGCAACACCGCCAATCCGGGCGATATCGTCGTCGCGCTGGTGGATGATGAAGAAGCGACCCTGAAGCGTTTCCGCCGCAAGGGAGCTTCCATCGCTCTGGAAGCGGCCAATCCCGCCTATGAGACCCGTATTTTCGGACCGGACCGGGTGAAAATCCAGGGCAAGCTGGTTGGGCTGATCCGCCGTTATCATTAATTGACGGCGCCTTTTTTTCGGTGGGAGCGTCATCGGGAAAGATGACGCTCCCTTTGAAGCATCGCGGTTTGCTTTCTGGAACAATGCGGCTTTGCCGAAGTAAAGAGAAATCGTCCAGCGGATCGGCGCGTCTTTTGTCATGAAGGATGGTTCCGGATTCATGCCAGATGTTTTCGTTGTGCTGCAGGAAAGGGCAAAGAGGCGGCTGGTTGAATTCAAGGAAATGAGCACCCTTCATCTCCTTGAGCGAGGATGCAGGTTGCAAATCGCGTCGCCATATGTCTCGCCGTCATCTCCAGGTGGTGACGTGGATGCGCCTCTTTTTCCCTGACCTCACCTTCCCATCCATCAATGCCGCTTATGGGAGCCATGGATTATTTGCAATATTCCAAGGCCCATCCGCCGTTATAGAAATGCGCGTCATATCGGGGAGCACGTCATGTACGATCTTTATATTGCCAACAAGAACTATTCCTCATGGTCGCTGCGGCCGTGGGTATTGATGCGCACGCTCGGCATCGCCTTCGATGAAAAACTCGTTCCCTTCGGCGAAGGCGTTTCCTTCTCCACCTTCTCTCCGACCGGCAAGGTACCCTGCCTTGTCGATGAGGGAGTGACGGTTTGGGAATCGCTGTCGATCGCCGAATATCTGGCGGAGCGACACCAGGGCGTCTGGGCGAGCGACAAGCAGGCAAGGGCCTGGTCTCGTTCGGCGGCGAGCGAAATGCATGCGGGCTTTTCTTCGCTGCGCAATCTATATCCCATGTCGGTCGGCATTCGCGTAAAACCGAAGGGTGGCGACACCGGGCTTGCGGCCGATATAAAGCGCATCGATGCGCTGTGGAGCGAAGGTCTCGCGAAATTCGGCGGGCCTTATCTTGCGGGCCAGAAATTCACGGCGGTCGATGCCTTCTTCTGCCCGGTGGCCTTTCGTTTCCAGAGCTATGGGGCGGAACTTTCGCCCGCGGCAAAAGCCTATTGCGACCGGCTGCTTGCCCTTCCCGCCATGCGCGAATGGTACGAGGCCGGACTGAAGGAGACATGGCGCGACGCGGCGCATGAAGAGGAAATCGCCGGGATCGGCGACGTGACCGCGGATTTGCGCATAAGGGCCTGACGATCCATGCTGGCGGCACTTTATTGCGGCGCCGCCAGCAACCGGGTCACGGCATCAGGCAGGTCGTGTTCAAAATGGCCGCTTTTCCAGTCGTAATAGCGATGTTCGCTCCAGGGCCTGTCCATTCCGGCGATTGCGGCGCCCAACCTGCCGACCACCCCTGCCTGATCGCTGTCTGCGAAGTCCAGCTCCAGCGAACCGATCCGTCGCAAAATATCGCGATTCAACAGGAGCGCGCCCGAGCGGCATTGGGAGAAGGAGGTTCTGCGGGAAACGATGACGATATCGGCGATATCGCAGGCCTTTCCGGCAAAGCGACCGTCTTCCAGAACGATGATCCATTCGCCGCTTCCCGCGCGCGCTGCGCACCATATACCTTTGCTGCAGGTGAAAACACCGGGTGCGGCGTCTCTCAGGGCCACCGTCATCCGCCGGGCGACAGCGCTCATCTCTTTCGGATCGAGCTTCGCCTTCGTGGTCAAAGCCACTTTGGCTGTCTTGGTCTCGCTCTTGAGAAAGACCGGCGGCACAGGCTGTTCCGGCAAAAGCAGCGCCCTTTGCCACTGACCATAAACGAAACCCTGCGGCTGTGTTTTCGTCGTATAGACTTTACCGTCCTCCAGTAACGCCACCAGCTCACCATCCTCATGAACGAGCAGATCAGGCGGATTGCGATAGGCCGCGGCCGCCGACAGGCCAAAGGCGAGGAACAGAAACGGCATGCCCAGAAGCGCAAGCCGGCTGCGCAGCAATGTCAGCAGCAGAAAACCAGCCGAGGCGAGACCCAGAAACCAGTCATGGGGACGTCCCGTTGCCGCACTTCCTCCCCAGGACGCCACCTCCTGCGCAACCTCGATGACGAGGGCCATGCCGTAACCCATGACCTTCAGGAATGGCGCGTCGAGCCCGAAGGGCATCAGCAACATGGCGACAAGGCCGAAGGGCATGACGATGAGCGACATCAGCGGCATGGCGGCCAGATTGGCGAAAAGTCCATAGGTGGTGACACGCTGAAAATGCTCGACTGAATAGACCGCCGTCGAGAGCCCGCCGATCAGCGACGTCGTCATGACGCCGCCGATGATGGCGCCCGCCGTTTGCGCCACCGTCATCCATGCCGGTTTGCGCCCGATGAACAGACGTTCCCGCTCGGCGCGCCAGCGGCTCCAGGCGGCGTAGGAGGCGACGAGCGCGATGGTCGCGGCAAAGGACATCTGGAAGCTCGGCCCCATGATTTCCGATGGCGAAAAAGCAAGAATGACCAGCGCGGAAAGCGCCACATTCCGGAGGCTGAGCGAGGGTTGATCGAACAGCACCGCGATCAGCATCGCCGATGTCATCAACCAGGCGCGTTCGGCGGAGACGGCGAAACCGGAAATGAGATAATAGGCAAGTGTCATCAGGAGTGCGGCGAAAGCCGAAATCTTCTTGACGGGCCAGCGCTGCGCAAATGCCGGAAAAAGACTGAAGGCAAGCCTCAGCCCGACAAAGAATATGCCGGACGCCAGCGCCATGTTGAGGCCGGATATGGCGACGATATGGGCAAGGCCGGACAGTCGCAACGCTTCCATCGTCTCGGGGGATATGGCCTGTCTCTCATCGGTGACGATGGAGGCAGCAAAGGCTCCGGCATCGCCGCCGATGGTGCTGCGGATGCGTTCGGCAATTGCGGTGCGAAGGCCATAGAGTTGCATGTCGGCCCATTCCAGCCAGTCGGTCTTCGCGTCGATGCCGGGTGGAGTGACCGCCTGTGGCGGCTTGTAGAAGAATCCGGTCGCGCCTATGCCCCTGAAGTAGGAGGCGAAGGCGAAATCGTTGAGCCCCGGCAAGGCCGGGCCGGACGGCGGTGAAAGCCGCGCCTTGCCACGAATGGTCGCACCAAGTGCGACAGGCTCGCCTGCCCCGCGTGAGAGAAGCGAGACCTTCCCCGGCGGGCGTGACAGTGCCGGCGCCTCCGTTGCGGCTAGCTGCACCACATACCGCCAGTTGCCACGGGCATCCACCTCCCTGCGCATCACCCTGCCGGTGATGGTGGTGGTGACGGGCGTATCCAGCACCACGGTCCCTGCCCGCCGCGTTTCGACTTCGGCGAAAAGCATGCCCAGCAAGAACAGCGCGACAAGGGTGCAGGCCGTCGCCGCGAAGCCCGAGCGATATTTCGCGAAAAATGCCAGGCCAGCGGCGATGAGACATGTGACCGCCAGAACGGGAAATGAAGGCGAAGTGTCGAGGGAAAACCAGAGGATCGCACCGCTGCCGATGAAAACCGGTACGAAAAGAAAATCATGGCCGAATGCGCGCTCCTCCGCCAAGCATGCGGCGATTTTTTGAGAGGCGGCAACGCGCGGGTTCGGCTTGCTCACAGGGGCGAGCGCACCATAGGGCGCTATATCGCCCGTTCTGCGTAGCGGGAACAGGATATCCGCCGTGCCGGGCAAGCCGCCCCGCATCGTTTCCGCATATCCGAAATGCTGTTTTTCCCCTTGACCGAGCAATCCGCGCCGCGCCCCTGCCGCACCGGAAACAGGTTTGCAGGCGGACGCGAGGGATTGCAATGCTTTCCTTTAACCCGGCGTTGACCGAGATTGAATTGCCATGATCAAGAAAGCAAAAAGCAACGTCATTGCGTTTGCCGCAATGCACAATTTGACCTTTGGATAGCTTGGCATCGGCGCCAGGATCATATAGCTAATCGGTAGACGCTTAACCGCGGGGCGTGTCTCAGCGCCCCCACCCGCATGTTCTCGGAGGATCAGTATGACGGAAAAAAGCGCTACAGTGACACTTGGCGAAAAGCAGGTGGAACTCCCGGTCAGGGAAGGCACGATTGGACCAAGCGTCGTCGATATCGCCACGCTGTATAAACACACGGGCTCCTTCACCTACGACCCGGGTTTCACGTCGACGGCCTCCTGCGAATCCAAGATCACCTATATCGACGGTGACGAGGGCGTTCTCCTGCATCGTGGTTTCCCCATCGAGCAGCTTGCCGAACAGGGCGACTTCCTGGAAACCTGCTATCTGCTGCTCTACGGCGAACTGCCGACCGCTGCGCAGAAGAAGGATTTCGACACCCGCGTCACGCGCCACACCATGGTGCATGAGCAGATGAGCCGCTTCTTCACCGGTTATCGTCGCGATGCGCATCCGATGGCCGTCATGTGCGGCACGGTCGGCGCTCTCTCGGCCTTCTACCACGACTCGACCGACATCACCGATCCGCACCAGCGCATGGTCGCCTCGCTGCGCATGATCGCGAAGATGCCGACGATCGCCGCCATGGCTTACAAGTACCATATCGGCCAGCCCTTCGTTTATCCGAAGAACGATCTGGATTACGCCTCCAACTTCCTGCACATGTGCTTTGCCGTGCCGTGCGAGGACTACAAGGTGGACCCGGTTCTGGCCCGCGCCATGGACCGCATCTTCATCCTGCATGCCGATCACGAGCAGAACGCCTCCACCTCCACGGTGCGTCTTGCCGGCTCATCGGGTGCAAATCCGTTCGCCTGTATCGCGGCTGGCATCGCCTGCCTCTGGGGCCCGGCTCACGGCGGCGCCAATGAAGCGGCGCTCAACATGCTCAACGAAATCGGCACGGTTGACCGTATTCCCGAGTATATCGCGCGCGCCAAGGACAAGAACGATCCGTTCCGCCTGATGGGCTTTGGCCACCGCGTCTACAAGAACTACGACCCGCGCGCCAAGATCATGCAGAAGACGATGTACGAAGTGCTGGAAGCGACCGGCAATTCCGACGATCCGATCATGCAGGTCGCGCTGGAACTGGAAAAGATCGCCCTTTCCGACCCCTATTTCGTCGAAAAGAAGCTCTACCCGAATGTCGACTTCTATTCGGGCATCACGCTGAAGGCGCTCGGCTTCCCCACGACCATGTTCACCGTTCTTTTCGCTCTTGCCCGCACCGTCGGCTGGATCGCGCAGTGGAACGAAATGATCGAAGATCCGCAGCAGCGCATCGGCCGTCCCCGCCAGCTCTATACGGGCGCCGGCAAGCGCGACTACGTTCCGGTTTCGAAGCGTTAAGCCGCGAAACCCTCTAAGATCAAAGGCCGGCAGGTTTTCACCCGCCGGCCTTTTTTGTTGGGCATCCGAATGGTTCTCAGTGGCGTGCAGCAACGCCCAGGAACTGCTTGAGCTCGGGCGTTGAGGGATTGGAAAACACCTCTTCCGGCGGGCCTATTTCATGCACCCTGCCCTCGTGCATGAAAACGACGCGGGAGCAGACGTCACGCGCAAATTTCATTTCATGCGTCACCATCAGCAGCGTCATGCCTTCGCCAGCCAGTTCACGCACCACCGCCAGCACCTCCGAGACCAGTTCTGGATCGAGCGCCGAGGTGATCTCGTCGCAGAGGAGCGCGATCGGCTGCATGGCGAGTGCACGGGCAATGGCGACGCGCTGCTGCTGGCCACCGGACAATTCATCGGGATAGGCATCGAACTTATGCGCCAGCCCGACCCGTTCCAGCATCTTGCGGGCAACGGCTTCCGCTTCCGGCTTCGGTGTCTTTTTCACCACCGTCTGAGACAGCATGACGTTACCGCCGACGGTCTGGTGCGGAAAGAGGTTGAACTGCTGGAAGATCATGCCGACCTTCAGCCGCAGGGCTTTCAGATGTAGATCATCGTCGAGAAGCTGTGCGCCGGCCACCGATATGGAACCGGCCGAGATCGTCTCCAGCCCATTGATGCAGCGAAGCAGGGTCGACTTGCCCGACCCGCTCTTGCCGATGATGGCGATGACCTCGCCGGGCTCCACATCAAGGTTGATGCCTTTCAGAACCTCGTTGCTGCCATAACTTTTGCGGACTTCAGTGATTTCGATGAGCGACATTGAGCTTCCTTTCGAGGATCTGGCTGCTCTTCGACAGAGGCCAGCACAGCGCGAAATAGATGAGGGCGACGAGGCCATAAACTGTGAAGGGCTGGAAGGTGGCGTTGGTGACGACCGTACCCGCCTTGGACAGCTCCACGAAGCCGATGATCGAGGTTACCGCCGTTCCCTTGATGACCTGAACGAAGAAACCGACGGTCGGCGGAATGGCCACCCGCATGGCCTGCGGCAGAATCACATAGCGCATCTGTTGCAGACGTCCCATGGCAAGGCTTGCCGATGCCTCCCACTGGCCTTTCGCGACGGATTCGACGCAGCCGCGCCAGATTTCGGTGAGGAAGGCAGCCGCCCACAGGATCAGCGTCAGGCCCGCCGCCAGCCAGGCCGGCACATCGATGCCGAACAGGCCAAGGCCGAAAAAGGCGATGAAGAGCTGCATCAAAAGCGGCGTGCCCTGAAAAAGCTCGACATAATAGCGTGCGAAAGCCCGCATCGATTTTTTGCGGGAAATGCGCATGAACAGCAGAAGCAGCGCCACAAGGCCACCGCCGGCAAAGGAGACGAGCGACAGCAGCACGGTCCAGCGCGTGGCGAGCAGCAGGTTTCTGAGAATATCCCAGGTGGAGAATTCGATCATCGGACACTCCTGCGCGGAAAAATGAGGTTGCCGCCCATGACCAGCACCTGCCTCAACAGAATGGCCAGCACGAGATAGATGACGGTGGAGACCATGTAGGCTTCGAAGGCGCGGAAGGTGCGCGACTGGATGAAATTGGCCGCGAAGGTCAGGTCCTCGGCGGCAATCTGCGACACGACCGACGAGCCGAGCATGACGATCACCACCTGCGAAGACAGCGCCGGCCAGATGCGTTGCAGGGAGGGCACCAGCACCACATGCCGGAAGGTTTCGAAACGGGTCATGGCAAGGCTTGCCCCAGCCTCGAACTGCCCCTTGGGCGTCGCCTGAATGCCGGCACGGATGATTTCGCAGCTATAGGCTCCGAGATTGACCACCATGGCGATGTTGGCCGCGCTCAGTTCCGACAATTGCAGGCCAAGCGATGGCAGGCCGAAAAAGATAAAAAACAATTGTATGAGAAATGGCGTATTGCGAATGAGTTCCACATAGGTCGCAACCGGCGGCCGCAGCCATTTGGGCCCGAGCGCGCGCACCCAGGCGCAGAATATGCCGAGCGCGATGCCAAGAACGCCGCCGATGGCGATCAATTCCAGAGTGATGACGATGCCCTTGGCGATCTGCGGGTAATAATCGAGAAGCCATCCAAAATCGAATGTGTATTTCACCCGATATTTCCTTTCGGGGAGGACAAATCATGCGCCGGGCCAGTATCAGACAGGACCGGCGCATGGATTTGCCGGGTTGCTCAGAGATCCTTCGGAAGATCGGTTTTCAGCCATTTCTGCGCGATGGTGTTCAGCGAACCGTCAGTCTTTGCAGTCGCGATGATGGCGTTGACCTTTTCCAGAAGCGCCGGCTGTTCCTTGTTCAGGCCGATATAGCAGGGGGAATTCTTGATCAGGAATTTCAGTTCGGGACGCTTCGGCGGGTTCTTGGCGAGAATGGCGGCGGCCACGACATTGCCGGTGGCCACGGCTTCAACCTGACCGGCGAGGAAGGCGGAGATCGTGCCGTTATTGTCCTCATAACGCTTGATGGTGGTGTCGGACGGAGCGACCTTGGTCAGTTCCAGATCCTCGACCGCGCCACGGGTGACGCCAATGGTCTTGCCCGACAGGTCTTCCGCCTTGGTGACGGCAACTGAATCCGGCGCAAACACGCCGTTGAAGAAAGGCGCATAGGCGGTGGAGAAGTCGATGACCTTTTCACGGTCCGGGTTCTTTCCGAGGCTCGAAATGACGAGATCGACCTTGTTGGTTTGCAGATAGGGAACGCGGTTGGCGCTGGTGACCGGCACCAGCTCGACCTTCACGCCAAGCTTCTCGCCGATCAGATTGGCCACATCGATATCGTAACCCTGCGGCGCCATATCCGTGCCGACGCTGCCGAAGGGCGGAAAATCCTGCGGGACTGCAACGCGGATCGTACCGCGCGCAGTGATATCCCCGAGCGCATCGGCAAAGGCTGCCGGCGAAAAACCGAGCGTTGCCGAAATCGCGGCGATGGCAAGCAATGAACGTCTGGAAAACATGGGAAACTACTCCTTGGGGCTTGGGGAAAGAGGCTGCAATGAAAGGGAGTTACGAAGCTCGTAAAGCGGGTCAGGCCTGCGGGTGAGGTCAAGACCGGTCTCGACCTCGTCGAGGTGGCGGATGGCGAGTTCGGCGGCGGCGTGGAAATCGGCCGCCCTGATCGCCTCGAAGATACGGCAATGTCCGTCATGCGATTGCTGTGCATGGAAATCGGACTGGTAGAGCATGGAGATGAGAATGGTTCTGGCCGTCAGGTCGCGCAGCGTTTCGACGATGATGTCGTTTCCGGCGATTTCGGCGATGCGAATGTGGAAATCGCCCATCAGGCAGGTCAGGCGCTGGCGGTCGCCCTTGGCAATCGCCGCCTTCTCCTCATCGAGATGATCGGCGAGGACGGCGATACCTTCCGGGCTGACGCTGGAAAGATTGCGCAAGAGCCCATATTCGATGATTCGCCGCGCCTCATAGACCTTGATGGATTCTTCGGCGGAAGGCTCCACCACGAACCAGCCGCGGCGCGGGCTGACGGTGACGATGCCGCGCGTCTCCAGCCGCATCATCGCTTCGCGAATGCGCGTGCGCGACACGCTGAAGAGGCTGGCGAGCTGGTTCTCGCTGAGGCGGGTTCCCGGACGGATGCGCGCGGAAAGGATGCCGGAGATAATTGCGTCTTCTACCGCGCTCTGGGCGCTTTCGGATGTATGGCTATCTTGCATACAAGATTGAAAGCAAGAGGTGTGCCAGACGGAAATTCATGGGCCCGGAACCGTCAGATGGTCAGCCGCTTGCCGCCCTAACGATCAAATGCAGCAAAATCGACCCATCGCCTGCCTGCATCAGCGGCAGGACGGCAGCCAAAATCAGCCACCGGCAAATGGGCGTTCCGGCAGCTGAAGTCGTGGCGAATGGGGTTATACTGAGGGGCTATTTCTTGCTCTTGAGGACATCGAGAAGAATGGCCGCACCGGTTTCGCCTGGAGGCACATCCGTGTGCAAACGCTGCTGTACCAGCGCATAACCTTCCAGCATTGCCCGTCGTTCGATGGTATCGGAAGACAGGCGCTCGGCCCAGCGCAGCATCGAGCCAGCCCTTACCACCTCGTTGAAATATTCCGGCACGACGACGTAGTCGGCAATCAGGTTCGGAAGTGCACCCGTCCAGGTCTTCACCCGCTTGCTGAGCATGGTGAAAATCCAGTCGGTCTTGTAGACCGAGATCGTCGGCACGCCTGCAAGTGCGAGTTCCAGAATGACCGTGCCGGAGGCGGCGATGGCCGCATCGGCCTCAGCAAACGCATTCCATTTGAAAGTGGAATCGATACCGATTTCGGGCCTGATATCCTCCGGCCATGAGGCTGCCAGTTCGCGGATGCGTTTTTCCTGGCGCGGCACGGTGGGCAAGAGAAACCGCGTCGGACCGTTGCGCTCGACAAAAGCTCTCGCCGCCGCCTGAAACGGCTCCATCAGCCGCGTCGTTTCAGTGGAACGGGAGCCTGGCAGCAGAAGAATGGTCTTCGCTTCGCCATTGGCCGGAAGAGAGCGTTCCGCACGCTTCTGCCGCACTGAGAGCACATCGGTATCCACGCTGAGGCGATGGCCGACAAAAGTGGTCGGCGGGCCACCGAGACGGCGCATGGCTGCCGGCTCGAACGGCAGCAGGGCCAGTACGTGATCGACATAGGACAGCATCGCGGTGGCGCGATATTCCTTCCACGCCCAGACGCTCGGGCAGACATAATTGACGACAGGCAGATGCGGCAGTTGCCGGCGGACTTTCTTCGCAACGCGATGGGTGAAATCCGGGCTGTCGATGATCAGCAGAATATCGGGCTTTGCAGCGACGATGGCGGCTGCGGTCTGGTTGATCCGCGCAATAAGCTTCGGCAGCTTTTTCAGAACCTGCGTGAAGCCCATGATGGAGAGTTCGGAATAGTCGAACAGGGAAACCAGCCCCTGCGCTTCCAGCGCCTCACCGCCGACACCCACCAGCTCGACAGGCCCCGTATATCGGGCCTTGAGCGACCGGATCAGATCCGCACCCAGAAGATCACCGGACACCTCCCCGGCTATGACCGCCACTTTTAATGCCGCCGTCATCCGATCAAGCCTCCCCCATCATGTCTCCGCCAAGTGACGTATCGATGCCGCAGACGAATATGCCCGCCTCGTCGGCCGCTTTCAACATCGCCTCGCGATCGAGTACCAGCGCCCGCCCGGCTTCAACGGCGATGCCCGCCAGCCCGGCCTTTCGCGCATTCTCCACCGTTTCCACACCGATTGTCGGCAGGTCGGCGCGCACATCCTGCTGCGGCTTGCAGAGCTTTACGAGCACACCCCTGCGGCGCGGGGATATACGTCCTTCGGCGCGCAATGCCGCGACGCGCGCCAGCATGGCATCCGTGCCCTCAACGCCTTCCAGCGCGACGATACGGCCTCCCACGGCGACCGCGCCCTGCCCCACATCCAGCTTGCCAAGTGCAAGCGCGGCCTCAGCCGCCTTGCGTATATCCCGCAGATCATCCTCCGCAGGCTTTTGCGCACCGAAAGGACCTATTGCAGCCAGCAGGCCGGGCGCGATTTCGTGAGCGCCAATGACCTTTGCGCCGAGTGTTCCGATGATCTTGATGACCATCTGCAGAACGGCATCATCGCCGCTCGAGAGCAGTGTTCTGACAATGGACGGCAGTTTGAGCAGGATGCCGATTGTGGGGCGGATCTCGCGCCATTCCGGCCGCCGCGCCACAGCGCCGGACAGTACGACACGGTCTACCCGGTTTTCACTCAGCAGACGGCCAAGACCTGCGACATCGCCGACACTGATGACGGCATTATCAAAACCGCTCCAGTCGAAACGGGAATCATCGCGCAGCCGCACGATGAAGGGGTTTTCGCCCATCTCACGGGCGGCGGTGGCCACATAAAGCGGCAACTGGCCGCTACCGGCCACGATGGCGAGACGCCCGCCGCCTGTCACGGCTCACTTGCCCCGGTTGGGCGAAGAGATCGCGCGGTCGCTATCCGCACCGATGAAATCGATGACTTCAAGCGCCTGTGGGCAATCCAGATAGTCGTTACGGTCGATGGCTGCGGCATTGCCGCGGATCGTGCCTTCGGCCTCGAAAATCGCCTTGTAAACGCGTCTGACCTTGTGGATATCCGCACGCTCGATGCCGGCACGGGTCATGCCGACGACGTTCAGGCCACCGAGAATGCCGGGATTGCCATTCAGCATGCCATAAGGAATGACATCGTAATTGACCGCCGACAGCCCGCCGATGAAAGCCTGACGGCCGATGCGGGTGAACTGATGCACGGCACAACCGCCGCCCAGGATAGCGCGGTCTTCGATGGTGACATGGCCCGCCAGCATCACATTGTTGGACAGGATGATATGGCTGCCGAGGCGGCAATCATGCGCCACATGAGAATTGGCGAGGAAAAGATTATCGTCACCGACAATGGTCTTGCCGCTGCCGTCGGAACTGCCGGCATTCATCGTCACGCCTTCGCGCATGATGCAGCGTTCACCGATCTCGAGCGTCGTTTCCGAACCATCGTGACGAACCGCCTGCGGCGTGCCGCCGATGACCGCCATCGAATGGATGACCGAGCCGCGACCGATGACGGTCAGGCCGGAAACAACGGCGTGATTGTGAAGCCGGACATCGTCATGCAGCGTGACTTTCGCACCGACATAGCTCAGCGCACCGATGACGACGTTTTCACCGATCACAGCACCGTCTTCGATCACGGCCGTCGGATGAATTCTGGCCGAGGCGGCAATCGTGCTCATTGCTGATCCTCGGGGATCATCATGGCGCCGACATCGGCCTCCGCCACCAGCGCGCCGTCCACCTTTGCCTCGCAATGGAATTTAAAGACATTGCCGCGCTGACGCTGCTTGACGACATGAATTTCCAGACGATCGCCGGGCACGACGGGTTTGCGGAACCGCGCATTGTCGATTGTCATGAAGTAGACCAGGTGGCCGCCCTCGCCCTGGCTACGAGCGCAGATCGCCCCCGCCGTCTGGGCCATGGCTTCGACGATCAGAACGCCCGGCATGATCGGCCGGTCCGGGAAGTGACCGGTGAAATGCGGCTCATTGACAGTCACATTCTTGATGCCGATCGCCGAATTGTTACCGTCGATCTCGATGATCTTGTCGATCAGCAAGAACGGATAACGATGCGGCAGAAGCTTCATGACTTCCAGAATGTCAGCCGCGCCGAGCGTCGTCTTCGTTTCTTCAGTCATTGTTTTTCTCTCCTGTTTTTTTATCACGCCCTTCAGCGCGTGCCAGAATTTCGGCCATGTCGCGCAGGAAATATTTCATTGGACGCGCAGGCGTGCCACCATAACGGGCGCCTGCCGGTACGTCCGCCACAACACCGCTCATCGCCGCGATCTGCACGCCGTCGCCAATGTTGATATGGCCATTGATGCCGGCCGCACCGCCAATCATCACACCGTCGCCGATGCGGGTGCTGCCCGCAATGCCGACCTTGCTGACGATGCCGCAATGGCGGCCGATGCGCACGTTGTGGCCGATCTGGACCTGATTGTCGATCTTGGTGCCTTCGCCGATGACCGTGTCATCCATGGTACCGCGATCGATCGTGGTGTTGGCGCCAATCTCGACATTGTCCTGAATGATGACCCGGCCGATCTGCACGATCTTCAGCATGCCGCGCGGACCGGGCGCATAACCGAAACCGTCCTGACCGATGCGCGCGCCGTTATGGATGATCACATTATTGCCGATGAGCGCGGCAAGAACACTTGCGCCGCCGGCAATGGTGCAATCGCGTCCGATCTGCACATCCTGCCCGATGATGACGCCGGGACCGATCCGCGTTCCAGCACCGATATGGGCACCGGCTCCGATCACAGCGAGCGCCTCGACGATGACGCCAGCCTCCAGCTTTGCAGAGGGATCGACATGCGCAGCATGGGAAATTTCCGCTTCCATCCGTGCAATCGGACTGGGACGCATGGCGGAAGGATGCAGCAAGGCGCCCACCTGCGCAAAAAGCGTGTGCGGGTTTTTCGATATCAATGCAGGGGTGTTGGACGGAAGCATGTCTACAAGTGCGGCGTCACAAATGACGGCGCCAGCTTCGCAGGTCTGCAGCTCATCGCGGTTCTTGCGCGAAAGAATATAGCAGAGCTGATCGGGTTTTGCCCGGTAGACCGGCGAAACGGACCTGATAATCCGCTCTCCTGCCGCGTCGTCAGACAGTTCCGCCCCAAAACGGTCTGCGATATCTTTCAATCGCAGTCCCTCGTGGGGCGGAAAAAAGGCGTTGTATTCCATCAGCCGGAAACTCCAGAACGTTCAAAGTTGCAGTTCTGGACTGCCGATATCAGAAAGTGTTGGACATGCCAAACCGGAAACGCTGTTCCTCGTCGTAGTCTTCCTTGGCGATCGGTACCGCGTAGTCGACGCGGATCGGACCGAAGGGCGACGCCCACATCACGCCGATACCGGCGGATGCGCGGATGGAGTCGTCGTCCTGCAGAGTTTCCCCAGCACGAATCTTAACCTTGTTGCCATACAGCGTACCGGCATCCACGAAGCCAGCGAGACGCAGGCCGAAATCTTCCGGAACGCCAGGCATCGGAGCCGAGACTTCAGCAGAAGCGGCGAAATAGGTCGTGCCGCCGATGGAGTCGGAACCGATGCGCGGACCGATACCATCGTTCTTGAAGCCGCGAACCTGACGGCCGCCGAACTTGAACTGATCGAATACCAGCAGATTGTCGCCCGTCGGCAGCACATGGCCGGCCTGACCCGTGATCGAACCAATGACATCGTACTCGTCAGACAGCGTGTAGAAGAAGCGAGCCTTGGCGTAAATCTTGTAATATTCGGAATCGCCGCCGAGGCCTGCAAATTCGTTCGTCAGAGCAGCCTGCCAGCCTTCGCGCGGCATATTGCGGTCGTCGAGCGTATTGTAGTTCAGCGTGTTCGAAATGATGGACTGCGTCCAGTCACCGCCACGGATCAAGTCTTTGTAGGGTCCAGCCAGGTTGCTGCCGGTTTCCCAGTCGCCCTCACCGTCATAATTGATCTGCTTGTAGGTGTACTTGAACGTCGTCGAGAGGTCTTCGGTGATCGGCGCGGTCACGCGCAGCGAGAAGCCCTGCTCGTCGTAGTCATAATAGTCTTCGCTGCGGCTCTGGCTCTTGAACAGGTCGAAACCTGCGGCAAGACGGTAGCCGAGGAAATAGGGTTCCGTGAAGGACAGCGTATAGCTGCGCGCATCGTCTTCACCCGCACCGGCTGCGAGACGGATGTACTGGCCGCGACCGAGGAAGTTCTTCTCTTCGATGGAGGCTTCGAGCAGCACACCGTCGTTCTGCGAGTAGCCGGCGCCGATACCGAACGAACCCGTCGACTGATCTTCTACGTCAACAACGATGACGACGCGGTCAGGCGCGCTGCCGCCGGCGGTCGAGATATTGACCTTCGAGAAATAACCGAGCGCTTCGAGGCGGCGCTTTGCAGCCGTGATGACCGTCTGGTTGAACGCATCGCCTTCGGAAATATCGAACTCACGACGAATGACATAGTCACGCGTACGGGTGTTGCCGCGGATTTCGATGCGCTCGACATAGGCGCGCTCGCCCTGATCGACGATATAGGTCACACCGATGGTGTTGCCAGCCATGTCGCGGTCGCCGCGCGGCGTTACGCGGGCGAAGGGATAACCTTCACCGGCCACGCGCTTGGAAATCGCTTCCATGCTCTGCTGAACTTCCTTGGCGCTGTAGCTGCCACCCTGGCGGGTTTCCACGAGGCCCTGCAGTTCCGAACCATCGACGCCCGGAACGGTCGATTCGACCGCGACGTTGCCGAAGTTGTAACGCTGACCTTCATCGACCGTGATGGAGATGGTGTATTCGTTCTTGGACTCGTCCAGCACAGCCTCGGAGGACACGACACGGAAGTCGGCGTAACCGCGGTTGTAATAGAACTGGCGCAGCGCCTCTTCGTCGGCGCGCAGCTTGTCCTCGTTGTAAACGTCCTTACGCGTCAGGAACGACAGCATATTGGACTTCTTGGTGTTGATGACGGCGGCCAGACGACCGTCGCTATAGGCATTGTTGCCGACGAAATCGATGCGGCCGATCTTCGTACGCTCGCCTTCATTGATGACGAAAGCAATGTTCACACGGCCCTGACCGACGGAAACGGTCTGCGTGGTGACTTCAACATCGCTGCGGCCGATGGCGGCATAGGCTTCCTTGATGCGGGCGATATCCGCCGTCACGATGGCCTGATTGAACGGGCCAAGCGACTGGGTCTGCACGACGCCGGCGAGCTTGTCGTCCTTGATCTTGCGGTTACCGTTGAAGACCACCTGGTTGACGAGCTGGTTCTCATTGACGGTCACGACCAGCGTGCTGCCGGAAACGCGCATGGAGACATTCGAGAAATAACCGGTGGCGTAAAGACGCTTCACCGATTCATCGATGTCCGAATTGGAAAAGTTCTTACCCGGCGCAATGGTGATGTTGGAACGCACGGAGTCCGCACCGGACCTGTCGGCCCCGCGAACATCGATCCTGCTGATGACGGCCGCATTTGCAGCGCCAGCAGAGGCAAGCACGCCAAGGCCCGCAACCGAAGCAACACCGGCAGACAGAGCAACCGCCGACACAGCGTTCAAAAATCTTGAACCAGCCTTCATTTCAATTCTTACCTTTTTACGTTGTCCCTCAGCGGGCGGAACCCGACTCCGGCCATGTGCGTCGTTTTACCTGCTTTTCCCCTACAAGCAAGCGTGAACGTTAAATTCTGTTTACTTCGTGCTTCAGAGTGGCTCATTCGCCACTTCGGCATAAAAACAGGGTAAACAAATAACTAACAAAACCGTTAAAACACAATCCTCAGCCGATCAAGCTGCTGATATCATTCCATGTTGCAAAAACCATAAGACCCAAAATCATCATCATGCCGATACGGAACGCGACTTCTTGCGCGCCCGCGCCGAGCGGCCGGCCGCGAATGGCCTCGATGGCGTAGAACACCAGATGCCCGCCATCCAGAACCGGCACAGGCATCAGGTTCAACAGACCGATGGAGACGGAAAGAACCGCGGCAAGCTGGATAACGGCGGAAATGCCGAGCGTCGCCATCTGGCCGGATGCCTGCGCCACACGCACCGGACCGCCCAGCTGATCGGCATTCATGCGCCCGGTCACGAGGTTGCCTATATAGTTGAAGGTACCGGTGATGACGTGGCCCGTTTCGCGCACGCCTTCAAGCAGCGCTTCGGACGGCGAATATTCGATGTGGCGGAAATTGCCGCTGGTCTGGTCGGTGACGATGCCGATAATGCCCATTTCCAGCTTGTTGCCGAACTGGTCTGTGGTTTCGGTGCGGGTCGGCACCATCGGCAGCTTCAGCTCCTCGCCCGCCCTTTCGACCGTTACGGTGATCGGCGTGCCCGGGCGGATGCCGACATAACGACGGACATCCTCAAAGGTCATCACTTTTTCGCCATCGATCGCCACCAGCCGGTCGCCGGGCTGCACGCCGGCCGCTGCGGCGGCACTGTTTTCACGCACTTCCGCCACGACCGGATCGGCGATCATCCGGCCATAGATGCCGAAGAGCACTGCGAAGATGAGAATGGCGAGAATGAAATTGGCGATCGGGCCTGCAGCAACCGTCGCCGCCCTTTTCCACAGCTTTGCACCGGAAAGCGTCTGCGCCCTATCCTCAAGCGACATGTGCGACAGGCCGGAACTATCCGGCTTGCTGGCGGCATCCTCGTCGCCGAAGAACTTGACGTAACCGCCGAGCGGGATCGCGGAAATCTTCCATCTTGTGCCGCGCTTGTCGGTGAAACCGATCAGCTCCGGGCCAAAACCGATGGAGAAGGCCGTGGATCGAATGCCACACCAGCGGCCGACAAGATAATGACCCATCTCATGAACGAAAACGAGCAGGGACAGCACCAGGATGAAGGGCACGATATAACCGGTCAGAAAGCCGGTCGCCGCCATTACTGTGTTCATGACAATCTGCCCTTTGTGTCGTGATCTTCCGCGCCGCCTAGAAGCCCGGCAACAGGCCGCCACCCGATCCGGGAACGTCGCCAGTTGCCGCCGCATGCACGAAAGCTATGAGGAATACCGTAAAGCAGGCGAAAACAAGACCGTCAACACGGTCCATGAAGCCGCCATGGCCCGGAATGAGATGGCTGGAATCCTTGACCTGGAAACGCCGTTTCACGAAGGATTCGAAAAGGTCGCCGATCTGGCTGAACACCGAAAGGACAAGCGCGAGCCCCAGCACCAGCAGGCTGATCCTGCCGTGATAGGCCATGGACACCGCGCCGCCGCCGATCACGGCCGCGACCGCCCCGCCGATCGCGCCGGACCAGGTCTTGCCGGGCGAGATCGAAGGTGCGAGCTTCGGCCCGCCAATGGCGCGCCCGACGAAATAGGCGAGGATATCCGTCGACCAGACGACGGCGAAAATGAACAGGATGGACACGAAGCCCGTCAACTCGTCACCACGAATGGCTGCCAGCGATATGCCGCTCAGACCCGCATAAAAAATGCCGCCCACCAGCCACCAGTTCTTGCCGCGCAAAACCGGAAACAGCGCCGCGGTCAGCGTGAAGCCGGATAAGAGCGGCAGATCGAGCGAGGATTCGCCGAAAATCGTATTGCCGGCGATGACGGCGACCGCAAACCAGCCCCAGGCATTGCCGGTCGAGTTGGTCTCCGACAGCCGGGTAATCGTCGACCATTCATAATAGATGAGAATCGCCAGAAGGCCCGCGACGATGCGGAAGAGGATGCCGCCATACCAGGTCGCGGCCAGAATGACCGCGGCCATGACGATCGCGGATACGATCCGCAGTCTGAGTTCACGGCTCATCAGGCGCCTGCCACGGCAACCTGCTCGGTGAGTGCACCGAAGCGGCGGTCACGCGTTGCATATTGCTCGATTGCGGAGAAGAATCGCTGGCGGTCGAAGTCCGGCCAATATTCAGGCACGAACAGGAACTCGGAATAGGCCGCCTGCCAGAGCAGGAAGTTCGACAGGCGCTCTTCGCCGCTGGTGCGGATGATGAGATCGGGATCCGGCATGCCCGAGGTGTCGAGCCGGGCCGAAATCATCTCCGGCGTGATCGAAGCGGCATCGAGCCGGCCTTCAGCGACATCACGGGCGATTGACGCTGTCGCGCGGGCGATCTCGTCACGGCTGCCGTAATTGAAGGCGATCACCAGCGTCAGCTTGGTATTATCGGCCGTCATCTGCTCCGCCTCTTCAAGGAGGGAGCGTATGTCGGTCTTCAGCCCCTGCCGGTCGCCGATGATCCGCACGCGGACATTTTCGCGATGAAGTTCCGCAAGGTCACGACGGATGAAGGCCTTCAGAAGGCCCATCAGATCGCTCACCTCGGCTTCGGGCCTGCGCCAGTTTTCCGAAGAGAAGGCGAACAGCGTCAGATAGCTGATGCCACATTCGCCAGCCGCACGCACGGTCTCGCGCACCGCCTCCACCCCGCGGCGATGCCCCATCACGCGCGGAAGACCGCGCTGCTTTGCCCAGCGTCCATTGCCATCCATGATGATGGCGACGTGCTCGGGTATGGAGGAACGTGTCGTCGTCGGCATATCGATCCAGTAACAGGGCAGCGCGGAATTAAAACGAATAAAATACAGGTCTATCGCAAGCGATATCAGACCTGCATGATTTCCTTTTCCTTCTCGGCAAGCAAGCGGTCAATTTCCGAAATCGTGTCGTCGGTCATTTTCTGCACTTTTTCCGACTGTCCACGGCTTTCGTCCTGACCGATGTCACCGTCCTTTTCGGCTTTTTTCAGACCGTCCATGCCATCACGGCGCACATGGCGAATCGCCACCTTGGACTTTTCGGCATAATCATGGGCGACCTTGACGAGCGATTTGCGGCGCTCCTCGTTGAGTTCAGGCAGCGGGATACGCAGGTTCTGGCCGTCGACGATGGGGTTGAGGCCGAGATTGGACTCGCGGATCGCCCGGTCGACGGCGTTGACCATCGACTTGTCCCAGATGTTGACGCCGAGCATGCGCGGCTCCGGCACGGTGATATTCGCAACCTGGTTGAGCGGAACGCGCGAGCCATAGGCCTCGATGGTGACCGGATCGAGAATATTGGCCGAAGCGCGGCCGGTGCGCAGCGATGCGATATCGCTCTTGAATGCATTGATGGCACCGTCCATACGGCGCTTGATATCGTTGAGGTCAACACCACTCATCTTGATACTCCATCTTGTCGGCCAGCGGCCGTATTCGCCCCAGGGGCGGCATCGTTTTGGATTATTTGTCGTGCACGATGGTCTTGCGGCCGCCGCCGGTCAATATCTGCGCGAAACCGCCCTTCTCATGGATCGAGAAAACAATGATCGGGATGTGGTTTTCGCGGGCAAGCGCCACGGCAGCGATATCCATGACCGCCAGCCCCTTGCCGAGCACTTCGCTGTGGGTCAGTTCGTCGAAACGGGTCGCTGTCGGATCCTTCTTGGGGTCGGCGGAGTAGATGCCATCCACCTGGGTGCCCTTGAAGATCGCTTCTGCACCCATTTCGGCGGCGCGCAGCGCCGCAGCGGAATCGGTGGTGAAGAACGGGTTGCCGGTGCCGCCGGCGAAAATCACCACGCGCCCCTGGGCCAGATGGTGAAGGGCGGCACGCTGCGAGAAGCTCTCACAGATTTCAGGCATTGCGATTGCCGAGAGAACGACGGTGTCGATGCTGAGCTTGCGCAACGAGGTTGCCAGCGCCAGCGCGTTGATGACGGTCGCCAGCATGCCCATATGGTCGCCGGTGACGCGGTCGCCACCCTTGGATGCCACGGCCACACCGCGGAAAATATTGCCACCGCCGACGACAACGCCGACTTCAACGCCCATCGCCCTCGCCTCGGCGATATCGGAGGCAATACGGTCGGCCACCGCCACATCGATACCGAAACCCTGATCGCCCATGAGGGCTTCACCGGAAGCCTTGAGAAGAACACGTTTGTAGATCGGCTTGGAAGACATCATGACTCCTCGGAAATGTAACCGAAACGCGGATACACGAAGGGCACCGCGTTGTCACGCGATGCCCTCCCGTTTTCCCAAGATTGGGTAAATATAATCAGCCCTTGGCGACGGCTGCGACTTCGGCTGCGAAATCGCTTTCTTCCTTCTCGACGCCTTCGCCGAGCAGCAGGCGAACCATGCCCGTCACTTCGATGGACGCACCGGCTTCCTTTTCGGCTTCCTTGACGGCAGCGCCGACGGTCAGGTCGGGGTTGATGACGAAAGCCTGCGACAGAAGTGCGACTTCTTCGAAGAACTTGCGCATGCGGCCGTCAACCATCTTTTCGATGATGGCTTCCGGCTTGCCGGATTCGCGGGCCTGCTCGATGAAGACGTTGCGTTCGCGCTCAGCAACGGCGGCGTCAACTTCTTCAGCGCGGATGGCGAGCGGGTTGGTTGCAGCGATGTGCATGGCAACCTGGCGGCCGATGGAGTTCAGGACAGCCTTGTCGCCTTCCGACTTCAGGGCAACGAGAACGCCGAGCTTGCCGATGCCGTCGCCGGCAGCGTTGTGGACATAGGTCGCGACAACGCCGTGCGGCACTTCGAGTGCAGCCGAGCGGCGCAGCGTCATGTTTTCGCCGATCGTCGCAATCGCGTCCTTGATGCTGTCAGCAACAGACTTGCCGGTTGCCGGATAGGTGGCAGCGGAAACAGCCTCAACGGTGCCATCGGTGGTGAGGGCAACCTGGGCGATACCGCGGATGAGGTCCTGGAACGCATCGTTACGGGCAACGAAGTCGGTCTCGGAGTTGAGCTCAACGACGACAGCCTTGTGACCCATGGTGGCAACGCCGATCAGACCTTCGGCAGCCGTGCGGCCGGACTTCTTGTCGGCCTTTGCGATACCCTTGGCGCGCAGCCAGTCGATCGCCGCTTCCATGTCGCCATTGGTTTCAGCAAGAGCCTTCTTGCAGTCCATCATGCCTGCGCCGGATTTCTCGCGCAGTTCCTTCACCATTGCGGCTGTGATTTCGGTCATTGTTTGCCTCTTATCGGTTCGATCGGTCAGCCGGCTGAATTTGCCGTGCCGAATTTCTGGGTGATGAGTGTACCCGGCCGCACACCCTTTGAAACCGGAGAGGATTTCAGGAAAGGGGTATGCGCATTCCCAAGTGCTGCGGCGTCTCCATACATCGAAATGATGGGTGCCGCCGAAGTGTGACAGCGTTATGAAGACTGCTTTCCGTTTCAACCACATCAGACGCCGACAGCTTCCTAAAAACCGGGACGGAGCGGTATGAAACGAACAAGGCCGTCAACCCATTGAAGGTCTTTGACGGCCTTGTCATATCCTGGTCGAGGAGACGGCGATCAAGAAATCACCGCCAGACAGGGCCTAAATCAGGCGCCAGCCTCGTCTTCGAGAGCGGGCTCGATCGGAGCTTCTTCGGCAGCGCCGATGTCGCGGCCGGAAGCGCCCTGCTGACGTGCGATACCGTCGATGGCAGCGCGGGCGATCAGGTCGCAATAAAGCGAAATGGCGCGCGATGCGTCGTCGTTACCGGGGATCGGGTAGTCGATGTGATCCGGATCGCAGTTGCTGTCGATGATCGCAACGACCGGAATGCCAAGGCGCTTGGCTTCTTCGATCGCGATCTTTTCCTTGTTGGTGTCGATGATGAACATCAGGTCCGGAACGCCGCCCATATCGCGGATACCGCCGAGAGCCTTTTCAAGCTTTTCGCGCTCGCGCTCGAGGTTCAGGCGTTCCTTCTTGGAGTAGCCGGAAGCTTCCGAGTTCAGGATCTCGTCGACCTTGCGCAGACGCTGGATCGAGTTCGAGATGGTCTTCCAGTTGGTCATCATGCCGCCGAGCCAGCGGGAGTTGACGTAGTACTGGGCCGAACGCTTTGCGCTGTCGGCGATGATTTCCGACGCCTGGCGCTTGGTGCCGACGAACAGAACGCGGCCGCCGCGAGCGACGGTGTCGGACACGACCTGAAGGGCGCGCGACAGCATCGGAACGGTCTGAGCCAGGTCGATGATGTGGATGTTGTTACGGTCGCCGAAGATGTACGGCTTCATCTTCGGGTTCCAGCGGTGCGTCTGGTGGCCGAAGTGAACACCAGCTTCCAGAAGCTGGCGCATAGAAAAATCGGGCAATGCCATGCCTTGTTACTCCTTTTCCGGTTTAACCCCCGCGAAGCGAACAGCACCGATTTTCATCGATACCACCGGGCGGAACGGACCGGATTTCTCCCGGAACATCCCAAGCTTCGCGTGTGGAATGGTGAGCCGCATACAGTCGCCCGCGTGAAAATGCAAGCGTTTATGCAAAAAAACCGCGAGAACCGCCCGCGTTTCAGCGAACCGGCTTGTTTTCGCAGGTCTCGGGCTTGAGGATATCGAGCTTCGCAAGCTTACCCGTCAGAACGAAATCGCCGTAATCCATCGTCAGGTCGCGGGTGATTCCGTTTTCGTAGAGCTTGAACGACATGCGGTAGATCGGCAGGGCGTCGGTGCCGGTCTTGTCGTTGTAATAAGCGATGGTCACCGGCCAGTAAGCGGCCTTGGCGAATTCGCCCGCCTTGCCGGCGTCCTCATCGCCGTCCTTCGGTGTCTGCGATTTGCCGACCAGCGTGGACGTGATCAGGCTTTCATCGCCGTCATCCGAACCGTCGAAAATGCGCGATTCAAAAATGCGCTTGCCCTGGCGGGCATTTTCGATGACCTGAAACATATGTTGTGTCGGGAATTCGCTGGCGACGAGGCTCACCTGGCGGGCATCCGGGCGGGTGAGATCGATCTTCACGCCATCGGTGCCTTCGGTTGCGGCCCCCTGCACTTCCTTGTCCAGCTTGTCGTCGGTGTAGGACTTGGTCTCAAAGGTGAATTTTTTGGCCGCGAGATCTTCGAAGGTCGTGGTCTGCTGATCGGTCATGCGCACGGCGTCGCCCGTGTTGATCTGCGTCACGAAACGGAAATCCGTCTTGTAACCCTGACAGGCCGAGCCGGTGAATTCATAGACCATGCGACCCGTCATGCCCTCGATGCCGGAGCGATCCGACGCATCCTTGAGTTCGAGATCATAGATGGCGCGATGCGCAATGAGATCCGGAACCGCGACGGGCAAGGCATTGGCAGCGTTTGACAGGCCGGTCATAAGCCCTGTTGCGGCAACGAAACCAAGCGTCCTGACAAACATGCAATATCTCCTGTTGGACTCGCTGCTCATATTGTACAAGCAACCGCCCGGCTTTTGGATCAACATCTTCTGAATGCCGGATTCTTGAAGGATTTACAACAAAACCGGAGACGAAAATGTCGGACGTCATCGAAGGCCGCCTCAAGGAACTTGGCTTTACGCTTCCAGTCGCGGCAGCACCAGCCGCAAACTACGTTCCTTTCACCATCAGCGGCAATCTGCTTTATGTATCGGGTCAACTGCCGATGGAATCGGGCAAGATTGCGGTGACGGGCCTCGTTGGCCGCGATGTCGACGTCGCGGGCGCCCAGCGCGCGGCCGAATTATGCGCCGTCAACATTCTCGCACAGGTCAAGGCCGCTTTGAATGGCGATCTCTCGAAAATCCGCCGTGTCATCAAGCTGAACGGCTTTGTCGCGTCGGTTCCCGAGTTCGTGGAACAGCACCTCGTCATCAACGGCGCTTCCAATCTCATCGCCAATGTTCTCGGTGAGCCCGGCAAACATGCCCGCGCCGCCGTCGGCATGGCCTGCCTGCCCTTCAATGCATCCGTCGAAATCGACGCCATCGTGGAAATCGACGTATGACGCTCAAGCTTTCCTGGCTGACGGCTGAGCCCGTCGCCCATCGCGGTTATCACGATCTCAACAAGGCGGTCTGGGAAAATACGCTCTCCGCCTTTTTCCGCGCCATCGAGGCCGGTTTCGCCATTGAATGCGACGTACAGCTGGCGGCCGACAGCGTGCCGGTGATTTTTCACGATGACGACATGGCCCGGCTGACAGGTATAAAGGGCGACGTGCGGGAACGCACATCGGCCGAACTTTCTCTGCTTGCCGTTGGTCAGACCAAGGACCGGGTCCCTACCCTCAAGCAGCTTCTGGCGCTCACAGCCGGCAAGGTGCCGCTGGTGATCGAGCTGAAAGGCCGCGCCGGCGAAGGCGTCGATGACGGTTTTGCGGAGGCGGTGCTGGACGATCTCGAAGGCTATAAGGGCCATGTGGCGCTGATGAGCTTCGATCATCACCTGCTGAAAGACCTGAAGGCTGCGGGCTCGCCCTGGCCGCTGGGTCTCACGGCCGAAGGCGACAAGCCGGAAGACTTCTTCAAGCATGACGAAGCGATGCAGCTGGGGCTCGATTTCATCTCCTATCATTGGGGTCACCTGCCCAACAGCTTCATCGAAGCGCAAAGAAAACTCGGGCTTCCGGTGATTACCTGGACGGTCAGGGATGAAAATGCGCGTGCGACTACCTATAAATATGCGGACCAGATGACATTCGAAGGTTTCGACCCGAGAGAGAACCCGTCCGCCACGGCATGACAGAAGACTATTCCATCAGCATTGCGCAATCCTTCGGGGATATCGATCCGGAAAGCTGGAAACGGCTTTCCGGAACTTCGCGCAATACATCAGGAAAATACTACAATCCTTTTATTTCCCATGAATTTTTATCATCCATGGAAGAGTCAGGCTCGGCTACGGCAAAGACCGGCTGGCTTGGACATCACCTGCTGCTCGAAGATGCTGCGGGCACGCTCGTCGGCGCTGTTCCGGCCTATCTGAAAAACCACAGCCAGGGCGAATATGTGTTCGACCATGGCTGGGCGGATGCTTTCGAGCGGGCCGGCGGCCATTATTATCCGAAACTGCAATGTGCGGTGCCCTTCACTCCTGCGACCGGGCCGCGGCTCCTTGTTGCAGAAACGGCGGACGCCACGCGCTTCAAGCCGCTTCTGGCCTCCGGTCTCGCACAGGTGACGGAAAAGATCGGCGTTTCCTCCGCGCATGTCACGTTTCTGCAGGAAGACGACCTTTCCGCCCTTCTACCCCGGGATTTCCTGCACAGGACCGACCAGCAGTTCCATTTCATCAATGACGGTTATCGCGACCATGATGATTTTCTCGAAGCCCTGTCCTCGCGCAAGCGCAAGGGGCTAAAAAAGGAACGCCGTGCGGCGCTGGAACATGGCATAGAGATCGACTGGCTGACCGGGAGCGATCTGACCGAGGATATCTGGGACCAGTTCTTCGCCTTCTACATGGATACCGGCAGCCGCAAATGGGGCCGGCCCTATCTGACGCGGAAATTTTATTCGCTGATCGGCGAACGGATGGCCGATGACGTGCTGCTGGTGATGGCGAAACGCGAGGGGCGCTATATTGCCGGTGCGATCAACTTCATCGGTTCGGATGCGCTTTATGGCCGCCACTGGGGCTGCATCGAGGATCACCCCTTCCTGCATTTCGAGGTCTGCTACCATCAGGCGATCGATTTCGCGCTTTCCAGGGGATTGAAGCGGGTGGAAGCCGGCGCCCAGGGCGAGCATAAGCTGGCGCGCGGTTACGTGCCGGTCACCACCCATTCGGCGCATTTCATCGCCCATCCGGGCCTGCGCCGCGCCATTGCCGATTATCTTCAGCGCGAGCGCGAAGAGGTCGAGCATATTGGCGATTATCTCGATGAACACACGCCCTTCCGCAAGGGTGAGAGACAGGAACAGGAACCGGACGCATAGTCCGCGATGAGGAGATCAACGATGACCAGCGCCTATGACGACAACAATATCTTCGCAAAAATCCTGCGCGGCGAAATTCCGAGCCACAAGCTTTACGAGGATGAGCATACGCTGGCCTTCATGGATGTGATGCCGCAGGCGCCCGGCCATCTGCTCGTCGTTCCCAAGACCGGTTCGCGCAATCTGCTCGATGCCGACCCGGAAGTGCTGGCAAGAACCATTCCCGTGGTACAGAAACTCGCCGTGGCCGCCAAGGAAGCTTTCGATGCGGACGGCGTCTTCATCGCCCAGTTCAACGAGCCGGCAGCCGGCCAGACCGTGTTCCACCTGCATTTCCACGTCATTCCGCGCAAGGAAGGCGAACCGCTGAAGCCGCATTCCGGCGTGATGGCGGATGGCGAGGTGCTGAAGGCCCATGCGGAAAAGATCAGGGCGGCGCTCGCTTCGTGAAGAGCGTAAAGACGCATGGGCGTTTGGCAGCCGGACCACGGCATCCGCACGCCGTCACCCCGGACCTGATCCGGGGTCCAGCGCGATCAAGTCCTTGATCGCGGGAGACTCTTCTCACGGCGCAGACGCGCCGTGGCTGGATGCCGGATCTAGTCCGGCATGACGACGGTGATGTGCATTATCACCCGACAGGACGGTACGCATTCCGCTCCGGCCACGGCCAACCTTCCAGCGCCGCCATATCCGGCCGGAATATTTCCACCTTCAGCGGATAACAGGCCGCCGTGTCGCTGGAATGCGTGGCGCTGCAATCGCCGCCGGGGCAGGCGGAAAGCGCGCCGATGAGATCGATTTCCGCGAAAAATTCCAGATAGTCGCCCGGCCGCACCGGGCTCGCCTTCATGAAATATTGGTGTGTATCGTGGGTAAAACCGGTGCACATGAAGACATTCAGCACATCGTGCACATGCGGCTCAGCCTCGCGGAACGACAGGCCCCTGGCGGAGGCGAGCGCATTCGTCAGGTTGGAATGGCAGCAATGGTGATAGTCACCGCCACTCAGCAGCTTGTTGGTATAGGGATCGCAGCGGGTGCCGATCACGTCATGCACACCGCCGCCATCTTCGTCGAAGCCATACCATGACAGCGTATCATGGGTGATGGTCGCCATCGGCCGCAGAGATGGCAGGTTGCTCCACAGCCGGTTGCCGACGGAAACATGGGTGGCATGCAGCGCGCGCGTCTTGCCGCTGAAAAAGCGCTCGTTCAGATCATCGGCGTTCCAGAGGTTCAAATCCCCCACCTGCGGGCCTTCGATACTGACGATGCGGAAAAAATGCCCCTTGGGGACATTGAAGGTGCGACCGTCACGCGGGGGCACGATGACTTCGTCGACCTTCTCCATCCCGTTCTTTGCCCGCTCAAGGCGCGCAAGATCCGGTGTCTCCAGCGTGCCGTTCGGATAAACAACGACGGGACGGATGGCACGGCGCGCGGCGGCATCCGCGGGTTCGGCAACAGGCATGGGGGTCATGAAATCCTCGGAAAAAGACGTTATCGACGTGATAAATGCGCCATGGCCGCCCCGCTGACAAGACGGGTTTTTCTTGCGCTCAGCCCAAGTCTCACTTACCCTTGCCGATCATGACACTGCCGCCACTCGCCACCCTTCGCGCTTTCGAAGCCGCCGCCAGAAAGGCCAGTTTTGCCCTGGCCGCGCAGGAGCTGGGCATGACGGCGACTGCGGTAAGCCAGCATGTGCGCAATCTCGAGGCATGGCTCGGGGTTGCGCTTTTTGAGCGTCACGCGCGCGGCGTCAGGCTTACCCCGGCCGGAAAGGAATTTGGCAACACGGTCTCCAGCAGCCTGCGGCATATCGCTTCCGCGGCAGAACGCATTCGCCGCGGGCGAGAGCGGATGACCGTGCACCTTGCCAGCCTGCCCTCTGTGGTGGCACATTTTCTGACACCCCGGCTGCCCCGCTTCCGGGCCTTGCATCCCGATATACAGGTGTCGATCAGCTATTCCGGGACGCAGCATGCAGGGGCCGCCGATCTCACCATCGCGCATGGGATATCCTTCGGGGAAAATGCCGCGGCACTTTTCAGCGCCGAGACGCGCCCGACCTGCGCTCCCGCCTACCTCGTCAGTTCCGGCCCTTTCGATGATGAGGCCAGTCTGTTGCGCGCGGAATTGCTGCATGACGACAGCGAGACGGCATGGCGGGACTGGTTTGCGGTCGGCGATATGCCGCTGCCCTATGGCGCAGGTCCGATTTTCGCGGATTTCAATCTGCTCGTTACGGCCTTGAAAGCGGGACAGGGTATCGGCCTCTGCCCGACGGCGCTTCTTCGCGAAGAGATCGCAAACGGCCAGTTGGCCGTTCTCTTCGACCGGGCTGTCGATACGGACAAATATTATTGGCTCATCCGGACGGAGGAGATGACAGCGCAGGCGAAGATTCTGGCCGACTGGCTGGTGACGGAAGCCTATACAAGTCAGAGCAACGGTTCCACTACAACGATCTAAGCCGGAACCGTTACCGCAACCCCCATGCTTTCCCTCGCCGACAGCCAGTCAAGCAGCCGGCCCGATGCGGCGCAGACGACCGCAAAAGCGATGAGGCCGCCGAAAACATCCGAAAGATGATGTCCGCCCTGCACCAGAACGGCCGGCAGCATCAGGAGGTTCAGCGTCAGGATCACCGATATCACCAGCCAGTGACGCGGTACGAACCAGACCGACATTGCCGCCATGAAGATGTGGAACGACGGGAAGCCGATGAGGCCCAGTACGTTCTTGGGAGAGAGATAGGTCACACCGTCCTGCCCAAGTCGCATCAATTCACGCCCGTAGGCGGGATCCACCATCAAGGGAATGGCCTGCGTAACCCACTCCGGCAACTCGTGATAGGCCTTTGCCCCATAGGTGGGAAAAAATATCCAGAAGATGATGCTGGCCATCGCACCCATCACCCCGGTGACGATGAAATGATGCAACATCCTGTCCTTGCCCGTAAAACCGAGCATGATGATGATCAGCAGCAATTGCGGCAGGGAGGTCGTATAAACCACGAACAGCATTTTGCCGATCCAGGGATATGTCGCTGCCCAGGTCACCATATCAGGCCAGCTATACCCGAGAGCCCTGTCCAGGCGGAAGAGCACGGGATCGATTACCGGAAACGCCACGGGCAGGAACATGTAGTTAAAAACAGCACCGACCAGCGAGAACAGGATGAACAATCCGCTCGAAATCAAGGCAGCGGCAATGGGAAGATCGCGACCGCTGTTACGATAGAACAGACCGAGCGCAAACACGCCGACACCCGCCATCCCGCATAAAAAATATCCGACATAATCAAGCTGAATACCCTTGATGGCGATCAGCGCGGCATCGACAACAAATAATATGATCACCGTACGCAGTACAAATCGCTCTGCGGCAAATAGCTGCATTAAAGTCCGTCCCTGTCCCCAAACAGAGATAAACTACGGACGCGGACTTAATATTAGGATAATTCAATATTAAAGACCGAGCATGAAAAGCCCGCCTGCCAGAAGCAGAATCGGAACAGCCACCCCGACGATGACACGCTGGCCGGCGAGCAGGAATGCGAGAAAACCGACTGCAGCGGCGCCGATGCGCAGCCAAATCGGCGATGCTTCCAGCGTTCCGGTCGGAAAGACGATGAGCTTGGCGGTCACCGCCATGACGAGGGCGGTGGCCACCGCCCGCACCCAATAAAGCGCTTCAGAATCCTCTTTTAACCGGTTACCGGCGAGGACGCCGAGCCAGCGCCAGAGATCGGTCGCCAGCCAGCCGGCGATGGCGATAAAGAGATAAGGCGCCCACCATTGTTCGGTCATCATGGTTCGCTCTCCGGTGAGAGGGGCTTTATCCGGCGGCGGAACAGGAGGCGGTCGATCAGATAGGCCAAAGTGCCCCCGCCTATCCCGGCATAGAGAATATCGAATTCCGGCGCGATCACCGCAAAGACAGGTCCGGCAATCACGCCGATGACGAAGGCGACCTTGACGACGGAATGGCGGGCGGAGGCCCAGATCGATGCTATGAAATAAACCGGGGTCAAAAAGAAGAGAACACCCGCGACGAGCGGAGGAAAGGCGGCGACCACGCCGTAACACAGGCCGACGATGATGGCATTGACGACGGTAAGCGTAATACCAAAACCCGCGAACCAGGCGGCGCGCGCCTCTCGTGGCACCTTGGAGAGATTCTGCGTGGCAAAGACCCACGCCGTGATTGCAACGAAATGCGAGAGAAAAAGCAAAATCCAAGTCGGCGTCTTCGCGCCGCGCATTTCCGGAACGATGGAAGCAACCATCGGCATCATCCGGACCGAGGACAATGTCACCGCCAGAAAACAGGCGGCAAGATTGGCGCCACCGACCATGGAGCCGATCAGGATCATCTTGGCCGGCAGGGCCCAGATGACAAGCGTCATGAACACGGCTTCGCCGCGCGCAACCCCGGATTCCAGTGCAAAGGCGCTGAAACCGACGAAAGATGTCGTGAGAATGAGCGAAGGCAACGAGAATATGCCCCGCATTCCCCGGAAAAACCAGCCGCTCAGGGGGACGGTATCGCTGTCGGCAGTCTGCATTGCTGACCCACTCGTGCATGTCTCCCCGAAATGCGCCGTGTTTCGGAACGACATGCGTAAAACAAAAAAATAGAGCGCGCCGTAGGTATCAGACAAAACGCGGCGCGCTTCATACATGAAAATGCCGGGCTTTCGCCCGGCACTGATTTATCGGTCGAAGACCGTTATCATTTCTTCTTCGGCACTTTCGGCACCGTATTGGTCTTGCGGCGCGGCTTGTTGTCCTCGTCCGACTTATCGGCTTCGGCAACAAGGACATCCGCCTCTTCATTGGCCTTCGCCGCCTTGGAAGCGGGTTTCGCCTTGGCCTTTGCCTTGCCGGGCGATTTGGCCGCCTTCAACTCGGCCTCCGGCTGCGGCTTCACGGGTGCGGTCTCCGGCAGAACCTCAAGGATCAGGCCGTCGGAACCGTCATCCTTCTTGCCGACGGTGACGCTGACGACGCCGCCCTTCTTGAGCTTGCCGAAGAGGATTTCATTGGCGAGCGGCTTCTTGATGTTTTCCTGGATCACGCGCGACAGCGGGCGAGCGCCCATCTTTTCGTCGTAACCCTTTTCCGCCAGCCAGGAGATCGCATCTTCATGCAGATCGAAGGTGACGTTGCGTTCGGAGAGCTGGGTTTCCAGCTGCATGACGAACTTCTGCACGACCTTGTGGATAACGGCGGTCGGCAGCGGCGAGAACGGAATGATCGCATCCAGACGGTTGCGGAACTCCGGCGTGAACAGGCGGTTGATCGCCTCTTCATCCTCACCCGTGCGGCGCGAAGAACCGAAACCGATGGCGGATTTCGCCATTTCGGACGCACCCGCATTAGTCGTCATGATCAGGATGACGTTGCGGAAGTCGATCTTCTTGCCGTTATGGTCGGTCAGCGAGCCATGGTCCATCACCTGCAACAGAATGTTGTAGATGTCAGGATGCGCCTTTTCGATTTCGTCCAGCAGCACCACGGAATGCGGATGCTGGTCGACGCCATCGGTCAAAAGACCGCCCTGATCGAAGCCGACATAACCGGGAGGTGCGCCGAGCAGACGCGACACGGTATGGCGCTCCATATATTCCGACATGTCGAAGCGCAGCATCTCGACGCCGAGCGAAGCGGCAAGCTGCTTGGCCACTTCCGTCTTGCCGACGCCCGTCGGGCCGGAGAAGACGTAGGAGCCGATCGGCTTGTTCGGTTCGCGCAGGCCCGCACGTGCCAGCTTGATGGCCGTGGCCAGCGCCTCGATGGCGATGTCCTGACCATAAACGACCGAGCGCAGTTCCTTTTCGAGATTGGCGAGAACCATCTCGTCGTCCTTGGAGACCGTCTTCGGGGGAATGCGGGCCATCGTCGCGATGGTGGCCTCGATTTCCCGCTCGGTGATCAGCTTGCGACGCTTGGAGGCCGGCAGCAGCATCTGCGCCGCACCGGTCTCGTCGATCACGTCGATCGCCTTGTCCGGCAGCTTGCGGTCGGAAATGTAGCGGGCCGACAGTTCCACGGCAGCCTTGATCGCCTCATTGGAATATCTGAGGTGATGATAATCCTCGAAATAGGGCTTCAGGCCCTTCATGATGGCGATGGCATCATCGATGGACGGCTCGTTGACGTCGATCTTCTGGAAACGACGCACAAGCGCGCGATCCTTCTCGAAGAACTGGCGATATTCCTTGTAGGTGGTGGAGCCGATGCAGCGGATAGCACCCGAGGACAGCGCAGGCTTCAGCAGGTTCGATGCGTCCATCGCGCCGCCGGAGGTTGCACCCGCACCAATGACGGTGTGGATTTCGTCGATGAACAGAACTGCGCCCGGATATTCTTCGAGTTCCTTGACCACCTGCTTCAGACGCTCTTCGAAATCACCGCGATAACGGGTGCCGGCCAGCAGCGTGCCCATGTCGAGCGAAAAGATCGTGTCGTTGGCGAGCGCTTCCGGCACCTTGCCTTCGACGATGCGCTTGGCAAGACCTTCGGCAATCGCCGTCTTGCCGACGCCCGGATCACCCACGTAAAGCGGGTTGTTCTTGGAGCGGCGGCAGAGAATCTGGATCGTGCGGTTGACCTCGTCGTGACGGCCGATCAACGGGTCGATCTTGCCGTTCTTCGCCTTTTCATTGAGGTTGATGCAATAGGCTTTCAGCGCGTCCTGCTGCTTCTTGGCGGAGGAGCCGTCCTCCTCGGGGTTGCTGCGGTTCGGCTTGTTTTCGCTTTCCGGCTCATCGGCACCACGCGGCGTGCGGGTCTGGGAGGTGCCCGGACGCTTGCCGATACCGTGGGAGATGTAATTGACCGCGTCGTAACGGGTCATTTCCTGTTCCTGCAGGAAATACGCGGCGTGGCTTTCGCGCTCGGCGAAAATGGCCACAAGCACGTTCGCGCCGGTCACTTCCTCGCGGCCGGACGATTGAACATGAATGACGGCCCGCTGGATGACCCGCTGGAAGCCGGATGTGGGTTTGGAATCCTCGTCGTAACCCGTGACGAGGTTCGTCAGTTCATTGTCGACGTAGTCGCTGACGGTCTTGCGCAGCGCATCGAGATCGACATTGCAGGCGCCCATCACGGCGGCGGCATCCGCGTCGTCGATCAGCGCCAGAAGGAGATGTTCCAGCGTCGCATATTCGTGATGACGCTCATTTGCAAAGGTCAGTGCCTGGTGCAGCGCCTTCTCGAGACTCGGGGAAAAAGTTGGCACGTTGCGATCCTCATTTCTTTTCCATGACGCATTGCAGCGGATGCTGGTGCTGTCGGGCGAAATCCATGACCTGGCTTACTTTCGTCTCTGCGACCTCATATGTAAACACCCCGCATTCGCCCACGCCGTGCTGGTGCACGTGCAGCATGATACGGGTTGCCGCTTCGCGATCCTTCTGGAAAAAACGCTCCAGAATATGGATGACGAATTCCATGGGAGTGTAGTCGTCATTCAGTAAAAGAACACGGTACAAATTCGGTCTTTTTGTTTTTGGCTTGACGCGGGTGATAACAGACGTTCCGCGGTTGGTACCGCTGCCGTCTTCCCCTTCGCCCTCGCCCTGCATGTAGATCGGCCTAGCGATCATCTTTCATCATTCTCCAAACTGTTCTCAAACCGACAGCTTATCGCCAGGAGGGAGAACTTCGCCTCTTCATATCTAGGTCGTTAAGACGCGATTTTAAGCCCCTTGCGAAACGGTGCAATCACTATTGCGTTTGCGAAGGGGCAAACCTCGGGAAAAGTGCGGATGCGGAGGCCGCGCGCAGCACAAGTAGAGACGAACCGGCAGGAGCGGCACATTTCAGGCCGGATTCGAACGGGCGGAAAAGGTCGTGGCGCAGGCTAACCCGGTTCGCCGCCGCCAGCCTTACTCCTTGTCGTCCAGCATTTCGCGAACGGCAATGGCAAGCTGCTTCAGCGAGAAGGGTTTCGGCAGGAATCCGAACTTGGCATCCGCCGGCAGGTTCTTGGCGAAGGCATCTTCGGCATAACCCGAAACGAAGATGAATTTCAGGTCGGGATAGGACTTGCGCAGTTCTCTCAGCAGCGAAGGACCGTCCATTTCCGGCATCACGACGTCGGAGACGACGATGTCGACCTTGCCTTCCAGTTCCTCCATCACCTCCAGCGCCTCGGTGCCGGAGCCGGCCTCGTGCACGGTGTAACCGCGCGTTTCCAGCATGCGCTTGCCGCCGCGCCGCACTGCCTCCTCGTCCTCCACCAGAAGCACGACAGCGGATTTGCCGGTCAGGTCCAGCGGCTCTTCCTTTACCGGCTCGGCAGCGATGACAGGAGCAAGTGCTGCCTCACCGGACTGCTGTCCATTGCTCTGCACGGCCTCCACCACATGGCGCGGCAGGTAAATGCGGAAGGCGGTTCCCTTGCCCACTTCCGATTCGGGATAGATATAACCGCCCGACTGCTTGACGATGCCATAGACCATCGACAGGCCAAGGCCGGTCCCCTTGCCAACTTCCTTGGTGGTGAAGAAGGGCTCGAAAATCTTGTCCATGATTTCAGGCGGAATGCCGGTGCCGTTATCGGCAACTTCCACCATGACCATGTCTTCGGCCGGGAATTCGGGACGGCCAAGCGCTGCGACTTCCTTTTCATCGACGTTGCGCGTCCTGATGGTGATCTTGCCGCCATCGGGCATGGCGTCGCGCGCATTGACGCAGAGATTGATGAGCACCTGTTCGAATTGCGACAGGTCCGTCTTTACCGGCCAGAGATCGCGGCCGTAATCGACCTCCAGCTTGACATTGGTGCCTGATATCAGCCGGTCGACCAGCATGCGCAGATCGCCGATCACATCCGTGAGGTTGAGGATTGCCGGGCGCATGGTCTGCTTGCGCGAGAAAGCGAGAAGCTGGCGCACCAGCACGGCGGCGCGGTTGGCGTTGCGCTTGATCTCCATGAGATCGGCAAAGCTCGGATCGGCGGGCCGCGCCTGCAGCAGCAGATGGTCGGACGAGAGCAGGATGGCGGTCAACACGTTGTTGAAGTCGTGGGCGATGCCGCCCGCCAGCGTGCCCACCGCATTCATCTTCTGCGTCTGCGCCATCTGGGTTTCGAGCGCCTTCTGCTCGGTCACCTCAATGGCATAAACAATCGCCACTTCTTCCGGCGCTTCATCGTCCTGATCGATGACGGCGTTGACGTAGAAACGGAAATGCCTGGTCTCGTCGCTCGGATGGCGGGAATCGAAGGGCGCAATATCGCCCTGGCGGTCCTTGGCTTCGGCCAAAGCCTGTTCGAGCCGCGGCTTTTCATTGTCGTGAAGGACGGTTTCGAGTGCCACGCCGCGATCAATATCGTCGCGCCCGACGACGCCGGAGAACAATTTCAGGAAGGGCGCGTTGATGCGCAGGATGCGGCCTTCACCATCAAGCGAGGCGATGGCCATCGGCGTATTGTTGAAAAACCGCGTGAAACGCATGGCGGAGGAGGATTCCGTATCCTCCTGTCCCTTCGGGCGCATAAGGACAATGGTGCGGCTCTCACCGGGCGCGCCATCTTTCGAGGTGACCTGGTGCACGAGGCGGGCCGGCATGCTCTGGCCGTTCACCCGGCGCATGTCGAGATCGAGGATTTCGGTACGTTTCGCCGTGCCCTGCGGATGCACCGATTCGATCAGCGCCATGCCTTCACCGGCGACGATATCGGAGACGGTCATCGAACCCGGCGAAAACTGCGCCAGATCGATGCCGAGCCATTCGGACAGGGTGGCGTTCAGATAAACGATTTCGCCCTTGCGGCCAGCGGAAAAGAAACCGGCCGGGGCGTGATCGAGATAATCGATGGCATTCTGCAATTCGCGGAAAAAGCGCTCCTGATCCTCGCGCTCCGGCGTGATATCGGCGATCTGGAAGACGTGCAGACCCTCGCCGCCCGCATCCTTCAGCACCCGGCCCTTCAGCCTGTACCAATGCGGCCCGGTGTTGGAGTCTTCGCCGAGCGGTTTCAGCAGCCGGAATTCTTCGTAGCCGTCGCGGCCTTCGCGCAGAACGTTGATGAGCCGGTACAGCGCTTCGGTCGATTCGCGGCTGCGAGACAAAAGCGTCTCGAGGCTCTGGATATCGCTCGCCTTGGTGGTGCCGCTCATCCGGCAATAGGTGGCGTTGGCATAGACCATATGCCCCTTTGCATCGGTGATCAGCGTGCCTTCGGGGTGTGCCGACAGGAAGCGACGGGCAAGACCGTCGGATTGCGACTGCGGCATGACCTCGATGAAGCCGATGATCGACGAGACCAGAAAGAAAATGCCCATCATGGCCAGCACGCCGAGAATGCCGAGCACGATTTCGTTTTCCAGCGAATCCTTGAAATAGACGAAGGCGGCCGCCGCCGCGATCAGAACAAGCGCCAGAAGCAGAATGCGCAAAACCGTGCCGGAACGGGCACGCCTGTCCACCAGCGGAAGGTCGTTGTCGCTTGTCTCGCGCACCCGTGTCATCTTGGCCTCGCAGTCGTGCAGGTCGTCATTCGGTCCGCCTTATTTCCGTGACGGAATCGGGCAGCAGAATTTCTTGTAGCAACTCGCTTGACCGGCAAAAAGCTCCGCCAGGACACAAAGGCTTAAAAACGCACAGCGAAAACGGCCTGAAGGGTGTATAAAAGCCTTAAAAGACTACTGTCTGGTACAGGTCAATGCCTTCACCTGGCATTGAATGCGTGGCGCGGAACAGATGATCTTGCCATCGGTGACGGTGCAAACCGAGCATCCGTCGGTGAAGTCGACGCAGAAAGGATTGTCTCGCACGAACTCCGTCATGGTGGGTGAGGTTTCCGGCACTTTGTCTTCGGCACGCGCGCTCCATTGTGGAAACGCGAAAAACGGCAACAGCAGCAAAACAACACTTATCAAACGGCGTGCAAGGGAGCTGTCAATGCGCAATGACCGGGACATTCAGGACCGCTCCTTCGACAAAAAATGCAACTTTCGCTGTCTCGCAGCATTGAAGGACGAGATATGACGCTTGGGTGGCGTCATTGCGGTTGAGGCGGCGATCCTATGGGGCGAAATGAATAAACCTTGTGTCGCGCCTAAAAAAATCGTCTTTTCCTGCTTGATGTTCACATTATAAGAACCACGGCAATATTAATTGCCCAAGAAACTAAAAGCCAAAAAAAATCTGAAGGGATGATCTCCATGATGGAAGATTTTATCGGCACCTATGGAAACCGTCTCATCGTCGCCGTCGTCGGTGTGGGTGTGGCCCTCTTGGTTCTGGCGATTGCGCTGTGGCTTCTGCGCCGGCGCAGTGGTTCGGCTCCTTTCATCCGGGGCGGGCGCAACCGGCAGCCGCGTCTGCAGGTTCTCGATGCAACGGCCGTAGATGCGCGCCGCCGCCTGGTGCTGGTGCGCCGCGACAATGTCGAGCATCTGGTCATGATCGGCGGCCCAACGGATATCGTCATCGAGAGCGGCATAGGCGCGATCCCGATCGTCAGGGACGTGCAGGAGCCGGAATTGAAGGCGCTGCCGCGCCAGGAAAGCGAACAGAAGAGAGCCGAGCCGACGATCCAGCAGGAACGTCGCGCCGCCCTGCCGCAACAGCAGCCCGTTGTGGCAGCATCTCCCGTTTCCGTGCCTGAAGAACCCGCAAAGCAACCGCAACGGCCGGAGCCGCCCGCCCCGGCCCCGCGTCCGGCACCCGTTGCGGCAGCCGCCGCGCAGGTTCCGCCACGCCCTTCGACCCCGCCGCAACCCGTATCCGCATCTGTAACGGCGCGCGAACCCGCGCCGCCGGCAAGACAGGCCACGCCCGAGCGGGAGGCAGCCCGACCCACGCCGCCGCCAATACCTGTTGCAGTTGCTCCAGCCGCTGCCATTCTGCCTATGGCGGCTGCGTCGCTCGACATGGCCGCGGCCCGAACGGAACCCAGGCGTGCCGAGCCCGTCGTGCCGGCTCCGGCTCCGGTCGCACCGCCAGTCCCCGTGCAGGCGCCCGCACAGGCGAAGGCGGAAGAACGGACTGCGGAATTTGCGCCACCGGTTTTTGCCGCGCGCGAGCCGGTGATCGACCAGTCCAGCGCCGCCGATTTTCTCGACGCAGCGCGGGAAAGGGTTCTACCCGACCTGAA
Organism: Agrobacterium sp. NPDC090283; assembly: GCF_044769685.1. Classification (NCBI taxonomy): domain Bacteria; kingdom Pseudomonadati; phylum Pseudomonadota; class Alphaproteobacteria; order Hyphomicrobiales; family Rhizobiaceae; genus Agrobacterium; species Agrobacterium sp. NPDC090283. The sequence goes on along the minus strand of NZ_JBIVYG010000001.1, from coordinate 502,598 downwards.
ACCGGGGCAGACTACGCCGCCCGCACCTTTTCCGCCCAAGCCCGAAAATCCGGCTGTGCCTTCGAACGACGCCGAGCCGAAGTTTTCCGATGAGCTTGCCAGCGATTTCGAGAGTTTTCTCGAGGCGGAGATTGCCAAGAGCAAGGAGGCGGATAATGAACCGTCCATCGCTCCTGTCGCGGAAAAGCAGATCAAGCCACAGCCAGTTTCTCCGCCCGTCACCGGCGCTTCACCGGATGGAGACATGCAGAAAGAAATGGCTCGTATCTTCGGAGAGCTCTCCGTCACGCGTGACCGCTGACGGGCGCGGGCCTTTCGACCAAAATTACGGAACAGAAAAGGGCACGGAAGCGAATTCCGTGCCCTTTTATTTGTCATGCCATTTGCCGGCCTGCTGGCCGCAGCGCTTTATTCGTCGCGATAGACTTTTTCTCGACGCTCGTGACGCTCCTGCGCCTCGATGGAAAGCGTTGCAATCGGGCGGGCGTCCAGACGCTTGAGGCCGATAGGCTCGCCCGTTTCCTCACAGTAACCGTAAGTGCCGTCTTCGATCCGCTGAAGAGCCGCATCGATCTTGGAAATCAGCTTGCGCTGACGGTCGCGGGCGCGAAGTTCGATCGCCCGGTCCGTTTCGGAAGAAGCCCGATCGGCGAGATCGGGGTGGTTGGCGCTTTCTTCGGCGAGATGTCCGAGGGTCTCGCGCGCTTCTCTCAGAATGTCATTTTTCCAGGCGACCAGCTTCGCGCGGAAGTAAGCCCGCTGGCTGGCATTCATGAACTCATCGTCTTCCGAGAGCACATATTTGCTAAGATCGATCTTCTCACTCAACGCGATTCTCCTCGAAGAACATCTCAATGCGGCGGTGTATACTCCAATGATAGTGGCCGATTCAAGTCTGCAGATCAGTTTTCAGGCATTTTTAAAACTGACACAAAAATCATCTAAATGACTAATTTTTATCCTTTATTCGTATTGAAGCGAACTCTTCTTCAATCACTTCAACGCGACTTACCAACAGGAAAGAGGACTTGCGGTCCTGCAACCCTATCCTGTAGCATTCATGGCGTACCCTGACATTCGAACGCCGGTCCCCGCCCTTGACAGCATCTTCCCCGAACCGAGTTTATCTTCTGCGCCACGCCAAGGCCGCCTGGGCGGCGCCGGGAGAACGGGATTTCGACCGGGGATTGAACGAAGCCGGCTTTGCCGAGGCGGAGGTCATCGCCGATCTTGCCGCCGACCGGCATTACCGCCCCGATCTGCTGCTGTCATCCACCGCCGCGCGCTGCCGGCAGACCACGCAAGCCTGGCAGCGGGCTTTCAACGAAGGCATCGATATCGCCTACATCGACGAGATGTATAATGCGCGCAGCGAAACCTATCTGTCGCTCATCGCCGCGCAGGCGGATGTGCAGTCGGTGATGCTGGTGGGCCACAACCCCACCATGGAGGCAACGCTGGAAGCGATGATCGGCGAGGATCTGCTGCATGCCGCCCTGCCCTCGGGCTTTCCGACATCGGGCCTTGCGGTTCTCGACCATGATGACAGCGCCGCAAACGGTAAAAATAGCTGGCGGCTGGTCGATTTTCTCGCACCGGGCAAATAGTCGCTGCGGAGTGCCATAAAAATCCTGAAGGGCAGCCCGGCTGAAAATCCGCTGGGGCGCTTCTTTTTTGGGCAGCCATATCTTCCTATATTGCAGCCGTGACCGTGAAACACAGCCAGGAAATCGCCCTTGCCGCCTTCCCTAACGTCCCTGACAGACAGTGCGCTGATCGCATTCGACAATCTGGCCGACCGCGCGAGCAACCTCACCCACCCGACATTGCGGCTTGGCGTCACCGGCCTTTCGCGGGCGGGCAAGACGGTTTTCATCTCTTCCCTCGTCCACAATCTTCTGAACGGCGGACGGCTGCCGCTGTTCGAGGCGATGCGGTCCGGGCGCGTCTCGAATGTGCGGTTGGAGCCGCAGCCGGATGACGCCATTCCGCGCTTCCAGTATGAAGACCATATCCAGGCGCTGGTGCGCGACAGGCTGTGGCCGGATTCGACGCGGGCGATCTCGGAGCTGAGGATCACACTGGATTATCAGAGCGCCAGCGGCTGGGGCCGGTGGTTTTCGGCCGGCAAGCTTTCCATCGATATCGTCGACTATCCCGGCGAATGGCTGCTCGACCTGCCGCTTCTGTCGCAGGATTACAAACAGTTCAGCGACGCGACGGTCGCACTGGCGGAAACCGGCATCCGCGCCGAACTGGCGCAGGAATGGCTGGCGATCGCCTCTTCGCTCGATATCAACGCACCCGCCGACGAGATGACGGCCCGACGGCTGGCCGAAAGTTTCGCAGCCTATCTGAAGGCCTGCAAATCCGACGAGAGATCGCTTTCCACCCTGCCGCCCGGTCGTTTCCTGATGCCCGGCGATCTGGAAGGATCGCCGGCGCTGACCTTCGCACCGCTTCCGGGCCTGACCGACGAGAAAGCGCCGAAAGGCTCGCTGCGCGCCATGATGGAACGGCGCTATGACGCCTATAAGTCGATCGTGGTCAAACCCTTCTTCCGCGAGCATTTCGCCCGCCTCGACCGGCAGATCGTGCTGATCGACACGCTGCAGGCGGTCAATCGCGGCCCGGAAGCCGTACAGGATCTGGAGCGGGCGCTGGGCGATGTTCTCGCCTGTTTCCGCCCCGGCACCAACAGCCTCCTGTCGTCGCTGATCGGCCGGCGCATCGACAAGGTGCTGATCGCCGCCACCAAGGCCGACCATCTACATCACGAGAGCCATGACCGGCTGGAACGACTGACCCGCCGTCTGGTCGACCGCGCCATCACCACCATCGGCATGAACGGGGCCGGCATCGAGGTCATGGCGCTCGCTTCGGTGCGCGCCACCAAAGAAGCGAGCGTGCGGCAGGACGGACACGAACTGCCCGTCATCGTCGGTACGCCCATGGCCGGTGAAACCATCAATGGCGAGACCTTTGACGGCAATCGCAAGACGGCGATTTTTCCCGGCGATCTGCCTGATGATCCCGAGCCGCTTTTCCGCAGCATCGACAGGGATGGCGACAAGGCATCATTGCCCGATGTCAATGTCGTGCGCTTCCGCCCGCCCAATATTGACGAGCCGGGCAGCGGCGGCATCAGGCTTTCCGTTCCCCATATCAGGCTCGACCGCGCCATGCAGTTCCTGTTCGGAGACAAGCTCGCATGAAGCTCCCCACACAAAACGATCCGCAGGCGCGCCGCCCGGCCGCTTTCACACTCGAAACGGAGGACACGGCACGGCCGTCTGCCACACGCAAACGCGCGCCGCGCAGCTTCGACGCCGAGATTTCACTGACGCCGGACGAGGACGATCCGTTTCTGGCGCCCGAGGAGATCGATGCCGCCGCACTGCCGGTGGCAACGCCGAAGAAAAGCCGCTTCTCCTTCGGCAAACTCGCGCTCGGGGCGCTTGGCGTCCTGTTCTCGCTCGCCTTCGGGCTATGGGCGGATCAGCTTATCCGCGATCTCTTCTCCCGGTCCGACTGGCTGGGTTATACGGCGACAATCGCGCTTATCGTGGCGCTTTTCGCGGTTCTCGCCCTTGTTGGCCGCGAAGTCTTCGGCATCATGCGGCTCAACGCCGTGCAATCGCTCAAGGCCGATGCCGAGACGGCGAGCCTCGACAAGAGCCCGAAACCCGCACGCGCCATCGTCACCCGCCTGAATGCCGTCCTTTCCCACCGGGCCGAAACGGCCAAGGGCCGCGCGGCGTTGAAGGAAACGGAAAGTGACGTGATCGACGGCCAACATCTGATCGAGCTTGCCGAACGCGAGTTGCTCGTTCCGCTCGACAGGCAGGCTCGCGCCCTCATTCTCAATTCGTCCAAACGCGTCTCCGTCGTCACCGCCGTCAGCCCGCGCGCGGTAGTCGATCTCGCTTATGTGCTGTTTGAAGTGACGCGGCTGGTGCGCGCCATGGCGGAGCTTTACGGCGGCCGCCCCGGCACGCTCGGCATGCTGAAACTGCTGCGCGACGTCGTCGCCCATCTGGCCGTCACGGGATCGATTGCCGTCGGTGACGGGCTCGCCCAGCAAGTCCTCGGTCACGGTCTTGCCTCGAAACTCTCCGCACGACTCGGCGAAGGCGTCATCAACGGCCTGATGACAGCGCGAATCGGCATTGCGGCGATGGATCTGTGCCGCCCGCTGCCGTTCAGGGCGGTGAAGCGGCCGGGCATCGGCGATTTCATGTCCGACCTCACACCCGATTTAAGCGGGGGAAAAAGCGGTGAGAAAGCCTGATCGGGCGGGCATTCCCGGTTCAAAAGGTTACGGACGACACCGCAATTGAGAGCGAAATAAACCAAGCATTAACCATTCCGCCGGTAGATTGCAGCCTATCGAACAGGCATCTTCGCCGGGGAAAGTATCATGTATTCGCGCTTCTTTTCGCTTGTGGGCGGGCTTGCCGCCATATTGTCCGTCAGCGGTGGCTTCGGCATGTCTGACGTCCATGCCGCATCGCGCGATCGCGACGACGTGTTCTTCCGCTCCGTGGCCGGTGTCTGGAAAGGTCCGGGCGAAATCGTCGCCGGCAAATACAAGGGCACCAAATTCACCTGCGATCTGACGGGCGAACCGCTCGACGACAAGCAGACCGGCATCAAGCTCGGCGGCACCTGCCGCGTCGGCGTCTTCAGCCAGCCCATGTCGGCCATCATCAGCCAGAAGGGCAACAGCTACGAGGGCAAGTTCCTCGACGGCGCCGAAGGCAAGGGGCTGGACATCACCTCCGGCCAGGTCAGTGGCGACAAGGTTGTTGTCGGGATCAATCGCGCCAAGCTCAACGGTGCGATGGTCGCCCGCGTCTCGAACGACAATTCGATGAACATCACCATTTCCGTCAAGGTCGCTGACCAGATGATCCCGGTCATCGGCGTGACGCTGGCGCGCGATATCGACCAGCTCGCCGTCGGTTCGATCAAGCCGTAAAAGCCATATTCTTCTCAGCCATCGCCAAGCGGGAGTGTCCACCACTCCCGTTTTTCGTTTGCGCTGACAATGCCGGTCTTGTCGGCCTGCTGAAGCCATTCCCGCACGGGCTTGCCTTTTACCTCAAGGTCGGGCGCGATATCGGCAAGCGGCATCAGCACAAAAGCGCGCTCCGTCATGCGCGGATGCGGCACTTCGATGCTTTCCGTAACGAGAGACTCATTCCCATAGGTCAGCACATCGATATCGATGGTGCGCGGGCCCCAGCGCTCCTTGCGCACCCGCTTCATGCCCTTTTCGATGTCGAGGCATAATTGCAGCAGCGCGGACGCTGAAAGCGAGGTCTCGACCAAAGCGCAGCAATTGAAGAAATCCGCCTGATCCGTCTTGCCCCAGGGCGGCGTGCGGTAAAGGCCGGAAACGGCCAGCAGGCGGCAATCACCATGCGCGTCGAGTTCGCGCAGCGCCCTTGCCATCGCAACGGCGGGATCGCCGATATTGCCGCCGAGCCCCAATGCGGCGATGGTCATCTTTTCAGGCACGGTGTTCAACACTCACCTGCGCATAATCGAGAATGCCCGGAACCGGTGCCGAGGGTTTGCGCACGGTGATCCGCAACCAGACGATCTGCGGATAACGGGCGCGAAGCGCCTTGGCGATGTCGTTCGCCAGCGCCTCGATGAGATAACGACGCTGGCCGACGACGATTTTCTCGATGACGGCGAAGGCCACGCCATAATCGACGGTGTTTTCGATATCGTCGGTTTCCAGTGCATCACCCGCCTCGACTTCCATCTCGGCATCGACGAAAAAGCGCTGACCCAGCACCTCCTCCTGCTCGAGAAGGCCATGACGGGCGAAAAAAGAACAGTTTTTCAGGATAATGGTATAGCGGCTCATCGCATCGCCTCCATGGCAGGACTGTTTCGCCTGAAAGCCGCGCCATCTTCGGGACACGGCATTCCGGCACTCGTTAAACTACGCATCGGCCTTTGCCGACGCTTTGGCAAGGACCGCATCGGCGATTGCCAGCGCATCGCGGGTTGCCGCGACATTGTGCACGCGAAAGATCGAAGCGCCCGCAAGCCTCAGGATCGCGGTGGTCGCAGCCGTTCCGATATCGCGTTCATGGGCCGCATCCCGGCCCGTCAGCGACCCGATGAAACGCTTGCGCGACGTGCCGGCAAGAACCGGCAGGCCAAAAGCGGCAAGCTCACCGAAACGCGCCATCAGCGCGACATTTTCGCTTTCATCCTTGGCAAAACCGAAACCGGGATCGAGTACCACGGCGTCGCGGGCGATACCCGCATCCTCGGCTATCTCAAGTGAGCGATTGAGGAATTCGAACTGATCCGCGATGACATCGGCAAGTTTCTGCCGGTCGCGGCCGGTATGCATGATGCACACGCCGGCGCGGGCGGCGGCCACCACACCGGCCATCTCCGCGTCTTTCTGCAGTCCGAAGACGTCATTGACGATATGGGCGCCGGCGCTGATCGCCAACCGTGCCGTCGAGGCGCGATAGGTGTCGACAGAAATCAGCACATCCGTCTCGCGGCGCAATTTCTCGATGACGGGCAACACACGGTCCTGTTCCTCGGCTTCCGTCACCGCGGCGGCGCCGGGCCGGGTGGATTCACCGCCTATATCGATGATATCGGCGCCCTCCTCCACACAGGTCAACGCATGGGAAAAAGCCGCATCGACGGCGAGATAACGGCCGCCATCGGAAAAGGAATCGGGCGTCGCATTAACGATGGCCATAATACGGCCACGCCCATCAAGTTTCAGGGAGCGGCCATGGGCCGCTTGCCACGCGTTGCTGCCGACTGTTATCACGTAACACGCGCCTTTCAGGAATAACGGAGTGTTATGCCAATTCTTATAAGTTCCGCTCCGCCTATGCAGCAAACCTTTTTCAAGTTCAACCGGAAGGCCGGGTCATGACAAAATCATCACGTGCTCTTTGCGCCGCTTTAGCGGCTGCAGTGGCACTTTCCCTACCCGGACCGGCGTTTTCCGAAACCATCGTCCGCAAGACCTATTCCTATTTTTCGATCACCGGCAAAACCGCCGCCGACCTCGACCAGCAGCTCTCCAGGCACGGTCCGCTGACGCGCAATACCGGCGCGCGCCATCCGGGTGCGACCGAAATCAAATTCGGCGGCGAGCTCACCTATGTCGAGAAAGACGGCCTTTGCAGCGTCGGAACGGCCAAAGTGGTGCTGAATACCCGCATCCTCCTGCCGCAATGGAAAAACCGCCGCCGCACCACGGCGGAGCTGGCCTTCATCTGGGATACGCTGCTTGCCGATATCAAGCGCCACGAGGAACGCCACGCCGAAATCGCCCGCACCCACGCCCGCGCGCTTGAAAGACAGCTGACGTCGCTTCGCCCCCAGAAAAACTGCGAGACGCTACAGGAAATGGTCGGCAAGATCACCCAGACGGTGATGGACGAGCACGATCGCGATCAGATGCGCTTCGATGTGGTGGAATCGAAAAATTTCGATGCCCGCATGACACGGCTTTTAAAGAACCGGCTCGAGCAGGGTCAGAACCGCCGCTGAAGATCTTCGGCCGTAGTTTCCAAAATCCCGAGCAACAACACGGACATGACGTAACGTCATGTCCGATATCACCCGTGAATTCTCGTCATGGTGCGGCCGGCAAGACTCATTGTAGCTTGTTCATACGGTTTGAAATGGTTGCGGCCCACGGCGGGTCCGACGGTTGCAACCGTCTCCGGTTCTCCCGGTGCGCGCTTGAGGGCTCGCAGGTGTTTCCTCCCTCGCCTGCATGCTGCGTACCCGCCTCGCCCCGCTCCCCGCTATCAGGTGAGCGGGGCTTTTTCTGCGAGCGATAAAGCTGGTGTCTTCAGCCCTGGCGTTCGGGAACATGAACGACGAGGCCGTCAAGCTCGTCGTTCATCTTGATCTGACAGGAAAGACGCGATGTCGGGCGAACGTCGAAGGCGAAGTCCAGCATGTCCTCTTCCATCGGCTGCGGACCGCCGACGCGCTCGGCCCAGGCATCGTCGACATAGACATGACAGGTCGCACAGGCGCAGGCGCCGCCACATTCCGCATCGATGCCGGGAATGGAGTTGCGCACTGCATTTTCCATGACGGTGGAGCCGTTGCTCACGTCGAGTTCATGGGGCGTGCCGTCAAAGGCAACGATGGTCAGTTTTGTCATGCCGGAAATCCAAAATGTGATCTAAGAACTGTTCTAAACACATAGAAAGGCCGGTCCGCCTTGGCAACCCGCTTCAAGGGCGCACAGGCGCAACCGGCCTTTCAAAATGGCAGATTTGATGTGTTACGCCTCAGCGGCAGAGCTTGAGGATGAAATTTTCGGCCTCGACAATGGTTGCCGCGAGTTTTGCGATCGCCGCGCTGTCATTGCCCTTGCCCTCCACCACGGCCGCAGCCGCGGAAACGGCGGAGGCGCCGACGGCCTGCGCGGCCCCCTTCAGACGGTGGGCCGTTGCCATGACGGCCTTGCCGTCGGCGCCAGCCATTTCATGCAATGCGGCGCGGGCGTTACGGCTGAAGAGTTGCAGCACTTCGATCTCCAGATCCTTGTCGCCCATGGTCTGCCGGGCGAGATGATCGAAATCGATCGGTTTTTTACCGGTGGCAGGTGCACTGCCGCAATTATCGGGAGCTTCGAAAACAATACTGACCGCTGCCATGGCTGAAATTCCTGTCTCGCCGTTTCCTGTTTCGTGTCACATCTGTGTCGTATTCACTCATCCAAACCCGTGCTATCGGCTTAAATTACGGCCTGACGCGGGCGAAAATCTTCTGCTATGGTTAATTTATGTTAAACTTATGCGAAACAAGGCGTTCAGCGTGAAACTCAGGTTTAAAAACTGTTAAAAAGCCGACACTTCGCCACCGCCGCAAATCCGCATTAATTGTTTCGAACACCTAAATGTGTCACTACGGTACTGCCGTTCCCGCAGGGCTTAAGCTCAAGCTTTGTTATTGCGGCACAGTGATGTAATTTCGCCCGAAAGCTGGACCACCAGCAATTCGGGATTTGGTAAATGGCGGAATTGTTTCCTTTAACGGGATAATGTTTCGCTGGCATGATGGCGGCAGTCCGCTTGCGGATAGCAAGTGGTCAACGGCATGAAGCCGGGCGTATGTGTAACGAGGCGTAACCGCATGGCGAATAACAAGATCAGCGACTCTGTCGACGAGACTGCATTTCAGGCGTTGGAAGACGCCCTGCAGCTTGGCGCTTTCGAAGAAAAGCCGGAGACGCGGAAAACTGCAGCGCCGAAGCAGCCGGAGGCCAGATTGAAGGAAGCAAGCCGACAGACCCCTGCTCCCGAGGCCGCCCGCGCGCCTGCAGAACAGACGCCCAGATCGCCCAATCTCGAAGCGGCCAATGACGGCTCCAAGCGCAGCCCGGCGATGATCCTGAAATCGCTGGAAGGCGGTTCCATCGGCGGTGCGCTTCGCAACGCCACGATCATGTCGGTCATCTGGGCGCTTGGTGGTCTTGGCATCGCACACCTTCTTTATGGCAACGCGCTGTGGAACATCGCCTCGCTGGCCGACCTAACCGCGATCCCCGGCCTGATGGCGATCGTCGTCGGCATCCTCGTTCCCGTCATGCTGTTCTTCGCCTTCGCGATCATGATGGCGCGCGCCCGCGATCTGCGGAATGCCGCCCGCTCCATGGCCGAAGTCGCCCTTCGCCTTGCGGAGCCCGAAACCGTCGCATCCGACCGCATCATGTCGGTCGGCCAGGCGGTTCGCCGTGAAGTCTCGGCCATGAATGATGGCATCGAGCGCACCATTGCCCGCGCGACGGAACTCGAAACGCTGGTTCATTCCGAGGTCAACGCGCTTGAGCGCAGCTATGCCGACAATGAACTGCGCGTGCGCAGCCTCGTGCAGGAACTGACCGCCGAGCGCGACGCCATCGTCAACCATGCGGAGCGTATCCGCTCCTCCATCGTCGGCGCGCAGGAACAGATCAAGGAAGAGCTTTCCATCGTCGGCGAAGAGCTTTCGATGCGGATCGCCACGACCGGCGAGGCTTTCGCCTCGATGATCGACACGCGCTCGGCCGCGCTGCTCGAAAAATCGCGCGCTTCGACCGAAGCGATGGGCAGCCTAATCGCCGCCAAGACCGAAAATCTGTTGCAGGCGCTGAACTCCTCCGGCTCGACGATATCAAACGAATTCGACATGCGCCTGCACAACCTCACCTCGACGCTGGACGAGCGCGGTGAAGTGCTGCTGGAGCGTTTCGCGATCCATGCCTCGACGCTTGATAGCGGCGTGGAAAGCCTTAACAGCGCTCTTGAGGAACGCACCCGACAGCTCAACGAGACGCTGTCCACGCGCACGCTCGAACTCAACCGCAATATCGAACGCGGCCAGCAGGTCATCGGCGGTTCGCTGGATACGGTTCTCGACAAGCTGTCCACGACGCTCGAAGAAAAGGGCCTCTCCTTCCGCCAGAGCCTGCAGAGCACGGCCGACGATGCGATCATGGATCTCGATCTTCGCTCCGGCCTCTATGAAGAGCGCATGCAGGCGACGGTCGGCCAGGTCAACTCGGCCTTCGACGAGCATGTGGCGCAGTTTGCCAGCGCCTTCGACCAGCGCGCCGGCAGCCTCGACAGCAAGCTGATGGAAAGCCTCGCCCGCATCAACGAAACCGTTGCCGGCGGCTCCGAAGCGCTCGACACCATGCTGAGCGCCGGTCTGGAGCGCATCGGCACCACCATGACCGATCAGTCGCTGGCGCTCGCAACCGCGCTGGGCACGGGTCAGGAAATGCTGGAAAGTGCGCTTGAAAGCCGGACACAGGCCTTCAGCGACGCGATCGGCCAGCGTACCGCCGAAATCACCGATGCCTTCGCCAATTCGCACGAAAAGATCGATGCCGTGCTGGCGGAACGCAGCAATGCCCTGTTCGGCGCGCTTTCGGCCAGCCAGAACCGTTTCGACGAGGCGCTCGCCAGCCGTTCGATGGCGATTACCGGCTCCGTCTCCGGCACGGCCGAACGGCTTGCCGCGATGCTCGACGAACGTGCCGCCGCGATCAACAACGTCGTCGCCGATGTCGAGCGTCGTCTTGCCGAAACGCTCGAAACCCGGGCGGCAGCCATCACCGGCGCGGTTTCCGGCATCGAGGACCGCATTTCCGATACGCTGGAAAGCCGCACGGCCGCCCTGCATGACGTCGTCTCCGGTGCGGAAAGCCGTATCGCCGAAACCCTGGATGGCCGCACGGCCGCGCTCTCCAGCGCTATTTCCGGCGTTGAGGAACGTATCGCCGACACGATGGACAGCCGTACCCTGTCGCTCGATATGACCTTCGCCAATGTCGAGGAAAGACTGTCCGAGACGCTCGACAACCGCACCTCTGCCCTCACCGGCATCGTGGCGAGCGCCGAAGAAAAGATCGCCGGCGCACTCGACAGCCGCACGGCAACCTTCGGCGACGTTGTCGCCGGCGCTGAGACCCGGATCGCGGAAACGCTTGATGGCCGCACCGCAGCCCTCAACGCCGTGGTCTCCGGTGCCGAAGAACGCATCGCCGATGCGCTCGACAGCCGCACCATGGCGCTCGACATGACATTTTCCGGTGCAGAGGAAAAAATCGCCGAAGCGCTCGACACGCGCACCGCAGCCCTTGGCGAACTGGTGGCCGGCGCCGAGACCCGTATCGCCGGCGCCCTCGACAGCCGAACCGAATCGCTGAAGACCGTCGTTTCCGGTGCGGAAGAGCGCATCACCGATGTGCTCGACAGCCGCACCATGGCGCTCGACATGAGCTTCTCCGGTGTCGAGGAAAAGATCGCCGATATTCTCGATGGTCGCACCACGGCCCTGCACAACGCCGTTTCCGGCGTCGAGGACCGCATTGCCGGGGCGCTTGACAGCCGTACCGCGGCCCTCTCGGGCATTGTTTCCGGCGCAGAGGAGCGCATCGCGGACGCGCTCGACAGCCGCACCATGGCGCTCGACATGGCGATTTCGGGCGTCGAGGAACGCATTGCCGAGGCCATGGATGCCAGAGCATCGTCGCTTTCGCTCGCAGCCGCCGGCGTCGGCCAGCGTCTCGAAGCGACCGCATTCACGCTTGAAAACGCACTGGCCAGCGGCCACGAGCGGCTCGAAACCATGCTCGGTTCGCAGGCCGAGCGCATTGCCGGCTCTCTGGAGCGCAATAGCGGCCTGATCGAGCAGAGCGTGTCGGGCGCGGCCAACCGCATCGAAAGCGTCGTTGAAGACGGCAGCACCCGTTTTTCCCAGACGGTGGAAGAAGGTGTGTCCCGCCTCGAAAGCAATCTGTCGCAATCGCATGAGGATATCCGCACCGCGCTCGATCAGCGCCAGGCCGACCTTGCCGCAACGCTCAGCTCCGCCACGACCCAGATGGGCGACATGCTCTCCGAACAGGCGATGATGATCGGCACCACGGTCGCGTCCAGCGCCAGCATGCTCGAACTGTCGCTCGAAACCCAGCAGGAAACACTGCAGAAGGCGATCGACGGCAGCGCACAGACGCTGGAAGAGCGTTTGCGCAACAGCGCCGGCGACATCGCCGTCAAGATCGGCGAGGCTGCCCGCGAAATCGGCGGTGCGACGGATGCCCTGTCCTCGAAAATCGAGACCTCCATCGGCAATGTCACCACCCGTCTCGATGAGACCGGTGCCCGTATCGAGACCTCGCTCGATACGCTGCAGGCACGCGTCGGTGGCGACCTCGCCAATGTGAACACCTCAATCGAAGATGCCGGCCGCCGCTTTGCCGAAGCGCTGGAAGACAAGACGGCTGTGTTCGCCCGCACCAGCGACGAGGCAGCCGAGCGCATCACCGGCATTCTGGACGAGCAGACCACGCGCGTCGCGGACACGTTCGAAAACCGTACCAGCCGTCTGGCAGAGACCTTCGATGCCGGCACGGCCCGCATCGATGAACGCCTCGGCACCATGGACCGGGCGCTGACGATCGGTCTTGAAAACGTCAACCGCACCATTGAAGGCAAGGCGAGCGATCTCGCCGTCAGCCTGCGCGGCGCGGTCACCTCCGCCACCCAGAGCATTGGCGAAGAAGCCGTCCGCTCCACCTCCCTTCTCGCCAAGTCCGGTTCGGAATTCGCCGAACAGGTGCAGGCGCAGAACGAGGCCTTCACCAAGGCCATCGAGGAACGCTCCGGCGAGATCGTCAATCGCATTTCGGATGCGCAGACCCGTCTCTCGGGCCAGGCGGCGGCCGTGGCTCAGACCTTCTCCGAGGCGGGCAACATCATCGTCAACAAGGTGGCCGAGGCTGAAGCCGTCGTCCGCTCCCAGGTCGGCGTCATTTCCGAGACGCTCACGGGTGTCGAATCCGCCCTCGACGCACGCGGCGAATCCATTCGCTCGGCGCTGGACAACCGCACCCGCGAACTCAACTCGATGCTGGCCAGCCGTTCCGCCGAACTGTCGCGCCTGATCGAGGAAAAAGCCAAGCCTGTCGTCGACGAATATGCCACCATCGGCCGCGAAGCTGCCGAAAAGATCGTCTCCGCCGCCCAGCAGAGCGCCGAGCTCCTGTCGCAAAGCAACAGCGGCATGGTCGGCATGGTGGAACAGGCGATCAGCGACTACGCCGCTGCCGGAACGGATGCGGCAAGCAAGCTCGTCGCCGCCACCCGCCAGAGCACCGACATGCTGTCCGAGACGCATACGGCCATGGCGGACGCCGTCGAACAGGGCATCGACAAATATGCCCGCGCCGGCAGCGACGCGGCCAACAAGCTGGTCGCCGCCACCCGGCAGAGCGCCGACATGCTGTCGCAGACCCATAACAGCATGGCGGAAGTCGTCGAACAGTCGGCAAGCAACTTCAACTCCGCCGTCGAGCGCGCAGCACAGGGCTTCGGCGCAGCAGACGAGGCATTGAACGCCTCGGCGACCCGCTTCTCCGAATCCGCCTCGCAGGCCGCCGACATGGTGTCCAGCTCCAGCCGTCTGCTCGAAGGAAAGATCGACCGCCTGTCGAATATTTCCGGCCAGACGCTGGCGCAGGTCGCCGGTATCGTCGGACGCTTCGAGGAACATTCGAAGGTGCTGAGCCAGGCGTCGGAACTGCTGAATGCCGCCCAGTCGAGCCTCGTCGGCACCCTGGAAGAGCGTCAGGACGCGCTGCGCAGCCTGTCCGTCGGCCTCGTCAAGCGGTCCGAGGAAATCGAAAGCGCCATGCGCAACGTCATCGGCGTGGTGGAAACCACGCTCAACGAGGCCGAGGAACGTTCGCAGAACGTCGCCGGCAATCTGCGTGACAATCTTCAGGCGTCCTTCTCCGATATCGGCCGCTCGCTTGATGAGACCGAACAGCGCGCCCGCTCGGCGGCTCAGACCATGCGGGGCGCCCTGCTCTCCGCTGGTCAGGATGCCAGCCGCTCGATCGAAAGCACGCTCTCCGACGCGCAGAAATATTCCGACGAGCTCGTCAACCGCCTGCGCGGCGGCGTCGAATCCTCGCTTTCGGAGGTCGACAATCTTCTCGGCAGTGCTTCCGAAAAATCCAACGCTGCCGCAGCCAACCTCAAGGAAACGCTGCGTCAGGCCGTCGAGGAGGCCGTCAGCCGCTTCGCCGGTGCGACGGACGAAATCCGCCGTTCCAGCCACGATATCCGCCGCGAGCTGGATGCGACCCGTGCCGAACTGAAACGTGGCGCCTTCGACCTGCCGGAAGAAGCCAAGGAAAGTGCGGCCGCCATGCGTCGCGCCGTTTCCGAACAGATCAAGGCCCTGCAGGATATTTCCCAGCTCGTCGGTCGTTCGGCCCACCAGATGGAAGTCTCCGAACCGGTTGCCCGCGCCATTGCCGCAACCCAGCCGGCAGCCGATCGCCGTGTCGAGACGCGTCCGCAGCCGGCAGCTCCGGTTCAGCAGCAGCGCCCGGCGCAGCCGCAGCCGGCTCCCGCACCGGCTGCATTGCGCGGCACCCTGCCGCTTGAGAACCGCCAGGTCGAGAACCGTCAGGCACCTGCCCCGGCCCAGCCGGTTGCCCCGACAGGACGCCGCGAAGAAGGTGGCGGCTGGATCAGCGATCTTCTGCGCGGCGCTTCGCGTGACGGGCAGGAAGCCTCTGCCGCTTCCGCCCCGCGCGCCGGCGCCGAACAGCAGCCGACCCGTGCGGCCGACACCCGCAATCCGCGGCACATGGTGGAATCGCTGAACTCGCTCTCGGTCGACATCGCCCGCGCCATCGACCACGATGCCTCCGTGGAGCTTTGGCGCCGCTACCAGCGCGGCGAGCGCGACGTCTTCACCCGCCGCCTCTATACGCTGAAGGGTCAGACGACCTTTGACGAGATCAAGCGCAAATATGAGCGGGAAGCGGAATTCCGCACCGCCGTCGACCGTTACATCACCGATTTCGAGAAGCTGCTCGCCGATGTGGCCCGCACGGATCGCGACCGGACCGTGACACAGTCTTATCTCACCTCCGATACCGGCAAGGTCTATACGATGCTTGCCCATGCGGCGGGCCGGTTTAATTGACCCTTCACGCCGAGCTTAACTATCAAACCCCGGCTCTGGCCGGGGTTTCGTTTTTTGTTTGAAAAGCTCCACCAAACTTGGAAATTCCAGCGTATGCAGATAAGGCTCGTGGCGACTATCCGCAGCACACTTTATTTTCGGGCTCAAGCCACACAGAACTAGTGTTTTCAAATAAAAATCGCACTTGGCGAATCTCGACGCAGAAGCTTCGATAAAAATTTAATTTATATTGAATTACGGTGCTATTTTACTTATTATTTTTTGGCACATTATTATACGATTTATCGCCTTTAATTAGAAAATACTTATGAATTTAAAAAATATTGCCATAATAGCAACACTTCCTTTCCAGCTCACTTCTTGCGCCAGATTTGACGAGGCTCGAGAAGCTATCAATAAGTGTGACAGAGGTAAGATAGAACAAACTCTTAAAGACTTTTATGGCCATCGTGAAAGAGAGATACAAACAATAGTTCGACATATTAACTACCGGAAATTTTCCTCGGAATGCTTGGGTACGCTTGAGGTAAGAACCCCAATTTACGGTTGGCCAACTGAGCGCAAATACCCCGAAATATCGATGGGTTGGAATTTGCACTATAGCATACAGGAGAAAACAGGGATCTGCCTGAGGAAGTCCACGACAATCGCGTCGATAAGAATAGACACTATTTGCCATAGATAGTTCCTCGGACACATCGAGAATCCTATAAACCACCAGTCAAAATTTTCCTTCAGCGCCCCGAAATCAAAGTTCGAACGTACCCGATGCAACCCGCACCGCGTGGCCGCCGATGCGGGCGCGGGCGATTTCGTTGTCCTTGATATCCATGCGTAGGTGGATGTGGGATGGTCTTTCCATCTCCACGCCCTGCTCTATCAGGAGCGGATGGTGGCCGTCCGTCAGCCCGTCGAAATGGTGGATGGCGCCAGAGAGAGCGGCGGCGGCCGAGCCGGTGGCTGGGTCTTCCGCAATCCCCATCTCCGGGGAGAACATGCGAGCATGGAACTTCGCCGTATGATTGACGCCGCCGCGACAGTAGATATAGGCAGCCGCCAGCAGGCCTTCGACCAGCGGCGCGGTGCGCAGCCACAGGTTGGCGTCGAAATCCATATCGCGCACGGCAGCGATATTGTGCATTGGCACCAGCAGGAAAGGCACGCCGGCCGTCCAGATCGATGGCACATGATTCTCGAAGCCCAAATGTCCCTCACTGACGCCAAGTGCATCGGCAAGGGCGGCGTGATCGAGCGGCAGTTCAACGCGGGAGGATTTGCGCGGCAGGTCGAATTCGGCGAAGCTGACGGCGCCGGCGCGCATCTTCACCGCGCAGCGCACCGGCCCCACCTTCTCTTCCAGCACACAGACCATGTCGATATCGTCATCACCCTCGCTGCGATTGCGCTCGGCAATGGCGACTGCCGCTCCGACGGTCGGGTGGCCGGCAAAGGGCAATTCGCCCGAGGGTGTGAAGATGCGCAGCGAAGCCGCATGCGCGGGGTTGGTGGATCGGTTGACGAATACCGTCTCGGAAAGGTTCATTTCCCGCGCAATCGCCTGCATCGTGTCCTGCGGAAGATCATCGGCATCATACATGACCGCCAGCGGATTTCCCGCCATTCTCGTCTCGGTAAAGACATCGTAGATATCGTAGTTCAGCGCCACATCCGTCTCCTGCCACTCGTCATTCCGACTGCCATGGCAAACTGCATCAGGCCGTCGCGCATCGCAACCCTTGTCGGCGGGCGCAAATCAAGAAGCTGTGGACCGGAACGGCAAGACCCTTCGCAATGGAACGGCTGGCGGTTCGAAAGGCCTTGTCGCCTGCCGCCGTCTTCATGTACCAAGGGTGCGTCTGGCGGCTTGTCGTCCACCTCTTGGTTGAGGTTTAAAGATTTCGAGCCGCTTCAACGGGTTACAGCGTCCTGCGCGGACCGGTTCCGGTCTGTGCCGTTGTCGAGGGAAGCGGATGTCGCATTCTACCTATTCACTGTCCTTCGTCGCCTCCCCATCCGAGGAGGCGCAGACGGCGTTGAAAGAGCTGAAAGCCGTTTATGATGATACGCCGTTCGAAGAGGCCGATGTCATCGTTGCACTTGGCGGCGACGGTTTCATGCTGCAGATTCTCAACGAAACGATGAATTCCGGCAAGCGGGTCTATGGCATGAACCGGGGCTCTGTCGGGTTTCTGATGAATGACTACCGGGTGGAAGGCCTCACCCAGCGCATCGCGGTGGCGAGTGGCAATGATTTCCATCCCCTGCGCATGACGACGACGGATTCCGACGGCGACGAATTTACCGCGCTTGCAATGAACGAGGTCAGCCTGTTTCGCCAGTCGCATCAGGCCGCCAAGCTTCGTGTGGAGGTGGACGGCAAAGTGCGGCTGGAGGAACTGATCTGCGACGGCATGATGGTGGCAACCCCCGCCGGATCGACGGCTTACAATTTCTCCGCCCATGGGCCGATCCTGCCGCTGGAATCACCGCTTCTCGCGCTCACCCCGGTCAGCGCTTTCCGTCCGCGACGCTGGCGCGGTGCGCTTTTGCCGAATAAGGTGACGGTCGATATTCATGTTCTCGAACGCGACAAGCGCCCTGTGAATGCGGTGGCCGACCACACCGAGGTGAAATCCGTTCGTCACGTTCGGATCGCACAATCGCAGGACAGGACGGCGAGAATTCTCTCGGACCCGGATCGTTCATGGTCGGACCGGGTTCTGGCCGAACAGTTCAACAATTAAACCAACCACCACGACTGCCATGTACGCCAAAAAATCGCTCCTCGCTGCTCTGCTTCTTGCCACGACCGTCTTGCCCGCGCGGGCGCAGACGCAGGCAATCGACACGCTGCCTGTTTCCGCCATATTCGTCGTCAGCAGCGGCATGTGGGAAGATCGGAACCTCGAGCCGGTAAAAGGTCCTGACGGACAATTGCGGCCACCGCCTGCCTCGCCCACACGGGGTTATTACAAGGTCATTGCAATCCGCCAGGGCGACGGCACGGCAAAAATCTACCTGCAGCGCATCGTCTTTACCGCCGATGGCCCTAGCCTCCTCGAAAATATCGAGCTGGAAGAATTCAGCCAGATGAAGTCCTATGTCACGGATATCCGTCCGGAAAGCTCGAATGGCGCGCCTACCTCGCCCGGCCTGTTCGTCACCGTCTATCTGAAAACGGACCCGATGGCCAAGGAAGCGGAAAGCTGGACGATCCTGATCGACGAGCTCGGTGAGATGAAGGTCGAAAAAGCCTCGAACTAACCCGGTATTGTGGGCTCACTCTCTTCCGTCATTCCGGCCCTGAGCCGGAATTTAGCCAGCCCAAGTCCTTGGGCTGAAGGGACTCTTCTCGCCGCACCCACACGCGTCGACTGGATACCGGCTCAAGGCCGGCATGACGGAAGAGGAAAATGCCAGTACAAAGTATCGGGTGCATTCGTCGCCTGATCCAAAGCAGTTTCTCGATGCCCCTAACCGGTGTGCTGGAATACTCTAATCGTTCAGCTCATGCGGCCCGGCGAGCACCGCTCCGAAATGATGCTTCCATAATCTCGCACCGAGTTCACCGCTGCGGTCGAGACTGGAGCCCACCGTCAGCCACGGCAGAAGCGTGGGATGCAGCCCCGCATCGAACAGGGCAAAACCGGCCGCCAGCACGCAGGTATCGGCCTGAATGCCGCAGACCAGTACCCGGTCGAGTTTCAGGGACAGGAGATGGTCGATAACCTCCCGGGGTGGCGCATAACCGTGTTTGATGAATATGCGGTCTGCCGGCACGAGCGATACATCATCCCTGCCCGGTTTCCAGCCCAGTTGCCGCTCGAAGGGGGTTACGTTTTCATCATGGCGCTCGACGGTGGCGATGCTGGGCATGGTTCTGGCAAGCGCGGATATCTCCGCCACCAGTGAAGCCGGCGGATTGAAGCTCGGCTGGACGTCAACGATATAGAGCGCCTGTTTCATGCTTGTCCTCCAACGAAAAACCCCTCGCAATCGGTTTGCGAGGGGCAAATTTCCGATCGACGCGTCGGGGCGTCTTAATCGATATCCGAGACTTCCACGTCAGCGCCGCCGCTGATGCGGTGGGCAAGAGCGGCTTCCATGAATTCGTTCAGATCGCCATCTAGCACGTTGCCGGGTGCGGTGCTTTCCACGCCGGTGCGCAGGTCCTTCACCAGCTGGTAAGGCTGCAGAACGTAGGAACGGATCTGGTGGCCCCAGCCGATATCGGTCTTGGATGCAGCCTGCGCATTGGCCGCCTCTTCCCGCTTCTGCAGTTCCACCTCATAGAGACGGGCGCGCAGCATGTCCCACGCCTTGGCGCGGTTCTTGTGCTGGGAGCGCTCCTGCTGGCAGGCGACGGCGATGCCGGTCGGAATATGCGTGATACGCACGGCCGAGTCCGTGGTGTTAACGTGCTGGCCGCCCGCACCGGACGAACGATAGGTGTCGATACGGCAATCGCTTTCATTGATGTCGATCTGGATCGAATCATCGACCACCGGATAGACCCAGATGGAAGAAAACGAAGTGTGACGCCGGGCATTGCTGTCATAGGGCGAGATACGAACGAGGCGGTGAACGCCCGATTCCGTCTTCATCCAGCCGAAGGCGTTGTGGCCCTTGACCAGGATCGTGGCCGACTTGATGCCCGCCTCGTCGCCATCGTGGATTTCGAGAACTTCGACCTTGAAGCCCTGACGCTCAGCCCAGCGGGTGTACATGCGCAGCAGCATGTTCGCCCAATCCTGGCTTTCGGTGCCGCCTGCGCCGGAATGCACTTCCACATAGGTGTCGTTGCTGTCGGCCTCGCCGGAAAGCATCGCTTCCACCTGGCGGCGATTCGCTTCGCTTCTCAGCGCCTTCAGCGCGTCTTCGGCGTCCTTGACG
Organism: Agrobacterium sp. NPDC090283; assembly: GCF_044769685.1. Lineage (NCBI taxonomy): Bacteria > Pseudomonadati > Pseudomonadota > Alphaproteobacteria > Hyphomicrobiales > Rhizobiaceae > Agrobacterium > Agrobacterium sp. NPDC090283. The sequence goes on along the minus strand of NZ_JBIVYG010000001.1, from coordinate 482,192 downwards.
ATTTCGTCGTCGCCTTCCATCTCGCCGAGTTCGATCAGCTCGATATTGTCCTTGAGCTGCTGCTCCAGCGCCTTGACGCCGTTGATGCTGTCATCCAGCTGCTGGCGTTCGCGCATCAGCTTCTGGGCTTCAGTGGCATCGTTCCAGAGGGTCGGATCCTCTGCCTTGTTGTTCAACCAGTCCAGTCGTCTTATCGCCTGGTCCCAGTCAAAGATGCCTCCTCAGCAGGCTTATGGCCTGCTTGATTTCATCGACTACGTTCACGATTTCATTGCGCATTTCGCTGGTTTTTCACCTTCGTTGAAACTTGTTGCTCAAATAAATGCGGGGGGCGCGGATGTAAAGACCCGCGCCCCCGCCAAACGTCATGACCGATGTCAATAAAGACCGCCGCCACCGCCGGTGATGGCCTGCTGTGCCTGCGGCGAGGTCTTCAGGATATCTTCCTGCGACATGTAGCCTTCCGCACCGATCACCGAGAAGGTGGAAGCCGGACCCGTGCCGGGCTTGAAGGCTTCCATGATCGTGTCCGGTTCGCCTTCAGCTGCCGCCATGCCCGTCTTGCGGTTGACGGCGACGAAGTTCATGCCGGCAGGCACGATGAACTTGCTCGGCTCCATGTGCTTGGCCGCGTCGGCGATGAATTCACCGAAGATCGGCGCCGACAGCGAGCCACCGGTGCCGCCGCGACCGAGCGGTGCCGGCGAATCGAAACCGATATAGAGACCGGCGACCATGTCCGGCGTATAACCGACGAACCAGGCGTCCTTTTCATCATTGGTGGTGCCCGTCTTGCCGGCAACCGGCAGATCGACCTTGATCTTGCCCGCCGCCGTGCCGCGCTGCACGACGCCTTCCAGCATCGAGGTCGTCTGATAGGCGGTCATCGGGTCGAGAACCTGCTCGCGATTGTCGACGACGACAGGCTCGTCCTGGTTCTGCCAGCTCGTCGCATTGCAGCCTTCGCAGGCGCGCTCTTCATGGCGGAAGATCGTCTTGCCGTAGCGGTCCTGAATGCGGTCGATCAGCGTCGGCTTGATCTGCTTGCCGCCATTGGCGATGACCGAATAGGCCGAAACCATGCGCATCACGGTCGTTTCACCCGAACCGAGCGACATGGACAGAAGCGGCGGCATCTTGTCGTAGATGCCGAAGCGTTCGGCATATTCCGCCACCAGGTTCATGCCCATGTCCTGCGCCAGACGCACGGTCATGAGGTTACGGGATTTTTCGATGCCGAGACGCAGGGTCGAAGGGCCTGCGGAACCGCCGCCGTAATTCTGCGGCTTCCAGACCTGATTGCCGGACACGACCTCGATCGGCGCATCGAGAATGACCGATGCCGGCGTATAGCCATTGTCGAGCGCCGCCGCATAGATGAACGGCTTGAAGGAGGAGCCCGGCTGGCGCATGGCCTGCGTCGAGCGGTTGAACTCCGACTGCGCATAGGAGAAGCCGCCGACCATGGCCAGAACGCGGCCGGTATGCGGGTCCATCACCACCATGCCGCCCTGTACTTTCGGCGGCTGACGCAGGCGGTATTCATTGCCGGAATTGGCGAGCGGCTGCGCGTAAATGACGTCTCCGGCCGAGAGCACGCCGACCGGCGACTTGGCGGTCGCCTTTTTGCCAGTCGCATCCCGATAGGCCCAGCGCATGTTTTCAGCGGAGATATGGCCGCGCGTGCGCTTGTCGCCATCTTCCGTTTCCGTATCGGGCTGCACGCCGATATCGACACCATCGGCAGCAACGGCGAGTACGACCGCCACTTTCCATTCCGGAACGTCGCGCAGGCCCTTGACCTTGGCGAGCGCGGCCGTCCAGTCGCCTGCGGTCTCGATCTTTTCGATGGGTCCACGGAAACCGCGACGCTCGTCATATTGGACAAGCCCGTCCTGAAGCGCTTTACGTGCTTCCATCTGGATCTGCGGATCGAAAGACGTACGGACCGAAAGGCCGCCTTCGAGAAGCGCTTCCTCGCCATATTTCTCGACGATCTGGCGGCGGACTTCCTCGGCGAAATAATCGGATGCGAAAATATGCGCGCCGCCGCGGCGCAGATTGACGCCAAGCGGCTGCTTTTTAGCGTCGGTGGCATCTGCGACAGTGATGTAGCCGTTCTCGGCCATACGGTCGATCACCCAGTCGCGACGCTCAAGAGCCGCCTTTTCGCGACGGATCGGATGGTAATTGGCCGGCCCCTTCGGCAGCGATGCGAGATAAGCGGTCTCGGCGATGGTCAGTTCCGTCACCGACTTGTTGAAATAGGTAAGCGCCGCGCCGGCGATGCCGTAGGAATTCAGGCCGAAAAAGATCTCGTTGAGGTAAAGCTCGAGAATCTTGTCCTTGGAATAGGTCTGCTCGATACGGAAGGAGAGGATGGCTTCCTTGAGCTTGCGGTCGATGGTCTGGTCGTTCGTCAGCAGGAAGTTCTTCGCCACCTGCTGGGTGATGGTCGAGGCACCGACCGGACGGCGGCCGGAGCCGAGGTTCTGGATATTGACGAGAATGGCGCGACCGAGACCGAAGACATCGACGCCCGGATGATTGTAGAAATTCTTGTCTTCCGCCGAAAGGAATGCGGCCTTCACCCGGTCGGGAATGGCCTGGATGGGCAGGAACAGGCGCTTTTCATGGGCATATTCCGCCATCAGCGCACCGTTGCCGGCATGTACGCGGGTCGTTACCGGCGGCTCGTAGGTGCTCAGAACTGCATAGTCCGGCAGGTCCTTCGTCACGCCGTGCAAATAAATCGCAGCGACGACGGCGGCGCACAGGAAGAGCACGCTGGCCAAGCCGAAAAAATATCCAATCAGTCTGATCATACCAAGCTACCGATAATTCGAATCGTAACCATCAACGCCCGACGATTTACGGGCGCATCCTTGCATATCGCGTGCCGTTTTGCACACCATACCTTCGATGACAAGCCGGATACGGCAGCATTCGCTGATATGTTACCGGGCCGCCGGCCCGCAATCGCGCTGCGGACGCTTTGCGGATCGCCACCGAATCCGCTTTCCGAGTAACGCGGCGAATGTGAGTAAAATAGGGCTTCGTCTCCGTAATCGTCCGCAAGGCCCAAGAATTGAACAGCTTTTCAGCAGTCAATGGCAGTGGGGCAACAGCCTCGCCGCTCCGCCGGCCGCTCTCTCAGCCGCCATTCGCCACGGCCTTGGCGCGGTATCGCCCGACGGCGGTTGCCAGCGTATCGGCAACCTTCTTGCGCCACTCCCCATCGAGAAGCAGCTTTTCGTCTTCCGCATTGGAGAGGAAACCGAGTTCCAGCAGCACCGAGGGGACGTCATGGGCGCGCAGCACCATGAAACCGGCGTAACGATGCGGATTGTTGATGAGCCCCACCTGCCCCTCGAAGGAGGAGACGATGTTTTCCGCCAGCGTCACCGAAAAGGCCTGGGTTTCACGACGGGTGAAATCCAGAAGAATATCGGCGACTTCCGGCGGCTCGCTGGAGGCCGCAACACCCGCGATCTGGTCGGACTTGTTTTCGCGTTCCGCCAGTTCCTGCGCCTGCCGGTCCGATGCCCGGTCCGACAATGTATAAACGGTCGCGCCGCGGATGCCCTTTTGTTTCAGAGTGTCGGCGTGCAGGGATATAAAGAGGTTGGCATTGTTCTGGCGGGCAATCGTCACCCGTTCGGACAAGGCAAGGAAAGTATCGGAATCGCGCGTGAGAAACGCCTTGATGCCCGGTTCACGGTTCAAACGATCAGCAAGCTCCTTCGCAAAGGTCAAAGTGATGACCTTTTCTTCGGTGCCCGTGGTGCCGCCGGTAGCGCCGGCATCGATGCCGCCATGGCCGGCGTCAACCGCGATGACGAATTCCGCCGCTCTCGATGTCTTGTCATCCGGGGTGATCGCGGCTGTTGTCACCGGAGCCGGCGCCTGCCATTGCTGATCCTTCACCAGTTCCGCGAACTTGCCCTTGGTGGTGATTTCCGTATCGAGCACGAAATGGAAAGACTGCCCGCCCTCGGCCTTTTTCGTTTCGGCAACCGCCACCTGAACCGGCTTCTTTGCCGTCAGCACGATGCGGGCGCTGTTCTGCCCCATGCTGCCGAAGCGGATATCCGAAAAAAGACCCGTTGGTTTGAGGTCGGATGCGGGAAAGCTGAAATTCACCGCCGGAAAATCCACGACGATGCGGGCGGGCGAATCGAGATAATGGACGTCGAATTCCGGCTCTTCGGCGAAATCGAGAACGATGCGGGTGCGCGCCTCATCGCCGATAATCCGCGCCTGATGAACGACGAGCGGCTCCACGGCATGGGCCGCGGGCGTGACGGGAACAGAGGCGGCGACGGAAAATGCCAGAGCCGCCGCAAGCCGCGCGATTCGCACGCCAAGCCGCCCTCTCCCACCTGAAATCGCTGCGTTGCGCGTGAAATTCATGGTCTTCAAGAAATTCCGTATTTCAGTCATTTTCGATAAATGGCGCGGAAAAACGCCGGCAACAGTGCCGTTTCGACCACGCCGTACGATAGTTTGCGCCTTTTGCGCCCCACAATCGCAGGCCTTGGTGAACCAATTGTTAACCCGGAAATTCCACCAATAATATGGCATATTTAGCCAGCCTATTGCTATTATGACAGAGAAAACATACAACACGGATGAGGGTTAAAAGTGTTGACGGGATAGATGCCCGCCGGCTGCCAATCGAAAAAGACGCTGGCGCTGCAAATCGGGCAATCATCTGCCGTCGTTACATTTATCCTGAAACTCGATCAATTCCGGCCGTGGCCGGAGACCTACCCGGTGGCGCTGCCACCGCCGCTCTGAGGAGAGCAAATTCATCGGATCCCAAGGGGTCTATATATTATTGTCGTTCCGCCTGGCCAATGATGTCGCAGCAGTTTTCACATGAACCGGATACCAGGAGCAGGCCAAGCGCCTCGCCGTCGGTCCGGATGCTGCCAGTTTACAGACGCCCGGCAGGAGACTTCATTTCCGGCACATCCTTGCACTCATATGAAAGGCTCGTCCGTGTGGCGGGCCTGTTCTCGTATAAAACAAGGCTGCGCCGAGGAGCACAGCTTACATGGCAGACAAAATGCTTATCGACGCCTCCCACGAAGAGGAGACACGCGTAGTCGTTGTCCGTGGGAACCGGATCGAAGAATTCGATTTTGAATCGGAGCACAAGAAACAGATCCGCGGCAATATCTACCTTGCCAAGGTCACGCGCGTTGAGCCCTCCCTTCAGGCGGCCTTCGTCGATTACGGTGGAAATCGCCACGGCTTTCTCGCTTTTGCGGAAATCCATCCGGATTATTACCAGATTCCGCTCGCCGACCGTCAGGCCCTGCTGAAGGCGGAAGCCGAGGATCATCGCCGCAGCGACGATTTCGAATCCGCTGACGCACCCGAACCCGCAGCACCGATGATCGACCTTTCGCAGGTGGATCAGCCGGATGTCGGCATTGTTGCCGCAAGCGAAACCACTGAAGTCCTCGCCACGGAAGAAGCAGCGCCCGTCGCGGAAGCGGTTTCTGAGGAAACGGCTGTCGAGGTTGTCGCGGAAGAAGCACCGGCCGAGGAAGAAAAGCCGAAGAAGCGCGTTCGCCGCCCCCGCGCCAAGAAGAAGACAGCTGAAGAAATCGCAGCCGAGGCATCCGAAGCGTCTTCCGAAGACGATGGCAGCACCGGCGGCGAAATGGCCGCCATGGTCGATACAGACACGATTTCCGAAGAAGTCGAAGGCCTTCGTCGCGGCAACGACGATGATGACGACGACGATGATGACGATCATCACGAAAAGGAAGTCATCGAATCCGTCGGCGCTGAAGACGCGATGGAGGAAGTTCCCGATCGCGTCGCCCGCAAGCCGCGCAAGCAGTATCGCATTCAGGAAGTCATCAAGCGCCGCCAGATCCTTCTGGTGCAGGTGGCCAAGGAAGAACGTGGCAACAAGGGTGCCGCACTCACCACCTATCTGTCGCTGGCCGGCCGTTATTCCGTGCTGATGCCGAATACGGCGCGTGGCGGTGGCATTTCCCGCAAGATCACCCAGCCGACCGACCGCAAGCGCCTGAAGGAAATCGCGCGCGATCTGGAGGTTCCGCAGGGCATGGGCGTCATTCTGCGCACCGCAGGCGCCAACCGCACCCGCGTCGAAATCAAGCGCGACTTCGAATATCTGATGCGCCTGTGGGAAAACGTCCGCACGCTGACGCTGAATTCCACGGCCCCCTGCCTCGTTTACGAGGAAGGCTCGCTGATCAAGCGTTCGATTCGCGATCTCTATAACAAGGATATCGGCGAGATCATCGTGTCGGGCGAAGAAGGCTATCGTGAAGCGAAAGACTTCATGAAGATGCTGATGCCGAGCCACGCCAAGGTGGTTCAGCCTTACCGCGACATTCACCCGATCTTCTCGCGCTCCGGCATCGAAGCCCAGCTCGACCGCATGCTGCAGCCGCAGGTAACGTTGAAGTCCGGCGGTTACCTCATCATCAACCAGACGGAAGCGCTGGTTTCGATCGACGTCAACTCCGGCCGTTCGACCCGCGAGCATTCCATCGAGGAAACCGCGCTGACGACCAACCTCGAGGCGGCGGAAGAAGTGGCGCGCCAGCTGCGCCTGCGCGACCTTGCAGGTCTTGTCGTCATCGACTTCATCGACATGGAAGAAAAGCGCAACAACCGCTCCGTCGAGAAGAAGCTCAAGGATTGCCTGAAAAACGACCGCGCCCGCATCCAGGTCGGCCGCATCTCGCATTTCGGTCTTCTGGAAATGTCGCGCCAGCGCATCCGCGCTTCGGTGCTGGAATCGACCACGCAGGTCTGCCAGCATTGCGGCGGCACGGGCCATGTTCGCTCGGAATCCTCCATCGCGCTGCATGTGCTGCGCGGCGTCGAGGAATATCTGCTGCGCAACACCACCCACAACATCACGGTGCGCTGCACTCCGGAAACGGCGCTTTACCTGCTCAACCACAAGCGCGGCACGATTGTCGACTATGAAGGCCGCTTCGGCGTGTCGATCATCATCGCCGCCGATGCCGGTGTCGGTGCGCAACATTTCGCCATCGATCGCGGTGAAGCCGTCGAAAATCCGGTGAAGATCGAAAGCCTCATCCAGATGCTGCCGAGCTTCGTGGAAGAGGAAGACGATTTCGTCGCCGAGGTGGAAGAGGACGAAGACGAGGAAGAAATCGTCAAGGCCGAGAGCGCTCAACCCCGCCAGCAGCCGCAGGGCGAAAATGGTGAGGATGGCAAGCGCAAGCGCAAGCGTCGCCGCCGCCGTCGCGGCAAGGGTGGCCAGGGCGACCAGAACGGTGCGCTCGATGGCCAGTCCGCCGATGCGGAAGGCGATGATGCCGACGGTGACGACGATGGCGTCGAAACCGATGAGGCTGGCGTAGAAGCTGAAAACGGCACGGCGGAAGCAGCGACCTCCGACGAGGAAGGCAAGCGCAAACGCCGCCGCCGCGGCAAGCGTGGCGGCCGCCGCAACCGTGCGGAAGACGAGGCGCTTGACGCCGCCGATTCCGAAACCGGGGATGAAGGCGAAAGCGAAGAGGTTTCCGTGGAAGTATCCGTAGGCGAAGAGCCGACCGCCGCCGAAGTGGTGGAAGGTGCCGTTGCCAAGGTTACGGAAGAGGAAGTGCCGAAGAAGCCACGCCGCACCCGCAAGGCAAAGGCCAAGACTGAGACCGAGGAAGCACCGAAGGCCGAAGCCGTTGAAACGGTTGAGCCGGTGATCGTCGAAGAAACCGTCGTTGACGTCGCGATTGAAGAAGCCGGTGAGGCTTCGGCCGATCTTGCTTCGGAAGCGGAAGCACCGGCCACGGAAGAAAAAGTTCGCGCGAACCGGGGCAGCAATGTCTCGAGCTCGGAGCCGGTTGTAACTTCTTCCGGTTCCTCCACCCCCGCCGATGGCGACGAGCCCAAGCCCCGCAAGGGCGGCTGGTGGCAGCGCAAAGGCTTCTTCTGAGAGAAGCCACATCCTGGATAAAAGACGCCCGCAACGATGTTGCGGGCGTTTTCTTTTATCGGCGCAAAGAACGGGCGTTTTTTAAGCCGCAGACATTTCCTCATTCCCGTTCCCCGGAACAAGGATGAGAGGGAAAGGCCAACCCGTCAAACAGACCGCGTCAGGCCGCCATCAACGCGGATATTCTGACCGGTAATATACCCTGCCCCTTCAGACGCCAGGAATGCCACGGTGGCGGCGATTTCCTCGCTCTTGCCGTAACGCTGCATCGGCACGCTCTCGCGGCGTTCCTCCGTCGCCGGCAGGCTGTCGATCCAGCCGGGCAGGACATTGTTCATGCGCACATTGTCGGCCGCATAGGTATCGGCAAAAATCTTGGTGTAGGAGGCAAGGCCGGCACGGAACACGGCGGATGTCGGGAACATGCTGCTCGGCTCGAAAGCCCAGGCTGTGGAGATGTTGACAATCGCGCCCGCCTTCTGCCGCACCATGACAGGGGCGACGATGCGTGTCGGGCGGATGACGTTCATCAGATAGACATCGAGGCCGGTGTGCCATTGATCGTCGGTAATGTCGAGAATGGAGGCGCGCGGGCCATGGCCGGCGCTGTTCACCAGCACGTCGATGCGGCCGAATCTTTCGAGCGTGAGATCGGTCAGCCGCTGCAGATCGTCATTGGACTGGTTGGAGCCGGTGACGCCGATGCCACCCAGTTCCTTGGCCAGCGCCTCTCCCTTGCCGGAAGAGGACAGGATCGCGAGCTTGTAGCCGTCAGCGGCCAGATGCTTGGCCACGGCAGCCCCCATGCCGCTGCCACCTGCCGTTACAATCGCCACTTTCTCTACCGACATCGCTTTTCTCCATGTCCAACAGGCGGTCCGCCGCGTGGCGTTCCTTCATCCACAAACTGCCTCATCTATAGCGGGTTTCAAAGGCGAGTTCGAACCAGAAAGGCTTGCAGCGGCATGCAGAAAAACTGATACTGGACATGTCAGCGCGATACGCCCCCTTCTGCCGGATGGGCTCTCCGGCTGTCGGCCGGGGCCTCTTCCCTCACCTCCAGGCCATAATCGCGGATCACATGCGCAATACGCAGCCGGTAATCGGAGAAAACACCGGATCGGCCGAGCGACTGCGCGGCGCGATGCGAGATGGTGTTTCGCCATGCCCTCACCGCCTCCTCATCCCGGAAGAAGGACAAGGACAGCATCTTGCCCGGATTGCTGATGCTCTGGAACCGCTCGACGGAGAGGAAGCCATCGATGGTTTCAAGTTCGGCCCGCAGGCGGGCGGCGATATCGAGATAGTGCTGTTTCTCGCCCTCAGACGGCCAGACCTCGAAGATGACGGCGATCATTGCCCGCCTCCGGCGTGCGGAGCTGAGGCGAGGCGCAGGAACAGCCGGTCTTCGCGGCGGATGAATTGCTCGCGCCGGGCGAATTCATAGTTTTCGCGCCCGGCGGGATCGGCAGCGAGCCGCGCCCTGTAGGCTTCGTAAGCGGCGAGATTTTCGATGTTGTAGACACCATAAGCAATCGTGCTCGATCCCTCCTTCGGCGCGTAATAACCGATGAGATCGGCGCCGCAGCGCGGTATCGCCTCACCCCATGTGCGAGCATATCGTTCGAAGGCATCGACCTTGAAAGGATCGATCTCGTAGCGGATGAAACAGGTCAGCATCGTTTGTCTCCTCGTGTTCCGTCTCTCCTTTCTACACATTGCCTTGCGGCAATGCTTCGGTTATCATCGAAGCATGAAAGACGGACCCTTGATCGCCAATGTCGCCGCCCTGATCGGCGACCCTGCCCGCGCCAACATCTTGACGGCGCTGATGGACGGACGTGCGCTGACCGCAAGCGAGCTTGCGGAAGCGGCTGGCGTGACGCTTCAGACCGCCAGCGGGCACCTTTCCAAGCTCTCGGAGGCACAATTGCTGAAGGCGGAAAAACAGGGGCGGCATCGCTATTTTCGTCTCTCCGACGAAGATGTGGCGCAGGTTCTGGAAGCCTTGATGGGGCTTGCACAACGCACAGGCGCGGTCCGCGTGCGTACCGGGCCGAAGGACAAGGCGTTGCGTGAAGCGCGCATCTGCTACGATCACCTGGCAGGGGAAAGCGGCGTTGCGCTGCTTTCCGCCATTACCGCCAGGGGATTGGTGACTTCAGGTGACGACCCGGTGCTGACGGATGACGGGCGCGATTTCTTTTCGCGCTTCGGCATCGATCTTTCGCCGCTCGAAAAGGCGCGCCGGCCGGTGTGCCTGCATTGTCTGGACTGGAGCGAACGCCGCCATCACCTCGGCGGCGGGCTTGGCGCATCGCTGCTCGAGGCGATGCAGCAGCGCGACTGGCTGCGGCGCGGAAACGGTCGCGTGCTGACCTTCACGGCAAAAGGCGAAAAGGCCTTCGTCAGCACCTTCGGCTGCACGCCCGCCTGATCTCCCAAAAAGGCGGGCGCTAGAGGCTATTTCAGCCAGCCGGCAATACGTCCCACCGCCTCGGCAATGTCAGACACTGAACCCGCATAGGAAATGCGCAGCGCCCTGTGGCCCTCTTCGGGATCGAAATCCATCCCCGGTGTCGCCGCCACGTCGATTTCCGCCAGCATGCGCCTGGCGAAGTCCATGCTGTCATTGGAAAAGCGGCTTGTATCGACATAGGCGTAAAAAGCACCATCCATGGGGGATGCCAGCGGCAGGCCGATTTCCGGCAGGCGCGCCATCAGGAAATCGCGGTTGGTGCGATAACTCTCCCTATAGACATCAAGCTCTTCCGCCGCCGAAAAGGCGGCACTTGCCGCAAGCTGCGACAGTTCCGGCGCGGAAATATAAAGGCTCTGGGCCAGACACTCGACCGGACGGACCAGATTCTCCGGCAGCACCATCCAGCCGATGCGCCAGCCGGTCATGCAATAATATTTGGAGAAGGAATTGATGATCACGGCATTGTCGGTGATTTCAAGCGCGCTCGTCTCTTCGCCGACAAAGGTGAGGCCGTGATAGATCTCGTCGGAAATGAAGGCCATGTCGCGGCTTTCGCAATAGCTGGCGAGCCGCTTCAGCGCCTCGCGGCCGGTAACGGTGCCGGTCGGATTGGCCGGGCTTGCCAGAAGCACGCCCTTCAGCTTGCAGCCGGCTTTCGTTTCCGCCCGCTCCAGACTTGCCGGCGTCAGCGTGTAGCCGGTTTCGGCCGTCACCGGCACTTCGACGACATTGAGGCCGAGCGCCTTCAGGATATTGCGATAGGCGGGGTAGCCGGGCCTTGCGATGGCGACATGGTCACCCGCATCGAAAAGGCTGAGGAAGGCGAGATTAAAAGCGGCCGAAGACCCCGTGGTCACGGCGATGCGGGCCGGATCGATAGCCACCTGGTGACGCAGCCGGTAATGGCCGGCGATCGCCTCACGCAATTCACGCAGGCCCAGCGCGTCGGTGTAGCCGATCCGCCCGTGTTTCAGCGCGGCCTCAGCCGCTTCCAGCGAGGCCTTTGGCGCGGGATGGGAAGGCTGGCCGACCGCCATGGAAATGACGGGGCGGCCCGCCTGCCTGCGCCTGTTCGCTTCCGCCAGGATGTCCATGGCGTGAAAGGGTTCGACTGCGCTCCGCTTCGACATCGTAATCAAGGGCATGCTCTTTCCTGAACCGTATTTCAGAGACTTGCCGCAGAATCGCAATCTTCACAATCATGCGATCATAATGCGGACAAGTATTTTTGCCGTATGGCATTTGGCTTAAAGTAAGGTAATTGCCTTCATAAGATTTCAAGAGGCTCCGGCCGCACAGAATGAGGACCGATATGGCGCATTTTCTCCGTTCCACCCTTCTCGCCAGCGTGACGGCCCTTTCGACGGTATTCGCCACCCTGCCCGCCCATGCGCTCGACGAGCAGCAGAAGAAGGAAATGGGCGAGTTCATCAAACAATATCTGATCGAGAACCCGGAAATCATGCTTGAGGTTCAGGATGCGCTTGAACGCAAGCAATATGCGGCGCGCAACGCCAAGGCTGCGGAAGCCGTCGCCGACAACAAGAAGACCATTTTCGAATCGAAATTCGATCTGGCGCTCGGCAATCCGGATGGCGATGTCACGCTGGTCGAGTTCTTCGATTACAATTGCGGCTATTGCAAACGCGCCATGGGCGACATGGACAATATTCTGAAGGGCGACAAGAAGGTGCGCGTTGTCCTCAAGGAATTCCCCATCCTCGGGCCGGAATCGGTTGCCGCTCATCGCGTTTCCAACGCCGTGAAGCTGCTTGCGCCGGCCAAGTATCCGGAGTTCCAGCGCACCCTGCTCGGCGGCCGCGGACGGGCGAATGAGGACAGCGCCATGGAAGTCGCGACCTCGCTTGGCCTGAAGGAAGCCGACATCCGCAAATCGATGGCGGAAAACCCCAATGATGCGCAGGTGCAGGAAACCTACAAGCTGGCAAACAGCCTCGGCATCACCGGCACACCATCCTATATCGTCGGCGACGAGGCGGTTTTCGGCGCGGTGGGCGCCGACCCGCTGAAGGAAAAAATCGCCAATATGCGCAGCTGCGGAAAAGCCACCTGCTCCTGATTGCTAAAAAAGCCACTGCATTCCCTGTGAGATGCCGGCCAAGCGGGCTGTTTACGGCTTGCGGGGGCTTTTCCTTGACGGCTGCGCAGTCTATAGGTGTCGCTGATTTTCTTATGGAAACGTGAATGAGCAACATCATCATCGTCATCAACGGCCCCAATCTCAACATGCTGGGAAAAAGGGAACCGGGTATCTATGGTGGCAAGACGCTGAAGGACATCGAGAATGATTGTCTCGCGGCCGGTGCCGATCTCGGTTTTTCAGTGGAATTCCGCCAGTCCAACCACGAAGGCGTGCTGGTGGACTGGTTGCAGGAGGCCGGCGAGCGGGCGGCGGGCGTCGTCATCAATCCCGGCGCCTACAGCCACACATCCATCGCGTTGCATGACGCCATCCGTGCGATTTCCACGCCCGTCGTGGAAGTGCACATTTCCAACATCCACGCCCGCGAAGAGTTCCGTCACAAATCGATGGTATCACCCGCGGCAAAGGGCATGGTCTGCGGTTTCGGACCATACGGATATATCATGGCGCTTCACGCGCTGAAAAACATCACGGCATAAAAAGAAACAAAGAATAGGGTTTGTCATGTCTGAAAAGAAACAGGGTATCGACAAGGAACTGATCCGCGAACTCGCGAATATCCTCAACGATACCGACCTTTCGGAAATCGAAGTGGAGCAGGAAGACCTGCGTATCCGCGTTTCCCGCGCGGCTCCCGCTCCCGCCACAGTCTATGCCGCGGCGCCTGCTGCTTATGCACCCGCACCGGTGGCAGCTCCCGTTGCCGCACCGGCAATCGCAGCGCCGGCCGCACCTGCGGCGTCCGCAGCACCGGCCCGCAACCCGGCCAACACCGTATCCTCGCCGATGGTCGGCACGGTCTATCTGTCGCCTGCCCCGGGCGCACGTCCCTTCATCGAAGTGGGTGCGACCGTCAAGGAAGGCCAGACCATCCTCATCGTCGAAGCCATGAAGACCATGAACCAGATCCCGGCTCCCAAGTCCGGCAAGGTCGTGGAAATCGTCGTCAACGACGCTCAGCCCGTGGAGTATGGCGAAGCCCTCGTGGTCATCGAATAAAGGCGGTTCAGCATGGTTTCGAAGATCCTCATAGCCAACCGCGGCGAGATCGCGCTCCGCGTCCTGCGCGCCGCCAAGGAGCTTGGCATTCCGACGGTGGCCGTGCATTCCACGGCCGACGCGGACGCCATGCATGTGCGTCTTGCCGACGAAAGCGTGTGCATCGGCCCGCCACCCTCGCGTGACAGCTACCTCAACATCCACCAGATCGTTGCGGCCTGCGAAATCACCGGTGCGGACGCCGTTCACCCCGGTTACGGCTTCCTGTCGGAAAACGCCAAGTTTGCCGACATTCTCGACGCGCACGGCATCACCTTCATCGGGCCGACCGCCGAACATATCCGCATCATGGGCGACAAGATCACCGCCAAGCAGACGGCGCAGGAACTCGGGATTCCCGTGGTTCCGGGTTCCGACGGCGAAGTGAAGCCTGAAAACGCGCTCGAAATCGCCCGGACGATCGGTTTCCCGGTCCTCATCAAGGCGACGGCAGGCGGCGGTGGTCGCGGCATGAAGGTGGCGAAGACCGAAGCCGATCTGGAAGAAGCGGTTGCGACCGCCCGTTCCGAAGCGGCGGCAGCCTTCGGCAACGACGCCGTCTACATGGAAAAGTACCTCGGCAAGCCGCGCCATATCGAAGTGCAGGTTTTCGGTGATGGTGAAGGCAATGCCGTTCACCTTGGCGAGCGCGATTGCTCGCTGCAGCGCCGTCACCAGAAGGTGCTGGAAGAAGCCAATTCGCCGGCTCTGACCGTCGAACAGCGCATGAAGATCGGCGAGATTTGCGCGAGCGCCATGCGCAAGCTGAAATATCGCGGCGCCGGCACCATCGAGTTCCTCTATGAAAACGGCGAGTTCTATTTCATCGAAATGAACACCCGCCTGCAGGTGGAGCATCCGGTGACGGAAGCGATTACCGGCATGGATCTCGTGCAGGAACAGATCCGGGTTGCTTCCGGCCAGGGCCTGTCGGTCACGCAGGATGATATCGAGTTCCATGGCCATGCCATCGAATGCCGAATCAATGCCGAGGACCCGCGCACCTTCGTCCCCTCGCCTGGCACGCTGACCTATTTCCATACGCCGGGCGGCCTTGGCGTGCGCGTCGATTCGGGCGCCTATCAGGGCTACAAGATCCCGCCCTATTACGACAGCATGATCGGCAAGCTGATCGTCCACGGCCGCGACCGTGACGAGTGCATCCGCCGCCTGCGTCGGGCGCTGGACGAGTTCGTCGTCGACGGCATCAAGACCACGCTGCCGCTTTTCCAGGACCTCCTCCAGAACGAGGATATTCTGAACGGCGATTACGATATTCACTGGCTGGAAAAATATCTGGCCGGTGACGCGTCTCACTAAGACGATATGGCTGGGCGGCGCAGCAGAAATAACGGCATAACGGTCGATATTCTGCTGCGCGCCTATTCCGCCGGCCTGTTCCCCATGGCCGATTCGGCCGACGATCCCGAGCTTTTCTGGGTCGAGCCGGAAATTCGGGGCGTCATCCCGCTCGATGGTTTTCACGTTTCCAAAAGCCTCGCCAAGGCGATGCGCAAGAAGCCGTTCGAGATTCGCTTCAACACCGCCTTCGAAGCTGTCATGGCAGGATGCGCGGCGGAAGCGCCGGACAGGCCGAGCACCTGGATCAACGCCACCATCCGCAGGCTCTATACCGAGTTGCACCAGATCGGCCACGCCCATAGCGTCGAAGCATGGGAGGGCGAGGAGCTTGTCGGCGGGCTCTACGGCGTCTCGCTGGGTGCGGCCTTCTTCGGCGAGAGCATGTTTTCCCGCCGCACCAACGCCTCGAAGATTTGCCTCGTGCATCTGGTGGAGCGTTTGCGGCAGCAGGGGTTTACGCTGCTGGACACCCAGTTCACCACCGAACATCTCAAGACATTCGGTGCAATCGACATTCCAAAATCGGAATATGCCACGATACTGGAAGCGGCTGTCGACAGGCCGGATGTACCTTTCGAAAAATTGCCGGCGCAAGAAAATCCACACTGAAAACAACCTGAGATTTTGCTTGCAAGCCTCAAAAACATGACTTATCCGATCATGATATTTGGTTCATCGGGGGATGGTCATGCGCTGGATTGCGGCCTTGTTGTTGATGCTGACGCTGGCGGCGAATGTCACCGCCGCCGAACAGCGCCCGCACCCGCTGGCAGCCTGGAGAAGCGAAGTTTCACGAGCCTTGACGGGCGCAATGGGCCGCCCCGAATTCAAGATCGTACGGACGAACAAGCGGCAGGTGCTCCTTGTTACGTTCCGCGTTGACCGGGCGGGGAAAATGCAGGTCGTTCAGGTCAAAAACATCAGGGATAGCACCTATCAGACAAGAACGGCCGTGAAGAGGGCGTTTTCTGAAATCAGATTCCCCTCACCTCCCGCCAGCGATCAGCCCAAAAAGTTCACCGTTCCGATCGTGATCGAGCCCGAACTGACGCGGGAGGAAATGATCGAACAACTGGAAAACAAAAGCAAAGCCCTGGCCGATCTGGCCGAGAAGCTCAGACGCCAGAAATAGGCGTGGTCGTAGGGTAATTACTTGCTTGCCGTAGAGGGAGCTGGAACTTCCGAGTCCTGCTTGCAGCCAGTCAGCCACACGTCGTAGATCGGGTGTTCCACGGCGTTCAGGCCGGGGCTGTCGGCGAACATCCAGCCCGTGAAAATCCGCTTGATCTTGCGGTCGAGCGTGATTTCGTCGACTTCGACAAAAGCGTCGATCTTCTGGGTTTCCGTCTGGTCGCGGGAATAACAGACCTTCGGCGTCACCTGAAGCGCGCCAAACTGCACCGTCTCGTCGATATAGACATCGAAGGAGGTGATACGGCCAGTGATCTTGTCGATGCCCGAAAACACCGCCACGCGGTTTTCGAGACGGGCAGCTGAGACGGGCGAAATGAGGATGACAGCAGAGACCGCTGCAAACAGCGAGACTGTCAGCGCACGCAAAGAACGATCCCGCGTGAATTTCCTCATACGATATGTCTCCAAATATTTGCCTGTGTCGAACCGCCGACCGGATCAACGCCTAAGGGCGGAATGTGGCAAAAACCGGTGAGGCCGGCGTCAGCGCGATGTTTTGCACAACACCGCGCGTAACAAGAGCTTAGTTGCCGGGGGTCCAGGCGTCGTAATCGCCGGTCACACGCGGGCGCTCGCCGGCCACCGCCAGCGATCCCTGCGGACGATAGGCCTTGGACGAACCGGTGTGGTTCGGCTGATGCGGCTTCTGCCAGTCGCGGGCAACGTAGCTTTCCTGGCTCGGCGGTACGTCGGTGCGGTAATGCATCCAGCCATGCCAGCCGGGCGGAATGGCGGAGGCCTCGGCATAACCGTTATAGATCACCCAGCGGCGTGGCATGCCCCAGGAGGTGGTGCCGCCTTCGTAATAGGTGTTGCCCAACTCGTCCTGTCCTACCTTCTTGCCGAAACGCCAGGTGTGAAACCGTGTTCCGATCGTCTGGCCATTCCACCAGGTGAAGATTTGCGTCAGGAGAGTCTTCATTCTACGTTCCTCGGGCTTGAATGCGCCGCAGCGATTTTCCGTGCACGGCACAAGACATGCTTATGCCGCCCCTCACGGCAATTGTCCAGCATTTCGAGATATATCCGCGCTATTTCAGCTTCATCCTGAAGCCCAGATGCCGCTTCTCAAAACCCAGCCGCTCGTAGAAGCGATGCGCGTCCAGCCGGGCCATGTTGGAGGTGAGCTGCGCGGCATTCAGACCCTGACGGCGGGCCTCATCAAGGCAATGATTGATCATGACCGCGCCGATACCGCGACCACGCATGTCGGCGCGTGTCTGCACCGCCTCGATCACCATGGACTTTGCCCCTCGCCCGACCAGCTTGGTCAGGATCGCCGTCTGGAAGGTGCCGACAACCTCGCCATCCAGTTCCGCTACATAAAGCGTTTCGCTCGGCGACGCCTCGATAGCCCGGAAGGCGGCAAGATAGTCCGGCTGCGCCGATTCGTCGGCCGTATCGCCGTGGCCGCCGATCTCGTCGGCGGCAAAAATCGCGGCAAGAGCGGGAAGGTCGTCTTCGCGTGCGGTACGGATAATCAGTTTCTGCAATGTCGCATTCATCGGGTCAGGCTCTTTTCCATAACGATGCCGGGCAAACCTTCGATCCCCGCCATGCGCTCGATTCGGTCCACCTCGACAAATCCGACGCCTTCATAAAAGGCGATTGCGACAGTATTTTTGGGCTCGACTTCAAGCCGCATGATTTCCGCATCCGGGAAGCAGGTTTCAAGCTCGGCGAAGAGATCGCGGCCGACGCCCTGACGCTGAAGATCGGGCGCGACATAAAGCTGGTGCAGCAGGGCCGTTTTCGCCATCTTGGTGGACATGGAGCCATAGGCCATTCCGCCAATCCGCTTACCGTCATCAGCCACCAGAAACTCACCGCCCTTTTTCTCGATGCGGTCCTTCATGGCCTGCGGCGAATGCCATGCGAGGATCAGCTGGTTCACCTTGTCTGCGCCATAGATCGCGTCATAGGTGGCGTGCCACGTCGTGGCGAGCAGGGTGCGTACCGGCTCGATGTCACGCAGGCTTGCCGTGCGGATGAAAAACATGATTTGGCTCCGTCTAAAAACAGAAATGCCGGGCGTTGATCCCAGCAAAAAATGTCAGTCCCCCCGCACTCGCCGTCATCCTCGGGCTTGTCCCGAGGATCTAAACACGTTTGACGTAGTGGGTCGTTAGATCCTCGGGTCAAGCCCGAGGATGACGGAGGAGAGGTGTTTACTCTTCCTCGATGCCGAGCTTGGCCTTGACCAGCGCCTGCACGGCCTGCGGGTTGGCCTTGCCACCCGTCGCCTTCATCACCTGGCCGACGAACCAGCCGGCAAGCGTCGGCTTCGCCTTGACCTTCTCGACCTGATCGGGGTTGGCGGCAATGATCTCGTCGACGGCCTTTTCGATGGCGCCGGTATCGGTCACCTGCTTCATGCCGCGGGCCTCGACGATTTCAGCCGGACTACCGCCTTCGTTCCAGACGATCTCGAACAGATCCTTGGCGATCTTGCCGGAAATGGTCTCGGCCTTGATGAGATCGATGATGCCGCCCAGCTGTTCCGGGGAAACCGGCGTCGTCTCGATGTCCTTGCCCGATTTGTTGAGCGCACCGAGCAGATCGTTGATGACCCAGTTGGCGGCGGCCTTCGCATCGCGGCCGGCGGCGACAGCTTCGTAATAATCGGCGATTGCCTTTTCCGAAACGAGGATCGAGGCATCATAAACCGACAGGCCGAGATCGGCCACGAAACGGGCCTTCTTGTCGTCGGGCAGTTCCGGCAGATCGACCTTCAGCGCTTCGACGAAAGCATCGTCGAATTCGAGCGGCAGCAGATCCGGATCGGGGAAATAACGGTAATCATGCGCGTCTTCCTTGGAGCGCATGGACCGCGTCTCGCCCTTGCCGGGATCGAACAGGCGGGTTTCCTGATCGATCACGCCACCGTCTTCCAGAATGGCAATCTGGCGACGCGCCTCGTATTCAATGGCCTGACCGACAAAGCGGATGGAGTTGACGTTCTTGATTTCGCAGCGCGTGCCAAAACCTTCGCCGGGGCGGCGCACGGAGACGTTGACGTCGGCGCGCATCGAGCCTTCATCCATGTTGCCGTCGCAGGTGCCGAGGTAACGCACGATGGAGCGCAGCTTGGTGAGATAGGCCTTGGCCTCATCCGACGAGCGCATGTCCGGCTTGGAGACGATTTCCATCAGCGCCACGCCCGAACGGTTGAGGTCCACGAAGGACATGGTCGGATGCTGGTCGTGCATGGACTTGCCGGCGTCCTGCTCCAGATGCAGGCGCTCGATGCCGATTTCGATATCCTCGAAATTGCCCTGACGGTCGGGACCGAGCGAAATGGTGATTGTGCCTTCGCCGACGATCGGATCCTTGAACTGCGAAATCTGGTAGCCCTGCGGCAAATCCGGATAGAAATAGTTCTTGCGGTCGAAGATCGAGCGGTTGTTGATCTTCGCCTTCAGGCCGAGGCCGGTGCGCACCGCCTGCTTCACGCATTCCTCGTTGATGACGGGAAGCATGCCGGGCATGGCGGCATCGACCAGCGACACGTTGGAATTCGGCGCATTGCCGAAGGTGGTGGAGGCACCGGAAAACAGCTTGGAATTGGAGAGAACCTGCGCATGCACCTCCATGCCGATCACGATTTCCCAATCGCCGGTGGCGCCGGGAATGAAGCGTTTCGGGTCGGGGGTGCGCACGTCTACAAGGGTCATCTGAAGCTCACGATATACGGGTTCTTTGGCTCTGGTGGGTAGAACATATGGCGCGCGGGCGCAAGACATCTTGCGCCCTGTCGCACGAAGCGCCGAATTTTCGGCGCTCTGCATACGTAATTTTTACGCGTCTGATTTTCAATTCAAATCATGACGATGATTGCCCTGTGTTTCATGATCTTTGTCGCCTTCAATCTAGTCGTCTTTCTTGTCTATTGGTGGGACAAGGAAGCGGCGAGGAATGGCGGCTGGCGCATTCGCGAAAGCACATTGCTGGGGCTCGCCTTTGTGGGCGGCAGCGTGGGCGCTATTTCGGCTCAACGCCTGCTGCGGCACAAAACGCGCAAGGAACCCTTTCGCAGCATTCTGCTCTCCATCGTGATTTTACAGGCGGGCCTTGTTGTGTCAGTGGCAATCATGCCGGACTGGCCGGTGCGGCTTGTGAACAGCCTGATAAGGCTCAGTCAGAATTCCGTGCCGTAAAGGCCGCTCTCGATCTCGACAAGCTGCTTTTGCAGGCCGACCGACTGCACATCGCGATCGAGTTTCGGCGCGTAGGAGACTGAGAGCCAGCGGACGCTGTAGCCATGGTGGCGGAAAAATGCGACGGCCGGTTCGTTCTGGGCGTGTGTTTCAAGCCGGATGGTTTCAAAACCCCTGTCCGCTATCAACCGTTCAATATCGGCCAGCAGGAGGCTGCCGACCTGCCGGCGCTGAAAATCCGGATCGATCCAGAAATCTGAAATCGTCTCGTCAAAATGTTCCCGTGCCGCCCATCCGGCAACCGTGCCGCTAAATTCCGCCACACGAATGGCAAGCCATGATGACCGGGTGAAATTGGAAAAGGCGCTGGCCGCGTTGTCGTAAAGCGTCGCGGTGATGCCGAGTGCGGCGGTTGCCTGACGCCATGCCCTGAGGCCGATAGCCGCTAAGGCCTCCGCTTCCTGCTCATGCGCATTGCGAATGACGATCAAGCCGCGCCCTCCATGGCCATGGCAAATAAAACATCGGCGGCGCGATTCGGCCAGCATGGTTTTCCATGCACGCCGTGGACTTGACCACGCCTGCCTTGCCCGCTAACCAGAACGGACAAGAACGGAGTTTTTATGTTCGCTCAATCGGAGTCCTGGTAAAGGCCCAGCCCGCAAGTTTCTTGCGCGCCGGGCCAGATGAAACCGAGCCGGATGCCCCAACGGCACCCGGGTTTGTTTTCACGCGTCTAGATGACGCCGACCGGATTTCCAAAAAATGGACATTTCCCGCGCCGAACAGCGCATTCTACATCTGCTCGCCCAGGGCGGCAGAATTGAACTTACTCGAGACGACACCCGCAAAATCGAAAAAATCGCGCTCTATACGCGCGACGGCTGGATTTTTAGCGGCCTCAATCTCCTCACCTTCCGCAAGCTGAAACAGAAGAGAGCGATCGCCTCTTCCGGCGGCAAGCCTTACCGCATCACCACCCGCGGTCTGGAACTCGTACGGGGTGAGCTGGACAATCGATGACGAAACGGGCGGCGGCTCACTTACCGCCGCCCGTCACGACGCAAAGCGGCAAACGCGGCGCAATCAACCGGACTATGGCGCGAGCTTGCGCTCCAGCTTCACCTTTTCAAGCTCGACTTTCATGATGTCCGACCATTCCATGCCGCGCCATACGATATTGAAACCGCAACGCTCATAAAGACCGATGGCAGCACGGTTTCTGGCGTGGGTGTCGATCGTGGCAAGCGGCAGGCCCTGCGCGCGCATCCGGTCGAGAAAATGAAGGATAAGAGCCCTGCCGATCCCCTTACCCTGCCAGTTCGGGTCCACCCAGAGATCGGAAATATGATGAGGCGCAGCGTCGCACGCACCCCAGCCGACGACAATGCCGTCGATTTCGGCGACGACAACATCACCGGTCGGAGACTTGGCGAAGCTTTTGAACTCGCCCCTCACCCGCTCGATGACATCAGGATCGAGATAGCTGTCATCGAAGGCTTCACCCGAACGCCATGCCGCAAAACCGACAAAGCCGACCGCGTTGCGGTCGGCTTCGTTCATTTGCCTGAGCTTGAGGCTGTTCACCACCACTTGGCGGGGGTGAACTTGCCCGCTGCCTGCTCGATGGCGTGCGCCGTCTTGAACAGCGTTTCTTCCTCGAAAGGCTTGCCGATGAGCTGCAGGCCGAGCGGCAGGCCCTTGCCGTCAAGGCCGGCCGGCACGGAGAGGCCCGGAAGACCGGCCATGTTGACCGTGATGGTGAAGACGTCCTGCAGGTACATCTTCACCGGATCGGAGGCGAGTTCCTCGTCACCGACAGCAAAGGCGGAAGATGGGGTGATCGGCGCCAGAATGGCGTCGACGCCCTCATGGAAGACGTTTTCGAAGTCACGCTTGATCAGCGTGCGGACCTTCTGCGCCTTCAGGTAATAGGCGTCGTAATAACCGGCCGAAAGCACATAGGTGCCGACCATGATACGGCGCTGCACTTCCTTGCCGAAACCGGCCGCACGGCTCTTTTCGTACATGTCGGCAATGTCCTTGCCGTCGACGCGCAGGCCGTAGCGCACACCGTCATAACGGGCAAGGTTGGACGAGGCTTCCGCCGGCGCGACGATGTAGTAGGCAGGCAGCGCGTATCTGGTGTGCGGCAGCGAAATATCGACGACTTCAGCGCCGGCGTCGCGCAGCCATTCCACGCCCTTGGCCCAGAGCTTTTCGATCTCTTCTGGCATGCCGTCGACGCGGTATTCCTTGGGGATACCGATCTTCAGGCCCCTCAGCGACTGGCCGATGGCCTTTTCATAATCCGGCACCGGCAGATCGACAGAGGTGGTGTCTTTCGCATCCACGCTCGCCATGGTCTTCAACAGGATCGCCGCGTCACGCACATCGCGCGCAATCGGGCCTGCCTGATCAAGCGAGGAAGCATAAGCGACGATGCCAAAGCGCGAGCAGCGTCCATAGGTGGGCTTGATGCCGACGGTGCCGGTGAAGGCCGCCGGCTGGCGGATGGAGCCGCCGGTGTCGGTCGCGGTGGCGCCGGCGCACAGATGCGCGGCCACAGCTGCGGCCGAACCGCCCGAAGAACCGCCGGGCACCAGCTTCTGGTCGGAACCATTGGCGCGCCAAGGGTTGATGGCCGGACCGTACCAGGAGCTTTCATTGGACGAGCCCATGGCGAATTCGTCCATATTGAGCTTGCCGAGCATGACGGCGCCCTGGTCCCAGAGGTTCTGGGTGACGGTGGATTCGTATTTCGGCTTGAACCCATCGAGAACATGCGAACACGCCTGCGTGTGCACGTCACGGGTGGCGAAAAGGTCCTTCACACCGAGCGGAACGCCTTCCAGCTCGCCGGCCTTGCCGGTTGCGATGCGTTCGTCGGAGGCTTTTGCCATGTCGCGCGCCTTTTCAGGCGTCAAGGCGACATAGGCGTTCAGCGCGCCGTTGGCCGCATCGATGGTGGAGAGATAGGCGTCGGTCAGCTCGAGGGCGGAGAATTCTTTCGCCTTCAGCTTTTCGCGGGCTTCGGCAATGGTCAGGCTCGTCAGGTCGGTCATGGTCGGCAACGGCTTTCGAAAATCTCGGAAAAATCAGGCGGCAAACGGCGATCGCTTATTCGACCACTTTCGGGACCATGAAGAAGTCCCGGTCGGTCGCAGGCGCATTGGCAACGATGTCTTCCGCCTTGTTGCCGTCGGTCACCACGTCGGCACGCTTTTTCATCTCAACCGGGGTCACAGACGTCATCGGCTCGACGCCGTCGACATTCACTTCCGAAAGCTGCTCCACGAAACCGAGTATGCCGTTCAGCTGGCCGAGCATATTCTGTGCTTCTTCTTCGCTGACAGCGATACGGGCAAGGCGCGCAACGCGCTTCACGGTGGCGAGATCGACGGACATGGTTTTACTCCGGTAGGAATTTTCCTACCCGCTATAATCACCATGTCCGTCCTTCGCAACGGTAGAAAGCATATCGCGTCACACTGGGGAGCGGTTTTGCTGCAACCACATGCTCTCATGGAACCTCAGAAGGAGAGCGTATCGCCTGCCTTCGGTGTGTGAACACGCGCTTCCGCGCCTTCCATGCCGGCCACGAACTTGTCCGGCGTCTGGTCGATGATCGGGAAGGATCCGTAGTGGCAGGGAATGACGTTCTGGAACTTGAAGAAGCGCTGGCAGGCGAGCGCCGCCACGGCCCCGCCCATGGTGAAGCGGTCGCCAATCGGCACCAGACCAATATCCGGCTGGTGTAGTTCGTTGATGAGCTTCATGTCGGAGAAGATGTCGGTATCGCCCATGTGATAGACGGCCGGGCCATCCTCGAAATGCAGCATCAGGCCATTGGCATTGCCGAGCGAATGGGAGACGCCATCCTCTGTGATCTGGGCCGAGGAATGCAGCGCATTGGTGAAGGTGACGGAAAAACCGTCGAAATGTACGGTCCCGCCGGTATTGCCCATATCCACTTTCGCGACACCCTTTGCGGAAAGCCAGGCGGCAAGATCGGCATTCGCCAGCACGGTGGCGCCTGCTTCGCGGGCAAGCTGCACGGTATCGCCGACATGGTCGCCATGGCCGTGGGTCAGGAGAATATGGGTAATGCCTTCGGCCGCCAACTTCGCGTCCTGCCCGGCAAAACCGGGATTGCCGGTGAAGAAAGGATCGATGAGGATCTTCGCGCTACCGTTTTCGAGGCGGAAGGCGGAATGGCCGAGCCAGGTGATTTTCATGGGAAGTTCTCCTTTGTATTGCCGGTATATTATGACATAGGACGGCCTGAACAACCGCACTACCAATATTTAAGAGAGGCGACCATGGCCGCAAATGATGACGAGTACGTGTATGACGAGGCGACCGGTGAATGGCGGCCGGCCTCCGAGCTGGCTGCGGAAGCGGCGCGTACGAAGGAAGTACACGATGCAGCCGGCAATGTGCTGGCGGATGGCGATCAGGTAACGCTGATCAAGGATTTGAAGGTCAAGGGCACTAATACGGTCATCAAGCAGGGCACCGTCATCAAGTCGATCCGTCTGACCGACAATCCGGAAGAGATCGACTGCCGGCACGATACCGTCAAGGGTCTGGTGCTGCGCACCGAATTCGTCCGCAAACGGTAAGGGCGGCAAAGGACATGGCGATACTCACCATCGAGGAACTGGCGCAGACCCTTCAGCCCGCACAGGCGATTGCCGGCCTCGACCTCGGCACGAAGACCATCGGGCTTGCCATGTCGGACCTGTCCCGGCGTTTCGCGACGCCGCGTCCCGTCCTCAAGCGGGTGAAATTCACGCAGGATGCGGAAGTGCTGCTGGCCTTTGCCGAAAAGGAAAAGGTCGCCGCCTTCATCATCGGCCTGCCTGTCAACATGGATGGTTCGGCCGGTCCCCGCGTGCAGGCAACACGCGCCTTCGTGCGCACCATGGGCGAAAAGACCGCCCTGCCCTTCATTTTCTGGGATGAGCGGCTTTCGACGGTCGCGGCCGAGCGCGCATTGCTGGAAATGGACGTTTCCCGCGCCAAGCGCGCCGAACGCATCGATTCGGCGGCCGCGAGCTTTATTCTTCAGGGCGCGCTGGACAGGCTTTCCGCACTCACCCGCGCGGCCGACTGACGGCCCTGCCACCAGGCGGCAATCTGCTTTCTTTTTCGAAATGCGAGGATCGCAAAAACGATCAGGCTGTCGACCGCGATGGCGCGGGCCACCAGCGGCGGCAGGCTTTCCGGCGGCAGGCCGAGAATATTGCCGTATATCTCGAATACGAGATCATGCGTCTGCCGCGTCAGCATGTAGAAGCCGAAGCTCATGTCGTAATAGGAAAGCCAGTACCAGCTGCCCAGCAGCGTGACGGGACCGGCCCAGAGGATCAGAAACCACTTCATGCCGCCTGCCCCCGTACAAACATCGTATCGGGAATGCCGGCAAGCACCGCCCAGCGCACCGCTGCCATCAGGCAGAGGTTCAGCGCCGGCGCGTCGATATCCAACGGCAGCATCACAAAAAACGTCATCATGACGCCTAAAGCTGTCCAGCGGTTCACTTGCGGCTCCCTTATGCGCAGTCATTGCGCATGGTTAACATTTCGTTAATCCACACTGGACCGGCAGCCATGGCGAGGCAAATGAAAGCTGTCATTATGGTTAATGGCGGACGGGTGACATGTGGAAAAGAATGTGATCCGTGAACGACCGGATGTGCCAGGCGGTTGCCGGCCCGGTGAAAACAGGGTTGATTTTTCTTTAATGCCGCGCTTGTACCGGGCCCGATCGCCCCGGACGCGGATTCAGCCGTAAACGCCGCGCACCAGCCTTTTGACGGCAGTGGCGATCTTGTCCCAGTCCCGGTCCGATTTGAGCGGCACGCCGGCAAACTGGCCGCTGGTGGCGGCGGAAATGACGAGGTGCTGAATGGCGGCGAACAGCACGGCATTGACCGCCGCCGTATCCACACCCTTCGGCGCCGCCAGCGAACCGCGCATGCGCTCCAGCCATTTGCCCAGCGACTTGGCGCGAGCCTCGGCCAGCTGGCGGACCTGCGGTGAGCCATCGGAGACTTCCCAAGCGATGATCTTGCACACGAGAGGATCGCTGCGCAACGCATCCATGAAATAAAGCGCCAACCTCTCCATCAGATCGCCATAGGTCAGCAGGAACATGCCGCCGGTATCTTCGGGAATGCGATCCTTCACCCAGGAGCCGAGATCCTCGCCGATTGCCTCGATCAAGCCATCGAGGCCGCCGAAATAACGGTAGATCAGCTGCTTGTCGCAGCCGGCGCGGCGAGCGACGGCATTGATGCCAAAGCCCTGAAACCCCTCCTCGGCAAGCAGCGACCGCGCCGCATTAAAAATTGCCTTCTCGGTCTGAGCGCGATCCTTGATGCGCTTTTCCGGTCTGTCGGCTGAAATCGCCTCTGCGGTCGCCAGCATGATTCCCTACCCGTTTTCTGAAAGGCCTTCTCAACGGGTTAACAAAGCAGGAAGGGAAGAACAATGTGGCGGGACGAATGGAGGGAAGGTTTTTGTGGATGAGCCGGACACCAGACCAAAATCGACGGCTTTAAATTTTCTGTATTTTCTGTATTTTCTGTATTATTCAGGAAATACAGATTTGAGGATTCCTCATGAAAAGAAAGTCTATTTCCACAGCGGAGTTTATGCGACATTTCGGTCGCTACCATGACGAAGCGCAGAAATCGCCCATTTTACTGACGAAGCATGGGCGACCTTCGGTCGTGGTGGTGCCGGTCGAACTTTTCGAAAAAATGTTGGGAGGCGACGATCCGCGCAGGTCTTACGCTGCCGGTGAAATGCCCGATGACTTGGCCGCCATGTTCAACGCCCAGCTGGAGAAAGACTCCGAAGAATATCGGACATCCCGCGATGAGCAGGACAAATAATGTCCAAGTTCAGACGCGGTGATATCGTTTCCTATCCCTATTTGTGGCGATGGCATCTGCGGCTAATCCAACGCGTGACCATGGGGAAAAAGATCGCCCCGTCTGCATGATCCTGACGATTACGGACGCACAGGGCTTGTCGCATATATTGCTGCTGCCCATTTCATCGAAACCTCCGCAGGACAGCCAGCAGCAGGCAATCGAAATACCGAAGCTTGAGCTTCGGCGCGCAAAACTAACCTGCTATGATCGCGGCTGGATCACCGTCAGCGAATGCAATTACGACGTGATCGAACGATCCTACCATTTCAACGTTCTTCAACAGCCCATCGGACGTTTCAGCGAGACATTTCTTGAGGAAATTCGCACTGCCTTTGCGCCGTTTCTGGCGGCGGGGGCAGCACGGGTCGTTAGAACCTAATTACTCCAGCCCCATACCAAACCAGACGCTGCCGGGCGTTTCGTGGCTGTCGAGGCGTTTGAACCCGCGGGTTTCCCAGAAGCGCATGCCGGCATGGTTGCGCTCGCTGGCACCGAGGTGGATACCGTAGACGTTGTTCTGTCTTGCCATATCGAGCCAGCGGGACAGAAGCCGGGTGCCGCCGCCCTTGCCCTGCGTACGCGGCAGAAGGTTCATGTGGATATGGGCCGGAAAAGGATCGGTAAGCCAGGACGGCGTGCGGCGCGGATGGTGGATGAAATGGGCGCGGCGCTGGTCGGCGTCCCAGCTCTGCTGGTCGCCGCCGGGATCGGCGTAAAGGGCGCGCAGATGCGGCCACCATTCCCGCTCCAGTCGCTCTTCGTGCAGGGCCGTATCGAGCGCGCCGACGATATAACCGCACACACCTTCCTCATCCTCCGCCACGAAAACGGCATCGGGCCAGAGATGCAGATAGGGTACGGAATAGATGTGTCCGACCATGCGGCCATCATTATAAAGCGGAGTGGCATCCTGCCCGGCATCGCCGGTGGCAAGGCTTATGGCGTAGAGCGCGTCTTCATCCTCAGCGCGGGCGGAACGAAAAGTCAGCATTGGCAGCCGCCTTCCCTTGCCGCGCACCGACACGCGACGATGTCGTGACAGATGGGAACTCGCCTCATGCCATCGCTGTTTTTCAAATCCGAGACCCCTCCCGCCGGGACTGCAAAACCTTCATCCGCAAACATCAATCAAGATGCAGGCGGATACAATAAATCGATTATATACGTCGGATCGAAGCGGGAATCGAGCATGCCGTAAGTGTGCCGCCAGCCGCCCGCCAGACGCGTTTCGAGGAAGGCATCGGCGATCTTGCCGGCGCCGAGGCGGCAAAGCTCGGCGGCAGCGGCCGCAAGCGCGAACTGCTCCACCAGCAGGCGGGCCGCGCCCTCATCGCGTTCGGCAAGGGCGATAGCGGCGCGCAGCACGTCGGTGGTCTTCTTGCCGGCCGCTCCGAGATCGCGTTCCAGCGTCTGGAAGACGAGATCGAACAGATCCTTGCCGCGCTGTAGAACCCGCAGCACATCCAGCGCCATGACGTTGCCGGATCCTTCCCAGATGGCGTTGACGGGTGCTTCGCGGTAGTGGCGGGCAATCGGCCGCTCTTCCACGTAACCATTGCCGCCAAGGCACTCCATAGCCTCATAGATAAGCGCCGGCGCAATCTTGCAGCACCAGTATTTCACGATGGGTGTCATCACCCGCGCATAGGCGGCTTCAGCCGGATTGTTGCGGGCGGCGTCGAAGGCCGTCGCCAGTCGGAAGGAGAGCGCGGTCGCGGCCGCCACGTCCAGCGCCATATCGGCGAGAACGCGCGTCATAATCGGCTGAGTGACCAGCATCTTGCCAAAAACCGAACGGCCGCGGGCGTAGTGCACGGCTTCGGCGAGCGAGGCGCGCATCATGCCTGATGATGCCAGCGCGCAATCGAGCCGCGTCAACGTCACCATATCGAGAATGGTGCGGATGCCG
This sequence comes from Agrobacterium sp. NPDC090283, assembly GCF_044769685.1. Taxonomy (NCBI): domain Bacteria; kingdom Pseudomonadati; phylum Pseudomonadota; class Alphaproteobacteria; order Hyphomicrobiales; family Rhizobiaceae; genus Agrobacterium; species Agrobacterium sp. NPDC090283. The sequence continues at coordinate 452,983 of NZ_JBIVYG010000001.1, read as the reverse complement.
CTGCCGGGATCGCCGAGCAGATAACCGAAAGCATCGGTGAACTCGACTTCGGCCGAGGCATTGGAGCGATTGCCGAGCTTGTCCTTCAAGCGCTGGAAATGCAGGCCGTTCTTCGAACCGTCTTCCAGATAACGCGGCACGAGGAAGCAGCCCATGCCGTCGCCCATCTGGGCGAGCATGACGAAACCGTCGCTCATCGGCGCGGAGAGGAACCATTTGTGGCCGGACAGGCGATAGATGCCCTCGCCCACCCGCTCGGCGGTGGTGCGGTTGGCGCGTACATCGGTGCCGCCCTGCTTTTCCGTCATGCCCATGCCGATGGTGACGGCGGTTTTCTGCAGGGCCGGCTTCTGCGCGCTGTCATATTTGCGCGACAGAATCTTCGGCGCCCATTCCTTCTGCACCCGCGGCGAGGCCATGATGGCGGCAACGGAGGCGCTCGTCATGGTCAGCGGGCAGAGATGCCCCGCCTCCAGCTGCGAGGTCAGGTAAAATTTCGTGGCGCGGGCCTTGTGTTCGTTGCCGCGCGTATCGGGAGAATTCTCCCAGACGCTGGAATGCAGGCCTGACGACATGGAACGGCGCATCAGCGCATGCCAGGCGGGATGGAACTCCACCTGATCCAGACGTTCGCCGCGCGGGCCATGGGTATGCAGCTGCGGCACGCCCTGATTGGCCATGCGCGCCAGTTCCTGCGCCTCATGCGAGGTGACGTAGCGGCCGAGCTGGTCGTATTCGTCCCTCAGATTGCGCGACAGGCCAGAGGTGAGATCGACGATCAGCGGATCGGAACGATAGGCATTGATACCGGACCAGAGGCTTGGCTGGTTCAGTTCGGCGAGCGTTTCTTCTGTCCGGGAATTCTGGGTCATCCGCTGCTTCTAGCTGTTTTGTACTGGCATTGCATAGTGGGGTGATATTGCATAATTCCGCACACAGGAAGCGATTGAGACGATTAAGCCGCCGCTTTCAGCATTTTTCGGGAGAGGCTGATTTAAGTCTGCGGCCGGGAGAATGCCAGATACGTTTCCGGCAGGACGGGGCGACGAGACCCCTTACACGTCGAGAGCCGGCCCGCATATCACTCAATTCGCCCGCCTGCGGCAGCCGATCGATCCGGTTTTACGCACAATCGCACGCATTCTGCTTAATCCACCACCTGATGTGGAACCTGCCGCAGGCTTTTTTGGTTGGCAACGTGTTGACAGCCTGCGCAGGGAGGGAGCCATGGAGGCGAGCGCAAAGAAGCTTTTCGAGCGATATGAACGATTTTTCAATACGTCCCTCAAAGGTGACATGAATATGGGGGAGATCGAATCCCTCTATGCCTCCGACTTCATCGCCGCTTCCCCTGCCGGGGTCATGACGGGAAAGAACGATGATCACCTGAAAGAGGTCATGACGAAGGCTTATGAGCGTTATCGCGCGATAGGAACGAAGGAGATACGTATTCGCGATATCCGTATGGTTCCCATCGACGCACATCATTGCATCGCCCATGTGTCCTGGACGGCGAGCTTTGCCCGCAAGGGCCAATCGAATGTCGCAATCGATTTCGACGTCCATTATTTCGTCCAGAAGCTGGATGGCGAACCGAAGGTTTTCGGCTGGGTGTCGGGCGACGAGCAGGCCCTCCTGAAAGAAAACGGCATTACCTGACGATGCGGAGGGAGAGGCGAAATCTTTTGCCAGATTGGGGAAACATCGCCGTGTCTTCATTTCAGCCCCTGCGGGCGCTTGCCCCGCGACCATGCAGTCTCTATAGAGCGCAGGACCGAATTCCGCGGCACTCCTGAGGCGTGTTCACAGCGAATGGGAGCGCACGGATCAGCATTCGGGCGTTCCGGGCATTTTCACGGGAAAATGCGGCGCCCGTCAGGAGGCAAACCGCATGGTCTTCTTCCCCCATCGCCATCTCCTCGGCATCAAGGGGCTTTCCCATCAGGATATCACCCTGCTTCTCGACAAGGCTGACGAAGCGGTGAAAATCAGCCGCCAGCGCGAGAAAAAAACCTCGACGCTGCGGGGCCTGACGCAGATCAACCTGTTCTTCGAAGCCTCGACGCGCACGCAATCCTCCTTCGAGCTTGCCGGAAAGCGCCTCGGCGCGGATGTGATGAACATGTCGGTCGGCAATTCCTCGGTGAAGAAGGGCGAAACGCTGATCGACACGGCGATGACGCTGAATGCCATGCGCCCGGATGTGCTGGTCGTGCGTCATTCCTCCGCGGGAGCCGCGGCGCTTCTGGCGCAAAAGGTCGCCTGCTCCGTGGTCAATGCCGGCGACGGACAGCATGAGCACCCGACACAGGCGCTGCTAGATGCGCTGACCATCCGCCGCGCCAAGGGCGAGCTTTCGGGAATTACCGTCGCAATCTGCGGTGATGTGCTGCATTCGCGCGTTGCCCGCTCCAACATCATCCTGCTCAACCAGATGGGCGCGCGCGTTCGCGTCGTCGCACCCGCCACGCTTCTTCCCTCCGGCATTCGCGACATGAGCGTGGAAGTCTTCCACGACATGAAGGAAGGACTTGATAACGCCGATGTGGTGATGATGCTGCGCCTGCAGCGCGAGCGCATGTCCGGCTCCTTCGTGCCCTCGGTACGCGAATATTTCCACTACTACGGTCTGGATGCCGAAAAACTGAAGGCAGCGAAGGAAGATGCGCTGGTCATGCATCCCGGTCCGATGAACCGCGGCGTGGAAATCGCCTCCGAAGTGGCAGACGGTCCGCAGAGCGTGATTGAAAGCCAGGTGGAAATGGGGGTTGCCGTGCGTATGGCCGTCATGGAAACCCTGCTTGTCTCGCAAAATCAGGGTGAGCGCGTATGAGTGCCGTTACCGTTCTCAAGAACCTCCGCATCGTCGATCCCTCCCGTGATATCGACGAGACCGGCAGCATCGTCATCGGCGCCGATGGCACCATCCTCGCCGCAGGTAAGGATGCGCACAATCAAGGCGCTCCCGAAGGGGCGACGGTGCGCGACTGCAAGGGTGTGGTGGCCGTTCCCGGTCTGGTGGATGCCCGCGTCTTTGTCGGCGAACCCGGTGCCGAGCACCGCGAAACCATTGAATCCGCCGCCCGCGCGGCAGCGGCCGGCGGCGTCACCAGCATCATCGTCATGCCGGATACCGATCCCGTTATCGATGACATCGCGCTTGTCGAATATGTGAAAAAGACGGCGCGCGACAAGGCAATCGTCAATGTTCATCCGGCAGCGGCCCTGACCAAGGGCCTCAATGGCGAGGAAATGACCGAGTTCGGCATGTTGAAGGAAGCCGGTGCGGTTGCCTTCACCAATGGCCGCAAAGCGCTGTCCGACACGCTGGTGCTGCGCCGCGCCATGACCTATGCCCGCGAACTGGGGGCCGTCATCGCACTCGAAACGCGCGAAAAATATATCGGCGGCGGTGACATGAACGAAGGGCTTTTTGCGAGCTGGCTCGGACTGTCAGGCGTTCCGAAGGAGGCGGAGATCATTCCGCTGGAACGTGATCTACGCATTGCCGGCCTGACGCAGGCGATCTACCACGCCGCCAAGATTTCCGTACCGGAATCGGCAGAAGCGATCCGTGTCGCCCGGCAGCGGGGCGTGAAAGCCACCTGCGGTATTTCCATCAATCATCTGACGCTCAATGAGAACGATATCGGCGAATATCGCACCTTCTTCAAGCTTTCCCCGCCGCTGCGCGCCGAAGACGACCGCAAGGCGATGGTGGAAGCGTTAAAGGACGGCACGATCGACATCATCGTCTCCTCGCATGATCCGCAGGATGTCGATACCAAGCGGCTGCCGTTCTCCGATGCGGCAAGCGGCGCGGTGGGGCTCGAAACCATGCTGGCGGCGGCGCTGCGCCTCTATCACAGCGGCGAAGTTCCGCTGATGCGGTTGATCGATGCGCTCTCCACCCGCCCGGCCAGGATTTTCGGGCTGGATGCGGGAACGCTTAAAGCCGGTGCGAAGGCCGATATCACCCTGATCGATCTCGACGAGCCATGGCTCGTGGCGAAGGAACAGCTGGTGTCGAAATCCAAGAACACGCCGTTCGAGGATGCCCGTTTCAGCGGCCGTGCTGTGGCCACTTATGTGGCTGGCAAAGCCGTTCATTCCTTGGCATAAGATCACCAACAGAGATCGCGCTGCAGGCGGGACAGAGGGGACGTTTGAATGAGTGCTTTGACTGACTGGCAGACCGCGCCTGCCCTTCTCGCGCTGGCGGCGGTAATTGGCTATCTGTTCGGCTCCATCCCCTTCGGCCTCATTCTCACCCGCATGGCGGGGCTGGGTGACGTACGCAAGATCGGCTCCGGCAATATCGGCGCCACCAATGTGCTGCGCACCGGCAACAAGAAGCTCGCCGCCGCAACCCTGCTGCTCGATGCGCTGAAGGGTACGGCGGCGGTTCTGGTTGCCAATGCGCTCTGGGGTTACGAGGCCTCGCTGGTCGCGGGCTTCTTCGCCTTTCTCGGTCACCTGTTTCCGGTGTGGCTGGGTTTCAAGGGCGGCAAGGGTGTGGCGACCTATATCGGCGTATTGCTGGGTGTCGCGCCGCTGATGATGCTGGCCTTTGCGCTGATCTGGCTCGCGACAGCCTTCATCACCCGTTATTCCTCGCTCTCGGCGCTGCTGGCCATGCTGGTCATTCCCGTGGCGCTCTGGGTGCTTGGCCCGGAAAAGACGGCGCTGCTGGTGACGCTGCTCAGCGTGATTTCATGGTGGAAACACCGAGAAAATATCGCGCGCCTGCTGTCGGGCACCGAAAGCAGGATCGGTCAAAAGGGCTGAGCCCCATCTTGAGGACAAGCCATGCCGCATGAGGAAACGATACGGCAGGGCATAGAGCTTTCCGCGCGGCAGCGGGTCGCGTGGCTGAGGCTGATCCGCAGCGACAATATCGGCCCCGTTACCTTCCGCGAACTCATCAATCATTTTGGCAGCGCCGAAAAGGCGCTCGATGCCCTGCCCGAGCTTTCGCGGCGCGGCGGTTCCTCACGCAGCCCGCGCATCCCCACGCAGGCGGAAGCGGAAGGCGAGATCGAAACGGCCGAAAAATTCGGCGCGCGTTTCGTCGGCATCGGTGAGCCGGATTACCCACCTGCCCTGCGACAGCTGGATGGCGCGCCGCCGCTGATCGCCATGAAGGGATCGGCAAATGCGGCGACGAGAGCCTGCGTCGGCATCGTCGGTTCGCGCAACGCCTCCATCAACGGCGCGAAATTCGCCGCCATGCTGGCGCGCGATTGCGGCCGCGCGGGCTATGCGATCGCTTCCGGGCTGGCGCGCGGCATCGATGCGGCAGCGCACCGGGCAAGCCTTGCAACCGGCACGGTGGCGATGCTGGCAGGCGGTCTCGACCGCCCCTATCCGCAGGAAAATTTCGGGCTTTTGCAGGAACTATATGATCAGGGCGGCGCGACGATCAGCGAAATGCCCTTTGGCTGGGAACCCCGCGCGCGTGATTTTCCACGCCGCAACCGCTTGATCGCCGGCGTTTCGCTTGGCGTCGTCATCGTGGAGGCGGCGGAACGCTCCGGCTCGCTGATAACGGCAAGGCTTGCCGGCGAAGCGGGACGGCTCGTTTTCGCCGTGCCCGGCTCCCCGCTCGATGCGCGCTGCGAGGGCACCAACCGGCTGATCAAGGAAGGCGCGATGTTGACCACGGGTGCGGCCGACATTCTCGACGCACTGCGACCGCTGATGGAGCCGCAATTGCCCTATGACCGCAAGATCGAGGAACCGAGATCCGACACCGAGATGTCACCACCGGGGGACGACGAGCGCAGCATCATCGCCGCCGCTCTCGGTCCCTCGCCCGTGGAAACGGACGATATCATCCGTCACACAGGTTTTTCCGCCGCAACCGTTCATCTGGTGCTGCTGGAGCTTGATATTGCCGGGAGGCTAAACCGGCATGCCGGGGGGCGTGTTTCGCTCTTCATCGCGGATTGACAGCTTGCGCCGACCGCTCTGGATATCGCCGACTTCAACATAAGCCATCTCGATCAGGTAACACAGCATGTCTGCACCCTCGCGGCTGGCGACCTGGCGCAACTCCGCCAGCATCTGGCGGATGTAAGCCAAGTTCTCTCTGGTCCCGTCATTATCGGCATTATTGTTTGTTGCGTTCGGGACCATATATTTATCCTGGAAATTCAGACTGAAACGGGGAGCATTAAGTCGATTCAAATGATGTTGCCCATCATAACCAATTTACCAAAGATTGCAATACAACAATAGATTATCCATAGGTTGCATAGACCCGGAAACGAGAAAATCGGGCTTGCCTCTTGACCAGCGGGCATTACCTGTCCATGTCGAATTATAAAGAAGGCCAATTGCGGCACCGCGCCGCGACCCGGCCACGTTAACGGACCAGTTCCAGAGAAGAACAATATGAATGTCGTTGTCGTAGAATCTCCTGCCAAAGCCAAGACGATCAACAAGTATCTTGGTTCGGGCTACAAGGTTCTTGCATCCTTTGGCCACGTCAGAGACCTTCCTGCCAAGGACGGATCGGTGCTGCCCGACCAGGATTTCGAAATGTCCTGGGAGGTCGACAGCGCGTCCGCCAAACGCATGAAGGATATTGCCGATGCGGTGAAATCCTCCGACGGCCTTTTTCTCGCAACCGACCCTGATCGCGAAGGCGAGGCCATTTCCTGGCACGTTCTCGATCTTTTGAAAAAGAAGCGCGTTCTCGGCGACAAGCCGGTCAAGCGCGTGGTCTTCAACGCCATCACCAAAAAGGCGGTGCTGGATGCCATGGCGAACCCGCGCGACATCGATGTGCCGCTGGTTGACGCCTATCTCGCCCGCCGTGCGCTGGATTACCTCGTTGGTTTCAACCTCTCCCCGGTTCTGTGGCGCAAGCTGCCGGGCGCCCGTTCCGCCGGTCGTGTTCAGTCTGTGGCGCTGCGTCTCGTCTGCGACCGTGAATCCGAGATCGAGCGTTTCGTCTCCGAGGAATACTGGAACATCAGCGCGCTTCTGAAGACACCGCGCGGTGACGAGTTCGAGGCCAAGCTGGTTTCGGCCGATGGCAAAAGGTTGCAGAACCGCGCGATCAAGACCGGCGAAGATGCCAACCGGCTGAAGGCGCTGCTCGAAGGCGCGACCTATGTGGTCGACAGCGTCGAGGCAAAGCCCGTCAAGCGCAATCCCGGCCCGCCCTTCACCACCTCGACACTGCAGCAGGCGGCCTCCTCTCGCATGGGCTTTGGCGCTTCGCGCACCATGCAGGTGGCGCAGAAGCTTTATGAAGGCATCGATATCGGCGGTGAAACCGTTGGCCTGATCACCTATATGCGTACCGACGGCGTGCAGATGGCCCCCGAGGCGATCGATGCCGCCCGAAAGGCCATTGGCGAGCAGTTCGGCGACCGTTACGTGCCGGAAAAAGCGCGTTTTTATTCCACCAAGGCCAAGAACGCCCAGGAAGCGCACGAAGCGATCCGCCCGACCGATTTCAACCGCACGCCCGATCAGGTGAAGCGTTACCTCGATGCCGATCAGCTGCGCCTTTACGACCTGATCTGGAAGCGCGGTATCGCCAGCCAGATGGCGTCGGCCGAAATCGAGCGCACGACCGTGGAAATTCTCGCCAGCAATGGTAGCGAAAAGGCCGGCCTGCGCGCCGTCGGTTCTGTCATCCGTTTTGACGGCTTCATTGCCGCCTATACCGACCAGAAGGAAGATGGCGAGCAGAGCGACGATGGTGACGACGAAGGCCGTCTGCCGCCGATCAATGAGCGCGAGAACCTCGCCAAGCAGAAGATCAATGCCAGCCAGCACTTCACCGAGCCGCCGCCACGTTATTCGGAAGCCTCGCTGATCAAGAAGATGGAAGAACTCGGCATCGGCCGTCCTTCCACCTATGCGGCGACCTTGAAGACGCTGAGCGACCGCGAATATATCGTCGTCGACAAACGTAAGCTGATCCCGCATTCGCGCGGACGGCTGGTGACGGCTTTCCTCGAAAGCTTCTTCACCAAGTACGTCGAATATGATTTTACCGCAGCGCTTGAAGAAAAGCTCGACCGCATTTCCGCCGGGGAGCTGGACTGGAAGCAGGTGCTGCGCGATTTCTGGAAGGATTTCTTCGCTCAGATTGAAGATACCAAGGAACTGCGTGTTACCAACGTTCTCGACGCGCTGAACGAAGTTCTGGCGCCGCTGGTCTTCCCGAAGCGCGAGGACGGGTCCGATCCGCGCATCTGTCAGGTTTGCGGCACCGGCAATCTTTCGCTGAAGCTCGGCAAATATGGCGCTTTCGTCGGTTGCTCCAACTATCCGGAATGCAACTACACCCGTCAGCTGACTTCCGAGGGCTCGGAAGCCGAAGCTGCCGTATCGAACGAGCCGAAGGCGCTGGGTGCCGATCCCATGACCGGCGAGGAGCTGACGCTGCGCTCCGGCCGTTTCGGGCCCTATATCCAGCGTGGCGACGGCAAGGACGCGAAGCGCTCCTCGCTGCCCAAGGGCTGGAAGCCCGAGGATATCGACCACGAAAAGGCCTTAGCGCTCATCAACCTGCCGCGCGATATCGGCAAGCACCCGGAAACCGGCAAGATGATCTCCGCCGGCCTCGGCCGCTACGGGCCGTTCCTGCTGCATGACGGTTCCTATGCCAATCTCGAAAGCATCGAGGACGTGTTCTCGATCGGTCTCAACCGCGCCGTCACCGTCATTGCCGAAAAGCAGAGCAAGGGACCGGGACGCGGCCGCAGCGGCACGCCGGCCGCGCTGAAGGAGCTGGGCGACCATCCCGATGGCGGCGCGATCACCGTTCGCGACGGGCGTTATGGCGCTTACGTGAACTGGGGCAAGGTCAATGCCACCATTCCGAAGGGGCAGGATCCGGTTTCGGTGACGGTCGATGAAGCGCTGGTGCTGATCGCCGAACGCATCGCCAAGACCGGCACGGGCGGCAAGCCTGCCAAGGCCAAGAAGACCACCGCCAAGAAGGCCGATGGTGAGGCAGCGGCGAAGCCGAAAGCCACCAAGGCCAAGGCGGCGACCAAGAGCAAGGCGGCCGCCAAGCCGAAGGCAGCGGCCAAACCCAAGAAAGCAGCAGAGTGAGCAAGGCGCCGCGTCAGAGACAGGGTTCCGCCAGCGACGGTTTCGGACGTACCGGGCGCGGCAAGCGGGTGAGCGAAGGTGAAGGCATCATCCATGGCGAGGTGCCTTCCCGCGAAGTGCTGCTGAAATTCATCGCGGACCATCCGCAGCAGGCTTCCAAACGCGAAATCGCCAAGGCTTTCGGGCTGAAGGGTGAAAACCGTGTTGTCCTCAAGGCGCTACTGAAGGAACTCGAAGTCGATGGCATGGTGCACAAAAGCCGCAAGTCGCTGACGCGGCCGGGCGGTCTGCCGCCCGTCACGGTTCTCGACATCACCACGCGTGACAAGGACGGCGAATTGATCGGCCGTCCGGCGGAATGGCCGGAAGATATGGGCGCGGCACCGGCCGTGCTGATCCGCCAGTCGTCGCAGGATCGCGGCAAGAAGGCTCCGGCCGCCGGTCTCGGCGACCGTATTCTCGCGAAGATCTTCCCCTCCAAGGAAAGCTCCGGCCCGGCCTATACGGCCCGTGTTGTCAAGCTGATCGACCGTCGCCAGAACGCGCTGCTCGGCGTGTTCAAGCAGACGGAGGGCGGCGGCGGACGCCTGATGCCGATCGACCGGCGCGGCGAAGAGATGGTCATCGACCCCGATGGCGTCGGTGACGCCAAGGACGGCGACCTGATCGAGGTGGAAACCTCGCGCAACAGCGGTCGTTACGGGCTGACTCGCGCCAAGGTTCTGTCGGTCATCGGCTCCGTGGCTTCGGAGAAGGCGATCTCGATGATCGCGATCCATTCCCACGGCATTCCGCATATCTTCCCGCCGAATGTTCTGGCGGAAGCGGATGCGGCCAAGGCGGCCAGCATGTCGCATCGCGAGGACTGGCGCGACCTGCCGCTCATCACCATCGATCCGGCCGACGCCAAGGACCATGACGATGCGGTTTATGCCGAGCCGGACACCTCACCCGACAATCCTGATGGCGTCATCGTCACCGTCGCCATTGCCGATGTCTCCTGGTATGTGCGGCCGGGTGCGCCGCTTGACCGCGAGGCGCTGAAGCGCGGCAACTCCGTTTATTTCCCTGATCGTGTCGTGCCGATGCTGCCGGAGCGCATCTCCAACGATCTCTGCTCGCTGAAGGAAGGTGTCGACCGCCCTGCCCTTGCCGTGCGCATGACATTTTCGAAGGAAGGCCGCAAGGCCGGCCACACATTCCACCGCATCATGATGAAGAGTGCCGCCAAGCTCTCCTACCAGCAGGCGCAGGCTGCGATTGACGGACGGCCGGACGACAAGACCGGTCCATTGCTGGAACCGATCCTGAAGCCGCTGTGGCACGCCTATGAGGTGATGAAGCGCGGCCGCGACCGTCGCCAGCCGCTGGAACTCGACATGCCCGAGCGCAAGATCCAGCTTCGGCCCGACGGCACGGTGGACAAGGTCGTCATCCCCGAACGCCTCGATGCGCATAAACTCATCGAAGAAATGATGATCCAGGCGAATGTCGCCGCCGCCGAGACGCTTGAAAAGAAAAAACAGCCACTGGTCTATCGTGTCCACGATGCGCCGACGCTTTCCAAGCAGGAGGTACTGCGCGAATTCCTCGGCACCATCGGCATTTCCATGGCCAAGGGTGCGGCCATGCGCGCCAATTCCTTCAACGGCATTCTGGCGCGTGCCATTGATACGCCGCACCAGATCATGGTCAATGAAATGGTGCTGCGCAGCCAGAGCCAGGCGATCTACAGCCCCGAGAATATCGGCCATTTCGGCCTCAACCTGATGAAATATGCGCATTTCACCTCGCCAATCCGCCGTTATGCCGATCTGATCGTGCATCGGGCGCTGGTCGGGTCGCTGGGGCTTGGCGAAGGCGGCATCACGCCACAGGAAGAGGCGACGCTAGACGATATCGCCGCCGAAATCTCGACCTTCGAGCGCCGCGCCATGGCCGCCGAGCGCGACACCGTCAACCGGTTGATCGCGCATCATCTGTCCGAGCGGGTGGGTGAGGAATTCGAGGGTCGCGTCGGCGGTGTCACCAAGGCGGGACTATTTGTCGCGCTGCCGCAGTTTGGCGCTGATGGCTTTGTTCCTATATCTACACTCGGAACCGATTATTTCCTGTATGATGAAGCCCATCAGGCTCTGACGGGGGAAAAGACCGGTCTCGGTTATCAGCTTGGCGACACGGTTCAGGTCCGGCTTGCAGAAGCGGTGCCTTTGGCGGGTGCGCTGCGTTTCGAGATGATGAGCCCGGGGCGCAAGATGCCAGTCGGCACGCGCTCGTTCCACAAGGCGGGCCGGCGGACATCGCGTCCTGCCGCCAAGCCCGGAACGCGGCCGCCCAGAAGGCGACGATAACAAGACCGTTTCAGGCGGTTGAACGAACGGGAGAAGGACTTAAGGATGAGTGCACATCAGGGCTCGGAAACGGTCACCTTCGGAGACGATAGCGCGGAGAGGCCGCTCGGCCGCTCGATCATGCGGGGCATGGCCAACCGTTGTCCGGCCTGCGGCAGCGGTCGCCTGTTCCGCGCCTTCCTGAAGCCGGTGGACGCCTGTGCGGCCTGTGGCGAAGAAATGCATCATCACCGTTCGGACGACCTGCCGCCCTATATCTCCATCGTCATCATCGGCCACATCGCGGTTGGCGGCTTCATGATGACCGATATGGTGTTTTCCGTACCCATGTGGGTGCATTTCGCCATCTGGGTGCCTATCACCGTTCTGGCCGCACTCTTGACGCTGCAACCGATCAAGGGCGGCGTGATCGGCCTGCAATGGGCCCTGCGAATGCACGGGTTCGACCGAAAACAGCAAAAGATGCAAATAGACGGCTCGTCTCACTGACGGTGGGCGGAACCGTGCATGTGCCTCAGCCTCCCCGGGATGCCACGACGGTGAGCGCCCCCCTGCGGCCGCGCGACGCCGCCTCCATCATCCTGTTCGATCGTTCCGGCCCGCAACCGAGGGTGCTGATGGGCCAGCGCAGCAGCGCCCATGTCTTCATGCCGGGCACTTACGTGTTTCCGGGCGGCAAACGCGATCCGCGCGACCATGCGCTGCCCTTTTCCAGCGATCTGCACCCCGCCGTCCTCAACAGCCTGACCGCTTCCGCGGCACGACGCCTGAGTGCCGCCGGCGCGAGAGCTCTGGCGCTGGCCGCCGCGCGCGAGCTTTTCGAGGAAACCGGCGTGGATCTCCGGCAGGGCGCCGAGGGTCCGGATCTTTCCCGCTTCCGATATGTGGCGCGCGCCATCACCCCGCCCGGCAATGTGCGGCGCTATGACACGCGATTCTTCTGCTGTTATGCCGACGAATTCCGGCTCGATACCCGGCTAACCCGTGACTCCGACGAGCTCTCCAATGTGCAATGGCTTGACATGACAGACCTTTCCGGTCTGAACATGCCCAAAATCACACGCACAGTTCTCGAAGATGTCACAAAACTCATGATAGGTGATCCCTCATTGCCCTTTGAAAGCCCCGCGCGGCTCTATGTCACGCGCCACGGCCGGTTCATTCGAGACTTTGTATAAAGGCCGTCATGTCACAAATGAAATGCGAAGAAGCGGACGCCATTCACTGGCCCTCACTGATTGCCGCCATTTCCGCCATCAGTGCGGTCGGTGTCGCCATCGGTCTCGGCCTGCCGCTCCTGTCGATCATCCTTGAGAAACGCGGCATCTCCTCCACCATGATCGGGGTGAATTCGGCCATGGCCGGTGTCGCGGCGATGATGGCAGCCCCCGTGACCACCAAGATCGCCCATGATTTCGGCGTGGCGCGAACCATGCTGTTCGCCGTCGTCATTTCGGCGCTGAGCGCGCTCGGCTTTTATTTCGCCGAGGTCTTCTGGATGTGGTTTCCGCTGCGAATCGTTTTCCACGGCGCCACCACCACGCTTTTCATTCTCTCCGAATACTGGATCAACATGACCGCCCCGCCGAGGAAACGCGGCATGGTCCTCGGCATCTATGCCACTGGCCTTGCGGTCGGCTTTGCGGTCGGCCCGCTGTTGTTTTCCGTGGTCGGCAGCGAAGGCATCCTGCCGTTTCTGGTCGGTGCGGCGATCATCCTGCTCGCCGCAATACCGATCTTCATGGCGCGCGGCGAAAGCCCGGAACTGGACGAGCGGCCTAACCATCATTTCGTGCGTTATGTCTGGCTGGTGCCGATGGCGTCCGCGGCGGCCTTTGTCTTCGGTTCGGTGCAGGCAGGCGGCCTTTCGCTCTTTCCGATCTATGCGACGCGCGAAGGCTTCAACGAATCGCAGGCGGCGCTTCTGCTGACCGTGATGGGCATCGGCAACATGGTCTTCCAGATACCGATCGGCTTGCTCTCGGACCGGATGAAAGACCGGCGGACAATGCTGGGGCTGATGGCCTTTGCCGGTGTCTGCGGCACGCTGGCCCTGCCTTTCCTGGTGGAAAGCTGGCTTCTGGTGGCGGCCCTGCTGCTGTTCTGGGGCGGCCTGGTCTCCGGCATGTATACCGTCGGCCTCACCCATCTCGGATCGCGCCTGAAGGGCGCCGATCTGGTCTCCGCCAATGCCGCCTTCATCTTCTGTTATGCGGTCGGCACGATTGCAGGGCCGCAGGCCGTGGGCATTTCCATGGACCTTGCCGGAACCGACGGTTTCGCCTGGTCGCTGGCGGTATTTTTCGGGCTTTACGTGGTGCTTTATGTCGTCCGTTTTGTTTTCCGGGCAAAACAGGCTTGACTTTTCAGGCGCGATACGTAGTTTCGCGCCAGATTTAGCCGAGGTGAGAAGCGCCTGCGGCTTCTCTTTTGTTTAAAGGCAGGACGACCATGGCGAAAGCTACAACAATCAAGATCAAGCTGCTGTCGACAGCCGACACCGGTACCTTCTACGTCACCACCAAGAACAGCCGTACGTTCACGGACAAGATGACGAAGACGAAGTATGACCCGGTTGTACGCAAGCACGTTGAATTCAAGGAAACCAAGATCAAGTGATCTCTTGATCGGGTCTCCGGCAAAAGCGCGCCCAACGGGCGCGTTTTTTGTTTGTGCGGGAAAAAGAGCTGACACAAGTCTTTTTCGCACCCAGCGGCCTCCCTATGCCGGAAATAAACGCGCCGCCTCTCTTCAAAGCCGTGACATTGTTATCGCCATTGCCAAGGCGCGCGTCAGGCGCTGACAGGCTTTAACCTGCCACCCTCTCAAGACATGAGCGCCGAGATATTCGCAGACATCCGCGAAGGCCGCTGCAAGCCGCCACTGCCCCTATGCCCCTCGCCCCTATATCGGCGTCGCACAGCCTTAGCTGGAAGGCGGCAGGAGAAACCTGTGCCTTACAACACGCGCCATCAGCAGACTGCTTTGGGGAAGAAGGCGGTCGGCCAACGATGCGATTACGGCACGAGGAACCGATTCGGACATCGTCAGCCGACCGACCCCACGATTCAGGAGATGCGGCGGACCTGAGCATCATGGGGCATTCAAACTACGCAATACCAGCCCCTGACGAGCGAAATCGCGACGGCTAAAAGCCGCGATCATTCATCATCACTAGACGGATGAACCGCCGGAAGAACTGTTATTCTCAATTGTGAGTGTGCGCAGAAGTAAAATAAAAATCAACAAATTCTTAAGCCAGAGATACATCACCTGGGAAACATGGTTAAGTATACAAAGCTGGCACACTATAGTTGCCGGAGAGATTGAATTCAACGGGTTTTTCAACTTGAACTCTATTTATATCGTTAAGTTGCATCCTTTCATTGCAAAACGATAAAATACATCCAAGGTCAATGGTTTGCGGTCTCGCGACGTCCGCTCTAGTTTTCCGATCAACTATTTCGCCGGGATATGACGGAGAAATTCCGCACTATTTTCAGTTAATCAGCCCCAAGGCTCAGGCAGCGGCAGCCACGACACGGTTGCGTCCGCCATGTTTCGCCTCATAAAGCGCCTTGTCAGCCTGTTTCAGTATCTCGTCCGGCGCCCCGAAGGCACCGCTGCTGGTGGCTATGCCGAGAGACGCGGTTATGCTCAATTCACGGTCGATGGAACGGACATAAAAAGGCTTGTCCTCAATAATCGCCCGCAGGCGCTCGGCGACGCTTGCCGCAAGCTCCATCGGCGTATCGGGCATGACGACAACGAACTCCTCCCCGCCATAACGGCAGGCGAGATCGGCGCCGCGCACCGTGCTGCGGATGCGGGCCGCGAATTCCCGCAGCACCTCGTCGCCGACATCGTGGCCATAGGTATCGTTGACCAGTTTGAAGCGGTCTATATCGGTCATGCAGATGGAGATCGGGCGGCCGCGAATGGCGGCCCGGTCGAAGAGTATCTTCAGGTGATTATCGAGGTAACGGCGATTGTTGAGGCCCGTCAGCCCGTCGACAATAGCAAGCTCCATCGTGTGCTGGAGATTAAGCCTCAGATGCTCGTTATAGCGCTTGCGCCTGATCTGCGTCAGCGAACGGGCAACAAGCTCATTCGGATCGATCGGGCGGAGAATATAGTCATTCACGCCAAGATCGAGCGCCCGCGCCACCATCTCATCCGCCCCCTGCTCCGCCACCAGAAGCAGCGGCAGGAAACGGGTGCGCTCCAGCGAGCGGAGCTGCGAACACAGCCTCAGCGGATCGTAATCCTCGAAATTGGAATTGACGATGACGAGTTCGAAAGGATTGCTCGCCGCCTTGAGCAAGGCGGCCTGCGGCTCGGTGACCGCATCGACCTCGGCGACCGGCTTCAACGCCCGGAGGATACGCTCCTGCGAGCTGGCGCGACCATCGGCGACCAACACGCGGCCGGGCGTCTGCATCAGGCCGTCGCTGCGCAGCATTTCCTCGATGCCGATCTGCCGGGCGGTTTCAGCGCGCAGCCGCAGCTCGTCACTGACGGCCTTGAGGCGGACCAGGCTTTTGACACGGGCGATGAGTTGCAGGTCATTGACAGGCTTGGTCAGAAAATCGTCAGCGCCGACCTTGAGGCCGCGCACACGGTCCGACGGCTGATCGAGCGCGGTGACCATGACGACCGGAATATGGGCGGTATTGGGGTTCGCCTTCAGCCTTTCGCAGACCTCGAACCCATCCATGCCCGGCATCATGATATCGAGCAGGATGATATCGACCTGTTCCTCATCGCAGATCGCCAGCGCCTTGAAACCGTCCTCGGCGGTGACGACGTCGAAATATTCCGCCAGAAGACGGGCCTCGAGAAGCTTCACATTGGCCGGAATATCGTCAACAACCAGAACTCTCGCCGTCATAACCGTTCCCCAGTCGCCCTACGCATCGCCCAGATAAGTCTTGATGACTTCAATGAATTTCGGGACGGAAATCGGCTTTGAGACATAGGCCTCGCAACCACCCTGGCGAATGCGCTCCTCGTCACCCTTCATGGCAAATGCCGTAACCGCGATGACCGGGATGACATGCAGTTCGTCATCCTCCTTCAGCCACTTCGTCACCTCCAGCCCCGAAACCTCAGGCAGCTGAATATCCATGAGGATGAGATCCGGGCGGTGCTTGCGGGCGAGATCGAGCGCTTCCATGCCGTTGCGCGTCTGAATAGTGGTATAACCAGACGCCTCGATCAGGTCGCGAAAGAGCTTCATGTTCAGCTCGTTGTCTTCGACTATCATGACCTGCTTGGGCATGGTGGGCAGTCCCCGTTTCGCTTTGAAACCTTCATCCAGACATATAAGTTGCCAGAGAACCGATTCCATCGTCCATTCGTTGCGCAAGGCTAGAGGGATTTGGTTTCAAAATAGGTAACTTCGGGGAAGAAATGCTGCGCGATACAAAAAACAAAGGCAATGCAGGCCAGGATCCGCAAGAAACGGCGGCCGCCATACTTGGCTGGCTGGCAAACGAACCGGACATGCTGGCGCGTTTTCTGGCCCTGAGCGGGTTACAGGCCAACATGCTGCGTCAGGCCGTCAACGATCCCGGCTTTCTGGCGGGGCTGACGGATTTTCTGATGAGCCACGAGCCGGACCTGATGGCGTTCTGCGCCGCCACCGATACATCCCCCGAAACGGTGGCCGCCGCATGGCACCATTTTTCCGGGCCGGGGCTGGATTCAGGTGTGTATTGACGGGACGCCCCTTGAGCGGCCATCGCAGCCGGAGTATGGTCGGCTACGTTCTGGTTTTGTTTTCGGCCCATGTCCACGTCGCACCGCTATGATCCCGGTTTTTGCCGCGACTGTCTGGCTGGCCAGCCAGAAGGGTTGAGGCGTTGCCGCGCCTGTGGCAGCCCGCGTCTTCTCTATCATTCCGAACTCTACGATCTGAGCATCGCCCATATCGATTGCGACGCCTTTTATGCCTCCGTCGAAAAGCGCGACAATCCGGAACTGGCAGACAAGCCTGTCATCGTTGGCGGCGGCAAGCGCGGGGTTGTCTCCACCGCCTGTTATATCGCCCGCATCCACGGCGTGCGCTCCGCCATGCCCATGTTCAAGGCGCTGGAAGCCTGCCCCGACGCGGTGGTGATCAAGCCCGATATGGAAAAATACAGCCGTGTCGGCCGTGAAATCCGCACCATGATGCAGGAATTGACGCCGCTGGTGCAGCCGCTTTCCATCGACGAAGCTTTTCTCGATCTTTCAGGCACTGAGAAGCTGCATCACGATCCGCCGGCGCGGGTGCTGGCGAAATTCGCCCGGCGCGTGGAAAAGGAGGTCGGGGTGAGTGTTTCTGCGGGGCTTTCCTATTGCAAGTTTCTCGCCAAGGTCGCCTCGGACCTGCAAAAGCCGCGCGGCTTTTCGGTTGTCGGTGAAGCGGAGGCGCTGTCCTTTCTGGCAGCGCGGCCGGTCACGACCATATGGGGCGTGGGAAAGGCCTTTGCAGCGACGCTGGAGGCGGATGGCATCCGCATGATCGCGCAATTGCAGGAGATGGAAGAGAGCGAGTTGATGCGCCGTTACGGCGTGATGGGGCAGCGGCTGTTCCGGCTCTCGCGCGGCATTGACGAACGGCATGTGCA
The DNA here is from genome assembly GCF_044769685.1 of Agrobacterium sp. NPDC090283. Taxonomy (NCBI): domain Bacteria; kingdom Pseudomonadati; phylum Pseudomonadota; class Alphaproteobacteria; order Hyphomicrobiales; family Rhizobiaceae; genus Agrobacterium; species Agrobacterium sp. NPDC090283. The sequence continues at coordinate 434,937 of NZ_JBIVYG010000001.1, read as the reverse complement.
CAATAACGATCCGGTCAAAAGCGTCTCGTCCGAAACCACCTTCTTCAACGATATTTCCCGCCACGAGGATCTCGTTCCCATCCTGCGGTCGCTTTCCGAAAAAGTGGCCTGGCGGCTGAAGAAGAACGGCATTTCCGGCCAGACCGTGGTGCTGAAGATGAAAACGGCCGACTTCAAGACCCGCACCCGCAACCGCAGGCTGGACGACCCCACCCAGCTTGCCGACCGCATATTCCGCACCGGCCTTGCACTGCTGGAAAAAGAAACCGACGGCACGAAATTCCGCCTCATCGGCATCGGCGTCAGCGATCTGCGCGATGCCGGCCTCGCCGATCCTCCAGATCTCGTCGACAAACAGGCAGGGCGCCGAGCAGCCGCGGAAGCGGCGATGGACAAGCTGCGCGACAAATTCGGCAAGGGCAGCGTCGAGACCGGCTACACCTTTGGGACCCGCAAATAGGGACCCGACGGCGGCAAAGCGCAAAACCCCTGCCCACCATCACGTCGTCCCGGACGTATTTTAGATTTTACACAAATTAGTGATGTAGCGACCGCGGCTTCCTTAAACTTCATTAAACTTCGCATGGTTGAATGAGGGAAGTTTTGTGCATGTGGTGTATTGCGTCATGTCCCTTCGCCTCCGTCTTCTGACCGGCATGCTGTCGGCCAGCATTCTTGCCTTTCCGGCACTTGCCGCCGACAGCCGGTCGCTGCAGATCCTGGTGTCCAAAAGCGACCAGTCGCTCTCGCTTTATGAGAATGGCGAGATCATCGCCACCTCGAAAGTCTCCACCGGCAAGGCCGGGCACGAGACGCCGAGCGGCATCTTCTCCATTCTGGAAAAGCGGAAATACCACGAGTCGAATATCTATTCGGCCGCACCAATGCCCTTCATGCAACGGCTGACATGGTCCGGCATCGCGCTGCACGAGGGCAAGGTTCCGAATTATCCGGCCTCCCATGGCTGCGTGCGCCTGCCCTCCAAGTTCGCTAAGTCACTCTTTGGTGATACGCGGACCGGGGTCCATGTCATCATCACCGATCGCCCGGTCTCGTTGCGTTTCGTGCAGCACCCGACGCTGTTTGTGCCACGCGACGATGCCGATGACGGCAAGCTGCTTCTGTCGGATGTGGAGCTGCGCCCGGCAACCTACGATGCCTCATTGGGTACGGTCGAGGTCGCCGTCAATGAAAAGACGCAGGCCCTCAAGCCGTCGACGAAGACCAGAGAGCCATCGCCGCTGCGCATTCTCATCACGCGCCGCGGCGAGCGGGAAAAGGTGATGGATATCCAGGCCGTGCTGACCCGCCTCGGTTTCGACGCCGGTTCTGCCGATGGTTATGCCGGCGAGATGACGGTGAGCGCCATCAACGGGTTCAAGCGCTGGAAAGGGCTGAAAACCACCGGACCGCTTCTGACCGACGCCTTTGTGACGGCGCTTTACGCGTCTGCCGGTGAGGATCATCCGCCGAACGGCCAGATCATGGTGCGGCAGGACTTCAAGCCGTTGTTCGAAGCGGCCATCGACATCAAGGATCCGGAAGTGGCGCTCGGAACCCATTTCCTCGAGGCTGTTTCCGTGGACCGCGCAGCCGGAACCGCGGAATGGAACGGCGTGACGCTCGAAAATCATCTGCCGGCCGCCGCCCGCAAACGGCTTGGCATCACCGTTACCGAAGCGCCCGGCGGTTTCGACCAGCTGAGCGCCGTGCTCAGCCGCCTCGAAATTCCTGCGGAGATACGCAGCCGGATCGAGCAAGAGCTTTCAAGCGGAAGCTCGATCACCGTTTCCGATCTCAGCCACCAGATGGAGACAGGAACCGGGACCGACTTTATCACCGTCACGAAAGAGGGGCCGGTGTGAGGGATTTCGCCTTACACCAGTTCCACATCAACGACCCCGGGAGCGGACCGCAGCGCGGCGGCGATTTCAGGTGAAATGCGATATTTCTCCGTCAGCTCCACCTCGATCTCGCGGCTGCCCTCATCCTTGATGACGATGAAATAAACCGATCCGTCGCCTTTTGTGTTGAGATGGCGGGCAACGGTTTTCAGCGGGCCGGAATCGCGTACATAAACACGAAGCGCCTTCTGCATCTGCACGGATTTTTCTTCCAGCGACTGCGCGGTCTGGATACGCAGACCTATGCCTTCCGGCCGCTCTTCCGCCTGTACGGTGATGACAAGCGACTTGCCAACTTCCAGCAGATCACGGAACTGGCCGAGCCCTTCGGAAAACAGCACGGCCTCATATTGCCCTGATGCATCCGAAAACGTGACGATGCCCATCTTGTTGCCGGTGCGGGTCTTGCGCTCCTGCTTGCCCGTCACTGTGCCGGCCAGACGGCCGGCGGTCGCACCCTGCTTCACCGCGGCGGAAAAATCGGCGAAATTCTGCACCCGCAACTTTTCCAATATGGGGCGATAGGTATCGAGCGGATGGGCGGTGAGGTAAAAACCGAGCACCTGATATTCGCGCAGCAGCTTTTCTGACGCCAGCCAGGGCTGGAAGGCGGGCAGGACCAGCTTTTCCGGGCCATTGCCGCCGCCGGAGCCGAACATGTCCGACTGACCAATGGTGCGGTTGTTCTGCGCCATCTGGGCATAACCGATGATGCGGTCCAGCCCGCCGATCAGCTCGGCGCGGTCGCGGCCGAAGCAGTCGAATGCACCGGCATTGATGAGGCTTTCCAGCACACGCCGGTTGATCTGCTTGGGATCGATGCGCAGGCAGAAATCCTCAAGGCTCGTGAACGGCTTGCCGTCACGCACCTGAACGATGTGTTCCACCGCCCCCTCGCCCACGCCCTTGATGGCGGCCAGCGAATAATAGATGCGGTTTTCACCCGTCTCGAACTGGCGGAAGGAGGTCTGCACCGAGGGTGCGACGACCTCGATACCAAGGCGGCCGGCATCCTGACGGAAATCGTTGAGCTTTTCCGTGTTGGCCATATCGAGCGTCATGGAGGCCGCAAGGAACTCCACCGGATAATGCGCCTTCATATAGGCGGTCTGGTAGGACACGATGGCGTAAGCGGCGGCATGGCTCTTGTTGAAGCCGTAATTGGCGAATTTCGCCAGGAGGTCGAAGATGGTGTCGGCCTGCGGTTTCGAGACACCGTTCTTGATGGCGCCATCGACGAAACGCTCGCGCTGCTTGTCCATCTCCTCCTTGATCTTCTTGCCCATGGCGCGGCGCAGAAGATCGGCTTCGCCGAGCGAATATCCTGACAGAACCTGGGCGATCTGCATCACCTGTTCCTGATAGACGATAACGCCCTGCGTTTCCTTGAGCAGATGGTCGATGGTCGGATGGATCGATTCCAGCTCCTCCTCGCCATGTTTGCGGGCATTATAGACCGGGATGTTCTCCATCGGGCCGGGACGATAAAGCGCCACCAGCGCGATGATGTCCTCGATGCAGTCTGGGCGCATGCCGATCAGCGCCTTGCGCATGCCCGCACTTTCCACCTGGAACACGCCGATGGTTTCGCCGCGCGACAGCATCTCGTAGGTCTTGGCGTCCTCAAGCGGAATGGCGGCGAGATCGACCTTGATGCCACGCTTGGCAACAAAATCGACGGCCACTTTCAGCACCGTCAGCGTCTTCAGGCCGAGAAAGTCGAATTTGACGAGGCCGGCGCTTTCCACCCATTTCATGTTGAACTGGGTGACCGGCATATCGGATCGCGGATCGCGATACATCGGCACCAGCTTGGAGAGCGGTCGGTCGCCGATGACGATACCGGCGGCGTGGGTGGAGGCGTGGCGGTAAAGCCCTTCGATCTTCTGGGCAATATCCAGGAGGCGGGCGACGACCGGCTCCTTGTCCGCCTCTTCCTGCAGGCGCGGCTCTTCCTCGATCGCCTTGGAGAGCGGCGTCGGGTTGGCCGGGTTGTTGGGCACCAGTTTGCAGATCTTGTCGACCTGGCCATAGGGCATTTCCAGCACACGGCCGACGTCGCGCAGGGCCGCGCGCGCCTGCAGCGAACCGAAGGTGATGATCTGCGCCACCTGCTCGCGGCCATATTTGGCCTGCACGTAACGGATCACCTCTTCGCGGCGATCCTGGCAGAAGTCGATATCGAAGTCGGGCATCGAAACGCGTTCGGGATTGAGGAAGCGTTCGAACAGCAGCGAGAAGCGCAGCGGATCGACATCGGTAATCGTCAGCGCATAAGCGACGAGCGAGCCCGCACCCGAACCACGGCCCGGGCCAACCGGAATATCGTGCTGCTTGGCCCATTTGATGAAGTCGGCAACGATCAGGAAGTAACCGGGAAACTTCATGCGCGAGATGACGCCGAGCTCGAAATCCAGCCTTTCGCGATAATCCTGTTCCGTATAACCGGGCGCCATGCCGAGCGCGGCAAGCCGCTGATCCAGTCCCTCCACCGCCTGCCGGCGCAATTCCTCGGTTTCGGCGCGTTCAGCCGCTTCCGGATCGTCGCTGGCACCGGTGAACCGCGGCAGGATCGGCCCGCGTTTCTTCAGCACATAGGAGCATCTGAGTGCAATCTCGACGGTATTTTCCAGCGCCTCGGGAATATCCGCAAACAGCGCCGTCATCTCCGCGCGGCTCTTGAGGTAATGATCGGGTGTCAGGCGGAACCGGCTGTCATCGGACACGATGGCGTTATGCGCCACCGCCATCAGCGCATCATGTGCCTCATAATCGGCCTTGGACGGGAAAAACGCCTCGTTGGTGGCAACGAGGGGGATGTCGTGTTCATAAGCAAGACCAATCAGGCGCCGCTCATGGGAACGGTCGTAACCGGACTGACGCTGCAATTCGATATAGAGCCTGTCACCAAACAGTGACTTCAGCGTCAGCAGCCGCTCCTTCGCCTGCGCGGCGTGGCCTTCCTTCAGCGCCATATCGACGGGGCCGCCGGAAGCACCGGTCAGCGCAATGAGGCCGGCATTGGAGGCTTCTTCCAGCCATGCGCGGGTAATGTGCACGGAATGGCTGCTGCCCTCACCTTCCAGATAGGCGCGGCTGACGAGATCCACCAGCCGCTCATAGCCTTCCGCATTGGCGGCAAGGAGAACGATGGCGGGGAGTTTCTGGAGGTGGCTATTGTGGTTGCGGCGATCCTCCGCCGCATCCTGCATGTCGATGGACAGCTGGCAGCCGATGATCGGCTGCAGACCTTCGTCCCGCGCCTTTTCGGAAAATTCCAGCGCGACGAAAAGATTGTTGGTATCGGTAATGGCAATGGCCGGCTGGCCGTCGCCAACGGCCTTGGACATGATTTTCTTGAGGGGCAACGCCCCCTCAAGCAGGGAGTATGCGGAATGAACCCGAAGATGGACGAAACCGGGGGTCTTCAGCGTTTCGCCAGAGGTCTCTCCACGCACAACCGTATCGCCCATATCGTCTTCCTGTCATTCTGAATCGAGGGGGCGATTTTCCGATTTCCGGCGCTCAATGTCCACCGTTTTGCGGCGTCCATACAGGCTTCTGCGCCGGTGTCTTCTTCACAGGGCGGTGAGGATCACCGAAAAGCTGGCAACAAAGACAGCGATGGAGGCGAAAGCGGCAACGTCACGGATGAAATCAGTCATTGGTCTCTCCTTACTCGTTATGTTCCAACTTTGTTCTCATTTTGTTCGATTGTCAACAGGGTTTTGCTGATATTCCCCTTGCTAATGCGGCAGAATCGCCTTCGGTTCCCGGATAGAGGACAGCAAGCCGCTGACTCCAAAGCGAAAAAACCCGGAGGGCAAAACACCTCCGGGTCCGGAAAAAATTCAAATCTGGAGAACAGGCGTCCCTTGGAGAAGACTGACCGGACCGACTCGCTGCATCGACGCAACCCGTTCCGGAACCATCACCCCCATCGCGGAAATGACCATCTCAAGCGCTGCGGAAGCAAACGATGCACGGGAATCGGCCTCGTGCAATCGATCTCAAAAATCGACGATCTTGCCGTCGGAGAGCGTCACGCGTCGGTCCATACGGGCGGCGAGTTCATGATTGTGAGTGGCAATCAGCGCCGCGAGGCCGGATTGGCGCACCAGTGCCTCCAGCGCATCGAAAACATAATGCGCGGTTTCCGGATCGAGATTGCCGGTCGGCTCGTCGGCCAGCAGCAGGAGCGGCGCATTGGCGACGGCGCGGGCAATGGCGACACGCTGCTGTTCGCCGCCGGAGAGTTCGGCCGGGCGATGCTCGCCGCGATGGCCCACCCGCATATAGTCGAGCAGCGCGCTGGCACGCTTGCGGGCCTCCGCCTGCGTGAGGCCGGCGATGAGCTGCGGCATCATCACATTCTCCACCGCGGAGAATTCCGGCAGGAGGTGATGGAACTGATAAACGAAACCGATATCGCTGCGGCGGATCGCGGTGCGCGCTTCATCCGGCAGGCCGTTGCAGGGCGCGCCGTTGATGAAGACCTCGCCGGCATCGGGATGTTCGAGGAGCCCTGCCAGATGCAGCAGAGTGGACTTGCCGGTGCCCGAAGGGGCGACCAGCGCCACCATCTCACCGCTCTTCAATTCAAAATCGGCCTTGCGCAGAATGGAAAGCGATGTCTCGCCCTGACCATAGGTTCTCTCGACACCGGTAAGCCGCAGCACTGTTTTTTTTGCCATATTGCGAAGCGGTCCTTATTCGTAACGCAGGGCCTGCACCGGATCGAGCTTGGAAGCCCGCCAGGCCGGGAAGATCGTTGCCAGGAAAGAGAGCGTGAGCGCCATGATGACAACGGAAATGGTCTCGCTGATATCCATTTCGGCCGGAAGCTGGCTCAGGAAATAAAGCTGCGGATCAAACAGAACGGTGCCTGATATCCACGAGAAGAACTGGCGGATCGATTCCACATTGAGGCAGACGATGACGCCAAGCGCCACGCCGGCAAAGGTGCCGACCATGCCGATGGCCGCACCGGTCATGAAGAAGATGCGCATCACGGAGCCGGAGCTTGCGCCCATCGTGCGCAGAATGGCGATATCGCTGCCCTTGTCCTTCACCAGCATGATGAGGCCGGAGATGATGTTCAGCGCCGCCACCAGCACGATGAGGGTGAGGATCATGAACATCACGTTTCTTTCCACCTGCAAGGCCGAGAAGAAAGTCTGGTTCCGCTGTCTCCAGTCGGTGATATAGACCTGCCGTTCGGCGGCCTGTTCCACCAGCGGCCGGATGCCGTCGACATCATCTGGCCGGCTGACGTAAAGCTCGATCGACTGCACGATGCCATCGGCATTGAAATAAAGCTGGGCTTCGGACAGCGGCATGTAGATCATGGACGCGTCATATTCCGACATGCCGATCTCGAAGACGCCAGAAATCTTGTAGGATTTGACGCGCGGATTGACGCCCATCGGCGTCACGTCGCCTTCCGGGGAAATCAGCGTGATATCGTCGCCGGCTGTCACGCCCAGCTGGGCGGCGAGCCTGGAGCCGACGAGAACGCCATCACCCGCCATGAAGCCGACGAGGTCGCCGGTCTTGATGTTGGTCGCGACTTCCTTGACCTTGTCGATGTCCTCCTGGCGCACGCCGCGCACCAGCGCGCCGGAGCCCGCGCCGCCGCGGCCGGAGGCAAGCGTCTGGCCCTCCACCAGCGGCAACGCCATGGTGACGCCGGGAACGGCGGCGAATTTCTTCGCCAGCTCATCGTAATTGTTGAAGGGCTGGTCGATCGGCTGAACGATCATATGGCCGTTGATGCCGAGAATGCGGGAAATCAGTTCGGTGCGGAAACCGTTCATGACGGCCATGACGATGATGAGCGTCGCCACGCCCAGCATGATGCCGACAAAAGAAAAACCGGCGATGACGGAGATGAAGGCTTCCTTGCGCCGCGAGCGCAGATAACGCCAGGCCACCATACGTTCAAAAGCGGAAAACGGCCGGGCGGTCTTTGCCCCGGCGGAAACAGCCGCACCCTTTTCAGCCTCGGCTTGTGCCATGTCGTCTCCCTGATCTCAAAACTGCAAGGCCGGTCTTTTCCTAAACCGGCCTTTCTTTCTGCGGCTGCGCGACGAAACCGGAGCGGACTTCGGGTGAAGCCGCTCCGCTTTTCGCTCGCTTAGCCGAGCACCTTGTTCATTGCCGCCTCGATTGTGACGGTTTCACGTTCGCCGGTCTTGCGATCCTTCACTTCGACTTCGCCGTTCGCGACGGAACGCGGGCCGACGATGATCTGCACCGGCACACCGATCAGATCGGCTGTGGCGAATTTCTGGCCCGCACGGTCGTCGGTATCGTCGTAGAGAACATCCTTGCCGGCGTTGGAGAGCGAATAATACAGCTTTTCACAAGCCGCATCGCAGGCCGCATCGCCAGCCTTCATGTTGATGATCACGACATCGAACGGAGCGACCGAGGCCGGCCAGATGATTCCATTCTCGTCATGCGATGCTTCAATGATGGCGGGAACAAGGCGTGTCGGTCCGATGCCATAGGAACCCATGTGGACAGGGTGTTCCTTGCCATCCTTGCCCTGCACTTTCGCGCCCATCGGCTCGGAATATTTGGTGCCGAAATAGAAGATATGGCCAACCTCGATGCCGCGCGCGGAAAGACGCTCGCCATCGGGAATGGCGTCGTAGGCGGCTTCGTCATGCATTTCGGACGTGGCGGCATAGTCCGCCGTCCATTCATCGAATACGCCCTGCAGAGCCGTGACATCGTCGAAATCGGTGCTTTCGGCCGGGATGGCGCGATCCAGGAAGCTCTTGTGGCAGAAGACTTCGGATTCGCCGGTATCTGCCAGAATGATAAATTCATGGCTGTGATTGCCGCCGATCGGGCCGGTATCGGCGCGCATCGGAATGGCGCGCAGGCCAAGGCGCTCGAAGGTGCGCAGATACGCCACGAACATCTTGTTATAGGAATGGATCGCATCTTCCTTGGTGAGGTCGAAGGAATAGGCGTCCTTCATCAGGAACTCGCGCGAGCGCATGGTGCCGAAACGCGGACGCACCTCGTCGCGGAACTTCAGCTGGATATGATAGAGGTTCAGCGGCAGGTTCTTGTAGGACTTCACATAGGAACGGAAGATGTCGGTGATCATCTCCTCATTGGTGGGGCCGTACAGCATCTGGCGGTCCTGGCGGTCCTTGATGCGCAGCATCTCCTTGCCGTAGTCATCGTAACGACCGCTTTCCTGCCAGAGTTCGGCCGTCTGCAGCGTCGGCATCAGAAGCTCGATGGCGCCGGCACGGTTCTGCTCCTCGCGGATGATCTTGTTGACCTTGTCCAGCACGCGCTTGCCGAGCGGCAGCCAGGAATAGATGCCAGCCGATTGCTGCCGGATCATGCCGGCGCGCAGCATGAGGCGGTGAGAGACAATCTCGGCTTCCTTGGGGTTTTCCTTCAGGATGGGCAGGAAATAACGGCTAAGACGCATGACGGCTTCCATTGATGCGGACGACCGCGCCACAGGCGCGGGAATCGCCCCGAATAAAGGGATATTGGCGCCGGATATAGCCGTTTCCCGCCAAGAAGAAAACCCGCCATGAAAAGAGGGATAAAGGCCATTTCAAGGTATTTTCGCGATAGCTAATTCGCGTCAAAACGCTTTGGCCGGAATAATATTCTTGATCAGGTGCGACATAATGCACCACAGGGAATTTTTTGCCGACTGTAACAAATATGCAAAAAATGAGATGACAAGCATGGGGGTTTGGGCTAGCTTTAGCTTACAAAAGAGGCAGGAAGTTTAAATTCTTGTCATTTTCGCGGTCAGTCTTGGGAGGATCAGATCTTAGGCGCGCTCGTCGCTGCCCCGGCAACGGTTACAGATCACGCGAAACCTGGAAAACAAGGCTGAAAGGCCTTGTTTTTTTTTGCTTCTACACACAGTGCCCTGCTTCCGACCGTCATTCCAGTAGAATTGCGGCAGTGAATCACGCACGCGGACACACCCCCGCTGTGTGCACGATAGATATGACATCCATATGACACAGGGCTCAGCCAGTTTTGCCGGAAACTGCCGCTTGCATGGGCAGAGACTTCGGTCTTCCCGTCAGGCTTATTGCGCGGATACGGGCGGGGCCGAGATCATCAGCGCTTTTTTCAGTCAAAAACCGGAATAATTCTTGGCAAGTCATCAAGGCTGACACCGAACCACCAGGTTCCGCCATACCAGAGCCCACAGATCAGCGCCGAGATCAGGGTCGTCCACAGAACGATCCGCCCGCCCCTGAATCTGGATGGCGCACTGGCCACCGTGCCCAGCGCCACATCGCCATCCTCATCCTGGGTGCGCAGCCCAATCGGCAGTACGATGAAAAGCACCGTCCACCAGACGATGAAATAAACGGCGAAGGCCGAAAGAAGCGGCATGTGATCCTCCTGCACAATGCGCTCTTGTAACGCATTCATCGGCGAACCGGAATCAATTCTCGGAAAGAAGCGCAAAAAGCCTTGGAAGGACAACCAGAACCGCGCTTTGAGCAGGCGCCGTCAGATCGCTGACGAAGGCGGACGACCTCTCCTCCGTCATGCCGGACTTGATCCACTGCTGTCCGGTTTAAATTTCTGGACAAGGTTTACGACTTTGATTCTACTTGTTTTTAGTTGTTTTTCCGCGATTTGGACATGAATTGGGGAATGGCGGCGTCAGGTGAATAGCAAAGGGTGCCGAACACTCTAACGTCATCCTCGGGCTTGTCCCGAGGATCTGCAACCGATTGATTTTATTCAACGTGATTAGATCCTCGGCACAGGGCCGAGGATGACGTCGAGGGGATGCGCATCCTTCACAACCGGCTTCAGGGGCATTGCCGCCGGTATGAAAACTTAAACCGCACAGTAGTGGACTTGATCCGGCATCCAGCTAAGGCGCGTCTGCGCCGTGAGACGAGTCTTTACGCGATCAAGGACTTGATCGCTCTGGACCCCGGATCAAGCCCGGGGTGACGGAGTGCGGATGATATTATCGCCCGAAAGCTCCCTGCCTCCCGGATCAAACCTTCGTCACGAAAACCGTCACGATCGGCTTCTTGCCCCAGCTCTGGTTGGCAGCGGCGCGCACGGCGCGGCGCACCGCTTCGCGCAGCAGTTCCAGATCCTTGCGGCGGGCACGCGGGATGCTTTCGACGGCGCCGAGCACGGCGTCATAAAGCGTGTCCTCCATAGCCTCGTCCTCGTCATCGAACTCCGGCAGGCCGAAGGGCACGACATCGGGATCGCCGAGGAAATCGTAACGGCTGTCCAGCACGACGTTGACGGCGACATGGCCGGCGAAGGAGAGCTTGCGGCGATTGCTGATGCCCATCTCGTCCATATCGCCGACAAGATTACCGTCCTTGAAAACACGACCATGCGGTATGTCGTCGATGACTTCCGCCGGGCCGGGAGCCAGACGCAGAACATTGCCGTTGCGCACCTTCGGCACCTGCGAGATGCCGGCCTGTTCGGCCAGTTCCTTCTGCGCCACCAGATGCGCCGCCTCGCCATGAACAGGCACGACAATCTGCGGCTTCGTCCACTCGTACATCCGCAGCAGTTCGTTGCGGCGCGGATGGCCGGAGACATGCACCAGCGCCTCATTATCGGTGACGATATGGACGCCCTGCTCGATCAGGCCGTTCTTGATCTCGATGATCGCCTTTTCGTTGCCGGGAATGGCGCGTGAGGAAAACACGACCGTATCGCCGGAAGCGAGCGCCACATTGCGCATCTCGTCGCGGGAAAGCTTGGCGAGCGCTGCGCGCGGTTCGCCCTGCGAACCGGTCAGGATCAGCACCACACGGTCGCGCGGAATATAGCCATATTCGTCTTCGGCAAGGAACGGCTTGATGCCTTCCATGATGCCGAGATCCTGCGAGACATTGACGACGCGCTTCAGCGAGGAGCCGAGCAGCAAGACCTCGCGGCCGGCCGCTTCCGCCGCCTGCGCAATCGAACGGATGCGCCCGACATTGGAGGAGAAGGTGGTGACGGCCACGCGACCCTCAGCATTCTCGATGATCTGACGCAGGCCTTCGGAAACCTCGTGTTCGGAGGGCGAAACACCGTCACGCACCGAATTGGTGCTGTCGCACATCAGCGCCAGCACGCCCTCTTCGCCGATGGCGCGGAAACGCGCCTCATCCGTCAACGGCCCCAGCGACGGGGCTTCATCGATCTTCCAGTCGCCGGTGTGGATGACATTGCCGAGCGGCGTGCGGATGACCAGCGACATCGGCTCCGGAATGGAGTGGTTGACGCCAACCGCTTCGATTTCGAACGGACCGACATTGATGCGGTCGCCGGCCTTGAAGATCGTCACCGGAATTTCGGCACGGGTGCCCTCATAGGCGCGCTTGGCTTCCAGCATGCCGGCGGTGAAAGGCGAGGCATAGACCGGCACGTTGAGGCCGGGCCAGAGATCGTTCAGCGCACCATAATGGTCCTCATGGGCGTGGGTGATGATGATGCCCTTGAGGTTCTTTTTCTGCTCGGCGATGTAGCTGATGTCAGGCAGCACCAGATCGACACCCGGCAGGTCCGGGCCGGCGAAGGTCACGCCGCAATCCACCATGATCCATTGGCGCTTGCTTTCCGGCCCATAACCGTAAAGCGCCAGATTCATGCCGATTTCACCCACGCCGCCAAGCGGCACAAAGACCAGTTCGTCCTGTTTAGCCATTGTTTTTCTTATCCATTCACGAAAGCGCTCAGGCGCCGGCCATTGGCCGCGCCCGCCGCCTCTATCCAGCATCGGACCTGTTGAACCATCTGATCGACCGGGCCGATGCGGAACCGGTTTGTCACCCTGCTTTTCATGAGCAGCAGGAAAGCTCCAACCCGTGGGATCCGGCTCGGCGCGGGTTGGTCGGCCGCACCGTTCACCTCATCCGAAAAACACGTCGCCGGCAGCGATGGAGCGCCTTGCGCCCTCGTCCTCGTCCAGCAGCAGATAACCATTATCATCAATCCCGACAAAACGCCCGCCAATCGAACGATCCGGGAAATTGACGGTGATATGTTCGCCGATACCGCAGGCCGCCGCCCGCCAGCCGGTCATGATGCCGGCAACGCCCCTGCCCTCATCCCAGTCCCGCAGCACCTCCGCAGTTTCGCGGAAGAGATGGGCGAAAAGTTCATCCGGCGAGCAGGAGGCGCCATGTTCGGAGAGCATGGTGACGGGATAAAGCGGGTTCTCCGGCTTGTGGGCGATATTGATGCCGATGCCGATGACGATGGCGCGCCGTCCGTCGGGCAGAAGCTCCGCCTCCATCAGGATGCCGCAGGTCTTGCGGCGACCGATCAGCACGTCGTTCGGCCATTTGATCTCAAGCGCCTCACCGCCCGTCGGCAGCACAGCGCGAATGGCGCGATAGACCGCAAGCGCAAAGGCGAGCGGGAGGGAGCCGATACGCTCAACTGGCGCGGGATCAATGAGAAGAAGCGAGGCATAGAGATTGCCGGGTTCGGAAACCCAGGGCCGACCGCGACGGCCGCGACCGCCGGTTTGGCGAATGGCGGTAACCCACAGATTGCCGCCATCACCCGCCCGTGCCCGGGCGAAACATTCCAGATTGGTCGATGGCGTTTCCGCCATCGCCTCGTGCCTGATATCATCGATGGACATCCGGCCCGTATGCCTGTGTGTGCTGCTCAAAAGAAGGTCTTTGCCGCAACTGTCACCGCGTTGCCGAGTGCACCGCCGAAGACGATGAAGGCGACAACGAAGAGGCCGGAAAGCGCATAAACGACTTTGAGTTCGCCGGCGGGACGCTCGAATTTGTCCTTGGCTTCATCGAACCACATGACCTTGACGACGCGGATATAATAATAGGCGCCGACAACCGAGCCGATCACACCGATAATGGCGAGCGGATAGAGCTTCGCCTCGATGGCGGCGAGGAAGACGTAATACTTGCCGAAGAAGCCGGCGAGCGGCGGAATGCCGGCAAGCGAGAACATCAGGATCGTCAGCACAACCGCCATGAAGGGGTTGGAGGACGAAAGACCGGCGAGATCCTCGACAGTCTCGACATTGCCGATTTCTTTGCGGCGCATGGAGAGAATGCAGGCGAAGGTGCCGAGCGTCATGACCATATAAACGGTCATGTAGAGGATGACACCAGCCACACCGGCTTCGGTGCCCGCAGCGAGACCGACCAGCGCGTAACCCATGTGACCGATGGAGGAATAGGCCATCAGGCGCTTGATGTTCTTCTGGCCGATGGCGGCGAAGGAACCGAGCAGCATGGAAGCGATGGAGATGAAGACGACGATCTGCTGCCAGTCGGCAAAGACCGGCTGGAAAGCCTCGATGACGATACGAACGAGGATCGCCATGGCGCCGATCTTGGGTGCAGCCGACAGGAAGGCCGTAACCGGGGTCGGCGCGCCTTCATAAACATCAGGCGTCCACATGTGGAACGGCACGGCCGAAATCTTGAATGCCAAGCCGGCGAGAACGAAGACCAGACCGAAGACGAGACCGAGCGAACGGGTTTCCGATGCCAGAACCTGCGCGATTTCGGTGAAGCCGGTATTGCCGGTGAAGCCGTAAACCAGCGACATGCCATAGAGCAGCATGCCGGAGGAGAGCGCGCCGAGAACGAAGTATTTCAGGCCCGCTTCCGTGGAGCGCAGGCTCTCGCGGTTGATCGCGCAGACGACGTAGAGCGCCAGCGACTGCAGTTCCAGCGCCATATAGAGTGAGATCAGGTTGTTGGCCGAGATCATCAGCAGGATGCCGAGCGTCGCGAGAACCAGCAATACCGGATATTCGAAACGGCCGATGGGTTCGAAACGGCCCTGCCCGACGGCGAGGATCATGGCGGTGATGGAGCCGATCAGCGCCAGCACCTTCATGAAGTTACCAAAGGCATCGGCGATGTAGACACCGCCGAAAGCCACCCCCGATGCGGGGGCGAAAATGATCCAGAGACCGACGACGAGCAGGAGGGCAACGGCAAGGCCGGTGACCGTCGTTGTCGACTTGTCGCCCGAGAAGACGCCAATCATGAGCAGCGCCAGCGCGCCGACCGCAAGGATCAGCTCGGGCGTCGCAATGTGCAGACTGGCAAAAAGGATTTCAGCGGTCATGTCCAACGGGTCCTGTCGTCAATTCATAGTGAGCGCAACATTCTGCGCCGCCTGCAATGCAGCCGTATAGTTGTTTACCAGAAGATCGACCGATGCGGCGGTGGCATCGAAAACCGGTGCCGGATAGACGCCGAAGAAGATCGTCAGTGCAACCAGCGGATAAAGGATGACCTTTTCGCGGGTCGACAGATCGAGCATCGATTTCAGGCTTTCCTTCTCGAGCGCGCCGAAGATCACGCGGCGGTAAAGCCATAGCGCATAAGCGGCCGAGAGGATGACGCCGGTTGCCGCAAACAGCGCGACCAGCGTGTTGGCGCGGAAGACGCCGATCAGCGTCAGGAATTCACCGACGAAGCCGGAGGTGCCGGGCAGACCGACATTGGCCATGGTGAAGATCATGAAGGCGACGGCATATTTCGGCATATTGTTCACGAGACCGCCATAGGCGGAAATCTCGCGGGTGTGCAGCCGGTCGTAAACGACGCCGACGCAGAGGAAGAGCGCGCCCGACACGATACCGTGCGACAGCATCTGGAAGATCGCGCCCTGCACGCCCTGCACATTGGCGGCGAAGATGCCCATGGTCACGTAACCCATGTGGGCGACGGAGGAATAGGCGATCAGCTTCTTGATGTCGTCCTGCATCATCGCCACCAGCGAGGTGTAGATGATGGCGAGAACCGACAGCGTGAAGACGAAGGGGGCGAAATAGTCAGACGCCAGCGGGAACATCGAGAGCGAGAAGCGGATGAAACCGTAACCGCCGAGCTTCAGCATGACACCGGCAAGGATGACGGAGCCTGCGGTCGGCGCCTGAACGTGGGCGTCCGGCAGCCAGGTGTGCACCGGCCACATCGGCATCTTCACAGAGAAGGCGGCGAAACAGGCAAGCCAGAGCCAGGTCTGCATGCCGGCCGGGAAGCCGTATTTCAACAGTTCCGTCATGTCGGTCGTGCCAGCCTGCCAGTACATGGCCATGATGGCGAGCATGGTCAGAACCGAGCCGAGCAGCGTGTAGAGGAAGAACTTGTAGGATGCGTAGACGCGATCCTTGCCGCCCCAGACGCCGATGATGATGAACATCGGGATCAGCGTCGCTTCGAAGAAGACGTAGAAGAGAACCGTATCCAGCGCCACGAAGACGCCGATCATGACGACTTCCAGCAGCAGGAAGGCGATCATGTATTCCTTGATGCGCTTCTCGATCGAATCCCAGCTTGCCAGCACGCAGAAGGGCATGAGGAAGGTGGTGAGGATGACGAACAGCATCGAAATGCCGTCTACACCAAGATGATAGGCGGCGATATTGCCAAACCAGGCGTGCTTTTCGACCATCTGGAAACCGGGGTTCGAATTGTCGAACCCGATCCAGATGAACAGCGACACGATGAAGGTGAAGACGGTCGTCAGCAGCGAGACGTTGAGAATGTTGCGGCGACCGTAGGGGCCGTTCTCATTCGTCAGAAGCAGGAGCACCACGCCGACGAGCGGCAGAAAGGTGACCGTTGAAAGAATGGGCCAATCGGTCATCAGAGGGCACTCCCGAGCATCATCCAGGTGACAAGCGCCGCGATGCCGATCAGCATCGCAAAGGCATAATGATAGAGGTAACCGGATTGCAGGCGGACCATGCGGTTGGTCACGTCAACCACACGCGCTGCAATGCCGTTCGGTCCATAATGGTCGATGACGGCGACGTCGCCCTTCTTCCACAGGAAGCGGCCAAGCGCCTTTGCGGAGCGTACGAAGAGGAAGTCATAGAGTTCGTCGAAATACCACTTGTTGAGAAGGAACTGGTAGAGGCCGCGATGGGTCGCTGCAAGACGCTTCGGCGTTTCCGGCGACTTGATGTACATGTACCAGGCGGTCACGAAACCAAGAGCCATGGCGAAGAACGGGCTCCACTTCACCCACAGCGGCACGTGGTGGAATTCCTCGAGGATTTCATTTTCCGGAAGCGTGAACAGAGCGCCCTTCCAGAACTCGGCATATTCATGACCGAAGAAATAACCTTCGAAGGCAACACCGGCGAAGATCGCGCCAACCGTGAGGATGAAGAGCGGGATCAGCATGACCATCGGCGATTCATGCACATGGTGCATGACGTCAGCAGACGCGCGCGGCTTGCCGAAGAAGGTCATGAAGGCCAGACGCCAGGAATAGAAGCTGGTGAACAGCGCGGCGATGACCAGAAGCGTGAAGGCGAAACCGGACAGAACCGAATGGGACGCATAAGCGGATTCGATGATGACGTCCTTCGAGAAGAAGCCGGCAAAACCGATCATCGTGCCCGGGATACCAACGCCGGTCAGCGCCAGCGTGCCGACGGTCATGGTCCAGAAGGTGATGGGGATATGCTTGCGCAGGCCACCCATGTACCGCATGTCCTGCTCGCCATCGACGGCATGGATGACCGAGCCGGCGCACAGGAACAGGAGAGCCTTGAAGAAGGCGTGCGTGAAGAGGTGGAACACGGCCGCGCCATAAGCGCCGACGCCGAGCGCCACGAACATGTAACCGAGCTGCGAGCAGGTCGAATAGGCGATGACGCGCTTGATGTCGTTCTGCACGAGGCCAACAGTCGCGGCAAAGAAGGCGGTGATCGCACCGATCAGCGTCACGACGGTCAAGGCATCATGCGACAGTTCGAACAGCGGCGACATGCGGGCGACGAGGAAGACGCCGGCGGTGACCATGGTTGCGGCGTGAATGAGGGCAGACACCGGGGTCGGGCCTTCCATCGCGTCCGGCAGCCAGGTGTGCAGCAGGAACTGCGCCGATTTACCCATGGCGCCCATGAAAAGCAGCAGGCAGACGCCCGTCATCGCATTGGCCTTGTCCAGCTGCATGCCGAACAGGTTGATGACGGTTTCCGTGGATGCCGCACCTTCAGCCGGCAGATAGGTGCTGGCGGCTGCGAAGATGGTTTCAAAATTGATCGAGCCGAACAGCACGAACACGCCGCCAATGCCGAGGATGAAGCCGAAGTCACCGACGCGGTTGACGATGAAGGCCTTCATGGCGGCTGCAGAGGCCGAAGGTTTCTTGAACCAGAAGCCGATCAGCAGATAGGACGCCAGACCCACGCCTTCCCAGCCGAAGAACATCTGCAGCAGGTTGTCCGAGGTCACCAGCATCAGCATGGCGAAGGTGAAGAGCGACAGATAGGCAAAGAAGCGCGGACGATGCGGATCGTGGTGCATGTATCCGATCGAATAAAGGTGCACGAGCGTCGAGACCGTGTTGACCACGACGAACATGACCGCCGTCAGCGTGTCGATGCGGAACGCCCATTCGACGTCGATGCCGCCGGATTGGATCCAGCGCAGAACAGTCACCTTGATCACCTCGCCAGGCTCGCCATGGGCAAGCGCGACGGTGAAGAAGACGATCCATGACAGGATGGCGACCACGATCATCAGACCGGTGGTGACATATTCCGAGGCCTTGGCGCCGATCGACCGGCCGAATAGGCCGGCGATCAGGAAGCCGATCAGGGGAAGAAAGACGATAGCCTTGTAGATCATAGCCTTATCAGCCCTTCATCATATTGACGTCTTCGACGGCGATCGATCCGCGGTTGCGGTAGAAGACAACGAGTATTGCGAGACCGATGGCCGCTTCGGCAGCTGCGACGGTCAGAATGAAAAGTGCGAAGACCTGGCCGACGATGTCGTTCAGGAAGGCCGAGAAGGCCACCATGTTGATGTTGACCGCCAGCAGGATGAGCTCGATCGACATCAGGATGACGATGACGTTCTTCCGGTTGAGGAAGATGCCGAACACGCCGATCGTGAAGAGGATGGCGCTGACCGTCAGGTAGTGGGAAAGACCGATTACCATATTGTGTTTCCTTGAATCCGTTCGCGCCTTCAGATGCCCTGACCCGGCTTGACCTTGACCGTGGTGACGGCGGTCTTCGGGTCACGGCCGACCTGCGTGGAAATATCCTGCCGCTTGATGTCGGTGCGGTGACGCAGCGTCAGCACGATCGCGCCGATCATGGCCACCAGCAGCACGAGACCGGCAAGCTGGAAGAAGTAGATGTAATTGGTATAGAGCACGTCACCGAGTGCGGCCGTATTGGTGCGTTCGGTCACCGGCGGGATCGGCATGGTGATGGACTTGGCCGCAATCGGGTTCAGCATGCTGCCGCCGACCACGACGATCAGCTCGGCCGCAAGGATAACACCGATCAGAGCGCCGACCGGGGCATATTGCAGCACGCCGGAGCGCAGTTCGGCAAAATCCACATCCAGCATCATGACGACGAAGAGGAAGAGCACCGCAACGGCGCCGACATAGACCACCAGCAGGATCATGCCGAGAAACTCGGCCCCCGTCAGCAGGAACAGCGCGGCTGCGTTGAAGAAGGTCAAGATCAGAAACAGCACCGAATGAACAGGGTTCTTCGATGCGATGACCATGAACGCAGACGCCACGGCGACGAAAGCGAATATATAAAAGAATACAGCGTGCAGACCCATCTTGGTGCCTTCTTGTCCTCATCGGGCAAAGATGGCTCGAAGGCCCCTCACCCGTTTCGTCCCCGCCGGCGAAAACCGCGCAGGCATTTTACTTTTCATCGCGTTCCGGGGTCTCCCCCGGAAAGACGGTTGCACCTTAACGATAAGGTGCATCCAGTGCGAGGTTGCGCGCGATTTCACGCTCCCAGCGGTCGCCATTGTCGAGAAGCTTCTGCTTGTCGAAATAAAGCTCCTCGCGGGTTTCCGTCGCGAATTCGAAGTTCGGACCCTCGACGATGGCATCCACCGGGCAGGCTTCCTGGCAGAAACCGCAATAGATGCATTTCACCATGTCGATGTCGTAACGCACCGTGCGGCGCGTGCCGTCATTGCGGCGCGGGCCGGCTTCGATGGTGATCGCCTGAGCAGGACAGATCGCTTCACACAGCTTGCAGGCAATGCAGCGTTCTTCACCGTTCGGATAACGGCGCAGCGCATGTTCGCCACGGAAGCGCGGCGAGACCGGACCCTTTTCGAAAGGATAGTTGATCGTCGCCTTCTGCTTGAAGAAGTGGCGCATGGTCAGGAAGATCGCGCCTACGAATTCCTTCAGGAACAGCGAGTTGACGGCTTGGGAGAGGCTTGCCATCTCAGTCTCCAGATCTTTGAGCGAGGAGTTCAGACATCAACCGGCCCACCCCGTCAGCTTCAATACGAATGCAACAATAACGACCATGGCGAGCGACAGCGGCAGGAACACCTTCCAGCCGAGACGCATGAGTTGGTCATAACGGTAACGCGGAACGAAAGCCTTGGTCAGAGCGATCATGAAGAAGACCATGCAGCCCTTCAACGCGAACCAGACAATGCCCGGAACCCAGTTCAGGAACCACACATCCACGATCGGCAGCCAGCCGCCCATGAACAGGATCGTCGTCAGGCAGCAGATCAGGACGATCGCAGCATATTCGCCGAGCATGAACATCATGTATGGCGTGGAGCCATATTCGACCATGTGACCGGCGACCAGTTCCGATTCCGCTTCCGGAAGGTCGAAGGGCGGACGGTTGGTTTCGGCAAGGCCGGAAATGAAGAACACGATGAACATCGGGAACAGCGACAGCCAGTGCCAATCGAGGAACGAGGCCGGCAGACCGAGCATGGTGCCGAGGCCGGTCTTCTGGGCCAGAACGATATCCGTCAGGTTCAGCGAACCGACGCAGAGCAGAACGGTGACGATGACGAGGCCGATCGACACTTCATAGGACACCATCTGCGCGGCCGAACGCAGCGCGCCGAGGAACGGGTACTTCGAGTTCGAAGCCCAGCCGCCCATGATGATGCCGTAGACTTCAAGCGAGGAAATCGCGAAGATATAGAGGATGCCGACATTGATATTGGCGACGACCCAGCCCTCGTTGAAGGGAATGACCGCGTAAGTGGCAAGCGCCAGCGTCACGGCAACCAGCGGCGCCAGAAGGAAGACGGCCTTGTTGGCGCCGGCCGGAATGACCGGTTCCTTGAGGATGAACTTCAAAAGGTCGGCGAAGGACTGGAAGAGGCCGAAGGGACCAACAACGTTCGGACCACGGCGCAGCTGCACGGCTGCCCAGACCTTGCGGTCGGCAAGCAGAAGGAAGGCGATGGCCACCAGAAGGCAAACGAGAAGCAGCAGGGACTGGCCGACCATGATCAGCGCGGGCCAGACGTAGCTCCAGAAAAACTGTTCCATAAATCCCCTACCCTTACTCTGCCGCAGCCTGGAAATTGTTGCGGGCCAATGCGGAACACTCGGCCATGACGGCGGATGCACGCGCAATCGGGTTCGTCAAATAAAAGTCTTTTACCGGCGAAGCAAACGCCGACTTGTTGAGCGAGCCGGTCTTGCCGGCCAAAGCCTCGATATCCTGGCCGTTGCCGGCGACGATCTCGTCGGTTTCCGCCAGATGCGGATGCGCGACATAAAGCTGACCGCGCAGCGCCGACAGCGAATCGAACGGCAGCTTCTTGCCGAGAACGTCGGACAGCGCACGCAGGATCGCCCAGTCTTCGCGAGCTTCGCCCGGTGCGAAACCGGCGCGGTTGCCCACCTGCACACGGCCTTCAGTGTTGACCCAGATACCGGATTTTTCGGTATAGGCCGCGCCCGGAAGGATGACGTCGGCGTTCATCGCGCCCTGATCGCCATGGCTGCCGATATAAATGGTGAACTTGGCGCCCTTGTTCGACAGATCGAGTTCATCGGCGCCGAGCAGGAAGAGAACATCCATGGAGGCGACCATTTCAGCGGCGGCAACACCGCCCTCGCCCGGCACGAAGCCGATATCGAGACCACCAACGCGGGCAGCTGCAGTGTGCAGAACGGAGAAACCGTTCCACTCTTCGCTGACAGCACCGACCGAAACGGCGAGCTTGGCAGCGGCAGCGAGCACGGCGGCACCATCGGCGCGCGCAAGAGCGCCCTGACCGATGATGATCAGCGGGTTCTTGGCGGACTTCAGCTTGTCAACGAAGCTGTGCGAGCCATTGGCCAGATCGGAGAGCGTTTCAGCACCCGAGCCGAGATATTCATAATTGTAGCGCAGTTCACCAGCTTCGCCGATCACGCCGATCGGGAAACCTCCGCGACGCCAGCGCTTGCGGATGCGGGCGTTGAGGACAGCCGCTTCGAAACGCGGGTTAGCGCCAACGATCAGCAGTGCGTCCGCCTGCTCGATGCCTTCAATGGTGGAATTGAAGATGTAGCTGGCGCGACCCAAAGACGGATCAAGCGCTGCGCCATCCTGACGGCAATCGACATTGGCCGAACCGAGCGAGGCGAGAAGCGACTTCAGCGCGAACATTTCTTCAACGGAAGACAGATCGCCGGCGATCGCGCCGATCTTGTTGCCGGATGTTGCGGCAACAGCCTGCTTGATCGCACCGAAGGCTTCGCCCCAGGTGGCGGGCTGCAGACGGCCATCCTTGCGGACGTAAGGCCGGTCAAGGCGCTGCGTCTTCAGGCCGTCCCAGATGAAGCGGCTCTTGTCTGAAATCCACTCTTCGTTGATCGCCTCGTTGACGCGCGGCATGACGCGCATGACTTCGCGGCCACGGGTATCGACGCGGATGGCCGAACCGAGCGCGTCCATCACGTCGATGGTTTCGGTCTTGTTCAGTTCCCACGGACGGGCGGTGAAGGCGAAAGGCTTGGAGGTGAGCGCGCCGACCGGGCAAAGGTCAACAACGTTGCCCTGCAGCTCCGAGGTCATGGCCTGCTCGAGATAGGTGGTGATTTCGGCATCTTCGCCACGGCCGATAAGGCCCAGTTCGGCGATACCAGCCACTTCCGTGGTGAAACGGACGCAGCGCGTGCAGTGGATGCAACGGTTCATGACCGTCTTGACGAGCGGGCCGATATATTTGTCTTCAACCGCGCGCTTGTTTTCCGCGTAACGCGAACCGGCGATACCGAAGGCCATGGCCTGGTCCTGTAGGTCGCATTCGCCGCCCTGGTCGCAGATCGGGCAATCCAGCGGATGGTTGATGAGCAGGAACTCCATCACGCCTTCGCGGGCCTTCTTGACCATCGGCGTATTGGTGAAAACCTCAGGCAATTCGCCGTTCGGGCCGCCGCGAACATCGCGCACGCCCATGGCGCAGGAGGCGGCCGGCTTGGGCGGTCCGCCCTTCACCTCGATGAGACACATGCGGCAGTTACCCGCGACCGACAAGCGCTCATGAAAACAAAAGCGCGGAACTTCGGCACCAGCCTCCTCGCACGCCTGCAACAGCGTGAAATGATCCGGAACCTCGATCTCTTTACCGTCAACCTTGAGCTTTGCCATGGTTCTACTTACGTCCTGTTGCCTGTTCGTCCCATGTCTCACACGGTCCGCAACAAATCCTTAATCGCGCCCGGCATCCGAAGGTTTGCCAGACGTTTCATGGTGCTGCGGGGCCGGAAATTTCCGGCTCCGCTCGAAGCCCTTGATGCTTACTCAGCGGCTTCCAGAACAGCGCCATCATCCATGGCCCTGTAGGTATATTGGTCGATGCGCTTTTCGATTTCCGGACGGAAATTGCGGATCAGCGCCTGTACCGGCCATGCGGCGGCGTCGCCGAGCGCACAGATGGTATGGCCTTCGATCTGCTTGGTCACTTCAAACAGCATGTCGATTTCGCGCTTCTGCGCGTTGCCCTTCACCATGCGCTCCAGCACGCGCCACATCCAGCCGGTGCCTTCGCGGCACGGCGTGCACTGGCCGCAGCTTTCATGCTTGAAGAAGGCCGCGATGCGAGCAATCGCCTTGATGACGTCGGTGGACTTGTCCATGACGATCATGCCGCCGGTGCCGAAGGAAGACTTCACTTCGCGCATGCCGTCAAAGTCCATGATGGCGTCCTTCATGTCCTCACCGCGCACGATGGGGCAGGATGCGCCGCCGGGGATGACGCCGAGCAGATTGTCCCAGCCGCCGCGAATGCCACCGCAATGGTGTTCGATCAGCTCGCGGAAGGACAGGCCCAGCGCATCTTCGAAGGTGCACGGACGCTCGACATGGCCTGACACCATGAACAGCTTGGTGCCGACATTGTTCGGACGGCCGATCCCCGAGAACCATGCAGCGCCACGGCGCAGGATGGTCGGCGCAACGGCGATCGATTCAACGTTGTTGACGGTCGTCGGGCAGCCGTAAAGACCCATATTGGCCGGGAACGGCGGCTTGAGGCGCGGCTGGCCCTTCTTGCCTTCGAGGCTTTCGAGCAGAGCCGTCTCTTCGCCGCAGATATAGGCACCCGCGCCATGATGGACGTAGATGTCGAAATCCCAGCCGTTCTTGTTGTTCTTGCCAAGCAGGCCGGCATCGTAGCACTCGTCGATGGCCGCCTGCAGCGCTTCACGCTCGCGCATATATTCGCCGCGCACGTAGATATAGGCGGTATGCGCACCCATGGCGAAACCGGCGATCACGCAGCCTTCGATCAGCGTATGCGGATCGTTGCGCAGGATTTCGCGGTCCTTGCAGGTGCCGGGTTCGGATTCGTCGGCATTGACGACGAGATAATGCGGACGGCCGTCATTTTCCTTCGGCATGAAGGACCATTTGAGACCCGTCGGGAAGCCAGCGCCGCCGCGACCGCGAAGGCCGGAAGCCTTCATCTCGTTGATGATCCAGTCACGGCCCTTTTCGATGATCTGCTTGGTGCCGTCCCAATGGCCGCGCGCACGCACGCCCTTCAGGGACTTGTCCTTGAGGCCGTAGAGATTGGTAAAGATGCGATCCTGATCTTTTAACATGCTTCACCTCTTACCGCGGCTTCTTGCCGAAGACCCTGATATACTCGGCTTCGCCACCCTTGGCGAGCGCCTCGGCTTGGCTGATCCACTCGTCGCGTTCGATGCGGCCCTTGAAATTCAGATAACCGTCGACCCAGTCGCATTCGGCCTTTTTCCAGCCGGCGATCTGCGCAAAGGTGAAGATGCCGAGCTCGTGCAGCGTGCCTTCGATCTTCGGACCAACGCCGGAAATGAGCTTCAGGTCGTCAGGCGTCGCCGGGCGTTCGATGCCGGCCGGACGATCCTTGGAATCGAGCGACGGCTTCGCAGATCCCGAACCTTCCTTTTCAGCAGCCTTGACATTGGCTTCCGCAGCCTTCGGCGCGGTCGCCGGCGTCTTCAGCTTCGGGTCGGTTTCCGGCGCGTCCGTCTTCGGCTTTGCGGCATTGGACGGCGGAACAGGTGCGGCATCCGCAACCACTTCGGCCGGCTTGTCGAGATTGGAACGGTCCGGCTTGATCTCTTCCGTTAGCGTCGTCAGGCCGCCGACCGGGACCGACTGGTGACGGTCGATCTGCGGGCCGGTCTTGACGGTATCGCCCTTGCCTGCCTCGAATGTGTCGATGATCTCTTCCAGACGCTCGGGCGTCAGGTCCTCATAGGCATCCTTGAAAATGATGACCATCGGCGCGTTGACGCAGGCGCCCTGACATTCCACCTCTTCCCAGGAGAGCGTGCCGCTCTCATTGGTGTGCAGCGGATCGTGGTGGATCTTCTTGCGGCAGACATCCATCAGCGCTTCGGAACCGCGCAGCATGCAGGGCGTGGTGCCGCAGACCTGAACATGGGCGCGCGTGCCGACGGGCTTCAGCTGGAACTGGGTATAGAAGGTCGCCACTTCCATGACGCGGATATAGGCCATATCCAGCATGTCGGCGATCTTTTCGATGGCGGCGCGGGTAACCCAGCCGTCCTGCTCCTGCGCACGCATGAGCAGCGGAATGACCGCCGATTGCTGGCGTCCCGCGGGATATTTCAGAATCGTCTTTTCCGCCCATGCGGTATTTTCCGCATTGAAGGCAAATGCCACGGGCTGGAACTGATCTTCGGCTAGTCGACGAACGGACATACTTCCTCACGCCTTTTCAGTTTAACGTCTCACACCGCGATCTCGCCACCGTGACGAATTCGCAGGCATAAGCCGCCTTGTCTTTCTGCATGAACACGATGAACTTGCTGCCATTGGGAACCGAGGCCTTGATCTCGTATCCCGAAGACAGAAGCTGCTTGATGGTCGAAGAGCCGCCGCCCGACAGCGACACTTCAGGCTCGCTCGTCGCCGTCTGGGCGAGAACGGGCGCCGACATCGCAGCGAGAAAAGCCGGTATGGCCAGCGGCAGACGCATCAGCGGTCGACCTCCCCGAACACGATGTCGAGGGAGCCGAGCACGGCTGTAACGTCGGCAAGCTGATGGCCCTTGCACAGGAAATCCATCGCCTGCAGATGCGCATAACCCGGAGCGCGGATCTTGCAGCGGTAGGGCTTGTTGGAACCGTCTGCGACCACATAGACGCCGAACTCGCCCTTCGGCGCTTCGACGGCGGCGTAAACTTCGCCGGCCGGAACGTGGTAACCTTCGGTGTAGAGCTTGAAGTGGTGGATCAGCGCTTCCATCGAACGCTTCATCTCGCCGCGCTTGGGCGGAACCACCTTGCCGTCAAGCGAGGAGACCGGGCCGATGCGGTGCTTGCCCGACAGAAGATCGACGCACTGCTTCATGATCTTCACCGATTCGCGCATTTCCTGCATGCGGATCAGATAACGGTCGTAGCAGTCGCCGTTCTTGCCAACGGGGATGTCGAATTCCAGATCGGAATAGCACTCGTAGGGCTGCGCGCGGCGCAAATCCCAGGCTGCGCCGGAACCGCGCACCATCACGCCCGTGAAGCCCCAGGCGAAGGCGTCTTCAAGCGAGACGACGCCGATATCGACGTTACGCTGCTTGTAGATGCGGTTGTCGGTCAGAAGACCTTCGATATTGTCGAGAACGGTGATGAACGGGTCGCACCATTTGCCGATATCGTCCACCAGCTCCGGCGGCAGGTCCTGATGCACGCCGCCGGGACGAACGTAAGCCGAGTGCATGCGGGCGCCACAGGCGCGCTCATAAAACACCATCAGCTTTTCGCGCTCTTCGAAACCCCAGACCGGCGGCGTCATCGCGCCAACGTCCATGGCCTGTGTCGTCACGTTCATGATGTGCGACAGGATGCGGCCGATTTCCGAATAAAGAACGCGGATCAGCTGGCCGCGCATCGGGATTTCGAGGCCCAGCAGCTTTTCGACGGCGAGCGCGAAAGCGTGTTCCTGGTTCATCGGCGCGACGTAGTCGAGACGGTCGAAATAGGGAACGGCCTGCAGATAGGTCTTGGTCTCGATCAGCTTTTCGGTGCCGCGATGCAGAAGACCGATATGCGGATCGACACGCTCGACGATTTCGCCGTCCAGTTCCAGAACCAGACGCAGCACACCGTGCGCGGACGGATGTTCCGGACCGAAGTTGATCGTGAAATTGCGGACGTTATGCTCAGTCATTCTAGTGCTCCGCCGAGGTGATCATGGCGATGAATTCGGGGCCGGTCATGTTCTGCGTGGTTTCTGCGAACGAATAGCTCGAAGGCTTTTCATCCGTGAAAATCTGCGACGCGAACTTGAAACTGGAAGGGTTGTCGAAAGCCTGCAGCGAAACGGCAAAATGCTTGCCATCCTTGGAGCGCCAGACCAGCGTGCTGCCGCAGGCCTTGCAGAAGCAACGCTCGCCCCACTCCGACGAGGAGTAGACGCCAAGGTTTTGCTCATTTTCAAAGGCGATATCAGTGCATTCGACAGCCATGAACGCACCGCCGGACCAGCGGCGGCACATGGAACAATGGCAGACGCCGAATTCGCGGGCACCGAGCGTGGCTGTGAAGCCAACGGCGCCGCAAAGACATTGTCCATGCTCTGTCGCGGGGGCTTGGCTCATTGCTTGGCCTTTTCGTCGCCCGGGAGAACATATTCGGTTCCTTCCCAGGGGGAAAGGAAGTCGAAGTTACGGAATTCCTGTTTCAGCTCGACCGGTTCATAAAGAACCCGTTTCAGCACGTCATCGTAACGCACTTCCACAAAGCCGGTAACCGGAAAATCCTTGCGCAGCGGATGGCCTTCAAAACCGTAATCCGTGAGGATGCGGCGCAGGTCCTTATGGCCTTCGAAGGGAATGCCATACATGTCCCAGGCTTCGCGCTCGAACCATTCAGCACCCATGTAAACGGGTGTCGATGACGGCACGCCCTCGTCTTCCGCCACCTGCAGCTTGACGCGCACGCGCAGGTTCTGGCGTGGCGACAGGAGATGGTAGACGACATCGAAACGCTTCTCGCGCTGCGGCCAGTCAACGCCGCAAATATCGATGATGTTGACGAAACCGCACTGCACGTCGTCGCGCAGGAAGGTCAAAAGCGCAATCACGCTTTCAGTCGTCGTGTTCAGCGTCAACTCGCCATAGGCGATATCGGCAGATACCACGAGAGAACCGCGCGCTTCCTTAACGTAAGCAGCAAGATCGTTGAGAGCTTCGCTCATTCCTAAATCCGTCCTTTGCCCTTAGCGCTCGATCGTACCGGTACGCCGGATCTTCTTCTGCAGCAGAAGCACGCCGTAAAGCAGCGCCTCCGCCGTGGGGGGACAGCCCGGGACATAGATATCAACAGGCACGACGCGGTCGCAGCCGCGCACCACGGCGTAGGAATAATGGTAATAACCGCCACCATTGGCGCAGGAGCCCATGGAGATGACGTAACGCGGCTCGGGCATCTGGTCATAGACCTTGCGCAGAGCGGGCGCCATCTTATTGGTCAGCGTGCCGGCAACGATCATCACGTCCGACTGGCGCGGCGAGGCGCGCGGGGCGACACCGAAGCGCTCCATGTCGTAACGCGGACCGGACGCCTGCATCAGGCCTTCAACGGCGCAGCAGGCGAGACCGAACTGCATCCACATCAGCGAGCCGGTGCGCGCCCAGGTGATCAGCTCGTCGGTCGAGGTGACGAGAAAGCCCTTGTCGGCCAGCTCGTCATTGATTTCCGTGAAGTAGGCGTCGTTGCTGCCGACCGGCTTGCCCGTCGAGGGATCGATGATCCCCTTGGGCTGCGGCGCAACGAGCGTGGTGTCGTTCTGGCTCATGCCCATTCCAGCGCTCCCTTCTTCCACTCATAGATAAAGCCGATGGTGAGAACGAGAAGGAACACCATCATCGACCAGAAACCGAACCAGCCCATCTCGCCGAAAGACACCGCCCATGGGAACAGGAAGGCGACTTCCAGGTCAAAGATGATGAACAGAATCGACACCAGATAAAAGCGGATATCGAACTTCATGCGGGCATCGTCGAAGGCGTTGAAACCGCACTCGAAAGCGGAGAGCTTTTCCGGGTCCGGCGCCTTGTAGGCGACAGCGAAAGGCGCAATGAGAAGCGCCAGGCCGATGACGAGAGCGATACCGATGAAGATTGCGATCGGAATGTAGGAACTGAGGAGTTCAGTCATGGTCTCTTCCCTGCCCGGCCGGGTGCCGGACCTGCCTTTGCGACCTCAAGTCACAAAGAGCGCACAAATATGTTGCAACGCCAAAGTGGTTAGCGCAGCCGCGCCCTCTCTGCAAGAGTTTAGGCTCCATTTCAAGACACCTGCCGCATTGATTGGCAACAATATTGCCGGAATTGACGCAAATTTGGGCCACAATTCCGACCTAAGCCCCTCAAATACAATAATAATCGATTAGAGAACGCAACCGCAAAAAAGTCACACGAATTTTACGTGAGAATGACGGTGAAGTGACGATATTCTGAAATCGAAACTTGAGTAAAAAAAGCAGGAAAAATCGCACCTGAAAAGACCGGAATCAGGTGTCGGAATCGGCAAAAAATCGAGTTGCGCGCACAGCGTGTCGATCTGTTTTTGGAGAGACATTTCAGAAGAGAGAAATGGCGCGAGTGACGGGGCTCGAACCCGCGACCTCCGGCGTGACAGGCCGGCACTCTAACCGACTGAGCTACACCCGCGCACCACAGACATTCATCTGCGTTGTCCGAGGGACAGGATGGCGCGAGTGACGGGGCTCGAACCCGCGACCTCCGGCGTGACAGGCCGGCACTCTAACCGACTGAGCTACACCCGCATCTCCTGACGACAGGAGCTTGTCCCGCCGCTCGAACCAGCCTCGGCTGTTCGATGAGCGGCTAACTACGGCGTTCGTGCGGGGGTGTCAAGCAGGTTTCACGACAAAAGAATAAGCTTCTTCATTTTGATCGGGAAAAACCGGAAGGCCCGTGAACGCGATTGCTGCAAACACCCTGTTTTTCGGGCTTTTCCCAACGAAAACAAAAAACTTGTCCACAGCCGCGGGCTTCCGTAACGGGATTTACCCATGGCCATCAAGGCGTCCTCGGATCTTGCTTCAGGCAAAAAGCCCGCAGTTCCCGGCTTTTTGCCCCCGGCCCCCGATGAGGGAAAAACCTCTCGGCAAAAAAAACAAAAAAACTTCACAAAAGCCCTTGCGGTTTTTTTCCGATCCGAATACATCACGGCCACCGACGCGGCGGACATGATCCGCAAGACGCGAAGGGCGATTAGCTCAGTTGGTAGAGCGCCTCGTTTACACCGAGGATGTCGGGAGTTCGAGTCTCTCATCGCCCACCATTTTCCAGATCATCCAAATTTCTGCGCAGCTAGACCAATCATTGTTTGGGTCGCGTTTTCATTCGTCGTAAATTTTCCGCATCAAGAATCATCGCCTGCCCTCGCCAATAGGGCTTATTCGGAGCCGGGTTCGGCTTCTCGACAGGCGGAATCGCCTTTTTTTCCGATTACCTCTATGCCAAATCGGCACTGCTGCTCCACATTCAGACAGCCCGGCCGGGATGCCTGTGCCACCCTGCAACATACCGAAAAATAAGCAGATTCAGACTTTTTAAAGGGATTTCAGGCACTATTTTCAAGCCGTTTCATGATGAGCGGTAGAAATAATGGATGAAACCATGATCGACGCGTTTGTAACACTCGCGCTTATTGCGCTGCCTGTTTATATTTTTTTTCGCTGGGTCCAGCAGGACTCGGAAAAAGACAATACTCCTAAAAGCAAGAATTCCATGGGGCGGTGATCTTTCGCGATCTGGTCCGCAGCTTTTCCCTGGATGCCCCTCGCACAAAACCCTCGATACCCCGATAGCGAAACGGTCATGCCGGCTTTAACGGCTTGCATTGCGAAGCATCGCGCAAAATCGCCACCCCCGCATCAGGGTTGCTTCCGCCGCACAAAAAAGCCGGGCTATGCCCGGCTTTTCTCATTTGCGGCGCCATTCGGCACGATCAGTTGATTGCCTTCATATCAACCTTGAAGAACAGCGTCTCACCGGAAGAATCGTCCACGCCGTCATTGTCAGTCACGGCATAGGCCGTTCCGGCCTTGTCGAAGGTGAAGCCTTCCAGCTTGTCGACGACATAACCGTTGGTCTGGGCCTTCAGGTCCGGCAGGAAGTCATGGGCCTCCTGCTTGGCCACCAGCGGCAGTTCGCCACCGATCTTGCCTGGCTTCAGGTCGGCGATCGCCACGCGGTAGAGCTTCTTGATCTTGGCCTTGTCGCCGATCTGGTTATCGCGTTCGACGATATAGACATAGTCGCCTTGCGCGGTGATTTCAGAAAGGCCGATCCAGCCTGCCTCGGTCTTGTCGAGCGGGTAACGCACGGCGCCCCATTCCTTGGACTTCGGATTATAGGAGACGAGCTTGACGAAGCCCTTCTCGTCCGTACCCCATTCGCGCTGCACGGCCATCCACAGCGTCGCATCGTCGCCCTTGCCAACCATGGTCACGCCTTCGAAACCGAAGCGGGTGTCGCCGGCAAGCAGTTCCTTCGGCAGCGCGATCTCGGCTTTGATTTCACCCTTGGCATTGACGTTGTAGAGCGCGTGCGGGACGAGCTTGGCGCTGTCGCCTTCCGAGGCCAGCCAGAAGCCGCCCTTGCCGTCCAGCGTGATACCTTCGATATCGAGTTTCTGGGCGGCGATACCATCACGCTTGACGCGCAGCACGCTGGTGATGGTTGCGGGCTTCTTTGTTGCGTCGATGGTGTAGATTGACGGCTGGTTGCCATAAACCGAGTCGGAAACGGCATAAAGAATGCCGGGCTTCTCGGCATCGCCGACCAGGCCCGAAAGAGCGCCCCAGCCGATCGGTGCACCGTCGACAGTTGCGGAAACCAGCTGCGGATAGGCCGCTTCGCCTTCAGCGCGCTCATAGATCATGACATGCGAGCGAACGCCGCCGTCTTCGATCAGATCGACCTCGTTGGCCGTGGCAAGGAGGTTGCGCGACGGGATGGCGACAGCACCCTCCGGCGAAACGCCCGAGGGCAGGAGCTGCGTCAGTTCCGGCTCCTTGCCGGTGTCCTTGTAGACGGCAACGACCGAGGCACGCTCGGACAGGACGAAGAAATATTTCTGATCGCCGAATGTCGCGGCTTCCAGACCCTCGGGCTCGATGCCCTTGGCTTTGGAGCGCTTTTCCGGATAGTGGCCGATGGCCGCAACGGCCTTTTCCAGCGAGGCGCCGGATTCATAAACAAGCTTGCCGGTCTTGTCGAAGATGGTGAAGCCGCGCGAACCGCCCTGCCAATCACCTTCATTGGCGATGACGATACGGTCATTGTCCAGCCACTTCACGGCATCAGGCTCGCGCTTGCGGCCTTCCTGCTTGTCGGTGAATTTCAGCTGGCCGTCCGACTTCGTGTCGATACCTTCGAGATCGACCTTGCCGGCCGAGAAATGCGTCTTCACCGTGCCGGTCTTGCCGTCGAGAATGACGATATGGTTGTTTTCCTGCAGCGTCAGCGCGATTTCGCCATTGGCGTTGATCGAAACGAATTCCGGCTCCGGATCTTCCGGGGCGATTTCGGCAAGACCGGTCAGCTCGATCTTCTTCAGCGTCGCACAATCGGCAACGCCGTTCTTCAGACCGACCGTTACCAGATAACCGGCGGGCATCTGCGGCAGAGCGCCTTCGTTTACCTCTTCATCGCGCTCGTTTTCGATTGCGATGGCGGCAAAGGTCTTGTCCGGAGAGACGGCAACCGAATCGGGCTGGCCGCCGAGATCGCAGCTTGCCTCGATCTTCTTGGTGGCGATATCGACCGTTACCAGCTTGCCGGACGGCTTGGCGCGGTTTTCAGACGTGTTGACACCGGCGAGAACCTTGACGCCGGCAACGGCAACCGACGTCGGCTCGCCTTCGAGCAGCAACGCACCGCCTGCCTTCGGGGCCTTGGCGTCGGTGATGTCGATGAAGCCGATGCCGCCAAGCGGGCTGTCCGAATAGATCAGAGTTTTGCCGTCTTCGCTGGCGGTGACAATTTCAGCCGACGTGACGGACTTGGCGTCCTTGTCCGCGGGCAGGTTTTTCGCCACCGGGAAAGATGCGATGCGGTTGAAAACCGGCTCGGCAGCGGCCGGAAAAGCTGCGGATGTGAGCAGCGCAGCAGTCAAAGCCATATGAGAAAATCGGAACGCCATTGTAATCCCCCTTGGGTCCAGAAATACCCCATGGCTTCTGCGTCAAAGACATGACAGTGGGATGACATTTCCTTGCGGGTGAATCAAAAAGCCCGGCCGTGAAGGCCGGGCTTTTGTGTTGATGCGCACATTCCGCATATCGAAACGCCGTGTGTCCGGATGGAAGCTACACAGGCGCGCATCGATGCCTTCAATCCACACCATTCCGGCTGAGAAACCGGGCCATCCGAAAGATTTCCGAAAGGCCTGACCGTCTTTGTGCCTGTGCTGGTGTCAGCGCGTCAAAACATGCTTCCTCGTGAACCTGAAAAGCCGCCCGCCCGCCGCCGGGCGTTGCGGCTTTCCGGAAACCTTACGAGTTGACGGCGTCCTTCAGGCCCTTGCCTGCGGAAAACTTCGGTACGTTGCGAGCCGGGATATCGACTTCAGCACCCGTGGAAGGGTTACGACCCTTGGAGGCTTCACGACGGCTAACGGAGAAGCTGCCGAAGCCAGCGAGACGGATGTCGCCACCGCTCTTCAGTTCGTTCTGTACGGTTTCGAATACGGCATCAACAGCGGAAGCAGCATCTGCCTTCGTGAGACCAGCCTTTTCGGCAACAGCAGAGACGAGCTCGTTCTTGTTCATGTTTCCACCCCTTTCAATGGTTTGAAACGACTAGGAATTAAGCCGGCGCAGAATACGTTCGCATCCGCGCACAGCAACTCAAAAGCGCTGGAATCGCCTGAAAAACAAGGGGTCTGCGTTTTTTTTCACAAAAAAGGCCGACATTTCTGCCGGCCTTCCACATATTCGTGCCAATTTGGCATCAGTTGCGCCAAGCTGAAGGGCGCGTGCACCCTCTGACACCTAACGCATTGATTCTATGCATGCCCGTCGCGAAAGGCGATTCCCGCCCCTCGCGACGATATCATCCATCAATGTGCGATGGTCTGGCTGCCGTCGTCGACGCCTTCGACCGTTGCGATCACCGGCGTCTCGATGCTGCCGTCCCACTCGATGGGCTCCGGCTGGCGGATGAGCGCGTGCTTGATAACCTCGCCCATGCGCGAAACCGGGATGATTTCCATCTCGTTCTTCACATTATCCGGAATCTCCGCCAGATCCTTGGCGTTTTCTTCCGGGATCAGCACCTTCTTGATGCCGCCGCGAAGAGCCGCAAGCAGCTTTTCCTTCAGGCCGCCGATCGGCAGCACGCGACCACGCAGCGTGATCTCGCCCGTCATCGCCACATCCTTCGAAACCGGAATGCCGGTCATGATGGAGACGATGGCGGTGGCCATGGCAACACCTGCGGACGGCCCGTCCTTCGGGGTTGCCCCTTCCGGAACGTGGACGTGAATGTCGCTCTTGTCGAAGCGCGGCGGTTCGATGCCGAAATCCACGGCGCGCGAGCGGACGTAAGATGCCGCTGCGGAAATGGATTCCTTCATCACTTCCTTGAGGTTGCCGGTAACCGTCATGCGGCCCTTGCCTGGCATCATCACGCCTTCGATGGTGAGCAGCTCACCGCCGACTTCCGTCCAGGCAAGACCCGTGACGACACCGACCTGATCCTCGCGCTCGGCCTCGCCGTGGCGGAACCGCGGAACGCCCAGATAATCCGGAACGTTGGCAGCGGTGACTTCCACGGACTTGACCTTGCCCTTGATGATCTCGGTGACAGCCTTTCGCGCCAGCTTCATCAGCTCGCGTTCGAAGCTGCGTACGCCCGCCTCGCGGGTGTACTGCTGGATCACGACCATCAGAGCGTCATCGGTAACCGAGAACTCTTCCGGGCGCAGGGCATGTTCCTTGATCGCCTTCGGCAACAGGTGACGCTTGGCGATTTCGCGCTTTTCGTCTTCCGTGTAACCGGCAATGCGGATCACTTCCATACGGTCCATCAGCGGACCCGGAATGTTCAGCGTGTTGGCCGTGGTCACGAACATCACGTCGGACAGGTCGTATTCCACTTCAAGGTAGTGATCCATGAAGGTGGAGTTCTGTTCCGGATCGAGCACCTCAAGCAGAGCAGACGACGGATCGCCACGGAAATCCATGCCCATCTTGTCGATTTCGTCGAGCAGGAAGAGCGGGTTCGCCTTCTTGGCCTTCTTCATCGACTGGACGATCTTGCCCGGCATGGAGCCGATATAGGTGCGGCGGTGACCGCGGATTTCCGCCTCGTCACGAACGCCACCCAGCGCCATGCGCACATATTCGCGGCCGGTCGCCTTGGCGATCGACTTGGCGAGCGAGGTCTTGCCGACGCCGGGAGGACCGACGAGGCACAGGATCGGGCCACGGATCTTCGAGGCACGCGCCTGCACAGCGAGATATTCGACGATGCGTTCCTTGACCTTGTCCAGACCGAAATGATCCTGATCGAGGATTGTCTCGGCAGCGTTGAGATCGGTCTTGATCTTCGACTTCTTGCCCCAGGGCAGGCCCAGCAGCCAGTCCAGATAGTTGCGCACGACGGTCGCTTCCGCGGACATCGGGCTCATCTGGCGAAGCTTCTTCATTTCCGCTTCGGCCTTTTCCTTGGCCTCCTTGGAAAGCTTGGTCTTGGCGATGCGCTCTTCCAGTTCGGCCATCTCGTCACGGCCATCCTCGCCGTCACCGAGTTCCTTCTGGATCGCCTTCATCTGCTCGTTCAGGTAATATTCGCGCTGGGTCTTCTCCATCTGGCGCTTGACGCGCGAGCGGATGCGCTTTTCGACCTGAAGCACGGAAATTTCGCCTTCCATGAAGCCGAGCGCCTTTTCAAGCCGCTGCTTCACGCTGACGGTTTCGAGCATTTCCTGCTTTTCGGTGATCTTGATCGACAGGTGCGAAGCGACCGTATCGGCGAGCTTCGAATAATCGTCGATCTGGCCGGCAGCGCCGACAACCTCGGGCGAAATCTTCTTGTTGAGCTTCACATAGCTCTCGAATTCCGAAACGACCGAACGCGACAGCGCCTCGATCTCGACCGGATCTTCGGCGGGTTCCTGCAGCGGCGTCGCGGAGGCTTCGTAGAAATCCTCGCGGCCAGTATAGCTGTCGATCTGGGCGCGGCCCTTGCCTTCCACCAGCACCTTCACGGTGCCATCGGGAAGCTTCAGAAGCTGCAGCACATTGGCGACCGTGCCAACCTTGTGGATGGCCTCGGGAGCCGGATCGTCATCGCTGGCGTTGATCTGGGTGACAAGCATGATCTGCTTGTCCGAGCCCATGACTTCCTCGAGCGCACGAATGGATTTTTCCCGCCCGACGAACAGGGGAACGATCATATGCGGGAAAACGACAATGTCGCGCAGGGGAAGTACCGGATAGGTACCGCCAGATGCCGCAGACGTGATGTTCGTCATATCATTTCCTTTCCTGGTCCCTTTCGGGACACTTTGCCGGACAGCTTGGGGCATCCGGCACATTCATTTCTCGAGACTGAAAGTGGAGTTTCAAAACACCGATTTCAAGTCGCCGGAACAGACAGTCTCGCGCCGTGGCAAGACCGTGAAATTCAACAAAACCCAGCGCCGGCTAGTACTCCCGACATTTCCGGTTATCCCTGAGGACATGGGAACCGGGTCGCCGACGGGAATTCACATTTCCGTCATATCGCGCTGCAAATCAGTTGTAAGACTTTATCAGCAAAGCGCAATCCGCTCCAAACGCAAAATCGGGCTCCGCCAAGTTAGGCGCAAGTTTCCTGTCCTCAAGACAACGGAAAAGGCCCGCACGGATGCGGGCCTTCTGATTTCATCGCATTAGCGTATCAGCCTGTCAGGCCGAAACGTTGGTCTTTTCTTCCTGGCGATCCGCATAGATGTAGAGCGGACGGGCGACGCCGCTGACGACATCGTTGGAAATGACCACTTCGCGCACGCCTTCCAGGGTCGGCAGTTCGAACATGGTATCCAGCAGGATCTTTTCCATGATCGAGCGCAGGCCACGGGCACCGGTCTTGCGGGTGATCGCCTTGCGGGCAATCTCGCGCAGCGCGTCCTCGTGGAAGGTCAGTTCCACATCTTCCATCTCGAACAGGCGCTGATACTGCTTGACGAGCGCGTTCTTCGGCTCGGACAGGATCTGGATCAGCGCGTCTTCATCAAGGTCTTCCAGCGTCGCCAGAACAGGCAGACGGCCAATGAATTCCGGGATGAGGCCGAACTTCACCAGATCTTCCGGCTCCAGCTCGCGCAGCACCTCGCCCACACGGCGATCGTCTTCCGCCTTGACGGTCGCACCGAAGCCGATCGAGGTCTTTTCACCACGGGCCGAGATGATCTTGTCGAGGCCGGCAAAGGCGCCGCCGCAGATGAACAGGATGTTGGTCGTATCCACCTGCAGGAATTCCTGCTGCGGATGCTTGCGGCCGCCCTGCGGCGGAACGGAAGCGACCGTGCCTTCCATGATCTTCAGAAGTGCCTGCTGAACGCCCTCGCCCGACACGTCGCGCGTGATGGACGGGTTGTCCGACTTGCGGGAAATCTTGTCGACTTCGTCGATATAGACGATGCCGCGCTGGGCGCGCTCGACATTGTAATCCGCAGCCTGAAGCAGCTTCAGGATGATGTTTTCCACGTCCTCGCCGACATAACCGGCTTCGGTCAGCGTCGTTGCGTCCGCCATGGTGAAGGGAACGTCGATGATGCGGGCGAGCGTCTGGGCAAGATAGGTCTTGCCGCAACCCGTCGGACCGACGAGCATGATGTTCGACTTCGCAAGCTCGACATCGCCGTTCTTGGAGGCGTGCGCGAGGCGCTTGTAATGGTTGTGAACGGCCACCGACAGGATTTTCTTCGCCTGTTTCTGACCGATGACATATTCGTCGAGGATCTTGATGATGTCCTGCGGGGTGGGAACACCCTCGCGCGACTTCACCATCGACGTCTTGTTCTCCTCGCGGATGATGTCCATGCACAATTCGACGCATTCATCGCAGATGAATACCGTCGGTCCGGCAATGAGTTTCCGGACTTCGTGCTGGCTCTTGCCGCAGAATGAACAATAGAGTGTATTTTTAGAGTCGCCGCCGTTGCTGCCGCTGACTTTGCTCATATCTCTTTCCTTCCAGCACGCCGCAGGTCCGCCAAACGGATCGCGGTCAACTTACCGCCCGCAGATACGGCCGCCCTTGGGGTGCATCGCCGTATCCGCCTCGTCTCCCGGGGTACTAGCCGTATCAGATACAGGAGCTGACAACCGGCTGCAACGAATTCCCCATCAAACCAAAGGCCACGTCATAAAAATTCAACATAGCCTTTATATATACTAATATCGCTTTCTGTTGCGGTTGAAAGCCCCGAAATTACTTTTGCGGGTTCAAACAAACGTCAAAAAGCGGCGCGCCTCAATTCGCGGCGGCGCCTTCGATTTCCTGGCGCGAGGTCAGGATCTTGTCGATCACGCCCCAGTCCTTCGCCTCGTCTGCATCCATGAAGTGGTCGCGATCAAGGGTTTTTTCAACCTCTTCGAGCGTGCGGCCGGTGTGCTTCACGTAGACTTCATTGAGGCGGCGCTTCATCTTGATGATGTCGCGGGCGTGACGCTCGATGTCCGATGCCTGGCCCTGGAAACCGCCGGAAGGCTGGTGCACCATGATGCGGGCGTTCGGGGTTGCGAAACGCATTCCCTTTTCGCCGGCAGCCAGAAGCAGCGAGCCCATGGATGCGGCCTGACCGACGCAGAGCGTGGACACCGCAGGGCGGATGAACTGCATCGTATCGTAGATCGCCATGCCGGCGGTCACGACGCCGCCCGGCGAATTGATGTAGAGCGCGATTTCCTTCTTCGGGTTCTCAGCCTCGAGGAAAAGCAGCTGCGCGCAGACGAGCGACGCCATCTGGTCTTCCACCGGGCCGGTGAGGAAAATGATGCGTTCCTTGAGAAGACGGGAAAATATGTCGTAGGAGCGTTCGCCGCGATTGGTCTGCTCAAC
Source organism: Agrobacterium sp. NPDC090283 (assembly GCF_044769685.1). Taxonomy (NCBI): domain Bacteria; kingdom Pseudomonadati; phylum Pseudomonadota; class Alphaproteobacteria; order Hyphomicrobiales; family Rhizobiaceae; genus Agrobacterium; species Agrobacterium sp. NPDC090283. The sequence continues at coordinate 395,690 of NZ_JBIVYG010000001.1, read as the reverse complement.
GACCATCGGCACCAGAGCCATGGCGGTATCAACTGGATTTTTCATGTCCGTCCTTTGTCAACTCTGCCCTTTGCGGAAAACCGCTCCGGAATCACTTCTAACCTTCATACTCCCTACATAGAGTGTCCCTGCCCCGTACTTCAAGACACGAAGCCGCATATCCTTAACGGCTCAACAGCGTTTGCAGGCCTTTCGGCCGAGGTTGACAGGGCTTTCGGACCGGGCGGCGGCCGTCGGGCCTCTTTCTCCCACCGCCACCATTTTTTTACTATGGCAGCTGACGAAGGCAAAAATCGCCCGCCATGCACAGATATAACTTCTCACCGGCAAGAACTCGTTAGTATTTGCTGCTGATACTGGCCAGCGAATTTCCGGTTCCCGTTGGGGAATGGGCCCATTCGGGCGAAATGGCAGCTCAACAATTTCAGCGGGCGTAACGCACCTCGTGCGAAGGGCCCGCTTTTACCGCATGATGGCGCAGATAGGATTTTGCAATGCTGGATGCAAAGACGAGCACGCTACTGTGGGCGGCGGAGACGTTCACCCTTGCCGTGCTTTTGGGAACGCTGTGGCTGCACCGCCCTTCCCGCCGGCATAATCTCTATTTCGCCGCCGGTTTCCTCGCCACGGGCTTCGGCACTGTCATGGTGGCGTTTCGTGGGGATATTTCCAGTTTCCTGTCCATTCAGGTCGGCAATATGCTGGCGCTTTCCGCCTTCGGTTTCTGGCTCGCAGGCCTCTTGTGCTTCGAGCAGCGTAAACCCGGCGGCTGGATTGCAATCCCGGCCCTGCTGTGGATCGCCGGAATGTTCGTGCCGTCGGTGCGCGAAGACATGGTCGCCCGCATCCTGCTTTATCATGCCTGCGCGGCCACGGGCTATTTCATGCTCGCCGGTGTCCTTCTGGCCAACAGGGCGCGCGCCACACGCAGCCGAAAGGTATTGGCCACGATCCTGATATTGCAGGCTTTTGCCGGAGCGATCGTCGCCTCCATCGTCATCCCGGCCAATGCCGCAATTCCCAACGCCATTCCCATGACGTCGGCGCTCTCCATTTCCGGCATGCTCGGCTTCACGGCCATCATCATGATCAGCGCCAAGATCATCATGGAGGATACGGAAATTCGTCTCCACCGGCTCGCCATGACCGATCATCTGACCGGCGTCCTCAACCGACGCGGCCTGCTGGAGGAATTCGAACGCATCAAGAAAAGGTCGCCGGCCTCCAGCCGTTACGTGGCGCTGGTGCTGTTCGATATCGACCATTTCAAGAGGATAAACGACAGATACGGCCACCAGTCCGGCGATGCGGTCCTCGTGCATTTCTGTAACATCGCGCAGCGCGTGATCGGCGATCGCGGCCTTTTCGTCAGAATGGGAGGCGAGGAATTCGCGCTGGTTGCCGAAGTGGAGAGCCCTTCCAGCACGGCGACGCTTGCGGAAGCCATCCGAAGCAATCTGCGCCTTTCAAAGATCAGTTCGCGTGGTGAGGCCATCGAGGTGACTACCAGCGTTGGCATATCCGAAGCCATGATCAAGGATGCCGATCTCAATACGATGATGACGGAAGCCGACCGCGCACTCTATGCCGCCAAGAAAGCCGGGCGCAACCGGACCGTCATCCACGTCAATTCGGCCAATGTCGTCGTGCCCGCCGCGGATCGCGACGAAAATCCGATGGATAACAATGCCGACCGCCAGGTCGCGGCGCTGAACCGGATATCCGCCATCGCCAGCCGGTGACGATGTAACCATCCAGTGACAGACATAGAGGTATCCGGAAGGGATTTCCCTCCCTTCCCAAAGCGCCGCGCGCGGAATAGACCATGGGCATGACAGCGACATTTCCCTTTCTCAAAATCGATCCCGCTACCCGCCGCGTTTCGCTTGATGCCCGCGACCCGGCCTTCTACAACGATCCCACCCCGGTCTATGCCGCCCTGCATGCTGAATGTCCCACCTTCTACTGGGAAGAACAGCGGCAATGGTTCTTTACCGGGTACGACCATGTAAGCGCGCTTTTGCGTGACCGTCGCTTCGGACGGCAGATCCTGCATGTGGCAAGCCGCGAAGAGATCGGCTTGGCGGAACCGCTCGAACATGTGAAGAATTTCGATGCCGCCGAGCAGCATTCGCTTCTGGAACTGGAACCGCCGGAACATACGCGGCTGCGCACGCTCATCAATCGCGCTTTTGTCTCCCGGCATGTCGACAAGATGAAGCCGGAAATCGAGGAACTTGCCAGCCGCCTGATCGATGCCTTCGAAAGCAGAGGCGAAACGGAACTGCTCTCCTCCTATGCCGATATCATTCCCGTGACGATGATTGCGCGCATGATCGGCATTCCCGAGGAGATGGGGCCGCAACTGCTGAAATGGTCACATGCCTATGTCGGCATGTACATGTTCAAGCGCACGCCCGAAGACGAGCTGCTGGCCGACAGGGCCGCGCATGAATTTTCAGACTATGTGCGCAGCGTGATCGCCGAGCGGCGGGCGGAGCCGAAGGACGATCTGCTGAGCCATATGATCCATACGGAGCACAAGGGCCAGTATCTCACCGACGACGAACTCGTCTCCACCACCATCGTGCTGCTGAATGCCGGGCACGAGGCGACCGTGCACCAGATCGGTAACTCCGTACGTATCATTCTGGAAAGCGGCATCTCTCCGGAGACCCTGTTCCACGACGAGGCCGCGACGGAACGCACAGTGGAAGAAACCCTGCGCATCTGTGCCCCGGTTCATATTTTCCAGCGCTGGGTTCTGGAACCGGTCGAAATCGACGGCGTCGCGTTCAAGCGCGGCGACAAGGTCAGCCTCATCCTGGCCGCCGCCAACCTCGATCCGGCAAAGTTTTCCGATCCGCTGACCTTCCGGCCGGACCGCAACGAAGGCGCCAACGTCTCCTTCGGCGCCGGCATCCATTTCTGCATCGGCGCGCCGCTCGCAAGGCTGGAGCTCAATCTTGCCCTGCCCCTGCTTTTCAAACGCCTGCCGGGCGTGAAGATTGCCGAGCCGCCCAGGGTCAAGGATGTCTATCATTTCCACGGGCTGGAGCGGCTCGATCTCAGCTGGTGAGATTTGGCCGGTAGAGTACTCGCAAAGACCATCTGGTTTAGAGCCGGATGACATAATCCTTGCGCGTCGTTTCCACCACCTCCCACGTGCCCGTAAAGCCCGGACGCAGGATAATGCGGTCGCCCGGCCTCAGATCACGCGGCGTGCCGCCGTCTTCGGTCAGAATGGAATGGCCTTCTAGAATGTTGAAATATTCCCACTCATCGTAGACCACCCGCCACTTACCGGGCGTGGACTGCCAGATGCCGGCATAGATGCCGCCGGGAGCCTCCTCGATATTCCATGTGGTGAATTTCGGATCGCCGGAAATCAGTCTTTCCGGCGCGGGCGCTCCGTGCTCCACCTCGGTGGCATCATCGAAGGACAAAAAATTCATCATGACGTCCCCTGTCCGTCAAATGTGATTGGCCATACAGCTTTGCGCGATTGCGGGCGCCGCGTCAAATATTGAGTGTCCCAGCGGGCGTTGCCACCGGGCGGACATGGAGCCTAGTCCATCTTCGTCCAGCCGAAAACAAGCCAGGTATATTTCGATTTCTTGTCGGGTTCGGCGGTGTACGTCATCTGTATATCGCCGTCCTTCGCGTAAATATCGAGCCGGGGCGCAGTATCCAGCTTCAGCCAGAGCGAACTCTTGTTAAAGGACCATGTGCCGCACCAGACGCACGACCCTACGGGATCGCCGGGTTGATGGAAATTGTAGCGGCCGTCTGCCGTAATCTCCAGATAATCGAACGCGGAATAAAATGTCGTCACCGTCTCCTGGAAGAGTGTCGCATCCGCTTCCTGTTGGGCGGTGGGCGCAGTCTTCATGCCGCGCGGCGGGCGGCTGGTGGCGCCGGTGAGCTTCCATTTTCCAACGAAATCCTGCTGCTTCGGGAAATATTCCGCCTCGGCCTTCGCCGGCGAAACCGAAGCCACGACTGGTATATCAGCCGTGCCCGCAATCCCGCCCGCAAGCAGAAAGATGACAATACGGAGCATTCCGGTTCGGTTTTTCATAGGGCGTATCTTTCGCGATGGGACTGCAGGGGTCCGTTCTAGGCAGATTCGGCGCTTTGAGTAAGATGGGCTGATGAACGGAAACAGCGCGCCAGTGGTGACTGGCAGTGCAGGGCCTCAGTTTCCCGCTGATTTCGCAAGCGCGATGAACAGGAAGATCACCGCAAGAAACTCGATGGGAAGTCGCCAGCGGCTCAATCGGACCCATCGCGCCGCAGCATTGGAAGCAGCCGTTGCGTCACCGGCCGATCCCGTCTCAAACCGCAGCGCCATTGGGATGAAATATGCAAAGGACCAGATCCGCGCGGCAAGATGCGCGGCGAGTGCGGACCATATCCAGACGCGAATTGCGGGATGAGCCCATGTCAGCCAGACAGCGAGGAGCACGGCCACCTCAAACAGCCCGTGAGCGGGGCCCCAGAAAAGCTTTCGGTTGATACCGCCCCGTTCAGGCTGGATCAACATCGGCTGCGAAGGCCATACCCGATCGACAAGAAGTGTCTCGTAGATGCCGCCGCCCAGCCCGACGCTCCCAAGAACACCGGCGACGATAATCGCGTAGAAAACCAGCGGCTCGAACATATTCGTCATTCACCTCTTCCAGAAACCATCGCAGTGGCGCCTGCGCGAACGTGTCCATCCAGCACGCATTTTCCGCTTTTCGACGCTCACAGGCGCAGGCGACACATTTAACGCTGGCGAAATCGCGCTCAGCCAATTATCTTGATGACCATTATTTCTTAATTATTGAGATATTTAAATGTCAAGAGATATCCTCGATCGCCGGTTGACCGACGTGCTTCGCCGAGCCAGCGCGCAATCATTGCTCATCAGCCAGTCCGTCGCGGTAAAGGCGCGGATGAACACAACCGATCTGGAGTGCCTGGACATCCTTCAAATGCAGGGCCAGGCAAGTGCGGGTGAACTTGCAAGATCGACCGGCCTCACGACCGGAGCGGTGACGGCACTGCTCGACCGGCTGGAGAAGGCCGGCTTCATAAAACGTTTGCCCGATCCTGCGGATCGCCGTCGTGTGCTGGCAGCGCCTCATCCCGAAAAAATGCAGGAATTGTTTCATATCTACGCGCCCCTTCAGGAACAGATGAAGGCGCTCTATCAAGAATATGATGAAGAGCAATTGCAGCTCATCATCGGCTTCATGGAAAAATCATGTGCCATTTCAAAGGACTTCATTGTCACTTTGCAGAAGAAATAAGCTGAATGCGGGCAAGCGATTGTAGCTCGGCGCGAATTCCGGCCACACCGCAGCACTGAAATCCGTTGCCGCCGAAAATACCGTGTTCCATGGTTTTCCGGCGGCAGCTCAAGCACACCAAAATATCATTGCAGATCACGCGGGCACCAAACTCGCGTGACGAACCAGATCAGAGTTTGGCAAGCGATTGCTCGAGATCGGCAATGATGTCCTTGACATCCTCAATGCCGACCGACAGGCGAACCACATCCGGCCCGGCGCCGGCGGCCGTCTGCTGTTCCGGTGTCAGCTGCGCATGGGTGGTGGAGGCCGGGTGGATGACGAGCGAGCGCGTGTCGCCGATATTGGCAAGATGGGAAAAAAGCTGCAGCCCTTCCACCAGCGCCTTGCCGGCCGCATAACCGCCCTTGACGCCGAAGGTGAAGACGGAGCCCGCCCCTTTTGGTGAATAATGCTGCTGGATGGCGTGATTATCGCTGTCTTCCAGTCCCGCATAATGCACCCAGCCCACCTTGGGATGCGCCTTCAGCCATTTGGCGACAGCGAGCGCATTGTCGGAATGGCGCTGAACGCGCAGCGGCAGGGTTTCTATGCCGGTCAGGATGAGGAAGGCATTGAAGGGCGAGATCGCCGGACCGAGATCGCGCAATCCAAGCACGCGGCAGGCGATGGCGAAGGCGAAATTGCCGAAGGTCTGGTGCAGCACGACACCGGAATATTCCGGCCGCGGCTGCGACAGCGCCGGATATCTGTCCGTCGCCGACCAGTCGAAGGTTCCACCGTCGACGATGATGCCGCCCATGGAGTTGCCATGGCCGCCGAGGAATTTCGTCAGCGAATGCAATATGATATCCGCGCCGTGTTCCAGCGGTCGCAGCAGATAGGGGCTTGCCATGGTGTTGTCGACGATGAGCGGCAGGCCATGCCGGTGGGCAACCTCGGCGATTGCGGCGATATCCACGAAGGTGCCGCCGGGATTGGCGAGGCTTTCGATGAAGACGGCACGCGTGCGATCATCGATCTGCGCTTCGAAGCTCGTCGGATCGGTGGCATCGGCCCAGCGGACCTGCCAGTCGAAGCCCTTGAAAGCGTGGCCGAACTGGTTGATCGAGCCGCCATAGAGCTGGCGGGCCGCAACGAAATTGTCACCGGACTGCAGCAGCGTATGGAAGACCAGCAATTGCGCGGCATGGCCGGACGCGACGGCAAGCGCGGCCGTGCCGCCCTCAAGTGCTGCGACGCGCTCTTCCAGAACCGCCTGGGTAGGGTTCATGATGCGGGTGTAGATATTGCCGAACTCTTTCAATCCAAACAGGGCGGCGGCGTGATCGGCATCGCGGAAAGCATAGGCCGTGGTCTGATAAATGGGCGTGGCACGCGCGCCGGTGGTCGGATCAGGTTGCGCGCCCGCATGAACGGCCAGCGTCGAAAACCCGGGATTGCTGCTCGGCATGATGTTTCCTCCAATTGGAATTTCGGAGGGATCATAATGCCTTGCCGCCAAATGGTAAGTCCGATCCGTACCAACTATCGCACAATATTGAGACGCGGATACTCAATTGCCGGGCAACGGTCCATCACAACTTCCATGCCGTAGGCTTCCGCCTTGGCGGCGGCATTGTCGTCGCGGACGGAAAGCTGGCCCCAGATCACCGACGGCCGCTCCGGCAGCAATATCGCTTCTTCCACGATCGCCGACAAATATTCCGGCGCGCGGAAAACGTCGATCATGTCGACTGGCTCGGGAATATCGGCGAGCCTGGCATAGACCTTCTGTCCCAATATCTCCTTGCCTGCGTGGCCGGGATTGACCGGGAACACGCGGTAACCCTTTGACAGCAGGAAACGCATCACGCCGTGGCTCGGCCTGTCCGGGCTGGGCGAAGCACCGAGCAGGGCAATGGTTTTAACCTCCGTCAGAATTCTTCTGAGGTAGTCGGGCTCGTAACTATCATGCTGCATGTCAACTTATCCCTTTTGGAACGTCACATGGTGTGAAGGATACCAATGCAAGTGTGCCATCTGAAAACTCCACGAGCATAGCATCGCCTGCATAATTCCACCGGCGCATTCCTGCCGCTGCCGGCTGCGTCCACCCTTCCCATCTAGGAAGGTTCTTCGCTGTCTTGAACCCCTGCCCGACTGAAAATCGCCACGACGACAGACGCCCGCCAGGCGGTGTCACGTTTTTCTTCACGCAAAATGATTTCACCAAAACGGTGAAATGCCGGGTGTATTGACTATTTTTATCCAGTTTTCCCAATGGCGCAATTCGGCGCAAATGGTTGCTCAAACAACATTAGCGTGCAACCAATGCGCCGTTCGTCTCCTGTTTGTTTTCATTCCGTTCGCAGATGAATTAGAAATATCTAATTTTCAGAAAGTTATTCTGTAAATCAATCTACAAACAAATCTACAACGTTACAGTCGACCATTCATGAAAGTCATGAAATTTCTTTTCATGCGCGCCTTTACCCAATTGATACACCTTACGCCCAAAGCGCCGCGGAGCATTCAGAGGCATTCAACGGCAATATCGGACAAAATAGGTAGTATTTTTAGCGAAAATCCGCCCAGAAGCGAAACCACAAGCTGTGCGTCCAGCGCCCATGCCCCGATCTGACGGATGAAATCATGAGCAGAACGCCATATCGCACCGACGCAAAATCATTCCACGGCTCCATGACATACACAAAGCACAAATTTTACGCGCGTCGCAATATCCGCATTGGCCACATTGCGTTGGCGGGTGGCTCCACGGGCGCAAAACGCTGGCCAGAACAAGCGGGAAAGGCTTGCCGTCCTCACCGAAAATCGATTCCGGTTTTTAAGCCGATGCTGTAGGCTGCCCAAAGTAGCCTGCGAGCGAGTCTCTATTGTGACATTTGACATTCTTCTTCTGGTGCTCCTGGGCGCAATGCTGCACGCCGGATGGAATGCGCTGGTCAAATCCGGATCCGACAAATCGCTGGACGCCTCGCTGATCGCGGCGGGAGCCGCGGCCTGCTCGCTGCCATTTCTGCCTTTTCTGCCATTTCCCGCGCCGGTCGCCGTTCCCTTTCTGATCGCTTCGGCCGTTCTGCAATTTGCCTATTTCCGTCTTGTCGCCGCCGCCTATACGATCGGCGACATCGGCCTTGTCTATCCCGTCATGCGCGGCGTGGCCCCCTTGATCGTCGCGGCGACGAGCAGCCTGTTCCTGAGCGAGGTTTTGAGCCCGCTCGCCCTTGCCGGGATCGCTGTCATCTCGGGCGGCATCCTGACGCTTGCTTTCGAGGCGCGGCGCGGTGGCGGAAAGGCGATCATGGTCGCCCTGCTCAACGCCTTCGTGATCGCGTCCTACACCTTCGTCGACGGTGTCGGCGCAAGGCTTTCCGGCAACGCCATCTCCTATACCCTGTGGATGTCGCTTCTGCCGCCCGTGCTGCTTTTCGGTTTTGCCTTTTTTCAGCGCGGCGTCGCCCCTGTCGCGCAGCATGTCCGGCGCAACTGGTGGCGCGGCCTGATCGGCGGCGGCGGCTCCATCCTTTCTTACGGGCTGGCGCTCTATGCCATGACGAAGGCGCCTGTGGCCGTCGTCGCGGCGCTTCGGGAAACCTCCATCCTCTTCGCGCTGGTAATCTCCGTGGTGATCCTGAAAGAACGGGCGAGCATCTGGCGTTATCTCGCCGGAGGCATCATTGCAGCGGGCGTTCTGGTGATGCGGCTCGGGTGAAAACATGCCTCCCGAATGGGGTAAAATAATACCACATCAATAACCCATTGTTTTTGCTTGTCTATTTTTACGATCCACAAAAACAGTCATATTGACGCTTTCGCTCGTGCACCGTATAAGCGCGCCAGATCGGATTCCAGCCGGAATAGGGTCATTTGCGGTTGCCCCTGATGGCAACCAAACCAAGCAACAAGAAACGCCCGTATGCTCTTTCATAAAGAGGATGACGGGTCCACGTTAGAAAGTGAAATCCATGTCTACTTTCGTTCAGAAGCCCGCTGAGGTGGAGAAGAAGTGGGTCATCATCGACGCCGAAGGCCTCGTTGTTGGTCGCCTCGCCACCATCGTTGCAACCCGCCTGCGCGGCAAGCACAAGGCTACCTACACCCCCCACGTCGATGATGGCGACAACGTCATCGTCATCAACGCGGAAAAGGTCGCCTTCACCGGCAAGAAGTATTCCGACAAGAAGTACTACTGGCACACCGGTCACCCGGGTGGCATCAAGGAGCGCACCGCTCGCCAGATCATCGAAGGCCGCTTCCCGGAGCGCGTCGTTGAAAAGGCTATCGAGCGCATGATCCCGCGCGGCCCGCTCGGCCGTCGCCAGATGAAGAACCTGCGCGTTTACGCCGGTTCCAACCACCCGCACGAAGCACAGCAGCCCACCGTTCTCGACGTGGCCGCGCTTAACAAGAAGAACGTAAGGAGCGCCTGATAATGGCCGATCTTTCCTCTCTGAAAGACCTCGCCCCGGCTTCGGAAGCTTCGGCTCCCGTGCATGTCCGCAAGGTTGACACCCTCGGCCGCTCCTACGCGACCGGCAAGCGCAAGAACGCCGTAGCCCGCGTATGGGTCAAGGCCGGTTCTGGCAAGATCATCATCAACGGCCGCGATTTCACCACGTATTTCGCACGTCCGGTTCTGCAGATGATCCTCCAGCAGCCGATCGTCGCCGCTGCCCGCACGGGTCAGTTCGACATCATCGCCACCGTTGCCGGTGGTGGTCTGTCCGGTCAGGCCGGCGCCGTTCGTCACGGCCTGTCCAAGGCCCTCACCTACTTCGAACCGGGCCTGCGCTCCGTTCTGAAGAAGGGCGGCTTCCTGACCCGCGACAGCCGCGTTGTCGAGCGTAAGAAGTACGGTAAGGCCAAGGCCCGCCGTTCGTTCCAGTTCTCGAAGCGCTAATCGCTTCCACGAACGGTTCGTTCAGAACTTCGAAAGGCGGGGCTTCGGCTCCGCCTTTTTTCATGGTCACCTCCCTTGTTTTTTCAGCAGGAAGACAGCAACCTCGGCGCAAATCGCAATGGGGTGATCAATGCCGTCCAAAACCATCGACCATGCCTTTACCGCAACGACCCTGACATCGGCCGCCACCGACCCGACCCATGCGGGCGTCCTCTCCTTCATGCGGCGTAAATACACCAAGAACCTCAAGGGCGTATCGACCGCCATCTGGGGCATTCCCTTCGATGCGGCCACCTCCAATCGGCCGGGTGCGCGCTTCGGGCCGCAGGCGATCCGCCGCGCCTCGGCGATCTTCGACAACGACCCGCAATATCCCTTCGCGCGCGACCTTTTCGCCCATATGCCGACCATCGACTATGGTGACTGCCTGCTCGACTACGGCAACCACTGGAAAACGCCTGACACGATCGAAAAGGAAGCGCGGCGGATCATTTCCAAGACGGATTACCTGCTGACGCTGGGCGGTGATCATTTCATCACCTGGCCTTTGCTGAAAGCGCATGTGGCCAAACACGGGCCGCTGGCTCTGGTGCAGTTCGATGCGCATCAGGACACTTGGTTCGACGATGGCAAGCGTATCGATCACGGCTCCTTCGTGGCCCGCGCCGTGCGTGACGGTCTGATCGACCCGGACCGCTCGATCCAGATCGGCATCCGCACCCATGCGCCTGACGATTTCGGCATCCGCATTCTCCACGGATACGAGGTGGAGGAGATGCGGGCGGGCGATATCGCCTCGCTGATCGTCAAGCACACGGCCGGCATGCCCGTCTATCTGACCTTCGATATCGATTGCCTCGATCCCGCCTTTGCGCCGGGAACCGGCACGCCGGTGGCCGGCGGGCCGACCAGCGCTAAAATCCTCTCCGTTCTGCGCGGGCTTGGCCAGCTCGATATTCGCGGTTCGGACGTCGTGGAGGTGGCGCCGGCATACGACCATGCCGATATTACCGCCATTGCCGGAGCCACCGTTGCAATGTATATGCTTGGCCTGCGCGCCGAACGGCTGGCGAAGGCCGGCTGACAAGGCGGCCAGAACTTAGAAAACTGATTCCGATTACCCTCGCAACCCTTTGAAAAGTCAGGACAAGGACATGACAGCGAAGATCTTCATCGATGGCGAACACGGCACCACGGGTCTGCAGATCCGCACGCGCCTTGCCGGTCGCCGCGATATCGAGCTGCTGTCCATACCCGAGGCTGAGCGCCGCAATGCGGCGATGCGCGAGGATATGCTCAACAATGCCGACATTTCGATCCTCTGCCTGCCTGATGATGCTTCCCGGGAAGCCGTCTCGATGGTGGCCGGCAATAACAATGTCCGCATCATCGACACCTCGACCGCCTATCGCGTCCATCAGGACTGGGCCTACGGCTTTGCCGAAATGGACAAGGAACAGGGCGAGAAGGTTCGTTCCGCGCGCCTCGTCGCCAATCCGGGCTGCTACCCGACCGGCGCGATCGCCCTTCTGCGCCCGCTGCGCGCTAGCGGCCTCCTGCCCGACGGTTATCCGGTCAGCGTCAATGCGGTTTCCGGTTATACCGGCGGCGGCAAGCAGATGATCGCCCAGATGGAAGACCAGAGCCGCGATGACGCCATCAGCGCCAATAATTTCCTTTATGGCCTGACGCTCAAGCACAAGCACGTTCCTGAGATGACCATTCACGGCCAGCTCGACCGCGCGCCGCTGTTTTCGCCCTCCGTCGGGCGTTTCCCGCAGGGCATGATCGTGCAGGTGCCGCTGTTTGCCGCCGACCTGAAGGAAGGCACGACCATCGAAACGATCCATGCGGCGCTGACCGCCCATTATGCGGGGCAGGATATCGTCAGCGTGGTGCCGCTTGCCGAAAGCAAGGGCCTCGCGCGCATCGATGCCGAGGAACTGGCAGGCAAGGACACGATGAAGCTCTTCGTCTTCGGTACGCCGGGCGGCGAGCATATCAACCTCGTGGCACTGCTCGACAATCTCGGCAAGGGTGCATCCGGTGCTGCCGTGCAGAACATGGAACTGATGCTCTCCGCATGAGGCGTTCCTTATGAACACGCCCGCCCCATCTTTTCCGGCCTCGTGGAATATCGAGGCCGCGAAACGGATTGCCGACACGCCGGCCGGGGTGGTCTACGAGCTTACGCGCGGCGACGGCTCCCTTGCCGTCGCCAAGGTTCTGAAAAAGAAAGTACTGAAGGACAGCCTTCGCGGCGCGGATTTCATCGAATGGCGCGCCGGTATCGGCTGCGTGGAGCTGCTCGACCGCTCCGACGATATTTTGCTGATGGAACATGCCGGCACGGAAACCCTGCGCGACGTGCTGTTTCGCGACGGCAACGACGATGCCGCCACGGAAATCGCCGCCGATGTCCTGCTCAGATATCATCAGCCATCGCAGCAGCAGCCGCCTTCAAGCCTGCTGACGCTGCCGCTCTATTTCGAGAGCCTGTTCCGCAAGGCCGATCAGGATCGCATCGACGGCGTGGAGAGCCCCTATATCGAGGCGGCCACGCTGGCGCAGGAACTGATCGGCCAGCAGCGGGATGTGAAGCCGCTGCACGGCGATCTGCATCACGAGAACATCATGCGCGGTGAACGCGGCTGGATCATCATCGATCCCGCCGGCCTGATCGGCGATGCGGCGCTCGATGTCGCCAACATGTTCTCCAATCCGCTCGACCGTTTCGACCTGACGCGCAGCGAGGCGCGCATCGCCTCCATGGCGGCGATTTTTGCGAAGGCCCTGCAACGGGACGAACGGCTATTGCTGCAATATGCCTTTGCCTATGGCTGTCTTTCTGCCGCGTGGCACGAAGAGGATGGCAATGCGGAAGAGCGCGACAACGAACTCGTCGTCGCGGCCACCATCAAAGCGGTGCTCGCGCAGTTTTAAGCCGCCTCAGTCCCTGACTTCGACCGCAACGGGTGCCGGATATTCGCCAATGAAACCGCGCCAGTGAGCGACGGCGAAACCAAGCACGATCAACGCCATGCCCTGATGGGCAAGTGCCACATGAATATCCACATGCATGAGCAGCGTGGTGATGCCGAGCGCCGCCTGAATGGAAACCAGTACGAAGAACAGCACCGCACGGCGGGCGTGTGGCGTATTCGGCAGCGCGCGCGCCATCGACACCATATGCCACAAGATGGCGGCGAACAGTGTATAGGCGCCGAGGCGGTGGACAAACTGCACCGTCTTGGGGTTCTCGAAGAGGTTGATCCACCAGGGCTGTTGCAGGAAGAGATCGCCCGGCACCAGTGAGCCATCCATCAGCGGCCAGGTATTATAGGAGAGGCCGGCATTCAGCCCCGCCACCAATGCGCCGAGATAGATCTGGAAGAGACAGAGCACCGTCAGAAGCGCGGCAAAACCCCTGCCCGTCTTCTCGTCGGCGGCCTCGGGGGAATGATGCGACAGGCCGCGCAATATCCACATGCAGCCCGCAAAGATAAGGCAGGCGATGGTCAGATGCGTGGCAAGGCGATATTGCGAGACATCGGTGCGGTTGACGAGGCCGGAAGAGACCATCCACCAGCCGATGAAGCCCTGAAAGCCGCCAAGCGCCAGAAGGCCGACCAAGGGCAGGCGCAGGCGCTTTTCGACGCGGCCGGTGAGCCAGAAGAAGGCGAGCGGCAAAGCGAAGATGAGGCCGATGGTGCGGGCAAGCAGGCGATGCGCCCATTCCCACCAGAAAATCGTCTTGAACTCATCGAGCGACATGCCCTTGTTGATTTCCTGATATTGGGGAATGCGCTTGTAGAGCTGGAACTCCTCTTCCCATTCGGCGACGGAGAGCGGTGGTATCGCGCCGTGGATCGGTTTCCATTCGGTAATCGACAGGCCGGATTCGGTAAGTCTCGTGGCGCCGCCAACGAGCACCAGACAGAAGAGCGTGAAGAGCACCACGCGCAGCCAGATGCGCAGCAGGCGGCGGTCCTTCTCCTGTTTCTGCAGGGCAGCCTCCACCACCATTTCCGCAGAACCATTTGCCATCGTCATGCCGCTCGAACGCATCTTTCAGGTCTCCCTCATACAGTCATGTTGATTAGCCCCAACCGGCACCACAAAACAAGGCCTCAGGGTTTGCGGCATGCGGTCGCGGCAGTATAGTCCCTCGCAGATATTCAATGATGGAAAGACCTCATGCACCCTCGCCTCAGATCGCTTATCGGCACCATCGTCATCATATGCCTCGTCGTCGTTTACGCCGTGGTGGCGACGGCCATTGCATCGGCGGCACTGGCGCAATCGCCCTGGTGGGTGCATCTCGCTTATTTCGTGTTGACCGGAATTTTGTGGGTTCTGCCGGCGATGCTGATCATCAAATGGATGGCCGGGCCCAAAAAACAGGGTTAAGCGCCGACCATTGCATGACATCCTGAGGTCGCAATTTTATAAACCGATTGTTTGCCGCTCAACGATATAGTCCGACCGAAACAACCGGAGAGAGTGGATGGCGGCTGAGGGGCCGGTCTTTATCAGTGATGAGCAAGCGCCGACCGCCGTGCAAAACGAGCGGCGGGGTGCCGATCGCCTGTTGATCGATCTCGTCGATGACACCTCCACCATCCGTGCCGACTGGGAGCGGCTGGAAAACGACCCGCTCAATTCACTGCATCAAGGCTTCGGCTGGTGCTCCATCTGGGCGCAAACGCAGAACAGCGCGCTCCTGACGCTTCGCGGCCGGCAAAGCGGCAAGACGATCTTTCTGCTGCCGCTCGAAATCGTGCTGGAAGGCGGCATCCGCAAGGCGCGTTTTCCCGGCGGCCGTTTCAACAATATCAATACGGGGCTTTTCGACCCCTCCTTTGCCGAACAGGCAGGGCAGGAAATCGCGGCGGCGATTGCCCGCGAGGCGCGGAAGCTGCTGCATGGCCGGGCCGATATTCTGGCGTTGCAGAACGTACCGCTGACGTGGCGCGGCAGGACCAGTCCCCTCTCGCATCTTGCTTCCGTCGAAAACCAGAATCCGGCCTTCCAGCTTCCCCTGTTCGAAAGTTTCGAGGCCACGCTCCGGCAGGTCAACGCCAAGAGGCGGCGGAAGAAATTCCGCATCCAGAGCCGAAGGGCCGAGGAAATGGGTGGCTACAGCCATGTGATCGCCCGATCCCCCCAGGAAAAATGCGAATTATTGCAGGCGTTTTTCCGCCAGAAGGCCGCCCGTTTCGCCTCGCAGGGCATTCCGGATGTCTTTCGCGATCAATCGGTGAAGGATTTCTTCTACGATCTCGCCAATTATCCCGAGACGGGCACGGACAGTCTGCTGGAACTGCATGCCATTCGCCTGCACGGTGCAAACGAAGGCGTCGTCGCCGCAATAGCCGGCCTTTCGCGCAAGCAGGATCACATCATCTGCCAGTTCGGTTCGATCGATGAATCCGTTTCGGAACTCAGCCCGGGCGAATTGCTGTTCTGGCTGATGATCGAAAGGGCATGTCGCGAAAAGGCGGCGATCTTCGATTTCGGCGTCGGCGACCAGCTGTACAAGCGCAGCTGGTGCCCGCTTTTCACCGTACAGCACGATATATTCCTGCCGGTAACGCTGAAGGGCCGCGCGGCGGCCTCGGCCTATGTCGCCATCGCCCGGACGAAGAGCCTGATCAAATCCAATCCGGCGTTCTATGCGCTGATTCAGCGTTTTCGTGCTGGACGGCCGAAGACGGACACAGCAGCAGCAGCAGCCGATTGAGCGGATCAGGCCGCGCTCAGATGGTCCGGCTTGCGCATGCCGGTCATCGGCAATGCCTGTTCGTAGCCCTGGGCAACCAGTTCACCGAGCGTCTTTTCCAAGAGTTCGCTATCCTTGCCGGGAACCGAAACAATGATTTCCGCCGGCAGGTTGCGCAGCATTTTCTCAAGACTTGAAATCTGCACCGCGCCGCATTCGACGAGAACCGTATCATAGGCATCTGAAAGCGCCCCGAGGATCATCGTCAGGCGATCTATGGCGCGCATCGCCTCGCGCGGCTGCGCATTGCCGCGCGGCACGATATGGGCGTCGGACAGGCGGTCGCCGTGAATGGTTTCACCGAAGGCGGCCGCGCCCGCGAGAAGGTCCATGACACCGGGAAGCCCGGCTTCCGGCGCCATCAGCCGCGTCGGACAGGCAGATGCCGTCATGTCTACGAGAACGACCGAACGGCCCATTTCAGACAAAGCGCGCGCCAGCATGACGGTGGCGGTCGATCCGCTATCACCGGCCGGCGACACGATCGCGGCGACCGGTTTGGCAACACGAGTAGCCAGGAAACCTGCAACGGCGTCGATGGAGAAATCGTCATCGGTGTCGATTTCCTCTTCCACCGCCTCTTCTTTCGCAGCCGCGACATCTTCCACCGGCAAGGCCGGTATGGCAGCAGCAGCGACGGCCGGCATGTGCGGTTGCGCCTCTTCGGCAACAGACTGATATGCCGCGACCGGAATGGCCCGCACAGCAGGCTCCATAGTCTCATGGCGCGCGGCGACGGGCTGTTCCAGCGCATCCGTGGTCTTGTCCGGATCGGCTGAAGCACGCGAAGGAGACGGCGGATCGGAGAGCGGCGGAACCTGATTCCTGCCCATCGGCTTCAGAGCCCGGCCGGTGAAAAGCTCCACCAGCATCACGACGATGCAGGAAAGCAGAAAGGCCGCCAGCGTCACGACAATGGTGATGGCGCCGGTCTTCGGAAAATAGGGTTCGCGCGGCTCCACCGCCGTCGAGATGACACGCGCATCGGCCGGCGTGGAATCCACCGAGCCGGCGCGCGACGTCGCCTCGCGGTAACGGGCAAGATAGGTTTCCAGAAGCTGCCTTTGCGCCGAAGCTTCCCGTTCCAGATCGTTGAGGCCGACCTGCTGCTCGCCCGCGCGCACGCTTTCCGATTTCAGCATGTTCAGTTGCTGGACCAGTTGCCGTTCCCGCAGACGCGAAACATTCGCTTCGTTTTCGAGACTTGCCAGCACCTTGCGGGTCTCTTCCTGAATCTGCCGCTGTATGCCGTCAAGCTGGTTGCGCAGCGCGCGAAGGCGCGGATGGCCTTCCAGCAGCGAGGACGAGAGATCGGAAATTTGGCTGCGGATCGTCGTTTCGTTTTCCTTCAGCCTCTGGATCGTCGGGGAACCGACAACATCAGGGAAAGTATCGAGCGGGCGGCCGCTTGCAAGCGCGCTGCGCACACCTTCCGCCCTCGCCTCCGCATTGGCGCGCTCACCGCGGATACGGCCAAGTTCGGTCGAGATATCGCTGAGCTGGCGGGTGGCGAGCGTTTCGCCCTGCCCCGCCGAGAGAAGATCGGAGGAGGCGCGGTAATCCGCAACCTTCCTATCCGCCTCGCGCACCTTTTCCCGCAGATTGGCGATTTCCGGCTCCAGCCAGCGCGCCGCTTCCGTGCTTGTATCGAGCTTCGCGCCGCTTTGCAGCGCAATATAGGCCTTCATCATCTCATTGGGGATGGCGGCGGCGAGTTTTGGATCCTGCGAGGAAAACTCGACAGTGATGACGCGCGAACTTTCGACCTGATAGACCTGCAGCCTTTCCCGGAAGGCCTTCAGCACCCGTTCTTCGGGCAGCACCTGAAGCGGGTCCTTCTTGACGCCGACGGCGACCAGCAGCTGCGAGACGAGCGACGGATGGGCCTCCGGATCGAATTCATCCAGCTCATAGAGCTTCATGTCTTTCGCGACCTGCTTGATGAGGTCGACCGATTGCAGGATCTGCACCTGGCTGGAGACGGTCAATTCATCGAGCACGGGTTCGGCCGGCGCATTGGACTGCTGCGAGGCACCGAAGGAGGCCGAGCGGGATTCGATGAGCACACGCGCCTCGCCCTTGTAGGCAGGCGACATCATGCTGGAGATCACGAAAGCGGCGCCCCCGGCCAGAAGCGTGATCGCGGCGATCCGGCCCTTGCGCTGCCATATGGCCGCGACAAGCTGCGCAAGGTCGATATCCACATCCCTGTCGTCAATGCGATCGCCGTTCATGCGGGCTCCGTAACCGAGACAAACCTCGGGCGCTCAAATATAGATGGTCAATTTTAGCGAAGTTTAAGTCTTGCCGGTAACACAACAGTTAATCCCGGCGAATCCGACGAAATAAAGCCGATATTACCATCGCTCGCGCTGACTGTTTACCGGCCATTAACCCTAACAGAACGATAAGAATGATCAAAGTTCGACTCGGAGCCAGATGAGATGCCGCTCGCCGGATCACGACATGTCACCGCACTGACGCTCGCCGTTTTGACGGCCCTTTCCGGCTGCGCGGCATATCAACCCGCGCCGAGGTCGTTCAATGAAGCTGCCCTGCAGCCCTATCATGTCGATAGCGGCGACAGGCTGCGTATCAACGTGTTCGAACAGGCCGGGCTGACCAATACCTATACGGTCGATCAGGCCGGTTATGTCGCCTTCCCGCTCGTCGGCCAGGTTCCGGCACGCGGCAAGACCCTGCCGCAACTCGAAGCCGCCATCGCCGCCAAGCTGCGCCAGGGTTATCTGCGCGATCCTGACGTGACAATCGAGATCGACCGTTACCGCCCGGTCTTCATCATGGGCGAGGTCGGTCGTCCCGGCCAATATTCCTACGTGCCTGGCATGACCGTGCAAAACGCCATCGCCATTGCCGGCGGCTTCACCCCGCGCGCCAATCAGGCCGATGTCGACATCACCCGCAAGATCAATGCCGAGGTGATGACCGGCCGGATCGTGATCACTGCGCCCATTCTGGCGGGTGACACCGTCTATGTACGCGAACGCTTCTTCTGACAGACGGAGAGGCACACGTGTCGGATGACGGCCCTCCCCTGCGCATCATTCACTGCTTCCGCTCCCCGGTGGGCGGCGTTTTCCGCCATGTGCGCGACCTCATCGAAGAACATGTGAAACAGGGCCACAAGGTCGGCATCGTCTGCGACAGTTCCACCGGCGGCGCGCATGAGGAACGGCTTTTCGCGCAGATCACCCCGATGCTGGAGCTGGGCCTCACACGCCTGCCCATCCGGCGGTCGATCAGCCCCGGCGATCTTCTGGCGCTGTGGAAATCCTACAAGCACATCAAAAGTTTGCGGCCGGACATTCTGCATGGACACAGCGCCAAGGGTGGCGCTCTTGCCCGGCTGATCGGCTCACTCCTGCGGGCGAACAGGTATCGCGTAGCCCGCCTCTATTCACCGCATGGCGGCAGCTTGCACTATGCCCGAAACAGCCTGAAGGGGCAGCTCTTCCTGCGGCTGGAGCGGTTTCAGGAGCATTTCACCGATGCGCTCTGTTTCGTCTGCAATTTCGAGCAGTCGACGTATGAGGCCAAGGTCGGCAGGCCGCGCACCCGCACCGCGATGATCTATAATGGCGTGCAGGAAAGCGAGTTCGAAACCGTACCCGCCCGCGAAGATGCCGCCCGTTTTCTCTATATCGGCATGTTGCGCGACCTCAAGGGACCGGATGTCTTCATCAGGGCATTTGCAAAAATGGAGCGCAGCATCGGCCAGCCGATGACCGGCGTGATCGTCGGCGACGGGCCGGACAGGGACAAATATGCGGCGATGATCGACAAGGCCGGGCTTTCTCGGCGGATTTCGATGCATGCGGCAATGCCCGCCAGGCAGGCCTTCGAACTGGCAACGACTGTAGTGGTGCCTTCGCGCGCCGAAGCCATGCCCTATATCGTGCTCGAAGCGCTTGCGGCGGGAAAAACGGTCATTGCCTCGCATGTCGGCGGCATTCCCGAGGTGCTCGGCGAAGACAGCGAGGCGCTCGTACCGGCCGGCGATGCCGATGCGCTGGCACGGATCATGGTCAAGGATGCCGAGGATGCCGACTGGGCGCAGCGGATCATGCCTTGCCCCGACAGCTTCAAGGCGAAATTTTCAACCCCGGTCATGGCGGATGAGATGATGAAACTCTATCGCGACCTGCTATTGACCTAATAGTCATTTCAAAAACACGATTTTTAATTGTATATTCCGGCCGTCCTGTAGAAACTCATCATAAACGTTTCTTAGCATGTTTCGGCTAGTTTTCTGCTCGTAGAGCGCCGCGCATCCATCCGGATGTACAAAGGGCGCTCTACCACTTTGAGGTTGCGCATCGTTCCGGTCGAAAATCGAATGCGATTTTCAGGCCGATGCGCTTGATGGTGCGGACCAAAGCAATGACCAAGACTGACAAGGACAGGCTGCAATTCGATCTGGCGTCATTGCGCAAGAAACTCTCCGACTACGAAGCCGGGGGGACTTCGGCTTCCGAAACCGTCGTTCTCAATCCGCTTGCACGGCAGATCGCCAACCAGCTGCGCGCCGGCAACCACTCGCCCAACATGGTAATCGGGCAATTGCGGCTTCTCGAATTCACGATGCTCGTCGTCATCGCCGCCATCGTCAACGGCATCGCAGCCGATCGCGGTCTCGAAACCTTTCTGACGGTTTTCGGCGGCGGCGTGCTGGGGGCGGCGCTCTGCGTCTTTCTTCTGCAGGCGGGCGATTGCTATCAGCTCCCGACGCTGCGCACGCCGCTGAAGATGTTCGCCCGCATTCAGGGCGCAGTGTGCCTCTCCTTCGTCGGTATTGCCTGTTTCCTTCTCCTCTTCTTTCCCGATGCGCTGCATTCCTGGCAGGCCTTCGGCATCTGGTATGCAACGAGTGCGGTCGCGATCTTCGCCGGGCGACTGATCCTCGGCTTTGCCATTCGCCACTGGGGCCGCAACGGCGTCATGGAGCGCCGTGCCGTCATCGTCGGCGGCGGCGATACCGCCAAGGACCTTATCCGCTCGCTGGAGCAGCAGTCCGATAACGATATCCGCATCTGCGGTATCTTCGACGACCGGAAAAGCGCCCGTTCTCCCGAGGTTGTCGCCGGTTATCCCAAGCTCGGCACCTTTGCGGAACTGGTGGAATTTGCCCGCCTGACCAAGCTGGACATGCTGATCATCGCCCTGCCGCTCAGCGCCGAGGCGCGCATTCTCCAGCTTCTGCGCAAGCTGTGGGTGCTGCCGGTCGATATCCGCATCGCGGCGCATGCCAATAAATTGCGTTTCCGCCCCCGCGCCTATTCCCATGTGGGCAAGGTGCCGATGCTCGATGTGTTCGACAAGCCTATCCGCGACTGGGATTCGGTGGCGAAACGGGTGTTCGACATCACCTTCAGCCTCATCGGCATCGCCCTTTTGTGGCCGGTGATGGTGGGTGCGGGCATTGCCGTGAAAACGACCTCGAAAGGCCCGGTCCTTTTCAAGCAGAAGCGCCACGGCTTCAACAATGAGACGATCAACGTCTGGAAGTTCCGTTCCATGTATACGGAACTCAGCGATCCGACCGCGAAAAAGGCCGTGACGAAGAACGACCCGCGCGTCACGCCCGTCGGCCGCTTCCTGCGTAAATCCTCGATGGACGAGTTGCCGCAGCTCTTCAACGTTCTCTATGGCGATCTTTCGCTCGTCGGGCCGCGCCCGCACGCCGTTCATGCCCAGACGGGCGACCTGAAATATACCGAGGTGGTGGAGCATTATTTCGCGCGCCACAAGGTCAAGCCCGGTGTTACCGGCTGGGCGCAGATCAACGGCTGGCGCGGCGAGATCGACCATGGCGACAAGATCAAGTTCCGCACCGAATACGATCTCTATTACATCGAGAACTGGTCGCTGTTTCTCGATCTGAAAATCCTGCTCCTCACGCCGATACGGCTGCTGAAATCGGAAAACGCCTATTGACCCACACCGGTTATCAGCACGCACCGGATTTCGACGCGCCGCTGGCCGCCATGCGGCTCGTCGGTTCGTTCTTCATCGCTTTCGGCGTGTTCCTGTCCGGTTTCGTCATCTCCGAGCCGGCGCCCTATGAGCTGATGATGGTGGGACAGGTGGCCCTGTGGTTCCTGCTCGGCCTTCGCCTGTCGCGCACCGTCATCCTGCTTCTGTGCCTGCTGCTTGCGTTCAATGTCGGCGGTTATCTTTCGCTCACCACCATGGCCGATCTGGATGAGGGACCGCTTTATCTCGCCGTCTCGACCTTTCTGGCGCTGACCTCGGTTTTTTATGCGGCGATCATCGAGGACAAATACCAGCGGCTGCTTTTGATTTTCCGCGCCTGGCTCGCGGCGGCGCTGATCACCGCCCTGCTCGGCATCATCGGATATTTTCACGCCATTCCGGGTTTCGAGGTCTTCACCCTTTACGACCGCGCCAAGGGCGCTTTTCAGGACCCGAATGTTTTCGGTCCCTTTCTGGTGACACCTTCGCTTTACCTCATTTACGGCCTTCTTACCGGCAAGGCGATGCATGCGCCATGGCGGATCGCCGGGCTGCTCATCCTGTCGCTTGCCGTGTTCCTGTCGTTCTCGCGCGCGGCCTGGGGCCTGTTTCTGTTCGCCACCATTCTCCTCGTCTTCGTGATGCTGCTGAAGGAACGCACGGCCGCGTTTCGTCTTAAAATCCTCGTGCTGTTTCTCGTCGCCGCCGGGCTGATGGTCGCGGCGGTCATCATCGCGCTGCAGTTCAAGCAGGTGGCGGATCTGTTCTCCAGCCGCGCTTCGGCGGTGCAATCTTATGATGGCGGCCATCTCGGGCGTTTTGCCCGCCACTATCTTGGCTTCCTGCTCGCCATGGAACACCCGCTCGGCATCGGCCCCATGGTCTTCGACAATATTTTTCCCGCCGCCGAACATAATATCTGGCTGAAGAGCCTGACGACGCATGGCTGGTTCGGTTTCGTGATCTATCTCGTGTTGATCTGCTGGACCATCGCCGCCGGTTTCAGGCATCTGCTGCGCCCACGGCCGTGGCAGTCGTTTCTCATTATTTCCTGGGTGACTTTCGTCGGGCATGTGATGATCGGTGCCGTCATCGATACCGACCACTGGCGACACTTCTTCCTGCTGCTCGGCATATTGTGGGGATGCATGGCGCTTGAAAAACGCGAAAGCCTGCGCCGCCGCGCGCGTGCCGCCTAAAACACTTGCCCTTACGGAACCTTACGCCATTTCATGCGTTTAGCCCCGGATTCTGATTGTCAAACGGGGAGACATCTTATGACGCAGACCAATAATCTCTATCTCATCATCGGCGCGCTCGTGGTAGTCATCGCGGGCCTTGGCA
The DNA here is from genome assembly GCF_044769685.1 of Agrobacterium sp. NPDC090283. Classification (NCBI taxonomy): domain Bacteria; kingdom Pseudomonadati; phylum Pseudomonadota; class Alphaproteobacteria; order Hyphomicrobiales; family Rhizobiaceae; genus Agrobacterium; species Agrobacterium sp. NPDC090283. Next base: position 372,370 of record NZ_JBIVYG010000001.1, on the reverse strand, counting down.
TCTATGTCTGGCACGAGGAAAGCAAGCCGAAGGGGATCGAGATGAATATCGGCCCCAACGGCGTCTCCGTTCAGGAGAATTGAGCCGCAAGCGTCGCGCAAAGTCCGGCCATTAAGACCGGGTGCATCCCAAGCCGAACATGGCCGGGATTCACCCGGTCTTCTTATGAGAGGAGACGACAGGCGGGATCGATGCCCGCCGAGCCGGTTCGGTACGAATGATGCGTATCGCCCGATCAAGGAAACAGCGAACGCAATGGTCTCCTCCATCGACCTGTCCACACGCCTCACCGCCACAAGACTGGCCCTCAAGGCCATCAAGGAGCAGGAAGACAATTCCGCCGCCACGTCCTCCTCCTCGACGCGGACGTCTCTCCTCGATTCCTACGGGCTCGACACTTCCTCCTCCTCGTCTTCCACCAATACGCGGCTCACGCAGCTTCTGGCGCAATATGCCCAGACCGAGAGCGAGGATACGCAGACCGACGATACGGATACCCAGCTTTCTTCCGGCGATATTACCAAGGCCGATTTCATGAAGGAACTGAAGGAGACGCTGGAAGAACTGACCAAGGATCCGGACAAGGCGTCGCAGGCCAAGGCCATGCTGGAGGCTTTGGCGGCCGGCACGCTCACCGTCTCCGATCCCGCCGAGGGTGCGCAAATCAAGGCCTGGGATGTGGCTTCCGATACAGAAACCACCTCCAGACCGGCCACGGATATCGCCATGACGGGATGGAGCGACTTTCTGAAAGACCATCTCAAGCGCGACGGCTCGGCCTATGCGAGAAGCGAGACAGGCGCCTATGTCGATAGTGTTTCCGGCGACAACGCGTTTTTCGGCAGCGTCGGCAGCCGCTATTATTATCTCACCTGGCCACAGGCGAAAAACGGCACTTTGACCGTATAAGCCGAATTCCCCGATGCCTTAGCGGATGGCTGCGACGTGGAACATGCCGCAGCCTCGTTTTCATTGTCTGATCAGATGGCAGGCGCAGCAGCCGGTTCGGATCCGCCGGAAAGCGCCTTTTGCAGCTGCGCTTCCTGCGCCGGCGACAGCGACGTCTTGATGACCCGCCCGCGCAGGCCTTCCAGTTCCGCCAGCACCTTTTCCGGCTGCACCTTGCGGATCAGCACGAACAGCGCCGAAGAACCGTTGGGAATGGTCTCGCCGAGCGATTTGATGAAATCATCATCGATACCGAAATCCGTCAGCGAACCCGCAAGAGCGCCCGTGCCGGCACCGATCGCGCCACCGATGGCAAATCCCGCCAGCGGATTGAGGAACAGCAGGCCGACAAGGCCGCCCCAGAGACCGCCGGACAGGAAACCGGAGCTTGCGCCGATCGCCGTCAGATTGACGCTCTGTTTCAGATGCACCTTGCCATCTTCATCGCGCACGACGACCACGGCATCTTCCAGATCGACCAGATATTCCTTTTTCAGGCCTGCAAGCTTCAGAAGCACCCTGTCGGCCGCTTCCGTTCCGTCAAAACCAACAACGACGAGTTCGGACATAGTTCGTCTCCCTGAGTTTCAATTCCGCTGCGATTGAACGCCGAAGCGGGCGGCTTGTTCCGCCCATGATGGAAAGAGGATGTGTCATGCATTTGACGGTCGCTCATGCCCGGGGAACTTCTCCCGCTCCGCGCCCTTCCCCGCCATCCACACCCTTTGCTCCTTTTTTTATGAAAAGACCATTTTCCGCTTGCGCCCTAACAGGCTTATATATAAACGGCTTTCAGGTTCGGAGCGTAGCGCAGCCCGGTAGCGCACTTGACTGGGGGTCAAGGGGTCGTGGGTTCGAATCCCGCCGCTCCGACCATTAAAATCAGATAGATAGCCAGTTCCCCCAGAGCTGGCTATATTTGTTTTAGCTATCCTGTAACCAGTGCTATGCGCGAATTTAAACGACCGGGTTCGGCTGTGCATTTATCCAAGCCTGAGAATGAGGTGTGCCGAGATGGCCAAAAAACCGAAAATAGAACACTCGGAATTCTCGGGCGAGTTTGAAGACGACGGCATCACCGTTCTGGTTGATATTTATAGGCCCGCCGGCACCCAGCAGGATTGGACGCTCGAGGTTATCAGCGAGCACGACGATGTCACCACCTGGGACGAACCTTTCGCGACCGACAAAGACGCCTGGGAGGAATTCCTGGCCACGTGTGAGAAAGACGGGATTCGCAGCTTTCTGGATGGCGAGGATCCGTCGGTCCACTAACGTTCAACTCCACATTGCCGGACTGTAAAAGGCGACGCCCATTGTCTTGTTGACTCTCTGCTAAAATTAGAACATTTAGTGAACAAAAGAGAGGTCATCCAATATGTCCGACGCTGAAAAAATCACTCCCATACGGCCTGACGACATAGCGGGATATGTCATCCAGTGTCATGACGGCGATGCGAAGGCGGCTGTCGAAGCCCTTCTCGGAGAAATCGAGCATTTGCAGGAACAGCTTTCCCTGGCGGTCGCCATTATGGGAAAGGGATATACGCGCGGATGGACGCCGGATATCGGACGCGATTGAGCCGACGGCTTCCACTCCACAAGCCGTGTTCGGTGCGGCTTGTGGAGCGTAAGAAAAACTGGCGTAGCAATCAGCCCTTGTCCGCCAGCAGACCGATTTCGCGGTCGATCAGGTAAAGCGCATTGGGGCCGTCGCCGATCAACTCGATCTTGCCGAGGATGGTGCGGCAAAGGCTGTCTTCCTCATGCTGCTCATCCACGAACCATTGCAGGAATGAGGTGGTGGCGTGGTCTTTTTCCGCGCGGGCAAGATCGACCGCTGCATTTATGGCGGCCGTGACGCGGGATTCGTGCTCCGTCACGATGGTGAAGAGCCCCTTGATATCGTTTGCCGTGACCTGCGGCGCCGGCAGTTCGGAAAAGGTGACGCGTGCGCCGAGATCGTTCAGGAAGCCGAAGATGCGGTGCATGTGCTCCAGCTCTTCCGCCGCATGGCCGAGCAGGAATTTATAGCAACCGTCGAGATTGCGTTCCGCCGCCCATGCGGCCGCCTGAAGATAGGCGTGGTGGGCGCGCAGCTCGCCATTGAGGAGATCGTTCAACGTCGTTTCGATCACTTTGTTTGCCATGGTTTCATCCTTGGTTTCGGGGTTGAGGAAGCGGGGTTGCGGTGCGGATTGGCGCAGCCTGAAAGGCGGGGCGTTATTGCGCTGATGTCACCTGCCCCAGCGCCGCGTCCAGCCTTTCGCTTTTCATGACGAGCTTTGGCCGCAGCTTCTCGGCCTTTTGTCTGACGGTTTCGAGATTGACGGGCTTGCCCACCTGAATGATGCCGATCATCGCCATCATCAGATGCGGCGGGCAGTAATAGAGATAGACGCCCTCCTTATCGACGGTGACGGTGAAGGCCTCATCGAGCTTGCTTTTCCAGGGGCTCACGCCTTCCGGAACCGCATAGGACTGCACATAATGGCTGGAATTTTGCGGCACGAAGGTAATGGTGTCGCCCGGCTCCGCCTTCACAAAGGAAGGCTCGAACACCATGCCGCCATCCTTGCCGTAATTGAGCATCAGGATTTTGTGTTCGGCGGAAAGGGAAGGCGTGACGGGCAGGGTTACGGCCAAAGCCGTGGCAAGCGTCATCAAAAATCGTTTCATGCAATTATTCCTTCAACGGTTTTGAAATGTTCGAGCGGCGGATCGCCCGCCGGCTGGATGACGGGATTGCCGCGCCGGTCACGCAACACCTCCACGGCAACGCCATAGGTCTCGGAAATGAGCTTCGGCGTGACGATATCGCCCGGTGCGCCGGCCGCCCTCAGCGCGCCATCCGAAATCACCAGCAGGTTGTCGGCATATTGGCAGGCGAGGTTGAGATCATGCAGCACGACAAGCGTCACCCGGCCATTGGCGCGGGTTTCCTGCCGCACCAGATCGAGAAGCGCCACCTGATGCTTGAGGTCCAGCGCGCTGACCGGCTCATCGAGCAGCATCGCCTGCGGCTCACGCATCAGGACTTGCGCAAAAAGCGCCATCTGCCGTTGCCCGCCGCTGAGCGAGGCGATCTCCCTGCCCGCCAGATGGGCTATTCCGGCCTGATGCAGGCGTGTCATGGCCAGATCGAGCGTTTCGTCGTCAATATGAAGCGAAAGCCGCCCAAAGCGACCAAGCGCCACCACCTCCAGCACGCTGAGCGCAATATCGGCGGCCGTATCCTGCGGCATATAGGCGAAACGATCCCGCCAGTCTCTTCTATGCCGCCCTGCCCTTTCCCCGGCCTGAAGGCGACGATCGCCGAGGCTGATCGCGCCGGCAGCGAGCGGCAGGTCGCCGAAGATCGCTCTGAGAAGCGTCGTCTTGCCCGTTCCGTTCGGGCCGATGACGGCATGGATGTGCCCGGGTTCCAGACGTGCCGAGAGGTCTCTCACAATAGCCTGCCCGCCGCGTTCGACGGAGATATTATCCAGAACCATCATCGGCCGCGCCTCTTCGGAGCGAAAATCAGCCACAGGAGAAACGGTACCCCGACAATGGCGGTGACGATGCCGACCGGGAACAGAGCGCCGGGAATGATCGATTTGGAGAGGATCGAGGCGGTCGAAAGCATCAATGCTCCACTCAGTACCGACATGGGCAGGAAGAAGCGCTGATCCTCGCCCACCGTCATGCGGGCGATATGCGGCGCGACCAGCCCGATGAAACCGATGACCCCGACAAAACTCGTTGCCGTCGCGGTCATGATGGCGACGATGATGAGAACCTTCATGCGCAGCCGGCGCACATTGATGCCGAGACTGGCCGCCCGCATTTCCCCCATTCTGAGCGCCGTCAGTTTCCAGCAATCCGTCATCAGCAGGGCGCAGCAGAAGGCGGTGACGGCGGCCGTCAGGCCGAGCGTCGGCCAGGTCGCCTTGGTCAGGCTGCCGAACAGCCAGAAAAGAATCTGCTGCGACAGTTCCGGGGAGGACAGGAACTGGATGAGCGACAGCAGCGACTGAAACAGGAAAAGAAGTGCAATGCCGCCAAGAATGATGGTTTCGGTCGTCATCTGCCGCATGGAGGCCAGCATGAAGAGGAAGAGCGCGGCGAGCATGGAAAAGACGAAAGCACCGAGCGGAACGGCAATCATGGCATCCAGCCCGAGACCGCCGAGCGCAAGCACCAGTGCGGCGCCAAAGCCCGCCGCAGCCGCCATGCCGAGCGTATAGGGGCTTGCCATTGGATTGTTGAGCAAGGTCTGCATCTGCGCGCCGCCGGCGCCGAGCGCCGCTCCGACGGCGAGCGCCATCAGCGCCATGGGCAGGCGAAGGCCGCGCACGATGGAATCGGTCATCGCCGCCCGTTCGCCAAGGCCGGTCAGCGACTTCACTACTTCGGCGGGCGACAGCAGCGAGGGGCCCGTGGCGATATCGAGAACGAGGCTTACCGCCATCAGCACGAAAAAGACCACGACGACGCGCCAGCGACGACGTTCACGCAGCCGGTGCGCACCGATGGCTTCGGCATTGCGGGCGGCAATTGTCATGGAAAACCTGTTTGAAAAAGACGCTGAAAAGCGGACGCCGTGGAGTGGCGTCCGCAGAACTTAACCTTCAGCGGCAAGCAAATGTGCTTTTCCGCCGCCGACAACAGAACCATCAACCCTTGACGGCGATGGCAAAGGTGCCTTCAGGCGTGACCGGCAGGTACTTCCTGTAATAGCCGAGATAGTTGGCGATCGGATCGACATCCTTGAACTGCCCGGGATAAAGCTGCTTGGCGATATATTGCACCATGGCGAAATCGGAGAGCGTGCGCGAGGCGCCCTGATAAACACCGAACAGCTGGCCGTTTTTGATGGCCGGCAATTCACTCCAGCCTTGACGCGCTTCGAAGGCCTTGAGCTTTTCGCGGGCATCCGCGGCCTTCACCGCCTGCCCCATCGGCAGCGCCGCCGGGTTCTTGTTGTTTTCACGGCCGGAAATGAAGATGGCGTCGGGCTTCGACGCCAGAACCTGCTCGGGATTGATCGGTCCCCACCATTCGACGAAAGGTGCTGCGATATTGTCGCCACCGGCGGCGGTGGACATGGCGCCCCACATGTTCTTGCCATAGGTGAAGGAATATTCGGCCGGTCCCTTATTGCCGAACTCGACATAGACCTTCGGTTTCGGCTGACCGGATTTCGCCACCCGTTCGGCGACATCCTTCAGCGAACCGGCGTAGAATTCGGCAATTTCCTTGCCGCGCTGTTGCTGGCCGGTGAGTTCGCCGAAAAGCCGGGTGGAGGCAACGTGGCGCTCGACCGTCTGGGCGTTATAGTCGACGACAACGACGGGAATGCCCTCTTCTTCCAGACGGTCGGCATCGAGACCGAGCGCCTTGTATTGCCAATCCGCCAGGATCACCAGATCGGGATTGAGGCTAAGCACTTTTTCGACAGAGAAGGTCTGGGCTTCGACTTCGCCGACATCGGCAATATCTGCAAGCGAGGCGCGGTGAGCGAGATGCATTTTCCAGTTGGCGGGAACCCAGCCTTCCCACGCTTCGCGGGAAATGCCGACGACGGAATCATAGGCCTTTTCGCCACCGACCGCCATGTAGTCCTCGAAATAGAAACCGAGAACGACGCGTTTTGCAGGAAGATCAACCTTCACCTCGCGTCCGATGACGTCGGTGATGGTCTTCTCTGCGGCGATGGCGGAAGGTGCGATAAGGAAAACGGATAAGAACGATGCGGCAAGGCCGCCGATAAATGTTTTTCGGGTCATGATGCGATCCAGAAGTTGAAACAATGCCGCTGTATAAAAGGTGACACTATGAGTCAACTTAAATCGCAAGATCACATAAGTTGCTAATATAAAAATGAAAATTGTCATTTCCGGCAAGATGCGCGCCGGGAAATATGGCACCGGGCGACGGCAATAGATGCTGCGCCGCCGGCCCCTCAGTCAGGCGCGATCTGTGGGTTGCGCCCCTTCCGATAACCTCCGTCATCGAGACAGGACGCAAGATCCCGTTCCAATCACCGAAGTGCTGCCCTGCGGGAAATGCGCCCGAGCCGACTTCAGAACTCGTTGGAGGCGATAGAGAAATCGTCGACGACAGGCATCTTTTCGGCGTTTTCCCAGGTCCGGTCCATGGCGTAGGTTTCCGAGAGATAGGGAATGCCGATATGGCCGAAACGGAAGGAAAGCTGGCTTTCAGCCTGTTCCTCATCAAGCTTTGCCACACGGCTGAGATAGAGCGCGGTGGCGAGACCTGTCCTGTCCGCGCCGGCCTTGCAATGAATGAGAATGGGCTTCGGTGCATCGCGCATGATCGCGACCAGCTCGTTGACCCTGTTCATGTCGAGTTCCTGGCTTGCCGACATGCCGAAATCGATGTGCTTCAAGCCAAGCTCGCGGGCGGTTTCGACTTCATCGCGATACCAGGACTTGGATTCGTTCGCGCCACGCAGATTGATAACCGTCCTGATACCGTGGTCCTTGGTATAGCGGACAAGCTGCTCATTGCTCGGCTGGTTGGAGCGATAAAGCTGCCCCGCGACAACCTCGTGAAAATTGCCGAGGAGCTGAATGGCGTAGAGATAACCGCCTGCGGCAAGCACAGCAATACCCATGCCCCCAAAGGAGCACTTCCAGAATCTTCGCATAATAAAACGGTTCCCTCATTCGACGAGAGAACCGATACAGGTGGATTCTGACAGTAAGCTGAAAGTTATGCGACAGTATTGTAAGAGTAGAAAATTTGCGCTTGGTCAACGCACGAAAACGTAGACCGCATAGACCGCGATAAGCGCGGCGGCCGCCGCCGCGGTGATGGCGCCGAGGCGTTTTTCGATGAAATGGCGGACCGGTTCACCGTATTTCTGCAGCAATCCGGCAAGGATGAAAAAGCGCGCGCCGCGCGTGACGACCGCCGAAAGAATGAAGAGGCCAAGGCTGATATTGGCCGCACCGGAGAGAATGGTGACGACCTTGATCGGCGGCAGATGCGCGAGCCCCGATGTCACCAGCAGGAGAACGATGGTCTCGTAGTCCACCGAGTTTTTCAGGTGCTCGAAACTGTCGAGTTTGCCGTAAAATTCGAGAATGGGCCGCGCGAGGCTCTCAAAGGCATAGTGACCGAGGAACCAGCCAGCGATGCCGCCGAGAACCGAGGCAACCGTTGCCACGAGCGCATAAAACATCGCCTTTTTCGGCCTGGCCAGCACCATGGGCAGGAAAAGCACATCGGCTGGCACGACGAAGACGGAGCTTTCCACAAAAGCGACGATCGCCAGCCACCATACGGCGGTTTTGCGCGCGGCGAGCGCCATCGTCCAGGCATAGATGTTTTTCAGCATTTCATGTCCCCGGGGAAAAGTGTTGCGGAGAGAAGGCAAGGCGGCGGGAGCCAAGGCATATTGGCGGTGATCCACGTGGTTGCCGACGGCAGCCGGCGGGCCGCAAAGCCCGGTCCACGAATGAGGATTAGAGACAACGCAAGAGAATGGCAAATGTTGGAAGATTTATTTTTGCATCGCAAAAAATCATAAAGGCAAGCATTTCCAGTCTTCACCGAAGGTCGGTTGTTGCGGTGCAAAATTTCATCCTGTGGTAGATGTACTCGCCTTTTTGCTGTAGAATAAGAGGTGGAGGAATGAGGAGGAAGTTATCATGGACTATGTAAACTTCGTTACATCGATCAATCCGGTCATACTTGTCATTCTGCTGGTGGTTCTTCTTGCAGGCGCCTACAGCAGCTGGGTTTCGCATTAAACAACGCGGAACCGCACGACCAAATGTGAAGAGGCTCCTTTCTATCAGCGATAGGCATCGGGCCGGATGAATGGTATCAATCCCGAAGTCAAATCAACTTCCGGGAAGCCGCATGACGAACGAATTCGCATTCACTGATACGTCTGAAAAGCTCAGCACGACGCTTGAGAAGCTGATAGGAAAACTGCAGGGCCAGACGATCACGTTGCGCGAGTTGATGGAAGCAATCGGCGAACAGGGCCTGCTGCTTATCTGCGCCATCGCCTCCCTGCCCTTTCTCATCCCGGTTTCCATTCCCGGCGTCAGCACGGTATTTGGCGCGGCGATCATCCTTGTCAGCCTGGCAATCACCCTCAACCGCCTGCCATGGCTGCCGGCAAAAATCCTCGACCGGCAGATGGAGACGGCAAAGCTCGTTCCCGCCCTTCAAAAAGGCATCGCCATCGTCTCCAAGCTCGATGGTTTCATCCGCCCGCGCATTCCCGCGCTGACGACGGGCATCATCGCCAACCGCATAAACGGACTTGCGCTGATGACGGCGGGCGTATTGCTGATGATGCCGCTCGGTTTCATTCCCTTCTCCAACACCCTTCCGGGCGTCGCGATCCTGCTTTTTTCGGCCGGGATGATTCAGAGAGACGGCGTCACCGTGCTCGGCGGCTATCTTTTCCTGGGTCTTACGGCGATTTATTTCGCAGCGCTCGCTTATGCGGCGTTCTGGGCCGGCCAGGGCATCAGCAGCTCCATCGGCGCATAATATCCTATTGCCGGCCGCCATTGCGGGTGTCGCGGCGGTTCTGCCGCGATGCCCACCAGACCGCCAGCCGTCGCCGCTGGCGACGAACCGCCGGCAGATCGTGGGAAAGCACGACGAGACCGAGCGGAATCATCCAGAAACCAAGCACGGGCAGGAAACCCAGCGTTCCGCCGACCACCAGAGCGGAGCCCGTCGCAATCCTGCCGACGCGCGAACGCGGCATGGCAAGGCTCCATTTTCCGACATGGAGGCGATGCGTTCTGTGGTCGATACCGAATTTCATTCCATCCTGCCCTTTTGCATCTGGCCTGTGGATAATTTTTTCACCGGCGATAAGCCCGGAAAATCGGGACTCTGGAGGGATAAAACAAGGGGAATGCGTTTTTTTTGAAAAAACCGCTTGGCAAATCGGAAAAGCATTTGTATTACCCCGCTCACACCGCGCCAAAGCGGTGGACGTTCCCTGGTAGCTCAGCGGTAGAGCATTCGACTGTTAATCGACAGGTCGCCGGTTCGAATCCGGCCCGGGGAGCCATTTCTCTTAAAAACATCCCGCAAAGAGCGTAAGACGGCTTTTTCCCGGCCGGATAGACGTATCGCGCTTTCCGCGCCTGAAAGGCCTCAGGCTTTCTTCGGTGCGCGTTTCGTTGCCCGAGTTGTATTGGTGAGCGCCGGTGGATCGCTTGCGGGGAAACTTTCTTCCAGGCTCTCGGTCAGATCGTCTTCCTTGTTCTTGCCGGCGGATTTCTGCTCCTTCTCAAGCGATTTCACCGCCGGGGACTTGGCCTTAGCTGAGGCCGCCTTTTTCGCTGGCGTCTTCTTCGCGGGCACCTTTTCTGCTGAAGCCTTCGTGGCAGCGGATTTCTTCACGCCATTGGCGCTTTTGGGTTTTACCGCTGCGGCGTCTGCGGAAACTTCCCGTTCCGCCTCGATCCAGTGTCTTTCGTGATGCCCGTCGGGTCTTCCTTCCCTCTCCCATATTGCGCGCGCTTTTTCACGGATTGCGGCTTCGCGATCATGGCTCATAACGGGCCTCCCTTTTCGTGTTGCACTGATTTTGATTGTGCCACTGAAAAAACAAAAAAAGCCAGAGTTTGTTCCGCGTAAACCCATGACGAATGAGCATTTCCGCGTGAAAGGGAACCGTCATCGACCGCGGATCGTTTGCCCCGCAGACATTCGCAGGAGACCATTTCATGAACACACCGCAAAAGCCGAAAACCGGAGCACTGGACATTCGCGACGAGGATGTCGCCCGTTTCGAAACGGACAGGGAGCTAAAGGCCAGGGATGGCGAGATTTACCCCGATGAGAGCATGAGCCTGCGCGCACGCCGGCAAGCGGCAAGGCAGCATGAGGATGCCTTCATCGTCGCCACCGACCTTGAGGACGACGACCAGCGCGAGGCGGCACCCGGCACCAGGGAGCAACCATAGGCCCAAAATGGAAAAGGCGGGTCAGAGCCCGCCTTTATCCAGGAAATATCAGGAGATTTATCGGCGGACCGAGACGATTGCCTTGCGGTTGAAGTTCGATACCTGCACCCGACCGGACTGGTTGCCGCCGAGGATCTGGGCGGTCTTGCCGCTCAAGCTCTTCAAGATGCCGGCGTGATAACCACGGCCGTTGCGAATGACGACGACATCACCCGGCTTGGCCTGACTGACGGGAACGGCATAACCAAAGGATGTCCAGGACTTCGCAAATCCATAGGACTTGGGAGACTGCCGGCCCGCCTTGCTGGCGACCGCATGCAGGAAAAGGCCACACCATGGGGTGCTGCGGGGATTGGCACCAAGAATAGTCTTGAGGCTCTTATTGTTCTTGGACTCGTGAAGCCCGGTGTATTTTTCTGCCTGGTTCAGCATGCCGGCCGAGGCCGATGCAACGACTGTAAAAGACAAGGCAACCGATAGAATTAACGCGGATACTCTCAAACGTCTCGCCCTTATGTTAGAGGGCGCCCGTGTATTGTGACAATTTAGCGACAATTTGACGAGAAATGGGCAGAAATCAGACGCCTATTCATGCGGCCTGATCTGTCATTGCTTCAAAACAGGCTGCCCTGTGCCTCATCGGCACGGTTGCGGCCGGCATTTTCGAGATCAAGCATACGCAATTTGGTAGTGGTTCCGCCGGGCGCGGAGAAGCCGCCCAGCCTGCCGCCGGCGGCCAGAACCCGGTGGCAGGGAATAATGAGCGGCACCGGATTTTTCGCCATGGCCTGACCGACATCGCGGGCTTTTTCCATGCCGAGGCCGAGGTCTTTCACGATACCGCCATAGGTCGTCGTGCGGCCCCAGCCGATCTGCCGTGCAACCGCGTAGACATCGAGGAAAAAGCGCTCCTGCCCGGCCAGATCGAGCTCTACGGGGGTAAAATCAATCGCTTCGCCGCTGAAATACCGGGTGACCATCGCGATCACCTCACGCGTGCGTGTTTCCGGTACCGCAATCGTGGATGACGGCAGACGCCTGAGGAGAAGTCTTTCGGTTTCGCCTGCGTCCGCGCCGGGCAATTGCAGACGGGCGATGCCACGCCCTGCCCATGCGAGGCCGCAATGGCCGAGTGCCGTGGGAAAAACAATATAGCCGTAGTGGTTGGTCATCGCATTCATTCATCCGCTTTCGGGCGCATACGATGCCATATCCTGCGTCCGAAACAACCCGTTTCCTGATCGCCAAAAAAACAAGGCCACCCGTTTTGCCGGGTGGCCTTCCAGTGCATCAATCCTGAAAATACGTTCAGGATGCGATCTTGCTCTTCTCCCCCACCTTGTCCTCCATCAGGCATTGTGCCTGCCGGCTGGCGGCGACGAAGGCGGTGCGGGCGATCTCGCCCGCCACGTCGCCCATCAAAGAGGCGCGGCACAGGCGCAGCGCCTGCTCATGCACCTTGTCGCCGCGCTCGGGCCATTCGTGCTGGAGAAAATCGAAGGCTTCGTAAACGCCGTTGAAAATCCGGGGAGCACCGTTTTCAAGGGATATGGTAACGGGCTTTTCCCACTTAACATCATTCAGCAACATTGATTGCACTTCCATGCTTCATTAACCCGCGACAAACGCCGGCTCCTCCAGTTGGTTCCCTTCATCAGCGGTTTCAAGAGCGAAAAAATAACCCTCGAAAAACCATGTGCCCCTTCTTCCCATTGTAGCCGATTTGCGGAACAAAGCGGTTCAACACTCGTTCAAGCGGAAGTGAACCGGGTCCTTTCATGCCGACAACATCCTCCCCCGCCATCGTCTGGTTCCGCAAGGACCTGCGCCTTTCGGACAATCTTGCTTTGCTTGCCGCCGTGGAGCATGGCGGGCCCGTCATTCCCGTCTATGTCAGGCCCGTCCATATCAGGGAAAAATCCTCGGGGCCGCTCGGCGGCGCGCAGGAATGGTGGCTTCACCATTCACTTCTCGCCCTCTCGGCGGCGCTTGAAAAAGCCGGAAGCCGTCTTGTGCTTTTAAGCGGCGCTGCCGAGCAGACGCTGCGGCACTTGATATCCGAAACCGGCGCAGAGGCCGTGTTCTGGAACCGCCGTTATGATCCTTCCGGCATGGCCACCGACAAGGCACTCAAACAGAAGCTGCGCGACGATGGCCTGACAGTTCGAAGCTTTTCCGGACAGCTGCTGCATGAGCCATCGCGGCTGCAGACGAAATCGGGCGGGCCTTACCGCGTCTATACGCCCTTCTGGCGGGCGCTGGAGGGTGGCGAGGAGCCACATGCACCGGCGGATGCGCCGAAGAGCCTGAAGGCGCCGAAGGTGTGGCCGAAATCCGAAAAACTTTCCGACTGGAAGCTGCTGCCTACCAAGCCGGACTGGGCAAAGGATTTCAGTGACATCTGGACTCCCGGCGAAAACGGCGCGTTGGAGAAACTCGATGATTTCATCGATGGCGCGCTGAAAGGTTATGAAGAGGGCCGCGATTTTCCGGCAAAACCCGCGACTTCGCTGCTTTCACCGCATCTTGCCGCAGGCGAAATATCACCGGCGGCCGTCTGGCACGCCACGAAAGGGCTTTCGCGTCATATCGCTGCCAACGATATCAGCCGTTTCCGCAAGGAAATCGTCTGGCGGGAATTCTGCTATCACTTGCTGTTTCATTTTCCCGAACTGGACGAGAAGAACTGGAACGACAGTTTCGATGCCTTTGCCTGGAGAGACGATGAAAAATCCTTCAAGGCCTGGACCCGCGGCATGACGGGATACCCCATCGTGGATGCCGGCATGCGGCAATTGTGGCAACACGGCACCATGCACAACCGGGTGCGCATGATCGTGGCGTCCTTCCTCATCAAACATCTGCTGATCGACTGGCGGAAGGGCGAGAAATGGTTCCGCGATACGCTTGTTGACGCGGATCCCGCCTCCAATGCCGCCAATTGGCAATGGGTGGCCGGTTCAGGGGCGGATGCCTCGCCGTTCTTCCGCATCTTCAACCCGATATTGCAGGGCGAGAAATTCGACGGCGACGGCGATTATGTGCGCCGGTTCGTGCCCGAGCTTGAGAAGCTCGAACGAAAATACATCCACAAGCCGTTCGAAGCGCCGAAAGAGGTGCTGAAAAAGGCGGGCGTCGCGCTTGGTGAAACCTATCCGCTGCCGATCGTCGACCATGGAAAAGCGCGGGAAAGAGCGCTTGCCGCCTATGCCGCAGTGAAGAAGACCGCATAAAATTGGGTATCGGCAAAATTTTGCGTGGCTAAGCCAAAGCCGGGAAGATAATTTCTTGCCTTGAAGCGGTTGTAACGGGACATAACGGCACCTAATTTCCGCTCAGACAAGAAGGCTCGATCATGACCATTCATTCCTCTGCGCTCAGTGCCATCGGCAACACGCCGCTCATCCGTCTGAAAGCCGCTTCTGAAGCGACGGGGTGCGAAATCCTCGGAAAAGCGGAATTCCTCAATCCCGGCCAGTCGGTCAAGGATCGCGCCGCGCTCTACATCATTCGTGATGCCGAACGGCGCGGGCAATTGCGCCCGGGCGGCACCATCGTCGAAGGCACGGCTGGCAATACCGGCATCGGCCTGTCGCTGGTCGCCAATGCGCTCGGCTACAAGACCGTGATCGTCATTCCCGAGACGCAGAGCCAGGAAAAGAAGGACGCGCTAAAACTTCTCGGCGCCAAGCTGGTCGAGGTTCCGGCCGCTCCCTATTCCAATCCGAACAATTACGTGAAGGTCTCCGGCCGGCTGGCAAAACAGCTTGCCGCCACGGATGAGAATGGCGCGATCTGGGCCAATCAGTTCGACAACATTGCCAACCGACAGGCGCATATCGAAACCACAGCCCCGGAAATCTGGGACCAGACGGACGGCAAGGTCGACGGTTTCATTTGCTCGGTCGGATCAGGCGGAACGCTGGCGGGCGTGGCCGACGGCCTGCGCGATTTCAACCCTGATATCAAGATCGGCCTTGCCGACCCTGAAGGTGCGGCCCTTTACGAGTTTTACAAGCACGGTGTCCTGAAGTCCGAAGGTTCTTCCATCACGGAAGGCATCGGACAGGGCCGCATCACCGCCAATCTGGAAGGTTTCACGCCGGACTTTTCCTATCGCGTCTCCGATGCGGAAGCGCTGCCGGTGCTGTTCGATCTGGTGACAAAGGAAGGGCTTTGCCTCGGCGGCTCCTCCGGTATCAATATTGCCGGCGCAATCCGCCTTGCTCGCGAGCTCGGTCCGGGGCATACAATCGTGACGATACTGTGCGACTACGGTAATCGTTATCAGTCGAAGCTGTTCAATCCGGATTTCCTGCGCTCCAAGGGGCTACCGATTCCGCAGTGGCTGGCGACGAAAAGCGAGATTGCGGTTCCGTACGAAACCGTTTGAGGACATGCCGAAATGCCTGTGAATGCCCTGTTCCGTGACGATTTTTATCTCTCAACTGTGGAAGCAATCGTCACGGCGGTGCATGAGGATGGCGGCATAGAGTTCGATCAGACCTGCTTTTATGCGACGTCCGGCGGCCAGCCGGGCGATAGCGGCTTTCTCGAGCGGGCCGATGGTTCGCGCATCGACCTTGGCGTCACCAAAAACGGTGCCGACAAGAGCGTCATCATCCATGTGCCGCTCGAAGGCCAGCCTTCTCCTGACATCGGCGAAAAGCTGACCCTGCATGTGGACTGGCCGCGCCGCTACAAGCTGATGCGCATGCACACGGCCTGCCACCTGCTCTCCGTCGTCTGCCAGTGGCCAATCACGGGTGCGGCCGTCGGCGAGGATGAATCGCGTGTCGATTTCGACATGTCGGAAACCATCGACAAGGATGAGGTGACGGCAAAGCTGATGGAGCTGGTGAAAGCCAACCATCCGGTCTTCCTGCAATGGATCACCGACGAGGAGCTGTCCGCCAATCCGGGCATCGTCAAATCCAAGAATGTGCGCCCACCAATGGGCCTTGGCCGGGTCAGCCTTGTCTGCATCGGCGAGAATTCCAGCATCGACAGCCAGCCCTGCGGCGGCACCCATGTTTCCGAAACGCAGGAAGTGGGCGATATTCACATTGCCAAGATAGAAAAGAAGGGCAAGGAGAACAGGCGGTTCCGCATTCGTTTCGGCGCGCCTGAAGCTGTTGCCTGAGATTGGGAGAAACATCGTGAGCACGGATAAGAGCCGTTTCGTCGTTTCGGCGGACTGGGTGGAAAAACAGCTCGGCACATCAGGGTTTCGTGTCGTTGATGCCTCCTGGTATCTGCCGGCGCACAAGCGCAACGGCGCGGAAGAATATGCGGCCGGTCACCTTCCCGGTGCTGTCTTCTTCGATCAGGACAAGATCGCCGATCATACGACCGGCCTGCCGCACTCCCTGCCCTCGCCGGAATTCTTCGCGGAACAGGCCGGCGCGCTCGGCCTCAGCGATGCCGATACGATCGTGGTCTATGACGGCCCCGGCTTCTTTTCCGCACCGCGTGTGTGGTGGATGCTCAGAGTGATGGGCGTGCGCAAGGCCTATGTGCTGGATGGTGGCCTGGATGGCTGGAAACGCGAAGGCCGGCCGCTCGAAACGGGCACACCGGAAATCGAGCCGGCGACCTTTACGCCTGACTTCAACGAAAAGCGCGTGACGTCGCTTGCCGCCATGCGCGGCATCGTCGACAGCGGCGAAAAGCAGATCGCCGACGCCCGTGGCGCCGGACGCTTTACCGGCGACGAGGCCGAGCCGCGTGCCGGCATGCGCTCCGGCCATATGCCCGGCGCGCGCAGCCTGCCCGCGACGGCCTTTTCCGAAAACGGCCACTTCAAGGACCTCACCGCCATTCGCAAGATGGTGACCGATGCCGGCATCGATCTTTCGAAGCCCGTCGTCACCAGTTGCGGCTCGGGCGTCACCGCCGCCGTCATCACGCTGGCGCTGGAATCGCTCGGCCATCAGGATAATTCGCTTTATGACGGCTCATGGTCGGAATGGGGCGGATTGCAGGATACGCCGGTGGTTACCGGTCCGGCGGATGCGATCCCCACGCTGTCGCACGGACCACTGAAGGCGCATGTGACGCAGCTGGAAATGACCGCACCGCCAAAGGTCAGCCTGCCGATCCCCGTCAACATCCAGACGGCGCTGATGCGGGTCAACAATATTCCCCTGCATTTCTACCGCTATCTTTACTGGCGGGTGGGGAAACGCTGGCACTGGCAGAAGCGCATGCGCATGAGCGATGCCGAGCTTTCCGCCATCCTGCGCGATCCGAAAAACAGCGTCACCGTTCTTTATATGAACGGTGCACCCGCCGGTTTCTTTGAGCTGAACAAGGCGAGCGACGACGTGACCGAGCTTTCCTATTTCGGGCTGCTCGAAGAGGCGATTGGCGCGGGCGTCGGCAAGTGGTTCCTGCTGCAGGCGCTTTACGCCGCCTGGCAGGACAATCCGCAGCGGGTGACGGTGACCACCAATACGCTCGACCATCCGCGCGCGCTGCAGCTTTACCAGATGATGGGCTTTTCACCCGTCGGCACCTATGAGGCCTGGGTAGAGCCGCTTGCCGATACGGAGCTTCTGGAGATATCGCTGCGGAATTGAGGCTTCGGCCTTCGAGAGCGGCGCACGCCGTTCTTCGATACGGAGTGTGTGCCGTTCCTTCCCCCTCATTCCTGTGCTTGTCACAGGAATCCAGCCAACCCAAGTCCTTCGACTGAAAAGACTCTTCCCGTCGCGCAGACGCGCGTCGACTGGATTCCTGTGACAAGCACAGGAATGAGGGCGGAGGCAGGTGCCAGCCTCGTAAACCGTTGACCGGTTGGTGCGAAGCCCCAAAACAGCGTAATGCTCAAGCCTTCTCGATCATCAGATGCGTAGCGCCCTCGCCCGCCACCGTTCCGGCGCAGCGATAACCGAGCACGGGCAAATCCAGCCCTTCGAAAAGCAGCTCCCCCTTGCCGAGAAACACCGGCGCAAGGGCCAGATGCAACTCATCGATCATGCCCGCCACCATATATTGCCGGATGGTGGAAACGCCGCCGCCAATGCGGACATCCTTGCCATTCGCCGCCGCCAGCGCCCGGTCGAGCGCCGCTTCGATGCCATCGGTGACGAAATGGAACTCGGTGCCACCCTTCATCGCAAAGGAAGGACGTGCATGGTGGGTCAGGACAAAAACCGGGACATGATAGGGCGGCTCCTCGCCCCACCAGCCCTTCCAGCTTTCATCCGGCCAGGCGCCGCGCACAGGTCCGAACATGTTACGACCTAAAACCCAGGCGCCTATATTTTCGAAGCTCTTTTCGGAAAAATTCTCGTCCGTACCGGTCGAGCCGCCTTCCTTGCCGAACATGCGGTGGAAGGTGCGGGTCTTGAAAGCCCATTGGTGCAGCTCTTCGCCCTTCACGCCCAGCGGGTTCTGCAGGCTCTGGTCCGGTCCTGCGCCATAGCCGTCAAGCGAAATGGCGAAATTGCGAACGACGACCTTGGGCATGGCATTCTCCTCCCCATTCAGGAGGCAGATCACCAGCGTCCGGCAATCGGCCTCAGATTTCCCGTTCCAGATTAACCGCCGTCGGAATTTGCCCGCCGGCGGCGCCCTTGTCTTCCGTGACGGTGTTCAACAGGTGATCGGCAATCAGCTCCGCCTGGAACTTGCCAAGTTCGTAGCAATAGGTGATTTCGCGCTTTTCCGCCGACCAATAGACATCCGGACGGCCACAGGATTTGGCTGTCAGCTTGACGTCGCCGTTCAGGGCATAAGCGCCGAAGCTGCGGCTGATGAGATCGAGCACCTTCGATTCCCTGACCATGATGGCATAGGGTTCAAGGTCAGGATCGCGCGGCGGCACGTAGCTGACGGAAAATCTGGACGATGTTTGGCTGCGGTGGGGGGCGAGAAATTTCTCCCAGGCAGAAGCGACGCCCGGATAGGCGGCGGCGCATTTGTCGAAGTCGGCATTGTTGAGACCCATCATGGCGGCCAGATCGCCATAACCGTCCTTGTCGCGGCCGACCATCAGGCAGGCCATGTTGCGATCGCGGCTCCTGTCGGGCACCAGCGCGGAGAAGACCGGCGCGTCGTGCTCAGGCAAAGTCTCCACCTCACGCGCCAGATACCAGCTGTCGGTGGCGTTGACGAGCGCGGTGTCGAGCCATTCCTCATTGGCCTGCAGGATGAGCGTGCCCGCCAATTGATCGGCCGGCGCCTGCGCGCTTGCTGTTTCCGCCGTCCCGAAATCCGAGATCAGCATGCGCGCGCCCTCATGATAAAGCGAGAAAATCGCGTTGCCGATGACGAAATTGACCGCCTGCTGCAGCTGTTCATCGGACAGGCCATCCAGACCGGAGGCGACCTGTGCCTCGGCCTCAATCGGAACCGTCAACGAAACGAAAGCCAGCGGAACGGCGGCCAGAAAACGACGGAACATAAAATCAGACCTTCCGGTAACGAGGAGCGTCACTGATTCCCGAAGCTAACGAGTCACGCAATGGGCTGGTTGCATCGCCTGTCAAGAATCGGGTGGATAGTGATCCGTTTCGGGAGCATAGCTGCAAAGAAGCAACGCCGATGCCAGCCCGGGAGGCCCGACCATGACCGATCTCGTTTTTACTGCAATGCCGGCTAAAGAAGCCGAGGCCTTCCGGGCGGGAGCCGCCGATGCCTATGGCAACCCACCGGAAAAGGCCGTTTCTCCGGGCGGCATGCCCTGCCGCCATTGCCTTTCCCAGATCGGAAAAGGCGAAGGGATGCTGGTCCTCGCCTACCGGCCCTTTCCTTCGCTGCAGCCCTATGCGGAAACGGGGCCGGTGTTTCTGCATGCCGATGCCTGTGAACGCTATCCGCAGACGGAGACCGTCCCGCCAATGCTGGACAGCCCTGACTACATCGTGCGCGGTTATGGGGCGGATGACCGCATCGTCTACGGCACCGGCGCGGTAACGGCGACGGGCGAGATCGTTTCACGCGCGCGGCACCTTCTGGAGCGCGCTGACGTCGCCTATGTGCATGTGCGATCCGCCCGCAACAATTGCTACCAGTGCCGTATCGATACAGCATAATCGGCAATTACCTGCAATTTTAAGAGAAGAACTAAACGGCTCTCAAGCTTTCCGGGCCATGATGCGGGTATCGGAAACAATTGATTTGAGCAGCAAGATGACAAACAACCTCAACATGGCGACCCGGACCGCGCCCCGCAGCAAGACCAGAATTTTTGCGACCGTGCATTATTTCAGCCAGTCGACCAGAGGACGCGTGGTCGATCTTTCGGCAACCGGAATGGCACTCGAACTGGACGGGCCTTTCGCCGCCGCCAAGGGCAGCCGGGTCAAGGTGCAGAGCGACGATCTGGGCTTCATCGAGGGTGTCGTTCAGTGGCAGCACATGAACCGCCTCGGCCTGCAGCTCAAGCTTTCCACCAACACGCTGGCGCAGCTTTCCTCCTATTTCCGCTTCTTCCACGAAGAAGTAAAACCGACCCTGGCACGCTGATCGGCCGGTGCAGAAAACAGGAATGCGCAGAGCAGACGATGCGCATTCTCCGGCACGGCGACACCCGCGCCGCGTGCCCATGACAAAAAATTTATCAAACGGTTGAAAACAGGCCCATCTGTCACGGGCCTGTCATTTTGGTGATGGACTCCTCTGCGATTGCTTCTACCCTGTCATTTTTCCTGACAGAGCAAGCTTCATCCGAAGGAGTTCCCATGTCGTCGCTTCTCGCTCTCCACCCCATCACCCGCAGGTCGCTGCTGGGCGGCATCGCAGCCTCCTCGGCGCTGGTGATGCTGCACCCTTTTGCTGCGCGCGCGGCGGCCAACCAGGCGCATCTGCGCATCATGGAAACGACCGACATCCATGTTCATGTCTTTCCCTATGATTATTACGCCGACAAGCCGAACGACACGATGGGACTGGCGCGCACCGCCTCGATCATCGACACCATCCGCGCCGAAGCCGGAAACTCGATGCTGGTGGACAATGGCGACTTCCTGCAGGGCAATCCGCTCGGCGACTATATCGCCTATGAGCGCGGCATGAAGGCCGGCGACAAGCACCCTGTCATCAATGCGATGAACGTGCTGGGTTACGATTGCGGCACGCTCGGCAACCACGAATTCAATTACGGCCTCGACTATATGTCGAACACGCTGGCTGGTGCCGGTTTCCCTTACGTCTGCGCCAACCTCACCAAGGGTCAGCTCGCTTCCGATCCGAAAAACGACGAGCTGTTCTTCAAGCCCTATGTCATTCTGGAAAAGCAGATCCGCGACGGCGGCGGCGTGACGAGCCCGGTCAAGGTCGGCATTATCGGTTTCGTGCCGCCGCAGATCATGATGTGGGATTCCAAGAACCTGGAGGGCAAGGCCCAGACGCGCGACATCGTCGAGGCGGCGAAAGCCTGGGTGCCTGTCATGAAGGAAGAAGGCGCCGATATCGTCATCGCCCTTTCCCATTCCGGCATCGACGGCAAGGGCCAGACGGACCGCATGGAAAACGCCTCGCTTTACCTGGCGGGAGTGGAAGGCATCGACGCCATCTTCACCGGCCACCAGCATCTCGTCTTCCCGGGTCCTAAGACCTGGGACGGTATCGAGGGCGTGGATGCGGTGAAGGGCACGCTGCAGGGCAAGCCAGCGGTGATGGGCGGTTTCTGGGGCTCGCATATGGGCCTCATCGATCTGCTGCTCGAAAAGGATGGCAAGAGCTGGAAGATCGTCGACTTCACCTCCGAAGCCCGGCCGATCTATCACCGCGACGAAAACCGCAAGGTCGTCGCCGATTTCACGGACAAGGCGGAAGTCCTCGCCGCTGCCAAGGCCGATCACGAGGCAGCCCTTGCCTATGTGCGCCGCCCGGTGGGCAAGACGTCCGCTCCGCTCTATTCCTATTTCGCGCTGGTAGCGGACGATCCGTCCGTACAGATCGTCTCCAATGCCCAGACCTGGTACATCAAGGACATGCTGAAGGAAGGGCAATACAAGGATCTGCCCGTGCTTTCGGCGGCAGCGCCTTTCAAGTCCGGCGGTCGTGGCGGTGCTGATTATTATACCGATGTCCCCGCCGGTGACATCGCCATCAAGAACGTCGCCGATCTTTACCTCTACCCCAACACGGTGCAGGCGGTGCTGATCAACGGCGCGCAGGTGAAGAACTGGCTGGAAATGTCGGCGGGCATGTTCAACACGGTGGAGGCCGGCGCAAAGGACGCGCCGCTGCTGAATGCGGATTTCCCCTCCTATAATTTCGATGTCATCGATGGTGTCACCTATCAGATCGACATTTCCAAACCGGCGAAATTCGACAAGGACGGCAAGGCCGTCAATCCGGACAGCAACCGCATCGTCAACTTGCAATTTGAAGGCAAGCCGATCGATCCCGAGCAGAAATTCGTGGTGGCGACCAATAATTACCGGGCAAGCGGTGGCGGCAAATTCCCCGATATCGCCGGCGACAAGGTGATCTTCGTCGCTCCCGACACCAACCGCGACGTGATCGTGCGCTATATCATCGATCAGGGCACCATCAACCCGTCGGCGGATGCCAACTGGTCCTTCGCGCCTGTCGCCAATACCACGGCGATCTTCGAGACCGGCCCCAAGGGGCGCCATTACGCGGCCGATATCAAGGGCGCGAAAATCGAGGATGCCGGTGACGGCGCGGAAGGTTTTGCGAAGTTCCGTCTCGTTCTTTGAGGGCTTCGGCCTTTCGGCTGCTGGCGGCAGGGGGGAAGCTCTGCCGCCATCCTTGGACTTGTTCCAAGGATTTAACCACGTCAACAAAATCAATCCGCAGCAGATCCTCGGGACAAGCCCGAGGATGACATTGAGTTTGATGGAAACTATCGGCAATATCGAGGGCTATCCCGTCAATCACGTCCGCCGAGCGTTCGCAGCAGAAGCGCCAGTTCCGCCGGCGGCTTCTGCTCGACACGCCTATAATCGCTGCCATCGCGGTTGCGGCGGATGAGCCTCAGGCCGACCATGTCGCGCCTCAGCATCGCCGCATCGCCAAACAGGTGCAGGTTATCCAGAAAGCTGCTGAATTCCCGTTCGGAAAAGCTCCGCCCGGCGGGAATTTTCGCCCATAGATACCAGAGGCACAGTTCCTGATGCGAGCGGCGGGCTGGCCATTGCATCAGCCGGCCGGTGGCATCGAACACACGGACGGTCTTCAGCACCCTGCCCTCATTCACGGCCGGCAGGATCTCAGGCCGGGAAGGTCCGCTTTCGGCGGATGGGGTGCGTGAAGCGCGCAGATGCTGGAAATTGCGGAACCCGGCAGCCCGACTCAGAAGATTGAGCATCTCCACATGGCTCGGCTGGCGGTCCAGCCTGCCGATCTGTTCGCGCAGCGATTTGGCAAAGGTCGAGAGATCGGCGATATCGATGGAAAGGATCGAACGTGGCATGACTTATCCTCACGTGCCATTCCGAAAAGGTGTCGCTGATCGCCGGCTTCCGACAGGGCACGGGATAAGTGCTGTCAATCTTTCAAAATGCAGGTTTAGCTTCCCTTGCGGGACGGCGATGCCTCGGTGAACTGCTGACCGTGGTTCAGGTATAGGCAGGCCGGTCGCTTGCGTCAATTGGTGTTGCCTCGGCACAGGACCGAGATCGCCGCGTGTTTCTTCTCCCCGCCGGGGAGAAGGTGGCCCGAAGAGTCGGATGAGGGGGCAACGTTGCCGAATATCTCCACCCTCGCCCCCTCCCCGGCGGGGAGAAGAAATACGCGGCGCCCTCTCAGCCTAAAAACAATTGTCGCGGCTCCAGCCAATGTCACTCGGCGGCGACAGCGATGTTCCTCTGTTTGCTAGCCGCGAGCATCCCGTTGAAATCCTTGTGGTTCGGACAGGCCGAGAGGCGTTGCTGAAATGCTTCGGCAAGCCATTGGCCGGCGGGTCCGGCCGGTGAATCAACCCGTCGCAGCGCAAAGAGCGGATATTCGCCCTGCTCATAGGCCTCGAGTTCCAGTGCCTTCAGGCTGCCGTTAGTCAGATCGTTGCGCACGATCGATGCGGGCAGACCGCCCCAGCCGAGGCCGCCCTTGATCAGCTGGTATTTCGTGGCGATGTCGCTGACGCGCCAGGTTTTGTAAGACAACACGTTAAAATCGCGGCCCTTGGTCAGACCGGACGCATCGGTGACGACAAGCTGAATTTCCTCGCGCACGTCGGCAAGAACCAGCGGCCGCTCGATCTGCGCCAGCGGATGATCGGCCGCAACCACCGGCAACATGAAGGAATGGCCGACCTTTTCCATGACAAGTTCATCATCCTGGCGCAATACCGCCCCGCCAATGCCGATGCCCGCCTTGCGGGAGAGCACCATCTCCATGACCATGCCCAGCTCGCCGACATTGAGGCTGAGAGTGACGGTGGGGAATTGCTGGCGAAAATCCCGCAGCACGGCCACGACGGCCTCCGCCGGCACCATGGTGCTGATGGCGACCGAAAGCTCCGCCTCCAGCCCCTGTTTCAGCCCCTTGGCGCGGGCACGCATCTCCTGCAGGCCGGCGACAATGCGCCTTGCATCCTCCAGCATGGCGCGGCCTTCATCCGTCAGCTTCGGCTGGCGCACGCCGCTGCGCTCGAACAGCGTGACTTCAAGCTGCGCCTCGAGATTGGCGATGGTGTAGCTGACCACCGATTGCGCGCGATTGAGCGCCCGTGACGCGGCGGAAAAACTGCCGGTCTCGGCAACCGTCAAAAACACCTGCAATTGATCGAGCGTCGGGTTCGCGTCCATGTCCCATCCATTTCATCGATAGATTGCTTCCACATTATCACAGTTTTCTTGATGGCAGTAATTTTTCATATAAAGCGCAAAGGAAGGGCATCGCGCTCTCCCGCCCTCCCAAGGCGCCCGTAAATTCATCGCATATGCAAGGAAAGACCATGTCCAACATTCTTCTCATCACCTCCAGCCCGCGTGGCGACGAATCGGTTTCGAACAAGTTTGCCGGTGAGCTTGCAAACAAGCTGAAGGCCAAGTCGGCGTCCAACACCCTTGTCCACCGCGATCTCGCCGCTGATCCGATCCCGCATCTCGACACCGTCAAGACCGCCGCCATCCGCAAGCCGGCCGACCAGCGCACCGCCGAAGAAGCGGTTGCCGCCGATTATTCCGACAAGCTGGTTACGGAACTTCTGGCTGCGGACACAGTCGTCATCGGCACCGGCCTCATCAACTTCAACATCTATTCCGGCCTGAAGTCGTGGATCGACAATGTCGCCCGCGCCGGCCAGACCTTCAAATACACCGAAACCGGCCCGGTCGGCCTTGCCACCGGCAAGAAGGTCTACATCGTTCTGGCCGCTGCCGGCGTTTATTCCGAAGGTCCGGCCGTTTCGATGAACCACGCCGTTCCCTACCTGAAGACCGTTCTCGGCTTCATGGGCATGACGGATGTGGAAGTCATCTATGTCGAAGGTCTGGCATTCGGTCCGGAAGCCGTCGAAAAGGCCGTTGCAGCCGCCGAAGCCAAGGTTGCAGAACTGGCGCAGGCCGCCTGAGGCACGCTCAATGAAGGCCGATGCCGGCGGATCGCCGGTATCAGCCGACCCACATGCCATGACGGCCGTGGACCTGGTCCCGGCCGTTATTTTTTGCCGCATAGAGCCGCGCATCGGCCTCCGATAAAAGCGCACGGAAAAGCTGCCCATCCTCGAAAGCGGTCGCGACGCCGATGCTGACGGTGAGCGGCGAACCGTCCGGCCGTTGCAGGTCCGCAAGGACCGCCGCCCGCAGACCGGCCGAAAATGCAAGCGCCGTTTCATGCGTCATCGCCGGCAGGAGCGCCACGAATTCCTCGCCGCCGAAACGGTAGAGATGTCCCAGCGGCTGCACGGCGCGCTTCAGCACGGCGGCGAATTCCCGCAAGATCTCATCGCCCTGCAGGTGCCCGAACGTGTCGTTGACGGTCTTGAAATGATCGATATCGACGATCAGCACGCTGACCGGCCGCTTTTTCTCCAGGCATTCCACGACAACCGAGGGCGCATCGAGTTCCATGCGGGCGCGGTCCGATACGCCGGTCAGCATATCGCGTCCGGAGCGGGACAGAAGCTCCTCGTAACGTTCCCTGAAAGTGAGATCGTTGAAGACATCGGCAACGCTGCGGCGTGTCAGAAAGCGGCCCTTGGCCGATGTCAGCCAGAGATAGGTGGCAAAGAGCAGCGAATAGATGCCGACTGCCGCCATCTTCGCCTTCCAGCCATCGTAGAAGACATCGACGGGTGCGTTGAACAATAATCGCAGCGCCCCATAAAAACCCGCCTGATCGAAGCTCAGGATAACGACGCCGCAGATCGCGAAGCGCAGCACGATATGGCGCTGCAGATAGCGCCCCAGCTTTTCGTAAAACAGGATGATGGCGATGGCGTCGATATAAAGCAGGCTGGTTCCCCAGACCATCAGCACGCCCATATCATCCAGAAACGCAGTGCTGACCGACTGTCCGGGAACAATCGCCACCGTTTGGTGAAAACGGATGATCTGCGCCATGATGACGGTTATTATATTGCCGAGAAACAGGCCGTAGATCGGCTGTCGCACGACGGCCGCATCCTCCCGCATATAGAGCATGAGGATCATCATCAGCTTGCCGGCAAAAAGGATCGAGGAGCCGGGCGACGCCACGCCGAAAGGCAGCTCGACGTAAAAGACGGCCGCCAGATAGGTTTCCAGGAAGTGCATGACGCCCAGCGCGGTGAGAAAAACACCGATGCCGAGAATATGCCGGTAATGAAGGAATGCCGTCATTACCGAAAAATAGACGATGGCCTCCGTCAGAAAGAGGGCCAGATTTGCCCATTGCATCGGCACATGCCCTATCGATCCATATCGCGCGGGTTGATTGGCGCGACTCCATGCCCTCTACAGCAATTCCGGTGAACGCGGTTCACCGGAATTGCTCTAACTCTTTGTTCTGCGCATTTCCGAACGCAAACCGAGTACACTTTTGCTGGAAATGCTCCAGAGACGATAGGCCGAAGCAAACAACGGAATCTTAATATCCGGGGCAAGAAAACGTCATCATTTTCCTGGGAAAAGCGACGCGCCGTTCTGGTCGATGATGAGCTTTGCCTTGCGGATCGTGAATTCCACCGCATCGTCCATGCTGGTGAAGACGTCGGCGCGCACGAATTCATGCACCAGCACTTCGTCGCCGGCCTTTTTTTCGATGCGGCCCGCCAGGCGGAACTGGCCGCCTTCCTTGATCGGCGTCGCATAGATCAGATAGTCGCCATGCGCATGCGGCTCCGCCTGGGCCGTCTTCTGTGGCGCGTCGGAGGACGGCTGGCCGGAGCCGAAGGCCGAGAGGATTTTGGAAAAAAACGATGCCATGGCTTTCACTCCCTCAATCTGTGTCAGTTTTGAAGGGCGGAGGTCATCCGCCCTTCCCTGCCTCTTCCGATCAGATGATCAGGTTCGACAGGATGTCGTTTTCGGTGATGTCCTCATAGCCGAGACCGGCAGCTTCGAAGCGCTCCAGCAGGCCGGCGAAATTCTCCTTGGCGCTGGTTTCGATGCCGATCAAAATCGAACCGAAATTGCGGGCCGATTTCTTCAGATATTCGAAACGGGCGATATCGTCATCCGGACCGAGCAGATTGAGGAAATCGCGCAGCGCACCGGGGCGCTGTGGCAGGCGCAGAATGAAGTATTTCTTCACGCCCGTGTAACGCATGGCGCGTTCCTTCACGTCAGGAAGGCGCTCGAAATCGAAATTGCCGCCGGAAACCACGGCAATGACCGTCTTGCCTTCCAGTCTTTCACGGCCGAGCTTTTCCAGCGCGGCAATCGCCAGCGCGCCGGCCGGCTCCAGCACCACGCCTTCGAGGTTCAGCATCTCGATGATGGTCACGCAGATGGCGTTTTCCGGGATGAGCATGACCTGCTCGGCCGGGAAATCCTTCAGCGCCTTGAAATTCAGATCACCGATGCGGGCGACAGCGGCGCCGTCGACGAAATTGTCGACCTTGTTCAGCGTCACCGGTTCGCCGCGTTCGAGGCTCTTCTTCAGGCTTGGCGCGCCTTCCGGCTCGCAGAACACGAAGTTTTCCTTCTTCACCGTGCCGGCCAGAAAGCCCGACAGGCCAGCCGAAAGACCGCCGCCGCCTACGGGCATGACAACGATATCAGGCTTGGTGCCTTCCGGAAGCTGATCCATGATCTCGGCGGCGACCGTCGCCTGGCCTTCGATGATATCCTCATGGTCGAAGGGCGGCACCATGTAACCGTCATTATCCTGCACATGCTGGCGCGCGGCGGCATAACACTGGTCGAATATATCGCCCACCAGACGGATGCTGATGAATTCGCCGCCAAAGATGCGGGTCTTTTCGATCTTCTGTTGCGGCGTCGTCACCGGCATGAAAACAACGCCGTGAACACCGAAATGACGGCAGGCGAAAGCAAAGCCCTGCGCATGGTTGCCGGCCGAAGCGCAGACGAAAACCTTGCCTTTGCCGGCCTTGGCCACCGCCTTGCGCAGGAAGTTGAATGCGCCTCTAATCTTGTAGGAACGAACCGGGGACAGATCCTCACGCTTCAGCCAAATCGACGCGCCATACCGACGGCTGAGATGTTCATTCAACTGCAACGGCGTTTCCGGGAATATCTCCCGCACTTCCCGCCGCGCTGCTTCCACAAGCTGCTTGTCCACGATAGTCAATCCATTGAAATTCATAATGGCACCCGCTATGCCATAGGACGGCGTCCGAGACAAAGACTCATTTCAGCGCGGCCACGAACTATGGGTTTGATTTCTTGAACAGCAATCTTCTGCGCTCGGTCATCTATGTGGCATCCATCTTCGGGCTTTACATGGCGACGGCCATGTTTCTGCCGGCGCTCACCGATCTTTATTACGGCAATGACGACTGGATGGTGTTTGCGCTGTCGGGTTTCATGTGCGGAGGCTTTGCGCTTGCCTGCGCGCTGGCGACACGCGGGCCGATTGCGGCCTTCAACAAACGTTTCGGCTTTCTGCTGGTCAACCTGCTCTGGCTGGTCTTTTCCATCATCGGCGCTGTTCCGCTTTATCTGTCCGAACTCAACCTGACGCTCGGCCAGGCCCTGTTCGAATCCGTTTCCGCGATTACGACGACGGGATCGACAGCCATTGCCGGTCTCGACAACGCGCCGCAGGGCATCCTTCTCTGGCGCTCGCTGCTGTGCTGGCTTGGCGGTATCGGTATCGTGGCGCTCGGCCTCTTCATCCTGCCGCTGCTGCGCGTCGGCGGCATGACCTTCTTCCGCATGGAATCCTCCGATACCGGCAACGACCGGCCTTTCGCGCGGCTGGCGAGCTTCACGCGGGCTTTCGTCGCCATTTACATCATCATGACGCTTGCCTGTACGATCGCTTACGATTTTGCCGGCATGTCGCATTTCGATGCGCTGAACCATGCCATGTCGACGGTCGCGACCGGCGGTTTTTCCACCCATGACGCGTCTTTCGCCTATTTTAACAATACGGCGCTGCTGTGGATCGCCACCATCTTCCTGATCTTCGGCAGCCTGCCCTTCTCGGTCATGATCCTGCTGGCCGTGCGCCGCCGGCTGGAAACGCTGCGCGACCCGCAGATCGCCGTCTTCCTCGGCTATCTCTGCGCGATCTCGATTGCGATCGGCGTCTACCATCATTTCAGGAACGGCGTGCCGCTGGATGATGCCCTCAGCCATTCCTTCTTCAATATAACCTCGATCCTTTCGACCGGCGGCTTTGCCAGCGACGATTATACGCTCTGGGGGCCTTTCGTTGTCGTCGTTGCCTTTTTCGCAACCTTCATGGGCGGCTGTTCCGGCTCGACGGCGGGCGGGATCAAGGCCTATCGTTTTCTTATCATGTTCAACGTGGCGCGCGCCGGGCTGAAAAAGCTGATCTATCCGAATGCGGTCTATTCGGTGCGTTACGGCCAGCAGGTGGTCGATCCCGATACGATCCGGACGATCTTCCTGTTCGTCAGCTGTTTCATCGCACTGTGGATCGCCGGCAGTCTTGCCATGAGCCTGATGGGTTATGATTTCCTGACCGCCACCTCGGCCGTTGCGACCTCGCTCGCCAATGTCGGGCCCGGCATCGGCCCGATCATCGGCCCGGCCGGCAATTTCTCCACCATCAGCGATCCCGCCCTTTATCTCCTGTCGGTCCTGATGCTGCTCGGACGTCTGGAAATCCTGACAGTCTTGGTGCTGCTGATGCCGATCTTCTGGCGCAGTTGATGTCGTGGCACACTTGTTGAGCGCCAGCGAATAAAGCGCTTGACCTTCCCACGTTGGAATAGTCCAGGCTCCTCCTGTTAGAATTCCAAACCATGGAGAATCGCCTATGTGCACCGCTCACCAGCATCACGCCGAAACCACCACGGCGCCCGTCGATGCAGATATTTCCTTTCACGTTGAAGACATGACCTGCGGTCACTGCGCCGGCGTGATCAAGGGCGCGATCGAAAAGACCGTTCCCGGCGCTGCCGTGCATGCCGATCCGGCAAGCCGCACGGTTGTGGTTGGCGGCGTCTCCGATTCGGCGCGGATTGCCGAAATCATCACCGCTGCAGGCTATACGCCGGAAGCACGCGCCTGATCCGAAGCGATACCGGCGGCGCTTCATCCCTGCGGCCGCCGGATCGCCTGTCAGCCCCGCTTCACGCTGAATTGTGTGACGGGTTTTGGACGGCATCCGTCCCTCTTTCCTCCCCAATGGCGAACGCCCTCTCCCTTTCAATCTGGGATGACGGAGGAGGTTCTTCCCGGCTTAATGAAGCGAATCATCCACATGCCGTGACACCGGCCTTGTGAACCTGTCTGCCCCCCCCTTCCGGTGGATCAAGGCACGATATTTATTGTATCCATGACGTTCCCCTCCTCCGTCATTCCGGCCGGAATCCAGCCGACGTGCGTCTGCAAGACGGGAAAACTCCTTTCAGCCCAAGGACTTGGGCTGGCTGGATTCCGGCACAGGGCCGGAATGACGCAGGAGAGGCTCAAGGGCCCCTCACAAAAAGACCCGGCTCCTGCGAGCCGGGTCCCTCTCCATCAGCACCGTCACGCCAACTTACTTCGTCGCCAGATCCTTGGTCATGACAAAATAGTTCAGCGGATGCGGCTTGTAGTTTTCGAGCTTGGCCGAATAGGCATCGAACACGGTCTCGTGGATGAGGAAGACGGAAACGGCTTCGTCGTAAATCTTCTTCGCCGCCTCGCCGTAAATCGCATAACGCTTGGCAGGCTCGCCAGCCGAATAGGCGGATTTGATCAGCTTGTCCGTCTCCGCATTGCAATAATGCGAGATGTTGTAGCTGCCGCCGCAGGTATAGTCGGCATTCAGGAAACCGGCCGGTTCAGCGACGTCGGTGGCGTAACCGCGAGACAGCAGCGCCATGTCGAAATTGCCGGCCAGCATATCGGGTTCGATGGCGCTGTAATCGGCAACGCGGACATCGACCTTGATGCCGAGTTCCTGCAACTGCGCCTGGATGATCGCTGCGACGTCCTTGAGTTCGGTCTTTGCCGTATAGGCAAGCAACGTCACCTTCAGGCTGCCGGGCGCAACGCCCGCCTCTTTCAGCAGATCCTTGGCTTTTTCCACGTCATAGGCGGGTTTGGTTTCCTTTGCAGCCCATGGTTCACCGGCCGCAAAGGGCATGGTCGCGCCCTTGACCACGCCTTCATAGATACTCTCGGCGATACCACCCGTATCGATGGCGGCCTGGATCGCCTGGCGCACCTTGATATTGTTGAAAGGCGGCTTTGAATTGTTCAGCAGCAGCTCGGTGATACGCGGCGACGGGATGGGTGCAACCTTGACGCCATCGGTGGATTCGATGGTCTTGACCGTCCATGGCGGCACGAGCCGCGAAACCTGCGCCTCCCCGGTTCGGGCCTGGGTGGCGCGTGTGTCGGCATCGGGCACGAAATTGACACGGCCGCCGGAAAGTTTCGGCATGCCGCCCCAATAGTCGTGATTGGCCGTCAGAACCATATGCTGGCTGGGGTCGACCTCGGTGATCTTGAAAGGCCCGGTGCAGGTTCCGATCGGATCGACCTTGCCGTCCTTATACGCGGATGGAGCAAGGATGGAAGTGGCGGGGCTTGCCATCTGCGCCGGAAGCAGCACAGAGGGTTCGATCGTCGTGATCTTCACGACATCGTCGCCGCCAGCTTCGACGGCGGCAATCAGCTTCGGAGAGAAGGCACGGGCGGGCACGGGTGCTTTCAGGAGATTGCCGAGTGCATTGACCGCGGCCTTGGCATCGAGCGGCTCGCCGTTCTGGAACTTGACGCCCTTGCGCAGCTTGAACTCCCACACCTTGGGATCAGTCTGCTTCCAGGACTCGGCGAGGCTTGGCTCCAGTTTCATGTCATAACCGACACGCACAAGGCTTTCAAAACAACCCGCACGCGAGCCGAGATAGGCATCGTCGGAGGCCATCTGCCAGCCGGTCTTCACACCGAAATTATCGTCATAGGTAATCGTGGCGGCCTCTGCCGCATGCGTTCCAAACGAAACCACAATGGCGCATGACGCCAAAAGTGCGTGCTTCATCATAGAAGATTCCCCTTTTATTTTTGATGACAACGCTCACAATTCGTATATTTTCACGAAATTTCACTCAATCACTACAAAGACAATAAGAATACCCGATGGATATCTCTCGATTATCCATTCGAATATTCTCTATTTTATGTTTTGTACTCGAAATATTATTCCGATATTAATCCGCAAACACACAATTCATCTGTTTTTACGGCGACAGAAAACTGTAACTGCGTTGTCCGTCAGCCCCATTCCCGCCAGCGGTGGCAGCGCGCGAAATGCTCGCCGGAAACGCCTTCCAGAACGGGTTCCACCTCGCCGCATATCTCGGTCGCATATTTGCAGCGGGTATGGAATTTGCATCCATCAGGAGGGTTGAGAGGGCTCGGCAGATCGCCGTCCAGAAGCATCTCCGGTGCATATAACCCCGTCTCGTCCAGCATCGACGATGCGATGAGAGCCTTGGTATAGGGGTGCTTCGGCGCCCGGAAAAGCTCCTCCCGGTCGGCAATTTCAACGACGCGTCCGAGATACATCACGGCGATGCGATCGCAGAGATAACGCACCACACGCAGATCGTGGGAAATCATCAGAACCGTCAAACCGTGACGGCGCTTCATGTCCATCAAGAGGTTCAGGATCTGCGTGCGCATCGAGGCGTCAAGCGCCGATGTCGGCTCGTCGCAGACGAGGAAGCTCGGATTGAGAAGCAGCGCACGGCCGATGACGACGCGCTGCAACTGGCCGCCGGAACACTGGCTCGGATACCGATCGTAAAAAGAGCCGTCGAGGCCGACCTCTTCCAGCATCCGGAAAACCCGGGCCGTGCGCTCCTCGCGGGTGCCGATGCCATGCTGGGCAAGCGGCGCTTCCATGCTCTGGCCGATACGCATGCGCGGATCGAGTGCGGAATAGGGGTCCTGAAATACCAGCTGCACGACCCGGCGCATACGCCGGAGCGCCTCGCCCTGCATGTGCAGCATATCGTTCTGCCCGATGCTGACCTCGCCTTTCGTTGCGTGGGTCAGCCGCGTGATCAGCCCGGCAACCGTGCTTTTACCGCATCCGGATTCCCCGACGAGACCCAGCACTTCCCCCTCGCCGATCGTCAGGGAAACATCGTCGACGGATTTCACCACACGGTGACCGAAGCCCGATATGGGATAATATTTGCAGAGGTTCTTCGCGACCACAAAGGGCCGCCTGTTGTTTTCCGCCGATGGCGGGATCTGTGTCGTCGCTGTCGATAACATCGTCGCCCTCCCTCAGCAGACCGTATGGCCGGCATGGTCGTGACCGGTATGATCGTGGTTGGCATGGTCGTGGCCGACCGCCCAGCACCGCGCCTTTCGCCCTTCGGGCAAGGCATTCAGATCCGGTTCCGAGGCCATGCAGCGGCCGCCCATGCCTGCGGAATTGGCAAGCGCGCAGCGCGGATGAAACCGGCAGCCGCAGGACATGTCATGGGCCTGCGCACTGGAGCCGGGGATCGTCAGCAACTGTCCCTCGCTGTCGGTGGTCAACAGCGAACAGCTGATGAGCGCCTTGGTATAGGGGTGCTGCGGCGCCTTGAGGATCGCCTGTGTCGGCCCCTCCTCGACGATGCGGCCGGCATACATGACCGCGATCCGGTCCGCGAAAGCGGCGACGACCGAGAGATCGTGGGTGATGAGCAGCGTGGCAAGCCGGCGCTTGCGGCGTTCGTCGTCGAGAAGACGGAGTATCTGTGCCTGCACGGTGACATCAAGCGCCGTCGTCGGTTCGTCGGCGATCAGAAGCTGCGGATTGCCCGACAGTGCGGCCGCAATCATCACACGTTGCGCCATGCCGCCGGAAAGTTCATGCGCAAAGCACTGCGCCCGCGCCGACGGATCGGGAATGCCGACGTCCGACAGGAGACCGACGACCCGGTTAAGCGCCGCATGCCGGCTCATTTTACGGTGAATCCAGAGCGGCTCCGCCACCTGCGTCCTCACCCGGCTTGTCGGGTCGAGCATGGCCTGCGGCTGCTGGAACAGCATGCTGATATCGGCGCCGCGCAGCGCATCTAGTTCGGAAGATGAAAGAGCGAGAATGTCGCGCCCGGCAAAGGAAATGCGGCCGGAATTGATTTCCGCGCCCTGCGGCAAAAAGCCGCATCAGCGACAGCGCCGTCATGCTCTTGCCCGACCCGGATTCGCCGACAAGAGCGACGACTTCCCCGGCGTTGACGGAAAGCGTCAGGCCCGAAATAACAAACTTGCGGCCATTTTGCGCCGGCACCGAAACGTGCAGGTCCTCTATCTCCAGAAGCGGTGCGCATTCAGGGGATATGGCCGTATTGGCAAGCGTTTGTCCTTCGATATTCATAAGAGTTCCCCTTATTTTTATTGAATCGGAGGCATTGCGTATTCTTCATGCGGCTTCAGACGATATTACTCTCCTTCCGGTTTTGTTGCGTCATCTATGTTTGACAATCATCAAATCGACTATGCCCGTTGGCAGGCGTCAATGACCGTTGTTTTTCTTCGTTTCCAGGTTCAGGCCATGGCCGATCCACGTCACGCTGAGCGCCGCCAGGAAAATCGCCAGACCCGGTGCGATGACGAGAACGGGCATCCGCTCCGCGTAAGCCTGCGCATCGGCTAGCATCAGCGCCCAGTCGGCGGCCGGCGGCTGTACGCCGAGGCCCAGAAACGACAATCCGCCCACCGTGATCAGCTTGTGGCCAAAACGCAGGAAGGCCACGGCCGCAATGGGCCAGATCGTATTGGGAATGATATGCCGGAAGATAATGAAGCGCCGCGTGCAACCGAGCACCTCTGCCGCGCGGATATATTCGCGGGAATTGATCGAAAGTGTCAGCCCGCGCGCCAGCCGCGCAAAAGGCGTCCAGCCAACGATGGTCAGCGAGGCGATCAGCGTGCCATATCCCGGGCCGAAGATGGCGACGAGGAAAATCGCGATCACCACATCAGGTATGGCGATGAGCAGGTCCACGATGCGCATCAGCACTTCATCGAGGATGCCGCGGCTGCGGCCGCTGATGATGCCGATAAAGGTCCCGATCACGACCGACAGAATGACGGTGATGGCGGCGATGGTGACCGTGAAGCGACCGCCGATCAACAGCCGGCTCAGGACATCCCGCCCGAGATGGTCCGTCCCCAGCCAATAGGCGGCGCTCGGCGCATTCAGCCTGAGCCGCAGGCTCTGCTTTGCCGGATCGTAAGGCGAAATCCACGGCGCGATCACCAGCAGCAGAATGATGACGAGAAAAATCGCCGATCCCGCATAGAAGGTCCAGTGCCGGCGGCGGATGAAATCCGTGAACCGGGCGAGGTTCGAAGGACGCTTGGGCGTGGTCATCGGCATGGCGGCGGCAGGCGCGCTCGGAAAGTGGCTAATGGTCATGGTGACCTCGCATTGCTGGATTGATCAGGACATAAAAGCTGTCGGCCAGGGTATTGATCAGGATGGAGAGCGCCACGATGCAGATGAAACCGCCCTGCAGCATCGGAATATCGCGATTGACCACGGCGTCGTAGAGAAGCCGGCCCATGCCGGGAATGGCGAAGATCACTTCCACCACCACCGATCCGCCCAGCAGGCCGGCAAGCCACAAAGCGAAGAAGGTGACGACCGGCAGCGAGCCGTTGCGGATGCCGTGGCGCATGACCGTGCCATGCATGCCGAGACCACGGCTGCGGGCCGCCGTGATATAGGGCGCGCGCAGAAC
The DNA here is from genome assembly GCF_044769685.1 of Agrobacterium sp. NPDC090283. Lineage (NCBI taxonomy): Bacteria > Pseudomonadati > Pseudomonadota > Alphaproteobacteria > Hyphomicrobiales > Rhizobiaceae > Agrobacterium > Agrobacterium sp. NPDC090283. The sequence continues at coordinate 336,220 of NZ_JBIVYG010000001.1, read as the reverse complement.
CTCGGCCATGGCGGCGCGCGTGACCTGGGTGAAGTAGGCGAGCGGCCGCAGCGTCAGGGTCAGCGCAGGAAGCACCAGCGAACGCCAGCTATCCCACCCGGCCGAGGGCAACCAGCCGAGATAGAGCGCGAAGACCAGCGCCGACATGGGCGCAAACCAGTATTCGGGCGTTGCGACGAAGGTCTGGATCATCAGCGTCGCGAAATTATCGAGCCGCCCACCCGGACGCATCGCCGCCAGAGTGCCGAGCGGCAGGGCGACGGCCACCGCGACCGCCAGCGCCGTCAGCGCCAGTGTCACCGATACCCAGAGCGACCGCAAAAGTTCGGCGGCGACCGGCTGGCTGCTGGTGAAGGAAAAACCAAGATCGCCCCGCAGCGCGCCCGACAACCATGCGAAATATTGCACATAGAGCGGGCGGTCCAGGCCGAGGCTGACCCTGAGCGCCTCGACCGCATGCGGATCGAGCGCCGTATCGCGCATGCGCGACATGAGAATGGTGCGGGCCGGATCGCCGCCCGCCATATAGGGCAAAAGAAACGCGATGACGGACACGATCGCCAGCATCAGGCACAGAATAAGGAAGCGCTGTATTATCTGTATCCACATGGCTTGGTCTCCTTCACCACAATTGGCGTCTGCACTGCAATCCACGCCCGTTTCCCAAAGGAAAACGGCCGCTTATTTCACCGGGCGCTGTAGATCCATCACCGGACCGGAGGTGCCCTTCAGCATGCCGGTGCGCTTGGGCACGATGGCCACGGTCGTAAAATCGATATCCTCGGCATGGGCCAGATCGTGAATGATCGGGCAATCCGGCTCACCATTGTCAGGGCAATAGGTTGCGAGATTTCGAAGCGTGTCGGCCATCTCGCGAAGCGTATGCATCTTCGCTTCCAGATCGACGACATGTTCCATGACGATGCGTTTGACATCGCAGGAGGCGCCGCCCGGATCGCGCCAGAGCGTCATGAGCTGCCTGATCTTTTCGATGGAGAAACCGAGATCGCGTCCGCGCCGGATGAAGCGCAGCGTTTCCAGATCATTGGCCGTATAGACCCGGTATCCGGACTCCGTGCGGTTTGCCGATTTGATCAGGCCGATTGTTTCGTAATGCCTGATCATCTTCGCAGAAACACCGGATGCGGTGGCGGCTGTGCCAATATTCATCGATCCTGCTCCTATCTTTCCGGGGTGAAAAACACGTCTGCATGAATGTCGGCGGTGCGCATGCCGCGCGCCAGAAGCTGCGGCACCGTCGCCTCGATCATGGCCGGCGGGCCTGCAATATAGGCTTTCCAGCCATCGAGATCGTCGAAATCATCCGCCACGGCCGCGCCGACATAACCGCAGCGGATATCGGCATGTTCCTCATGCGAGAGAACCGGAACGAAACTCAGATTGCCATGCCGCGCGGCAAGGTCTCCGAAGCGGTCGAGCATATAGAGATCGCGCTCGGCGCGCGCGCCGAAATAGACATGAACCGGCCGTTCACGGCCCGTTGCAAGCGCCGCCTCGATAACGGCCTTGACGGGGGCAAGCCCCGAACCGCCGGCGATGCCGAGGATCGGCCCGCAATGTTTTTCCCGCAGGAACGAAGAGCCGAAAGGCCCGACGATCGTGACGGGGTCACCCGCGCTGGCGAGCGAGAAGATGCGGCCGCTCGTCATGCCGCCGGGAACATGCCGGATGTGGAATTCAATCAGTTCCTCATCCACCCGGCTCGCAATGGAATAATCGCGCGGAGAACAGTCCGCATAAAGCAGGCGTACATATTGACCGGGCTTGAAGGTAAACTGCCCGCGATCGTCAAGCCGGATGCGGATGAGCTTGATATCATGCGTGGCATCCAGCACTTCCGCAACCACGCCCTCAAATCGGCCGGTCGGAATATCGGCGATCTCATCCGCCCCATCGAGCCAGCTGATCGTCATGTCGCCCAACGGCACGGCCCGGCAGGCGAGCGTCAGGCCATCGGCCTTTTCCTCTTCGGTCAAGGAGAAGGGTGTATGTTTGAGAAGGTCGATCTCGCCGGAAATGAGATGCGATTTGCAGGCGCCGCAACGACCCATGCGACAGCCATGCGGATAGGTGACCCCTGCGGCCAATGCGGCCTGAAGCACGGTCTCACCCTCAGCCGCCATGATGCTGCGTCCGATCTGCGGCAGATAGATTGTGTTGCCAGGCGTCATCATGTCCGCCTCCTATTCGGCCGCTGCGAGCTGCATGCCGGACGATCTGTCCACCAGCGGCGCGCGGAAGCTTTTCAGGCGCAGCGCGTTCGTCAATACGAAGACGCTGGAAAGCGCCATGGCTCCGGCGGCAAGGACAGGCGATAGCAGAACGCCGTTGACAGGATACAATATTCCGGCCGCCACGGGAACGAGAGCGGCATTGTAAGCGAAGGCCCAGAACAGATTCTGGCCGATATTGCGGATCGTGGCCTTGGAGAGCGCGATGGCATTGGCAACGCCACGCAGATCGCCGGACATCAGCACCACATCGGCGCTTTCAATGGCGACATCCGTGCCCGTGCCGATGGCGAGCCCGACATCGGCGGCCGCAAGCGCCGGCGCATCGTTGATGCCATCGCCGACAAAGGCGACACGTCGCCCACCGGCGGCAAGCCTTTTGACAGCCTCCACCTTGCCGTCAGGCAGTACTTCCGCCACCACCTCATCGATACCGAGACGGCGGGCAATGGCTTCAGCCGTGCGGCGATTGTCACCCGTGATCATCGTGACCTTGAGGCCCAGTGCATGCAGTGCCGCAATCGCTTCCGGCGTCGTCTGCTTGACCGGATCGGCAACGGCGATGATCGCAGCCAGCCTGCCATCGACGGCGGCATAAAGCGGCGACTGCCCTTCCCTGCCCAGCCGTTCGGCATCGTCTGCGAACATCGCGACATCGTAACCGAGCTTGGCCATGAACCGGTCTGCACCCGCTTCGACCCTGCGGCCGTCGACCATGGCTGCAACACCAAAACCGGGGGTCGCTTCGAAACCTTCCGCATCGGCAAGCGTCAGGCCGCCATGTTTCGCAGCCTCGACGATCGCTTCGGCAATCGGATGTTCGGAATGGTTCTCCAGCGAGGCGACGAGACGCAGCACCTCATCCGCATCGAAACCGTGGGTCGTGGTAAAATGCACCAGTTTCGGCTTGCCGAGTGTCAGCGTGCCGGTCTTGTCGACGGCGATCACATCGGCATCGCGGAGCGTCTGGAGCGCATCGCCGCGCCGGAACAGCACGCCCATTTCGGCGGCGCGGCCGGTGCCGACCATGATCGAGGTCGGCGTGGCAAGGCCCATGGCGCAGGGACAGGCGATGATGAGCACCGCAACCGCATTGACAAGCGCGAAGGTCAAGGCCGGATCAGGCCCAAAGATGAACCAGACGGTAAAGGTGGCGAGCGCAGCCAGCATGACGGCCGGCACGAACCAGTTGGTGACCTTGTCCACCAGCGCCTGAATGGGCAGCTTGTCGGCCTGCGCCTCCTCGACCATGCGGATGATCTGTGCGATCAGCGTATCGGCACCGACCTTGGTGGCGCGGAAAGTGAAAGAACCGTTGCGGTTGACCGTGCCGCCGACGACTTCGGAACCCGCCGCCTTGGTGACCGGCACCGGTTCACCCGTGATCATCGATTCATCGACATAAGAAGAGCCGCTGAGGACCAGCCCGTCGACCGGCACTTTTTCGCCGGGGCGAACGACGATCACATCGCCGGTGCGCACATCCTGCAACGGCACATCGACGGTCTCACCATCGCGCAGCACGCGGGCGGACTTCGCCTGCAGGCCGACCAGCCGCTTTATCGCCTCGCTGGTGCGGCCCTTGGCGCGCGCCTCGAGGAAGCGTCCGAGAAGGATGAGCGTGACGATGACTGCCGCCGCCTCGTAATAGACATTGGCGGTGCCGCTCGGCAGGATTCTGGGCATGAAGGTCGCGACAACCGAAAATCCCCAGGCGGCGGCAGTGCCCAGCACGACAAGCGAATTCATGTCCGGCGCCAGCCGCAGAAGCGCGGGTATGCCCTTTTTGAAGAAGCGCAGGCCGGGCCCGAACAGAACCAGCGTCGTCAGCACGAATTGCAGATACCAGCTTTCCTGCATGCCGACCGTTTCCATCACGAAATCATGGATGGCAGGCACCAGATGCGACCCCATTTCCAGCACGAAAACCGGCAGCGTCAGAACAGCGGCAATGGCGAGGCTGATTTTCAGGCTGCGCAGTTCCGCCTCGCGCTTGTCCTGCTCGCCATCTTTGGCTTTGTCGGCGACAATCTCGTTCGCCTTATAGCCCGCCCGTTTGATGGCATCCGCGAGATTGGCTGCCGAGGCGGCGTTGCCGGCAACGCGAACGGTGGCGCGTTCCGTCGCCAGATTGACGCTTGCACCGGAAACACCGGAGACGGCCTTCAACGCCTTTTCGACACGTCCGACGCAGGAGGCGCAGGTCATGCCTTCAATATCGAGTTCGATGGTTTGCTCTTCGACGCTGTAACCGGCCTGCCGCACCGCCTCGATAACGGCCGGCACATCCGGCGGCCCGGAAAAGGAAATGTCGGCACGTTCCGTCGCAAGATTGACCGACGCTTTCAGAACGCCCGGCACCCTGGCGATCGCCTTTTCCACGCGGCCCACACAGGAGGCGCATGTCATGCCATCGATCGCAATCTGATGACTCGCCCGGATCTCCATTTGTGACATGCGTATGACCCCTCTTTTCTTGTGTTAAAAAAAAGATAGGGCTTCCCATCGTGGCAAGGTCAATAGGGTCTTTTTGATGATTTTCAAGTGACGATGCCGTGCACGTGAAAGGGCGTTTTACAGATCGTGAGAAAGACAACGAGGAGAAGAAATACTCCCTCGCCGGGTCCAGTCCCAAAGGGCTTCGCGTCGAGGTTCCTGATGACCACCGGCAATTGGAGGTGATGACTTATCTCTGCATGGGGTAGAGAACGCAATGAACACTGTGGCAGGTTGTCTGCCATCGCAAGCCGACCGGTGGCATTAACGAAACGCTGATGCCGGTCTGAAAGCAGTCAGAATATTATCGCCGATACACGTTCCAACGCTGCATCAGCGGCACGTCCCTCCGGGGTGGTCGGCAGGAACAGTCCGCCACCGTATTTGCTCGTATTTGTTGTTTGCCTGTTATTGGAAACCTTCTCACCTTCGAGGTACGATCTCGCCGCAACCACCTGCCTGTTCCCGGCTTCTGCGAAACTGTTCAACCCCATGTACGAGGCAGTCATATGATTAAGACCGTCTTGCGTCCTCATTCGAGAATTCCTGACGAGCGCGACTACCGGATATCCGCGCCGTTGCGCTTCGCGGACAGCTGTATGTGTCATCTCCTTCTTCAACTGTTCGGGCAGCGCAGCCGAACTGCCAGTAACGGTGAAGGCAGGACCTTTAGCGCTCGAAATAGCAAGCTTAGAGTTGCTCGCTTGGGGCGTCTGACAGGCTGTCAAAAAAATAAGGCAAAGCAAAGCGATTGTGGATTTCATGAATGTCTCCCGGTTAGGAAACATTGAGAATAGTATCTGTAAATATCTGATAAATATGATGATCGACAAAGTGGTCGGCGCGCCGTTGACATTGCTTTTCTATTCTCGGGCGGAGTGAACAAAAACTTTATCCCCAGTCGCGTGCACGTACTTGGACGCTACCGTTATCAATAGGCGACTCCGTGCTGGAGCGCAAAAGCAATACGCCCCTCAAGCAAGGCGGCGCGTAAGTCTTCGTAAATACCTTCGGCGGGGAGCGTACACCAACCTTCGGCTGCAACTTCACCCTCGTCTTTAGACACGTAGTAATACTGCTCCGCATGGCTGTAAAAGCCATCATCCCGTTGGATGATAACAACACGGCGCGTTGTATGAAGGGCGTCACTCACCTCTACGACGTTAAGCTCCTGCACGATTTGCACTACAGATATCCGATTGGTAACGAGGCGTCGCGCCTGCGGTTGCTCAAATACGTTTTATGCCCACCTTATCCGGCGATGTGGCGTCTCCCTGCTCTTGCATTACATCGAAGTTAAGCCATTGCTCGAAACTACCCCGCCACATTTCGTCGTTGACCCAAAGGCCATCTCCTCCTGTTGGCGATGCCAAAATCTTGCGTTTGTAGAGTTCAGCAGCGACAATTGTTGCCTCCTTGTCTCCCAAGAACGCAAAGCGGCCCCATCCATCATCTTTGAGAGACGCGATGAAGGCGGCAAAGGCTGGACTGGCAAAATTCATTTGGCTGCTCCCTGAGGTTGCGCGCACAGATACTGCACCAATCGTGAATGCTTCGATAAATGCTCATGGCTAGAATCGCACCAAGTGCATGGCAGACGCCATCAACTTCCAAGTCGCCTACGCGGACTGTTTGATCACGTCTCCGCCCTTCAGGAATGGGCAGCACAGCTTCCTACCGACAGACGAAAGGTGGACTGGATATACAGACTTAATGCTAGAGAATTGAAATAAAGTCACTTTCTTGAATTTAATGGTGCGGACGGCGGGACTTGAACCCGCAAGACCAATGGTCGGCAGATTTTAAGTCTGCTGCGTCTACCGATTTCGCCACGTCCGCATCGCCGCGCCGCGTACCGTTCCGGTCGGGCGCTGCAAAATCGTCATGCTTCGGGCATCCGGCACAGGGCCTATCCCAAACACGACTGTGCCTCATCTACACAGGCCGAACCGTTTCGGTCAACGGGGCCTCGGAGCATTTCCAGGAAAAGTGGAACCCGGTTTTCCGTCCGGAAATACGGCAAACAAAGAGCTGGAGCGTTTTCGCGCTTCGAAGAAAAGCGAGAAAGCTCTAACCACACCAGGACTGATTTTTTGCCGATGCCGGATGCGCGAGCCCTTCCCGCACGAGTTGATCGGCAAAGGATACGCCCGAGCGCGAAAGCCGTTTGCCTTCCGTGGCTTGCCCGCCCGCAGCACCGGAGGACGCCACATCGAAGGCGCCGGCATTCAGCATGTCTCGAAGCCTGACCTTCGCAACGAAACCGCGCTGGCGCTCTTCCATGCAGCGCGCCCGGTCGATCTGCGGCACTTCGATGCCGGCGAGCTGCATTTTCACACCCTTCATCCAGAAGGTGTTGCCATCGGCCACGCAATTGTTGAGACCCGAACGACCGCAAAAGGCAAACGTACCGCTTTTTTCACCGAGCGAGATTTTTTCGACCGAAGGGCGCGTTTCCGGCAGGGTAGCTGCGACCTGGCTCGGCTGCGAGGCAGACGGCATGGCGATCGGGCGTGGCGGCACCGGTCCATTGCCGGGCAGAATGGGCGATGTGGGGCGAATGGATGCGACTTTCTCCGGCGTGACGGAATCGCGCTTGGCCGCTGTCGCAACTTTCGGAGAATTCGTGGCTGGAGATGTCGCCTTCGCAACATGCCGCTGCGGCAGAAGACTGTCGCGATGTTCGTAAACCTGAATGCCGCCGGCAACGACGCCCAGCATCAGCACCCAGGGCCAAACGCTGCCGCCACCCGATTTCTTCGCCGTGCGGCGTCGTGCTGTCGATTTTCGATTGCTCACGATCGGACTCCTTTTTACGGAGCCGCATTATCGGCCAAAGGAGTTTCCGAAAGGTTGGCATTGCCTGGCGTTTTCGCTTTTCCCGGAATCGGGAAAACGCCCTAACGCCTTGTTTTTTCGAATTTCCGAATGACAAGCACACAAGTGAGCTGCGGATAAACCGTCAGCGAACCTGATCGAGCAGCCGCTTGCATTCGAGAAGATCGAACAGGGCTTCCTGCAGCAGCGCCTGATCATCCTTGCCGATGCTCGACTTGCCGACCGATATTTCGGCATCGCTGCTGCCGCCGCCGAAGCCGAAAAAACGGCCGCTGGGCTTCGCCTTCGGGCGGCCGACGACCTCGTCCCCATCGGTATCGACGACGCGCGGTTCGGCGACTTCCTTTTCACCGCTCGCCGCCATGATGGCTTCCATGGTCGCGAGATCACCGGAGGCGATTGCCGCCACGAAGCGGTTGCCATTGGCTTTCAGCAGCTTCTGCACGCCCTTGATGGTGTAACCATGGTCATAAAGAAGGTGACGAATGCCCTTCAGGAGATCGATATCGTCAGGGCGGTAATAACGGCGGCCCCCGCCCCGTTTCATCGGCTTGATCTGCGGAAAGCGTGTTTCCCAGAAACGCAGCACATGCTGCGGCAGGTTCAGCTCATCCGCCACTTCACTGATCGTCCGAAACGCGTCGGGGCTTTTATCCAAATTTCCACTCCCATCCGAACCGGAGCGCCATGCATCCGGCCGGACACTGAACGAGAACGCTTTTCACTCACCGGTCAAACACCACGCAAAGTCGGTTAGACCCCGCGCCGACGCCGTTGCGGCGAGATACAAATCACTAAAATTGATTATGATGTGAGTCGACCGGATTTCAACGGCTTGCACGTTGAAATTCAAGTATGTTCACAAGAAGAATGGTGAAAAAGGCTTGCGATAAGGCAAAAAAGGCGTGTCGACTGGACCTTGAGAGAGAGATTACGTCCCGGCCTTCTGGCCCTTCTGCTTGGCCTTGCGGGCCGTATGGGCCTTCAGAATGCGCTGTTTCAGCACGTTCGAGGCCTTGAAGGTCATGACGCGGCGAGGAGAAATCGGAACTTCTTCACCCGTTTTCGGGTTGCGGCCGATACGTTCGTTCTTTTCCCGGATCTGGAAAGTGGCGAAGGACGACAGCTTGACGACCTCGCCGCGGGTGATCGCGTTGCATATTTCGTCGATGATCGTCTCGACCAGTTCGGCGGATTCGGTGCGGGACAGCCCGACTTTACGAAACACAGATTCTGCAAGATCTGCGCGTGTCACTGTCTTCCCGGCCATTTTTCCCCGCAAACCGTGTCTGAACTCTTCTCTAGGAGCCGCCGAGATTATTTCCCTTGTGGCGACCGGTCAAGGGATTGTTCCAGATTCATTTGAGGCTTTCGGCAATCAGTGCAAGGGCTTAGAGCGACTGATACGGTTTTGACACAGGCTCACACCACTCGGGCGCATCTGGCCGGGGTATGAGCGCGAAAAACACAACCGATTTCGCACCCTCACCCCGTCAAACGCAGGAATGCGCCATTACCAGCGCAGCAGCACCGCGCCCCAGGTGAAACCGCCGCCCATGGCCTCCAGCATCACCAGATCGCCCTTCTTGATGCGTCCGTCACCGGCGGCAACAGCGAGTGCCAGCGGAATGGAAGCGGCCGAGGTATTGCCGTGCTGATCGACGGTGATAACGACCTTTTCCGGATCGATGTTGAGCTTCTTCGCAGAACCGTCGATGATGCGCTTGTTGGCCTGATGCGGAACGAGCCAGTCGAGATCATCCGACGTCGTGCCCGTCGCCTCGAAGGCCTGTTCGATCACGTCGGTGATCATGCCGACGGCGTGCTTGAACACTTCCCGGCCTTCCATGCGCAGATGGCCGACCGTGCCTGTCGTGGAGGGCCCGCCATCGACATAGAGCTTTTCCTTGTGCGAGCCGTCGGAGCGCAGCTGCGCGGTCAGGATGCCGCGATCGGCAGAGGTGCCCTCGCCTTCGCCGGCCTCCAGAACCAGCGCGCCGGCGCCATCACCGAAGAGAACGCAGGTGGTGCGGTCCTTCCAGTCGAGAATGCGCGAGAAGGTTTCGGAACCGATCACCAGAACGCGCTTGGCCATGCCGCCGCGAATATAGAGATCGGCGGTCGATACGGCATAAACGAAGCCGGAGCAGACGGCCTGCATGTCGAAGGCGAAACCATGGGTCATGCCGAGACGGTTCTGGATGTTCACCGCCGTTGCCGGAAAGGTATTGTCCGGGGTGGAGGTGGCCAGAATGATGAGGTCGATATCGTCGGGCGTGAGACCGGCATTGTCGAGCGCTGCACGCGCGGCGGCCTCACCGAGAGACGCGGTGGTTTCACCTTCGCCGGCGATGTAGCGCTGCCTGATGCCCGTGCGCTGCACGATCCATTCGTCTGACGTCTCGACGACACCTTCGATTTCACTGTTGGTCATGACACGCTTCGGCAGCGCTGCCCCGAAACCACGGACTATAGAGCGGATCATTCCCTTATTCCTCGTCAGCCACGAGAGCTTCGGGCGCCGGGGGCGGAAGCCGTCTTGCGTGGTAAATCTTCAGATCATTTTCAATCTTGGCCGTCAGGCCGTTGTGGACCATGTCGTAGCCGACATCGACGGCGGAGGCAAAACCGATGGCATCCGTGCCGCCATGGCTCTTGATGACAATGCCGTTGAGCCCCAGAAACACGCCGCCATTGACCTTGCGCGGGTCCATCTTTTCCCTGAGCACATCGAATGCGCTTTTCGCCAGGACATAACCGATCTTGGCGAAGAAGCTGCGGGAGATCGCTTCGCGCAAAAGCGTCGTGATCTGGCGCGCCGTGCCTTCGGCGGCTTTGAGCGCGATGTTGCCGGTGAAACCTTCGGTCACCACCACATCCACCGTGCCCTTGCCGATATCGTCGCCTTCGACGAAACCACGATAATCGATGGTACCGAGATCGGCCTCGCGGATCAGCCGTCCGGCCTCGCGCACCTCTTCCTGGCCCTTGACCTCCTCGACGCCGACATTCAGCAGGCCGACGGTCGGGCGGTCGATATCGAAAAGAGCGCGCGCCATGGCGCCACCCATCAGGGCGAAATCGAGAAGCTGCTGGGAATCGGCGCCAATCGTCGCGCCGATATCCAGAACGATGCTCTCGCCCTTCAGCGTCGGCCAGATGCCGGCGATTGCCGGGCGTTCCACCCGCGCCATGGTGCGCAAACAGAATTTCGCCATGGCCATCAGTGCACCGGTATTGCCGGCGGAAACGGCGACATCCGCCTCGCCAAGCTTCACGGCCTCGATGGCGCGCCACATGCTGGAAACATAGCGGCCACGGCGCAGCGCCTGGCTCGGCTTTTCATCCATGCTGACCGAGACTTCACAATCGTGAAAGACCGATTTTTCCCGAAGTGCGGGATATTGTGCCAGAATGGGCTCGCATTTGCTCTTCTGCCCGTAGAGCAGAAAAGTTACATCGTTGTGCCGTTCAAGCGCCTTGGCGGCACCGGGTATGGCAACATCTGGGCCGAAATCGCCACCCATGACGTCAATTGCAATTCTGATCACTCGTCCCTTATCCTTCTTGCCGCCACTCAGGCGGTTTTGCGCGAAAATACCTTTTCCGGCCCTTGTTACAATAAAATTATTTCAGCCCGGTCGGGCCATTCAGTCTTTTTTCCAATCTTTCAGCACGGCAAAAGGCGATGGACGCTTCTCTTCCTCGGGCTTCGTGTCGGCCGTTTCGGGAAATTCCGCATCCGGCTTGCGAGGATAGGGATCGATCGCGAGCGCCGCAAATTCGGCAACCACAGCGCCGACATCAATGCTGTCGCCGGTAAACTGGTCGGGAATATCGGGTCCATCAGGATCAAGTACGATCTCGCCTTCGTCATTGGTGACCATTCGCGCCAGTTTCGAACCTTCCGGAACGAAAATCTGCTCGATGGCCTCATCGATCTTGCTCGAGACCGGTTCCAGCGTGACGACGCAGGATTGCGTGACCGCCGCATGCACCTCGCCCTTGACCTTCACGCCATCCTTCTTCCAGCGGGAAACCTGCAGCTCCGCCTTCAGATATTCGACGGAGACCACATCCCAGAATTTCGCCAGCGCCTTCAGTTCCTCGGCACTGGCTTCGAGACCAATCCTGACGGGATTGGCGGAAATATGGCCTACCTTTACGGGGTAGGAAAAAGGCAGGTCGTCATTTGCGGCGTGTCGCGCGTTCATCGTGAACCTCATTGTCCAGGCAGGGGCAGCGTCAGGCTTCCGGTTGCTATCGTCTCTTCGGACTGGGCGGCAAGGGCTTGCGATGCTTCCATCATCCAGCCCGCCAGCCCTTCCATATCGGGAGCCTCGTCATCTACCTGCGGATATATATTGCGCCGGAGCGCTGCGGCAAGAGCGGCGCGGTCGGAAGCATCCAGCGCCGCCGCATAGGATTCGAGCCGCCCATAGAACATGCCGGCGAATTTCTTCATGCGTTTCGGCACACCCTGATCGCCTATCCCCAATTCACGGATGGAGTGATCGAGATCCTGGAAAAAGGCATCGACGATCTCCTGGGCGATCTCCTGCCCGCTGACACCTGATGATTTGGTGCGGCGGAAATAGAGAATCATGATGACCGAGAGCATCTCGAAACGGCCCATGACGGTATCGGGAACACCCAGATCGAGATAAAAGCCGGGCGTGCGCGCGGCCGCCGTCAAGGTCGCATATTGCCGGTAGACTATGGCGCGATTGTTGTTTTTCTGTCTGAACAGCCCGAATATCATCGTTTTTTTTCCGAACGGGACGGGTGAATGCGCTTACCGCCCATCGCACTTGTTGCATGATCGTCAAAGCTGGTTTACCGAAGCATCCACGAATTGCAATGCTGTCACGGTCACGTTCGTCTTTCGCCTGAAACAGTCGAAGAGAAACGGAGGCGTTCCAAAAGACCGGGAAAGCATTGAATTTGGGGAGTGATCGGGGTTTTCCGTCCCCGGATTGACACAATCATGTGCACAGACACTGTGCACCACGCAATGCCGGAAGGTGCCATTCATGATCGCAGTCGGGGAAAAGCAGTTGAGCAAGCAGAAATCCGCAAGTCACGGCAAAATTCTGAGCAAGACCGCCATCGCAATCGTGCTCGCATCCGGCCTGCTTTCCGCCTGCAGCAGCACCACCGATGTCTTCCATAACGGCTACGTCATGGACGAGCAGTCGCTCCAGCTCATCCCGGAAGGTTCGAGCCGCGAGCAGGTTCTGCTGACCATGGGCACACCCTCCACCACCGCGACCTTCGGCAACGAGGTGTTCTATTACATCTCGCAGAAGCGCGTGCGCCGCGCCGCCTTCATGAAGCCGGCGCTGGTCGAACAGAACATTCTCGCGATCTATTTCAACAAGGACGGCGTGATCGAGCGCAAGGCTAATTACACGCTGCAGGACGGCAAGGTCTTCGACACGATTTCGCGCACCACGCCGACCGGCGGCAAGGATTTGACCTTCCTGCAGCAGCTGCTTTCCGGCGGCACCTCCGGCGCCAACATCGCCAAGAGCATTCTCGGCTCGGGCGACAACACCCCGTAACGTCGGAGAGAGTGGAAAATTCAAAGGCCCGGGGATCGCTCCCCGGGCCTTTTTTGTCCGTCAATGCCGCATGTCCTCAATGGGCAAGAACCGCCAGCAGCAGCAGCGCCACGATATTGGTGATCTTGATGGCCGGGTTGACGGCCGGACCGGCGGTATCCTTGTAGGGATCGCCGACCGTATCGCCCGTCACCGACGCCTTGTGGGCGTCCGAACCCTTGACGTGGCGCACGCCGTCCTTGTCGATAAAACCGTCCTCGAAGCTTTTCTTGGCATTATCCCAAGCGCCGCCGCCTGACGTCATGGAAATTGCCACGAACAGGCCGTTGATGATGACGCCAAGCAGCGATGCACCAAGTGCTGCGAAGGCCGACGCCTTGGAACCCGAGATCAGCAGAACGCCGAAATAAACCACGAGCGGCGCCAGAACCGGCAGGAGCGACGGGATGACCATCTCCTTGATTGCCGCGCGGGTCAGCAGATCCACCGCCTTGCCGTAGTCGGGTTTTTCCGTTCCGGCCATGATACCAGGCTTTTCGCGGAACTGGCGGCGCACCTCCTCGACGATCGAGCCCGCCGCCTTGCCAACGGCCGTCATGGCGATACCGCCGAAGAGATAGGGGATAAGGCCGCCGAACAGCAGGCCGGCAACCACGTAGGGGTTGGCGAGGCTGAAGGAAATCTCGCCTATGTCCTTGAAGTAGGGATAGGTATCACCATTGGCGGCGAAATAGGACAGGTCGTTGGAATAGGCCGCGAACAGCACCAGCGCGCCGAGACCGGCCGAACCGATGGCATAACCCTTGGTGACGGCCTTGGTGGTGTTGCCGACGGCATCCAGCGCGTCGGTCGCCTTGCGCACATCCGGATCGAGGCCGGCCATTTCGGCGATGCCGCCGGCATTATCCGTCACCGGACCGAAGGCGTCGAGCGCCACGATCATGCCGGCAAGGCCGAGCATGGCGGTGACCGCGATGCCGGTGCCGAACAGGCCGCCGAGCTGGTAGGTTCCGATGATGCCGCCGACGATGACGATGGCCGGCAGCGCCGTCGATTCCAGCGAAACCGCAAGGCCCTGGATGACGTTGGTGCCATGGCCGGTGACCGACGCCTGGGCGATGGAGTTGACCGGACGCTTGTTGGTGCCGGTGTAATATTCGGTGATGACGACGATCAGCGCCGTGACGACGAGACCGACCAATCCGCAGAAGAAGAGGTTGGTGCCGGTGATCTCCATTCCGGCGACGGTGCCGATCGTTCCCCAGCCGATCGTCGCATAGGTGGCAACCGCAAGGCCCACCACCGAGAACACACCGGTGGCAATGAGGCCCTTATAAAGCGCGCCCATGATGGAATTGTTGGTGCCGAGCTTCACGAAGAAGGTACCTGCAATCGAGGTCAGGATGCAGGCGCCGCAGATCGCCAGCGGATAGACCATGGCGCTTTCGAGCACCGGTGTTCCGGCAAAGAAGATCGCGGCAAGAACCATGGTGGCGACCACCGAAACGGCATAGGTCTCGAAAAGATCGGCCGCCATGCCTGCGCAGTCACCGACGTTGTCGCCGACATTGTCGGCAATGGTTGCGGGGTTACGCGGGTCATCCTCGGGAATGCCGGCCTCGACCTTGCCGACGAGATCGCCGCCGACATCGGCGCCCTTGGTAAAAATGCCGCCGCCGAGACGGGCGAAGATGGAAATCAGCGACGCGCCGAAGCCGAGCGACACCAGCGCATCGATCACCTCACGCGAGCCGGCCGGATGGCCCATCACCGCGGTGAGAATATAATAATAGATCGAGACGCCAAGCAGCGCGAGGCCGGCCACCAGCATGCCGGTGATGGCGCCCGATTTAAAGGCGATATCGAGACCGGCGGACAGGCTGTGCGAGGCGGCCTGCGCGGTGCGCAGGTTTGCGCGCACGGACACATGCATGCCGACGAAGCCGGCAACGCCCGACAGCACCGCGCCGACGAGGAAACCGATGGCAGCCATGGATGAGAGAAGATACCAGGCCAGAACGGCGACGATCAGGCCGACGATGGCGATGGTGAGATATTGACGGGTGAGATAAGCTTGCGCACCTTCACGGATATAACCTGCTATTTCACGCATGCGCTCATTGCCCTGATCGGCATCGAGAACGCTCTTGGTCGCCCATACCGCGTAAACCACGGACAGGACACCGCATAAAATTACTATGGGTATTACGGTCATGCGCACTTACCTCCCAAAAGGCCGGGTCTCACTCCCTCCCCGGCGCGGCGAACCATGTGCAGAGGGAGACGGACGGCCTGTCCGAAATCCCCTATTGGGCATTTGTTCCCCTCCCAAGGAAAAATGTCCTCGCACGGAGATTGCGTTGGCGCGAGGTCTCGCGTCAAGCCCACAAATTTGCCTGAAACTTGAAAGGGGTAGAGTGCGGCGCGCGACTCAGGCGGCTTTTTTGCGCCTTGTCAGAAGCAGAGAGAGGACAAGCACAAGGCAAAGCCCCGCAACCGGCCAGATGATAAGGTTCATCACCGACCAGCCCCAGGCCGTGAACACCTTGCCGGACGAAAAGGACGACAGCGCCACCGTGCCGAACAGCACGATATCGTGGAAGCCCTGCACCTTGTCCGCCTCATGTGGGCGGTAGCTTGACGTGATGATGGCGGTTGCGCCGATGAAACCAAAATTCCAGCCGAGACCGAGAAGGATGAGTGCTGCCCAGAAATTCCACAGTTCTATGCCCATATGGGCGACGACGGCGCAGGCCATCAACACGATGAGACCAGCCGCGACGATTTTTTCCGCGCCGAATCGGGAAATCAGCATGCCGGTGAAGAAGCTCGGAGCGAACATGGCCAGAACGTGCCACTGGATGCCGAGCGTGGCGAGTTCCGTGGGGAAGCCGCAACCGATCACCATGGCGAGCGGCGCGCCGGTCATCATGAAGGTCATCAAGGCGTAAGAGCCTATGCCGCAGATCATGCCGGTAACGAATCGCTGGGTGCGGACGATTTCCGACAGGGGTCTCACCGCTTCCGTATGGGCGGACGCCGCCTTCGGGTCCGGCAATTTCAGGAATGCCAGAATAGCGATCGAGACGAGGCCGAGCGGTACCAGCGCGATGAATGCGCCGGCAAAAGTGACCGGTGCGAGCAGATCCTTGCCGAGAATCGCCAGTTGCGGCCCGACAATGGCGGAGATGATGCCGCCTGCCAGAATCCACGAGATTGCCTTCGGCTTGTAGAAGGACGGTGATGCGTCCGCAGCGGCGAAGCGGATTTTCTGCGTGAAGCCGCCGGAAATGCCGATCAGCAGCAGGCCGACGGCAAAGAGCCAGAAATCCGAGCGGAAAAGCGCGACCGCGGCGATGCCGCCGCCGATCGAACACATCAGCGCGCCGACCATGAAGCCGGCCTTGCGGCCGAGGAAACGGGATGCCGCCGCAACGCAGATGGCGCCGAGTGCCACGCCGATATTGAAGCCGGTGAGCGGCGCGGTCGCGAGCGACTTGTCGGTGCCGAGCAGCTGATAACCCGCGAGCGCGCCGACCGAAAAGCTCAAGGGCGCGGCCGATCCCATGATCGCCTGCGCCATGGTGAGGAGAAAGACGTTGCGCTTCGCCTCGTCCAGTTGAACCTCTAGTCCGGGGACGGAAACCGCGCTCATCTCTTCCTCACCTGCCTGTTTTTAGCGTTTTGCCTCGCCGCGCACCTGCTTGGCGATGCGGTCCAGAACCGCATTCACCAGTTTGGGCTCGTCATGTTCGAAGAAAGCGCGGGCGATTTCGACATATTCCGTAACGATGACGGCAACCGGCACGTCCTTACGCTCGAGAATCTCGAAGGTGCCGGCACGCAGAATGGCGCGCACGGTGGCATCGAGACGCGACAGCGGCCAGTCTTCCAGAAGGGCGGAGCGCACCAGCGGGTCGATCTTCGTCTGGTCGCGCACGACGCCCGAGACGATCGAACGGAACCACGACGGATCGGCCTTCAGATAGGTGTCACCATCGACTTCCTGGCCGAGGCGGTGCGCCTCATATTCGGCAACGACTTCCATCACGCCGGTTCCGCCGACATCCATCTGGTAAAGCGCCTGCACGGCCGCAAGACGGGCCGCGCCACGCTGGTTGGCGGGCTTTACCGAAGGCTGGCGCGGTTCACCGCCGTTTTCAACATCCGACATGCGTTCAGCCACCCAGTTTCTTTTTCAGCTCGATCATGGTGAGCGCCGCGCGGGCAGCGAAACCGCCCTTGTCCTTGTCCGAGCGGCGCACGCGCGCCCAGGCCTGCTCGTCATTTTCGACGGTGAGGATGCCGTTGCCGATCGGCAGCGATTCGCTGACGGCGAGATCCATCAGGGCGCGGGAGGATTCGTTGGAGACGATATCGAAGTGATAGGTCTCGCCGCGAATGACCATGCCGAGCGCGACGAAGCCGTCATATTCGGTACCGTCATTGTCGGCGCCATCGAGCGCCATGGCGATGGCGGCGGGGATTTCCAGCGCGCCGGGAACAGTGATGACGTCATAGGTGGCGCCGGCTTCGTCGAGCGCGAACTTCGCGCCTTCGAGAAGGGCATCCGCCATATCGTCATAAAAACGTGCTTCCACGATAAGAAGATGGGGTTTGGACATGTGAGGGTTCCTGGGGATTTTCCCGAAAAGCTTTACGCCGGATCATACCGGCATTTGCGGCGGTCAAACCACGGCTGGCCGTTTTTGGCAAGTATTTTCATGCATTGCCCGCGCAGCATGACCCGTTTGCACGGGCCGCTGCAAGGCTTAATATCTGTGCGGCAAGACTGAAAAATCAGCTTTTCTGGAACGCCAGATGCACGCCAAGCCCCATCAGCACCGTTCCGGCGGCACGCCGGGCCAGAGCCTGCACGGCGCTGGATCGTTTCAGACGCCCGACCATGGCGCCCGCCAGAAGCACGCCGACGAGATCGGCGGAGGAGAAAATGAAATTGACGGCGACGCCGAGGATCAGGAACTGCAGCCAGACGGGAAAGGCGGCCGCCGGATCGACGAATTGCGGCAGGAAGGCCAGAAAGAACAGCGCGGTTTTCGGATTGAGCACATCGACGATGATGCTGTCGATGAAGGCGCGGCGGGCCGATTTCGGCTCGATGGTCAGATTGACCGCCTCGCCTTCCAGCTTGCTGCGCAGCATCGAGAAACCGAGCCAGATGAGATAAAGCGCGCCACACAGCTTCACCACAAGGTAAAGCCACGGCACCGCCTGAAACAGCACCGAGAGACCGGTAGCAGCCGCAAAAATGTGGAAATAGCAGCCGACATGGATGCCGAGCACCGCCATCAATCCGGCAAACCGGCCACGCGCCATGGTTTGCGCCGCCGCATAAAGCATGGCCGGGCCGGGAATATAGGCAAACAAAGCGGTGGTGATGAAAAAGGCTGTCAGCAGTTCAAAAGACGGCATGATGTATTTCCCCTACCCCGTTTGGCCAGCAGTCGATTTCAGGCGACCGAGCGATATCTGTATAACCTTCCACGTTCGACCGGAAGTGTGGCGGCGACCGACACCGAATAGGATCAAACTCGCTGCTCCTCCTCCGTCATGCCGGACTTGATCCGGCATCCAGCCGACGCGCGTCTGCGCGGCGAGAAGAGTCCTTTCAGCCCAAGGACTTGGGCTGGCTGGATTCCGGCTCAAGGCCGGAATGACGGGAGAAGGAAGAGTCCGCGAACACAATAAAGCGCCGAGCCTCCTCAGCTTACGCAGACGGAAACTCCGCAAGCCTTGCGGCATAACGGGCCATCGTATCGACCTCGAAATTGACGAAATCACCCGGCTGGCGTTCACCCCAGGTGGTGACGGCAAGCGTGTGACGGATCAGCAGCACGTCGAAATCAGTACCCTCGACGACGTTGACGGTGAGCGAGGTGCCATCGAGCGCCACGGAGCCCTTGGGAGCAACGAATTTCGCCAGATGCTCCGGCGCGCGCAGGCGAATGCGCACCGCCTCACCTTCCGGCTCGACCGACAGGATTTCCGCCCTGCCATCGACATGGCCGGAGACGATGTGGCCGCCGAGTTCGTCGCCGATCTTGAGCGCCCGCTCCAGATTGACATGCGTGCCCTTCTGCCAGCCTGTGATCGTTGTCAGGCGCAGCGCCTCCTCCCATGCCTCGACCTCGTACCAGCGTTCATTGCTGCCATCATCGGGCAGCTTCGTCACCGTCAGGCACACGCCGCCATGGGAGATCGACGCGCCCATATCGATGGTCTTCGGATCGTAATTGGTCGCCACGCGCAGGCGGACACCCTCCGGCAGCGCTTCCAGCTCGGACACGGTTCCGACATCGGTGACAATTCCGGTAAACATCAAATCGGCCTTTCATAATCGAAGCAGCGATCCGGCCCATAGGCTATCTCGCTGACCAGAGCATAATCGCCCGTGATATCGGCACGGCGAAGCGGCGTTTCAATGCCGCCTTCACCGATCACGACAGGGCTTTCGAACAGCATGATACGGTCCACCAGACCGGCTTCAAGGAATGATTTTGCGGCAAAGGCGCCACCTTCGACCAGAAGTTCCGACATGCCGCTTTCGGCGAGGATCTGAAGGAGGTTTTCGAGCGATGGGGCTTCGAGGATTTCGACGCCGGCGTCGGTCAGGCGTTGGCGGCGGTGGTCGGGGTTACCCCCCTCTGCCCTGCCGGGCATCTCCCCCTCAAGGGGGGAGATCGGCAAGGGGCTATCCCCTCGTTCAAATAGCGACCCCGGTTCACCCTCTCTGACGGTCGATGCCGGAAGGACCGACGCTCCATCGATCTCCCCCCTTGAGGGGGAGATGCCCGGCAGGGCAGAGGGGGGTAAAGCGGCAACCACCACCGGAACTTCACGCGCACTTCGCACCAGCTTAGACGTCAACGGCAACTCAAACTGCCGATCCAGCACGATGCGCACCGGCGAGCGCTCCTCCAAACCGGCGAGGCGCACCGTCAGTTCCGGATCATCCGCAATCGCCGTCCGGATACCAACGAGAATGCAATCACAACGCGCCCGCAGTTCGTGCACGGCATGGCGGGCCTCGGGACCGGTGATCGCCACCTGCCCCTCGCCTTTCCTGCCGATCATCCCATCGGCGGAAATCGCAAGCTTCAGAATCACATGCGGACGTTTTTTCATCTGTCGTGTGAGGTATCCGGCAAGCGCCCGCTTACCCTCGGCACGCAGCAGACCGGTTTCCACGACGATGCCTGCATCGCGTAAAATCGTATAACCGCGGCCAGAAACGCGCTCATCCGGATCGTCCACCGCCACCACGACACGGGCAACACCATATTCCACCAGCGCATTGGCGCAGGGCGGGGTCTTGCCCCAGTGGGAACAGGGTTCAAGTGTCACATAAGCGGTAGCACCACGCGCCGCCTCGCCGGCGATTTCCAGCGCCTGGCGTTCGGCATGCGGCCGGCCGCCAATGGCGGTTACCGCTTCGGCAATAATTTGCCCGTCCTTGACGAGAACGCAGCCGACGGAAGGATTGGTCAGCGTCTGGCCCTGGTGGCGAAGCGAAACCTCGATGGCCCGCGCCATGAATCTTTCGTCATCGGCACGGCTGGTCACATCTATGCTCCACCGTCCGTATCACGGGCGATCTTGGCGTTGATTTCGGCAATCACGTTTTCGAAATCCTCGGCATGGCTGAAATCGCGATAAACCGAGGCATAACGCACGAAGGCCACGTCATCGAGGCTCTTCAGCGCTTCCAGAACCTGCAGGCCGATTTCTTCCGAGGGGATTTCCGTCTCGCCGGAACTTTCGAGACGACGGGCGATGCCGGACACGGCCCGCTCAATCCGGTCGCGATCGACCGGGCGCTTGCGCAGCGCGATCTCGAAGGATCGCACCAGCTTTTCCCGGTCGAAAGGCAGCTTGCGGCCGCTTTTCTTGATGACCATCAGCTCGCGCAATTGCACGCGCTCATAGGTCGTGAAGCGGCCACCGCAATCCGGGCAGATGCGCCGCCGACGGATGGAGGTGTTGTCCTCCGCCGGACGCGAGTCCTTGACCTGTGTGTCTTCGGAACCGCAGAATGGGCAGCGCATCGTCTCTTGTCCTTACATGTACGGATACATCGGGAAACGGTCGGTCAGGCCGACGACCTTTTCACGCACCGCAGCCTCGACGGCGGCATTGCCTTCATCCGAATTGGCAACCTTCAGGCCGTCGAGAACCTCGACGATCAGCTTGCCGATTTCGCGGAATTCCGCTTCCTTGAAACCACGCGTCGTGCCGGCCGGCGTGCCGAGACGGACGCCAGAGGTGACGAAGGGCTTTTCCGGGTCGAAAGGAATGCCGTTCTTGTTGCAGGTGATGTAGGCGCGGCCCAGCGCTGCTTCCGCACGCTTGCCGGTGGCGTTCTTCTTGCGAAGGTCGACCAGCATCAGGTGGTTGTCGGTGCCGCCGGAGACGACATCGAGACCGCCTTCGATCAGCGTTTCGGCCAGTGCCTTGGCGTTCTTGACGACCTGTGCGGCATAGTCCTTGAATTCCGGCTGCAGCGCTTCACCGAAGGCAACGGCCTTGGCGGCGATGACATGCATCAGCGGGCCGCCCTGCAGGCCGGGGAATACGGCCGAATTGAACTTCTTGGCCAGATCCTCGTCATTGGTGAGGATCATGCCGCCACGCGGACCGCGCAGCGACTTGTGCGTCGTGGTTGTGGCAACATGGCAATGCGGGAACGGCGACGGATGCTGGTCACCGGCGACGAGACCGGCGATGTGGGCCATATCGACCATCAGGTAAGCGCCGACTTCATCGGCGATCTCGCGGAAACGCTTCCAGTCCCAGACGCGCGAATAGGCGGTACCGCCGGCGAGAATGAGCTTCGGCTTGTGTTCCTTGGCCTTGCGCTCCACTTCGTCCATGTCGAGAAGGTTGTCGCCTTCGCGCACGCCGTAGGAAACGACGTTGAACCACTTGCCGGACATGTTGACCGGCGAACCATGCGTCAGGTGACCGCCCGAGTTGAGGTCGAGACCCATGAAGGTATCGCCCGGCTGCAGCAGCGCGAGGAACACGGCCTGGTTCATCTGCGAACCGGAGTTCGGCTGGACGTTGGCGAAGTTGACGCCGAACAGCTTCTTGGCGCGCTCAATGGCGAGTTCTTCAGCGATGTCGACGAACTGGCAGCCGCCGTAATAGCGCTTGCCCGGATAACCTTCCGCATATTTGTTGGTCATGATCGAACCCTGCGCTTCGAGCACGGCGCGGGAAACGATGTTTTCCGAGGCGATCAGTTCGATCTCGTGGCGCTGGCGACCCAGTTCCTTCTCGATCGCGCCGAAAATATCCGGATCGACTTCGGCAAGCGGACGGGAGAAGAAAGCATCTGTGTTCGACATGGTGAAGGCTCCTGAAACAGTAATGCGATGGCGTCTTAGCGCCCTGCCCCGACAAGAGCAATACGGGCAGCGAGATTTGCCCGTCAAACTGCGACGTTACGACAAAAAACGACAGATGTTTTTTTGAAAGCAGCGGTGAGACGAGAAAAAAGCCGCGTCCGTCGGGAAAGACCAGAATTACGAGTAAAGGCTACGACCTTTTCTCCCGTCATGCCGGACTAGATCCGGCATCCAGCCACGGCGCGTCTGCGCCGTGAAGGGAGTTTTTCGCGATCAAGGACTTGATCGCACTGGACCCCGGATCAAGTCCGGGGTGACGGCGTATGAGGACCACGCCGCACCCGATGGAGCGCTGGCATCCAGCCGGGGTGAAAAACTGACGGCTAAGCCCTATCAGTTGCGCGGCAGCAGATCGTCGTCCACCGCACCGGCCGGCTGCTCCATGCCTGACGTGGTGTTGAGCGCCAGCTCGGCATTGCCGTCCTTGCCGTAGATATCGTCGCGGAACTGCACCACGCCGTCCTTCGCCGACCATGCGGTGATGTAGACGAAATAGACAGGCACTTCCTGCGCCAGCTTGATCGGCGTGTTAACCCGGGTGGCGATGACGCGTTCCATTTCCTGACGCGACCAGCCGGGCGTGTCGCGCAGCAGCCAGCTGGTCAGGTCGCGCACGTTCTGCACGCGCACGCAACCGGAGGATTCGAAACGCATCAGCTTGTTGAACAGGCCCTGCTGCGGCGTGTCGTGCATATATTCGTTGTTCGGATTGTGGAAGTTGATCTTCGTCGACGACATGGCGTTGATCTTGCCGGGGTCCTGACGGAACATCAGGTTCGGGGCCTTCGGGGCGAACCAGTCGACCGCGGTCGGCGAGACTTCCTGTCCCTTGCCGTCGATGAGGCGGATGTTGTTCCGCTCCAGATAGGTCGGATCCTTCTGCATCAGCGGCACGATGTCCTTTTCGACGATCGAGCGCGGCGCGGTCCAGTAAGGATTGAGGATGACCTCGTAAATCTTGGAATTGATCACATGGGTCGGGCGGCTGGCGCGGCCGACGACGGCGGTGTTGCGCAGCACGACGCGTTCGTTTTCAACGGCTTCGATGGCGGCGGCCGGGATATTCACCATCAGGTGACGCTGGCCGAGATCGCCGGACATGGACTGGATGCGCACGAGGTTGGTCTGCAGCTGCGCCAGACGGATCTGCGCGGAAACATTGAGCGCCTTCGTGGTGTATTCGCCGCTGACGCCGTCAGCCGGAAGGCCGTGGCGGGCCTGGAAACGCTTCAGCGCGCCATCGACGTAAGAATCGAAGGCGCTGGAAATGCCGGCTTCGCGCGGCAGGTCGCCCGATACCATCAGTCGCTGACGCAGCGCCTGTACGGAGGGATCGGAGACGCCGATCTGCAGACGCTGCTGGGAAGTGGGCACTTCCGGCCAGCCGCCATTCTGAACGATCTGCTGATATTGCATGATCGCCTGCTGCATGTAGACAGGGGCTTCGCGTCCGAGAACCGGATTGTTGGAAACGACGCCCACGGCCGAACGCGACGTATTGGCGTCGAACTGGTCATCCCAGTTGCCGCGGCGCGAAGAGCCCATGAGATCGTTGAACGCATCCTGCGCAAAGGCCGGCGCGGCAAGTGCTGCTGCACCAACGGAAACGGCCGAACGCAGAAGCGCGCGGCGCGATACGGAATCGGAAACGGATTTCTTTGTCATTCTACCTACCAGCCACTCTCTTCGGCATTCTCAATAATGCCTAAATCAATATGATTAACAAACACGTACAACGTGTCTGCCGGCTGGTCATACTCAACACCCATCGGTTGGGCGCACTTGTCTGGCAGAACAGTCGGGACTTGCCGCGACAGCAGGAGAAACAGCCGGCTCCTTCATCTTTGCCGGTCCCATATCAATATGGCCGATTCGTGTCACGGCCCTCACCTCACGAAGCTTTGTTCGCCTGAGAAACAGGGCGAAGGCTTGACGAAGGGACGGGCTTGACAGGCAAAACGTGCGGCGCGGAATCCGCAAGCCGGGAGCAAAGGATGCCCCCGGCTTAAACAGTGAAACCGTCGCGGTATTACAGGCGGTAAGCGATCGAGTCGTTCCAGAAGCGATCCAGGCGCTGCAGCAGCTTGTTCATTTCGGAGAACTCGCCGGTGCCGATGCCGCCGACCTTTTCGATCGAACCGACGTGGCGTTCATAAAGGCGGGCAACCGTTTCGGCGATTTCCTGGCCCTTTTCCGTCAGGCTGATGCGGACCGAGCGGCGGTCGACACGCGAGCGCTGGTGGTTGATGAGACCGAGGTCGACCAGCTTCTTGACGTTGTAGGAGACGTTCGAGCCGAGGTAATAACCACGCGAACGAAGCTCGCCGGCCGTCAGTTCGGAATTGCCGATGTTGAACAGCAGCAGGGCCTGAACGGCGTTGACGTCATCGCGACCCTGACGGTCGAACTCATCCTTGATGACATCGAGGAGGCGGCGGTGGAGACGTTCCACCAGATGCAGCGACTCCATGTAGAGCGAGCGGATGGTATCTTCATGTGCATCGGCAACAACGGCCTGCGGCTTAACTTTGCTATTGATCATGACTGCCTCACTGTTTTGTTTGGCGGTGTGTTTGTTTGTCTCCCGCCTTGAGTGAGAACCTAATCAATGCGCATAAAATTCTACTTAAAAGCTACGATTAACAAATGGTTACCTGCATTTTCCCTGGAGGGCCCAACTTGTGGCGAAGCGGGAACGGCTCAAGGTCACCCAATACAAATCAATAGCTTAGCCGTGAAATATGGCCGCAAATCAGGCCGAATTGCTTTATTCTTATGGTAAATCAATTCTTGCGCGTTCTTCATTCTGGCGGTGATCCAGCCAGAAAGCGACCAGGAATAGTATATAAATGGTTGCCACAAGGCCGTGCATGACGGGGACCAGCGTGTTGGCGCCGAAGATATGCGGCCACACCTTGTACATGGCGATCTGCGCGCCCGCGCCCATGACCCACATGACGGCGCCCCAGGAGGCGCCAAGCCAGAGACCGAGAGCCGCGACCGGGAAGATAACCGCCAGCGCGGTGCCCGCCACGCGCCATGGCAGGTTCAGCATATCGAAGCGTCCATGGCCTCCAAGCGAATAGCCCGTCAGCATTGCCCAATATTGCAGGCCGAACCAGAAACAGGAAACCGCGACCAGCCTCATGAAGACCAGAAAGAGGATTTCCGTAAGCGGACGTTTCGGCAAAGGTTGAGAATCAGGTTCCATGGCCGGAAGATACGGTCTCGGTGGGCGGGCGACCAGTCCATATTGAATCCCGCCGCCTGCCTTGTCAAAACATCATCGTCATTGCAGGACGCCGATAGGGAAGATTGTCGCATTCGCATGGGCCAAGCTTCATGCTATGCAGCTTTCCAAATTTGATCGAGGGACATTCTTACATGCAGGACAAAACGCATCTGGTCGACGAGATCACCGGTCATCGCCGCATGCGGCGCAATCGCAAGGCGGATTGGACGCGCCGTCTGGTGCAGGAAAATCGCCTGACTGTCGACGATCTCATCTGGCCGGTCTTCATCGTGCCCGGCAGCAATATTGTCGAGCCCATTCCCGCCATGCCCGGCGTCAACCGCATGAGCGTCGACCGGCTGGTGGAAGCGGCGAAGGAAGCCGCCGATCTCGGCATTCCGGCAATCGCGACCTTTCCGAATATCGAGATGGAGCTGCGCGACGAGACCGGTTCGAACGCGCTTGAGGCCAACAATCTCATCAATCAGGCGACCATTGCCGTCAAAAAAGCCGTTCCCAATATCGGCATGATCACCGATGTCGCGCTCGATCCCTTCACCAGCCACGGGCATGACGGTATTCTGCGCGGCGACGAGATCGTCAATGACGAGACCGTGGAACAGGTCGTCAAGGCGGCGATCCTGCAGGCCGAGGCCGGATCGGACATTATTTCCCCGTCGGAGATGATGGATGGCCGCATCGGCGCCATCCGTCGCGGTCTTGACGCCGCCGGGCACCAGAATGTCGGCATCATGTCCTATGCGACGAAATTTTCTTCCGGCTATTACGGTCCCTATCGCGAGGCCATCTCCACGGCCGGTCTGCTGAAGGGCGACAAGAACAGCTATTACATCAGCCCTGCCAACGGCATGGAGGCAATCCGCGACGCAGCGCTCGACGTGGAGGAAGGTGCCGATATGCTGATGGTCAAGCCCGGCCTGCCCTATCTCGACATCTGCTGGCGGCTGAAGGAGAATTTCGGCCTGCCGACCTTCGCCTATCAGGTGTCCGGCGAATATACCCAGATCAAGGCAGCGGCCATGAACGGCTGGATCGACGGCGAGCGGGTGATGATGGAAACGCTTCTCTGTTTCAAGCGTGCAGGCTGCGATGGCATCCTGACCTATTTCGCCATCGAGGCCGCACGCAAACTCGCTAAGGGCTGAGGCCCGCACTTATTGTATTCGGTCGTTTTCTTCCCATATTGTCTGCTGACACGGCACTCATGCCGCGCTGTCATACCCTCTCAGGAGAAAACGACCGATGAGCCTCGAACAGAACCCCACTTATGCCGCACCGGATGACTGGCGCGCCTATAGCGGCGTCCTGAGCCGGCGGATCTTCGCATTCCTGATTGATTATGCGATCGTTCTCCTGCTGTGCATTCCGGCGGCTGTGATCGTCTTCTTCCTCGGCGTGATTACCCTCGGCCTTGGCTTCTTCCTCTACCCGGCGCTGTTCGTCATCGTTGCCGTGCTTTATTTCGGCATGACACTCGGCGGCCCCTCGCAGGCGACCCCCGGCATGCGGGCGATGGGAATAGCCATGGCGCGTATGGACGGGCGGCGAATCGATTTCCTGCTGTCGACCGTTCACATCGTGCTTTTCTGGGTCATCAACTCGGTTTTGACGCCGCTGATCCTGCTTGCAGGCCTGTTTACGGAGCGCTCGCGCCTCGTTCACGACTTCCTGCTCGGCACCGTTATCGTCAGAACGCGCTGATATCGATGAAAGCCACGGAAACGTGGCTTTCATCACGTCAAATACCTCATCCCGCAGTTGACGTTTTCCGTCATTTTGCCATTCTGTGACATTATGCATGTCGCTTGAAGCGCCGCCGCCAACCCCGTGAAATCGCGGTGCGCTTTCATAACAGACGCAGGAGGCGATCACGGTTCGATGAACACGCAGGCGACGCCCTCTCCTCAATTCTATCTTACGGCGCCGGCCACCTGCCCCTATCTGCCGAACCAGATGGAGCGGAAGGTCTTCACCCATCTGGTCGGCCCGCGCGCCTCGGAAATGAACGACCTTCTGACCCAGGGCGGTTTCAGGCGCTCGCAGAACATCGCCTATCGTCCGGCCTGCGAAAACTGCCGCGCCTGTGTCTCCGTGCGCATCCTGACCGAACAGTTTCAGCCGACGAAATCGATGCGGCGCGTTCTTGCCGCGAACCGGGATGTCGTCGCCACGGTTCACGCTGCCGAACCTTCCACCGAACAATTCGCCCTGTTTCGCCGCTATCTCGACCACCGCCACCAGTCGGGCGGCATGTCCGACATGTCGGCGCTGGATTATGCGATCATGGTGGAAGACACCCATGTAAACACCCGCATCATCGAATATCGCGTGCGCGAACCCGGCTCCGGCATCGATTCCAGCAAACGCGGTGAGTTGCTGGCCGTGGCGCTCAGCGACGTGATGAGCGACGGGCTGTCGATGGTCTATTCCTTCTTCAATCCCGATCTCGAAAAGCGCTCGCTCGGCACCTTCATGATCATCGATCACATCACCCGCACCCGCGCGCTCGGCCTGCCGCATGTCTATCTCGGCTACTGGGTCGATGGTTCGGAAAAGATGGGCTACAAGACCCGCTATCATCCGCAGGAACATCTGACGCCGCGCGGGTGGGAGGTTTATACGCCGGAAGAAACGTAACCGCACCTTACCGGCGACCCCCGGAAAGCGGCATTGTGTACGAGCTTCGGCCATGTTATAACTTCGTTATAACAGGAGCTACCGTCATGAACATCACAATCCGCAAGATCGGCAATTCCGAAGGGATTATCCTTCCGAAAGAGATTCTGGACCGCATGGGTCTCAAGGCCGGCGACGAACTGGCCGTGGAAGAAAAAAATGGCGGATTCGAGTTGCACGCAGTCGACGCCGCCTTCTCAAGGCAACTCGATCATGCCCGTGCCTTCATAGATAAATACAAAGTGGCATTGAAGAAACTTGCCGAATGACGGAATTTATTTTTCTTCAAATCGACGTGGTCAAGGCACTGCATAAAATGCAGATTGAACGTTTTGGCGGCGCCCATGGCCTTCGCGACGAGGGGATACTAGAATCCGCACTCAATCGCCCTATTAATAAGGCTGGATATGGCGTCGATGACGTCTGTGAACTCGCCGCGGCTTACCTGTTCGGTCTGGCACGCAATCACGCCTTTGTGGACGGCAACAAGCGTATCGCCATTGTTACCGCCGGCGTTTTCCTGATGGAAAACGGCTATATGATCGAAACCGACGAGGCTACCCTCTATACTTTTGTTCTTGCTGTCGCTGCCGGCGAAATTGAAGAAGACGGCGCATACCTGTTTCTAAAGGACCACGTTGTCCCTCTAGGCTAGACCGAAACGCCGCACATCATTCCGATGCGCGGCGTTTCTTCGATACCCGGTCGGTGTCGGACAGTTTTACCCGCCAAATTTCCCGCTACGTGGAAATCCCTTCGGCACAGTGCGGCCCACTGTTGCGCGGTCGGCCAACCATTCGCGCAGTTCTTCACCCACCTTGTTGAAGAGACGCCCGGCCGTGTCGGACCATGACAAGCCCTCGGCGAGCGCGAAACATTTCACATCGACGACGCCGCCATCCTTGTAGCGCTGCAGGCGCACGCCCTTGCCGCGCGACATTTCCGGCACCTGCGCCAGCGGGAAGGCGAGCAGCTTGCGGTTTTCGCCGACGACGGCGACATGGTCGCCCGTGACCGGCACGGCGAGCTTGGCCTCATCCGGCATTGAGACATTCATGATCTGCTTGCCCTTGCGGGTATTCGCGACCATTTCGCTCTCGGGTACGATGAAACCGTTTCCGGCAGTAGAGACGAGCAGCAGCTTGCGCGATGGATCGTGCACGAAGGCGGTCAGAATATCCTGATCGTTTTCCATGTCGACCATGATGCGGATCGGCTCGCCATGGCCGCGACCGCCCGGCAGCTTGTCGGCGCCGAGCGTATAGGCCTTGCCGCCGGTCGTCAGCAGCAGCAGCTTGTCGGTGGTCTGCGCCGGGAAAGCGAGCTTCGGGCCGTCGCCTTCCTTGAAGGTCAGCGCCGATGTATCGGACATGTGCCCCTTCAGCGCCCGGATCCAGCCCTTCTGCGAGATGACGATGGTGACCGGTTCCTTTTCGATCATCGCCTGCTGGATGGCCTCGATATCGGCGTCCGGCGCATCCGCGAACTGCGTGCGGCGGCGGCCGATCTCGGTTGCCTTGGCATATTTCTTTTTGACCTCGCCGATTTCCCAGGCGACGGTCTGCCATTGCTTTTCATCGGAAGCCAGCAGCGCCTCGATCTCGGCTTTTTCGCTGCTGAGTTCGTCGTGTTCCTTACGGATTTCGATTTCCTCGAGCTTGCGCAGATTGCGCAGCCGCATGTTGAGGATCGCTTCGGCCTGATTGTCGGTGAGCGACCACTTGGCCATCATCACCTGTTTCGGCTCATCCTCTTCGCGGATGATGCGGATCACCTCATCGAGATTGAGATAGGCGACGAGCAGGCCGCCCAGAATCTCCAGCCTGCGGTCGATGGCCGCCAGACGATGGCGGGAACGGCGGACCAGCACGTCCTTGCGGTGTGCCAGCCACTCGCTAAGCACCTCGTTCAGCGCCATCACCTTCGGCACCTTGCCAAGCGACAGCACGTTCATGTTGAGCGGCAGGCGGCTTTCGAGGTCGGACAGGCGGAACAGCGATTCCATCAAGAGCGTCGCATCGACGGTACGGCTCTTCGGCACCAGCACGATGCGGACGTCTTCGGCCGATTCATCTCTGACATCCTCGAGAAGCGGCAGCTTGCGGGCGATCAGCAGCTCGGCGATCTTTTCGATCAGGCGCGATTTCTGCACCTGGAACGGAATTTCGGTGATGACGATCTGGTAACCGCCGCGACCGAGATCTTCCGTTTCCCATTTGGCGCGCACGCGGAAACCGCCGCGGCCGGTCTTATAGGCATCGAGGATATTCTCGCGGCTTTCGACGATCACGCCACCGGTCGGCAGGTCGGGGCCGGGAATGAACTCCACCAGCTTTTCCACCGTCGCATCGGGGTGCTTGATGAGATGGAGCGCCGCGTCGCAAAGTTCGTGGGCATTGTGCGGCGGGATCGATGTCGCCATGCCCACCGCAATGCCGGAGGCACCGTTGGCGAGCAGATTGGGGAAAGCGCCGGGCAGAACGACCGGTTCTTCATCTTCCTCGTTATAGGTGGCGCGGAAATCCACCGCATCCTCGCCGATGCCCTCGAGCAGCAGTGCCGCCACCTCGGTCATGCGCGCTTCCGTGTAACGATAGGCGGCGGCGCCATCACCATCGATGTTGCCGAAATTGCCCTGCCCGTCGACGATCGGGTAACGCTGCGAGAAATCCTGCGCGAGACGCACCAGCGCATCATAGACCGACTGGTCGCCATGCGGGTGGAACTTACCGATAACGTCACCGACGATACGGGCGCATTTCTTGAAGGCCGAGTTGGGACGAATGCCCATTTCGCTCATGGCGTGAATGATGCGGCGGTGAACCGGCTTCAGGCCGTCGCGCACATCCGGCAGCGCACGATGCATGATCGTCGACAAGGCGTAAGCGAGGTAGCGCTCTTCAAGCGCCGCCTTCAAATCGACCGGATGAATATTATCGTCTCCGCCGGACGGAGGTACAAGATCTTTTCCCATGGTGCTTGACTAGCGGAAATGCCGATAACCGGCAAGAAATTCAGGGGGTGCAGCTGTGGATGAAAGCAACCTTTTCATGCGATTTTTTGTTAACCGCGTTGCAAATGCCGCAATGCCGCCGTCATGGGAATCGATCTAAATCCTATAGACCTTTGAATAATCGCGAATATAAGTATCACCATTCGAATTCGAACACGGTGCACAGCCGTACGTTGAGGGAAGAAACATCATGAGACTGAAATCCACCCGGCAGGTTCTTTTCGCGAGCGCCGCGCTTCTTACGCTTTCGGCACCGGCTTTCGCGCTGGATGGCGGGGATGTGCTGAAGAAGATCAATGCGGCCTATGCCGCACAGGGTGGCGAGATCGCCGCCGGTTCCGTCGCCGTCAACGGCTCGACGGTGACCCTGAACAGCGTGACCTTCAACGCGGTCGCAGATCCGGCCAAGAAAATCCCGGTTGGCAATGTGACGCTCGAAGGCGTCGAGGAAAATAACGGCGGTTACAAGATCAAGAACGCCCGTTTCGACAATATCGACTACAAGCAGGAAAACGTGGAGATCAAGGCGAGCGACATCTACATGTCCGGTCTCGTCATTCCGGCCGATGCGACCACCGGCACCGTCGATGCGCTGATGTTCTATGACGAAGCCCATAGCGGCCCTGTTTCCGTTGCCATCGACGGCAAGCAGGCTTTCTCGCTTGAGGAAACCAGCGCGACGATGTCCGTCAGCGACGACAAGAACTCGATCGGTTTCGAACTCGATGCATCCGGCTTCAAGGCCGATCTCAGCGAAGTCACCGATCCCGCGACCAAGGACGCCGTCGAAAAGCTGAAGCTGCAGGCGCTTTCCGGCGACATGACCATGAGCGGCAGCTGGGAAGTGGCCTCCGGCACCGTCGATGTCGAGGAATATGCCATCGATCTCGATGATGTCGGACGTCTCAACATGTCGTTCGGTTTCTCGGGCTACACGCTCGACTTCATCAAGTCGATGCAGGAAACGGTGAAGGCGCAGGCCGCCAACCCGAACAAGGAACAGGCGGATCAGGCAGCCAGCCTCGCCATGCTCGGCCTGATGCAGCAGCTTTCCTTCATCAACGCCGAAATCAGCTTCGAGGACGCCAGCATCACCAAGCGCGCCATCGACTATGCGGCAAGCCAGCAGGGCATGACGGGCGATCAGCTTGCCCAGACCATCAAGGGCATGGCCCCGATCATGATGGCCTCGCTCAATGTTCCGGAGTTGCAGAACATGGTGTCTGCGGCCGTCAACGCCTATGTCGACAATCCGAAGAACTTCTCGATCACGGCAGAGCCGGAAAAGCCGGTTCCGTTCCCGATGATCATGGGCGCTGCGATGGGCGCGCCGAACACCCTGCCGAAAATGCTCGGCGTGACGGTGACGGCAAACGAATAAACAAAAAAGCCCCGGTTTTTCCGGGGCTTTTCTTTTGCGCTCAGTGCAGCGGGGCTGCCGCCGCATCCTGCTTGTCATGCAGGGCGAAACGGTCGATCATGTGGGCGCTCGCCTCGTTGACGCCGATCACCTCGACCCGCTTGCCGGCCTTGCGGAATTTCATCACCACCTTGTCCAGCGCGCCGACTGCGGAAATATCCCAAAGATGCGCTTGGGTGACGTCGATCGTCACCGCCTCCACCTCTTCGGCGAAATCGAAGGCGGCGATGAAGCTTTCCGTCGAGGCAAAGAAAATCTGGCCGTCGACAAGGTATATCCGCTCGCGGCCATCGGCTGAAAGCTCCTGGCTGACATGGAAGAGTTTAGACACCTTGCCCGCGAAAAACACGCCGGAGAGAAGGACGCCGGCCAGCACGCCCTTTGCGAGATCATGGGTCGCAAGCACCGTGCAGACCGTCACCAGCATGACGATGCTTGACGATGGCGGGTTGCGGCGGAGATCAAGGATGGAGCGCCACGAGAAGGTGCCGATGGAGACCATGATCATGACAGCCACCAGTGCTGCCATCGGAATGATGCGCACGAGATCATCCAGCACCAGAATGAGGAACAGCAGGAAAGCACCCGCCACGAAGGTGGAGAGCCGTCCCCTTCCCCCGGAACTGACATTGATGACGGACTGGCCGATCATGGCACAACCGCCCATGCCGCCGATGAGGGCGGACGCGATATTGCTCGTCCCCTGCCCGATGCATTCCCGGCTCTTGTTGCTGCCGGTATCCGTCATGTCGTCGACGATCTGGGCCGTCAGCAGCGATTCCAGCAGGCCGACGGCGGCGAGCGCCACGGAATAGGGAAAGATGATCTGCAACGTCTCGAAGGTCAGAGGCACCTGCGGCAGGGCGAATATCGGCAATGTCGAGGGCAATTCGCCGAGATCGCCGACGGTGCGGATATCCATGCCGGAGAAAACCGCCACGCAGGTCATGGCGACGATAGCGACCAACGGCGAGGGAATGACCTTCGTGACCAGCGGGAAGAGATAGATGATCGCAAGGCCGGCCGCGATCATGACGTAGGTTTCAACCGGCACGCCGATCAGTTCGGGCAATTGCGCCATGAAGATCAGGATCGCCAGCGCATTGACGAAACCGGTCATGACCGAGCGCGAGACGAAGCGCATCACCCGGCCGAGTTTCGCAAAGCCCGCCGCGATCTGCAGCACGCCCATGAGCATGGTGGCGGCAAAGAGATATTGCAGCCCGTGTTCCTTGACGAGCGTGACCATCAGGACGGCCGTCGCGGCGGTTGCCGCCGAAATCATGCCGGGACGACCACCGGTGAAGGCGGAAACGCAGGCAATGGCGAAGGAGGCGAAAAGCCCCACTTTCGGATCCACACCGGCAATGACGGAGAAGCCGATCGCTTCGGGAATGAGGGCGAGTGCCACGACGATGCCGGAAAGGAGATCGCCGCGAATATTGGAAAACCACTCACGTCTGTAAGTCTGAAATCTGTTCATCTGATTTTTTTCGCAAAGAATGACGCACCGGCCGGAGCCATGTCCGGTAGATTGAAAAGGAATGTCGGTGCTTTGCGTTGTCTGGCGGATCGGCGGCCAGAAGAGCCACCCGGAATTTCACCGGGTCCGTGGTGAGTGTCCCCACCTATAAACGGCGAAAAAGCGGGCCGCAAGTTGCGCGCCCGCTTTTCGATGACTGCAATGGTGTCTCAGGCCGCTTCCCGCGCGTGATAGTCCGACATCTCCATCTCGCTCAGCCGGAACTGGCAGACCAGTTCCTTGAGACGCGCGGTCTCGCCCGCCAGCATGGCGCTCGCGGCATTGTTTTCCTCCACCATGGCGGCGTTCTGCTGTGTGCCCTGATCCAGATGATTGACGGCGGTGTTGATCTCGGAAAGACCCAGCGACTGTTCGTGCGTGGCGGCAGCGATGGCTTCGATATGGTCGTTGATCGTCTTCACCGAGCCGCCGATGCGCGACAGGGCCGCACCGGTTTCCCGAACGAAGCGCGCGCCCTCCTTCACCTCCGTCCCGGAGGTCCGGATGAGCTGCTTGATTTCCGCAGCGGCCTTCGCGGAGCGCTGCGCCAGCTCCCGCACCTCCTGCGCGACGACGGCAAAACCGCGCCCCGCCTCACCCGCGCGCGCCGCTTCCACGCCGGCGTTGAGTGCAAGAAGGTTGGTCTGGAAGGCGATTTCGTCGATGACGCTGATGATATTGCCGATCTTGCCGGACGATTGCTCGATCTTTTCCATGGCCATGATCGTATCGACCACGAGATCGGCCGTGCGGCTGGCATCCTCATCCGCGGAATGGGCAACCGCACGGGCTTCCACCGCGCGTTCCGCCGAGATGCGGATATTGGCCGTCAGCTCATCGAGGGCCGCGGCTGTTTCCTCCAACGAGGCGGCCTGCTGCTCGGTGCGGCGGGCAAGATCGGCAGCGCTCTGGCTGATTTCCTGGCTGCCGCCATCAATGGCTACGCCCGACTGCACAACACCGAACATGGCGGTATCGAGCTGGCGGATCGTCCGGTTGAGATCGTGGCGCAACGCCTCGAAATCCGGGGCAAAAGGCTCGCTCAATTCGAAGGAAAGATCGCCGGCTGCAAGGCGGTGAAGCGCCGCCGCAAGCCCGGTCGTCGCCTGTATCAGCCTTGCCTGCGCTTCGGCCTCCGCCTCACGCTGGAAGCGGGCCTTTTCCGCCTCGGCCTGCTGCCGGGCCGCGAGCGTCTGGTTCTCCAGTTCGATCTTGGCGATGGCGGCATGCCGGAAGACTTCCAGCGCGTGCGCCATGGCGCCAAATTCATCCTTGCGGCGCAGACCGGGAACGGCGAAGTCGGTCTCGCCTTCGGCAAGGCGACGCATCGCGCCGGTTATTGCCGTCGCGGGTCGCGTTATCGACCGGCCAATGAGATAGACACCGGCAAAAAGGACCAGAACGGTCAGGGCGATGAGGACGACGACGATCGAAACCGTGCTTTCCGCCGCGTTTTTGTTCTCGAGCGCGCTGGCCTGCCGCTCCTGCCGATAGGTCGAGGAAATATCGGCGACGACGGGCAGCAGCGCCTTATAGGCAGTGGCGACCGTTTCGCGTGCCTTCTGCTCCTCCAGCACCGCCTGCGCGTAAAAGCGGAAGGATGCGGTGTAGATTTCCAGGGCATCCATGATGCGCTGGCGCTCCGCTCCCGGCCGGTATTCCAGCTTCACCAGCGCCTTGAAGGTTTCCACCTCGGTGGCGTGTTTCGTCGCATAGGTTTCGTCGCGCCGCAGGATGAAGTCCTTTTCGTGCCGGCGCATCATCAGCATGCTGGCGCGGATTTCGGCATTGGCGACGGCGTCGATGAGTTTCTCGATGGAATGCACACCATTGCGCATGGCGCCTTCAAGACCGTCCGTGGGCGTGAGACCCAGCTCCCGGTTCTTGGCAACCAGCGCCTTCATGCGGTCACCATAGGCAACGACGCCCTGCGCCAGCGCCTCGAGCTTCGCACGCGTCTGCGACGCCGCACCGCTTTCAAGCGAAGCGACGGACTGCTCGACCTTCGCCATCGTCTGGTCGAACTGCGCGACGGAATTCATATCCCTTGATAGCAGGAAGTCCTTCTGGTGCAGGCGGCTTTCATGCAGCGCATCCACCAGCGTCGTCAACACGCCGTCCCTCTGGATCAGCGTATCTTCAGCGACGCGATAACGCGCCTCCATCTGCCTTTGCCACAGCAGCATGCCCGCGATGACGGCGATACCGCACAGCGCGGCCAGCGCCAGCATAGAGACGCGATGCGCTATTTTGAACGTCGAGACCAGCGAAAACATTCAACCCTCGTTTGCGAAATTTAATGGGGCGATGAATGATCGACAAGGCTTAAGAAGTTCTCTACCGGATTTGTCAGTTCGATTAAGTTTTTATGACAATCCACAGGTCAAATCGAAAGAAGCATACGATACCTGCAAGCAACAGGCCCCGTACGACCAAGTTGCCGGCAGTAAAAAGAGCAGATAAGAGACGGGAAAACATCGCTTTCCCGCCTCGCCTCGTGCTTCCCGTCTTTCACGCCGAATGCCAAGCCGGATAAGGAAAATAAGGCGTTGTGGCATCCGGTCCGAACCCCTTCGGAGCGGGCGGAGACTATGCCATATTGCCTGTGGCGTTGCCCGTTCTTGAGGATCCCGTGCCCGACCAGTCGACCTGCCTTGTGGCATACATGGTCGCGGCTATGGCAATGAAGGAAATCACCGCGCCGGCCAGCAGCGCATATTCATCTTCATTCAGAACCAGGTACATGACGCCATAGGCGACCGCCAAAACCGTAAACAGCGCCATACCGCTTTTACGACTATTGGTTGCGCTTCCGAGATAGGATGCGATCAGCGCCGCCGTCGATATCGATGCCGTGGCATAGGCGATCGTAAAGCCCGTATGTTCGGAGAGTGCGAGCAGCAGAACGTAGAATATGACCAGCGCCAGCCCCGTCAGCACATATTGTATCCAGTGCACGACGCTACCGCCCTTGAGTTCGACGATGAAGACGGCGAGGAAGACCAGCGAGATGAAGCCGATCGAATATTTCAGCGTCCGGGCGATGATCTGGTAGAACTTCACGGGTTCGACGAGATTGATCGTCATCAGGCTGCCCGACAGCGGCAGGCGCTTGCCCTCCACCACCCGGTCTATGCCCCTTGCAAGATAGGGAATGGTCCAGCTGGCCTTGAAATCCGTGGCGGTGACGGTCTTCTGCTCGGGCAGGAACAGGCCTTCAAAGCCCGGATGCGGCCAATCGGCGTTTGCCGCAAAGCTCGTCGTCTGACCGGCCGGCGCCACGGCGAAACTGCCGGAACCATTCAGGGAAAAGGCGATGTCGAAGGCGAATCCCGTTTCGATGAGGTTTTTCTCAATCGGCCTGTGCACACCGGCATCGGACCTGATCGCGATCTCCGAACCGCCGCGGTTGGTCATTACCGAAATATCCCGCATGCCGGGATCGAAAGGCAGAACCGGGCCGCCATCGATTTTGACGCCGGCGCTGGACCGGATGCCGGTAATATCCTGAATGCTGAGGACGAGAATGGCGCTGTCCAGCCGCGGCGTGCCGGAGAAGCGCGCAAGGTCCTGCAGGATGCCGGAACCGAAACGGCCTTTCAGCATGAGGTTGCCGTTATAGACCGGCAGGCTGTAGATCGACAGACGCTTCTCCTCGGTCTTGAGGTCAGCCGTGACATCAAGCGTTTCCGGCATGACCAGCACCCATTCCGTCGTTCGGTCCACTATGCTGCGGCCATCCACCTCGCGGCGGCGCTCCATGTCGAAGGGCACGGCAAGATAGGGGCCGTTCACCACCTGGTCGCCACCCCATCCGCTGGCGATCCGCCCCGAAACGTCTTCCGCCCGCGAGGCGCGCTCTTCCGTCAAACCCCAGACGAGCAGGAGCGGCACGAGCAGAACCATCGATATGAAACCGATCATCAGGAACTTGGCGCCGGGCGAACGCAGGCTGACAGCGAAATTGCCGCGCGGCGGGGCTGGAGGAACCTGCCCACCCGCCGGGACGGCATCTTTTTCCGTTTCATGTACCATTCTGAAATCCTTCTAAATATGATCGCGCCGGAACCGAAATCGAAGTTCGGCCGGCGCTGTCCCAAGTTTAAAACCCCAAATAGTCTTGCGTCCCCGAGGTGAACGCGGCGCCTATACTGGGATCGGATTTCGGCTGATTGTGCGCGGAATTCGGTTTAATGCGCGGTAAAATTGTGACTTTGCCGCGTTCGTTGCAAAACAAAAAGGGCCGGCGTCGCCGCCAGCCCTTTGTTTGAAACCCGAATAGATCCCGATCAGTCCTTCTTGGACGGAACCACACGCAGCGCCAGTTCGCGAAGCTGCGTCGGCGTTGCCGGCGACGGCGCGTTCATCAGAAGGTCCTGCGCCTGCTGGTTCATCGGGAACAGGGTAATTTCGCGCAGGTTCTTGGCGCCGACCAGCAGCATGACCACGCGGTCGATACCGAAAGCGCAACCGCCATGCGGAGGCGCGCCGTACTGGAAGGCGCGGTAGAGACCGCCGAAGCGCTCTTCCACGTCCGTCTGGCTGAGTCCTACCTTTTCGAAGGCCTTGACCATCAGCTCGGGCGACTGGTTACGGATCGAGCCGGAGGCGATTTCGAAGCCGTTGCAGACCGCGTCATACTGGAACGCCTTGATGGACAGCGGATCCTGTCCTTCAAGCGCTTCCAGACCACCCTGCGGCATGGAGAAGGGGTTGTGGGCGAAGTCGATCTTCTTTTCTTCTTCATTGTATTCGAAGAAGGGGAAGTCGACGATCCAGCACATTTCGAAACGATCGCGGTCGATCAGGTTCAGTTCGTCGGCGGCGCGGGTGCGCGCCTCACCGGCGAACTTGTAGAACTTGGCGGGATCGCCGGCGACGAAGAAGCAGGCGTCGCCCGCTTCGAGGCCGAGCTGCTGGCGCAGCGCCTCGGTGCGTTCCTCGCCGATGTTCTTGGCGAGCGGACCGGAGCCGCCAACCTTGCCGTCCTCTTCTTTCCAGAAGATGTAACCGAGGCCGGGCTGACCCTGGGACTGCGCCCAGGCGTTCATGCGATCGCAGAAAGCGCGCGAACCACCGGTCTTGGCCGGGATTGCCCAGACCTGAACCTTGGGGTTGGAGGCGATCATGTTGGCGAAGACCTTGAAGCCCGAACCGTCGAAGTGTTCGGTCACGGCTTCCATGACGATCGGGTTGCGCAGGTCGGGCTTGTCGGAGCCGTATTTGCGGATTGCCTCGTCATAGGGAATGCGCGGCCATTCTTTGGTGACAGGCTTGCCTTCGGCGAACTTCTCGAACACGGCCGTCATCATCGGCTCCATCGTGGTCCAGACATCTTCCTGGGTCACGAAGCTCATTTCGACGTCGAGCTGGTAGAATTCGCCCGGCAGGCGGTCGGCGCGCGGGTCTTCATCGCGGAAGCACGGCGCGATCTGGAAATAACGGTCGAAACCGGCCACCATCAGAAGCTGCTTATACTGCTGCGGTGCCTGCGGCAGCGCGAAGAACTTGCCTTCATGGATGCGCGAGGGCACGAGGAAGTCGCGCGCGCCTTCCGGCGAAGAGGCCGTCAGGATCGGCGTGGTATATTCAGCAAAACCGGCATCGGCCATGCCGGTGCGCATGGCGGAGATGATCTGCGTGCGGCGAACGATGTTCTTGTGCAGCGTTTCGCGACGCAGGTCGAGGAAGCGGTACTTCAGGCGAACGTCTTCAGGGTACTCAGGCTCGCCGAAGACCGGCAGCGGCAGTTCCTTGGCAACGCCGAGAACCTCGATTTCCTGCGCATAAAGCTCGATCTCGCCGGTCGCCATGCCCTTGTTGACGGTGTCTTCCGAGCGCGCCTTGACGAGGCCGTCGATGCGGATGACCCATTCGCCGCGCACGGTCTCGGCAACCTTGAAGGCCGGGCTATCGGGATCGGCCACCACCTGGGTGATGCCGTAATGGTCGCGAAGGTCGATGAAGAGAACGCCGCCATGATCTCGCACGCGATGAACCCAACCGGAAAGGCGAACGGTTTCGCCGACGTCGGACTTGCGGAGAGCGGCACAGGTGTGGCTGCGGTAACGATGCATTTTTTTATCCTGGAACGTGTCGTGGGCCTGATGGAGGCCAGATGGGCGGCACTGTCGAAATTTGCCGGAAAAGCGCATGGCCAGCCTGATTTGTCAAGGCAAAGCGCAAGATTGTCGCCTTCCGCCTGTCCTTTCCCCCGCCTTGGCTTTAGATAGTGCTTATTCAGCCCGCCAAACCGAGTCGGCCCGCAATGAGCCAGATCAGACCTCTTATCCCGCTTCTCGTCACCGCCGGTATCCTGATCGGCGGCAACGGCCTGCAGGGAACCTATATTGCGCTGCGCGGCCTCTCCGAGGGATTTTCGGCCAGCACCATCGGCCTCATCAGCGCCGCCTACAGCATCGGATTTGCGCTCGGCTGCATTTCGGTGACGCAACTGATGCGCCGGATCGGCCATATCAGAACTTTCGCCACCATGGCGGCGGTCGCTTCCGCGGCGTCGATCGCCATGCCACTCGTCATCCATCCCGTATTCTGGATGCTGATGCGTTTCGTCATCGGTATTGCGGTCGCCTGTCTTTTCGCCGTGATCGAAAGCTGGATCAATGCGCAGGTCACGAATTCCAACCGGGCGCGCACGCTCTCCATCTATCGTTTCGTCGATCTCGGCTCCGTGACGCTTGCGCAATATATCATTCCCATCGCCGGCATTGGCGGGCCGGTGGTGTTTTCGCTGATTGCCATGGCGCTGACACTTTCGCTGGTGCCGATCTCGCTTGCAGACAAATCCAACCCCGCACCGCCGAAACAGATCCCCTTCAATCTTTTCGCGGTCTGGCGCATTTCGCCGCTTGCCGTTGTCGGCTGCGTGGCCGTCGGGCTCAGCATGGCGGCGTTTCGCAATATGGGGCCGATCTATGCCGAACAGATCGGCATGTCCGTCACCGCCATCGCGACCTTCATGAGTGCGGGCATCATCGGCGGCGTGGTGCTGCAATATCCGCTCGGCGTCTATTCCGACCGCTATGACCGCCGCATCATCATTCTCGCCACCACCGCCGGCTCGGTCGTTGTCGGCCTGTTCCTCGCCTTCTTCGCCGGCACCGACGAGTGGAGCAACATCATCGGTGTCTTCATTTTCGGTGCATTCGCGCTACCGCTCTATTCGCTGAGTTCCGCGCACGGCAACGATCACGCCAGGGAAGGCGAACATGCGATGATGTCGGCCGGGCTCCTGTTTTTCTGGTCGGTGGGCGCGACGGTCGGACCGCTTCTCGCTTCGCTGCTGATCGACCAGTTTGGCCCCAAGGCGCTGTTCAGCTATACGGCCGCGATCCAGATCGTTTTCATCGCCTATACCATCTACCGGCTGCAGGTGCGCGAAGGTGTGCCCGTGGAGGAGCGGAACTGGCGGTTCAGTTCGCTTTTGCGCACCTCAGCCTATTTCCAGAAGCTCGCTTCGCCTCCACCACCCAAAAAGGATGGGCCAGAGCCCGATCCGCCCGAGAAAAACGACCCTTGAGCCTTCAAAAGCGGGCTTTGTATTGACATGCGCCCGGCAAAGGGAAAGTAAGACGGATAATTTTCACGATTGGCCATTTGCAATGATTGAAACGACTGCCGCCCTCGCCGAAGCCTGCACGGAACTGGCGAAATCGGAATTCATCACCATCGACACCGAATTTCTGCGGGAAACGACCTTCTGGCCGGAGCTGTGCCTCGTACAGATGGCGAGCCCGACGCTGGAAGTGCTGGTCGATCCGCTCGCCAAGGGTCTCGACCTTACGCCGCTGTTCGAACTGATGGCCAATCCAAATGTCGTGAAGGTCTTCCACGCCGCGCGGCAGGATATTGAGATCATCTACCATCTCGGCGGGCTCATTCCGCATCCGATCTTCGACACGCAGGTCGCCGCCATGGTCTGCGGTTTCGGCGATTCGATCTCCTACGACCAGCTGGTGCAGAAGATCAAGAACGTGCAGATCGACAAGTCCTCGCGTTTCACCGACTGGAGCCGCCGCCCGCTGACCGAAAAGCAGCTGGATTACGCGCTGGCCGACGTGACCCATCTGCGCGATGTCTATCTCTCGCTGAAGGCACAGCTGGAGCGCGAAGGCCGCTCGCTGTGGCTGACCGAAGAGATGGATGTTCTGGAATCACGCGACACCTATGACATGCATCCCGACGATGCCTGGCTCAGGCTGAAATCGCGCCTGCGCAAGCCGACGGAACTCGCCATCCTCAAATTCATCGCCGCCTGGCGCGAGCGTGAGGCGCGGTCGCGCAACGTGCCGCGCTCGCGGGTCCTCAAGGATGATGCGATCTTTGAAATCGCCCAGCAGCAGCCGAAGGACGCCGAGGCGCTGTCGCGGCTGCGCACCATTCCCAAGGGCTGGGAGCGTTCCGCCTCCGGCACCGCCATCATCGAAACCGTGAATGCGGCGCTGGCGCTGCCGAAAGAAGAAATGCCGAAGGCACCGCGTCATAGCCACGCGCCGGAAGGTTCCGGCGCTGCCGTGGAGCTTTTGAAGGTTCTCCTTAAGCTGACGGCCGACAAGCACGGCGTCGCCGCCAAGGTCATCGCCAATAGCGACGATCTGGACAAGATCGCCGCCGAGGGCGAGAAGGCAACCGTTGCGGCACTCACCGGCTGGCGGCGGGAACTCTTCGGCGATGTGGCCCTGAAACTCATCAATGGCGAAGTCGCCCTGCGTTTTGCCGGCAAGAAGGTCGAGGCGGTGGAAGTTGAGGTTGCGGCGAGCGAGTCGTAACCGCCCGCCTTTCTCACCCCAATTTCGCCCGCATCGCGTCCCATCTCTCTGTCGATGGTCGCGCTTTGAGGGTCTTGCCATGAAACCTGCCCGCACGCTGCTGCTCGCCACGCTTGTCGCGGCGGCAGGCATTCTCCCGTCGCTTCCCACCCGGGCTGGCGAGGACAAGGTCGACCTCCAGGGTGAATGGACGACAGACTGCCTGAAGATCGGCAAGAATGACCGGCATGGCATTGTCACGCGCATCACCATTCGCGACAATCGCATGCATGCGGTGTCGCAGGTCTATGCCCGCAGCGGCTGCCAGCAGCCCACGGTGCAGGTGCGTTACGAAGGCACGCTGGATGGCGGGCTGAAAGACCAGGATGGCCTGCTCTTTGCCCACACAGTCACCGCGATCACCATGACAGCGAATGACGGCGACGTCGTCGACCATTATAATCGCGACCCGAAAGGCATGGGCTGCGGCTTGAGCGGCTGGAAGGAGAACATTCCCTTCGACGTTGACGGCCGCACCTGCGCCGCCATCACCTTCGCCCGCAAGGGAGAAACCCTGTTCGACCGGGCATGGATCGACGGCAACCGGCTGCGTTTTGCCGCCTTCCCCGTCAAATGGTCGAACCGCTCGCAGGACGACCGGCCGCAATCCCCGCTTGAAACCGTCTATTACAGAACATCCTATTAGGCGTAGAGCGGCGGCAACGCCGATTTTGCGGCAACAGCGCAACAGCCTTACCAATCCTTCATGCAACCTTACCGATTGCTCACTTTTTGCGGCGCTTTTTCCACACTAATGTCGCATATGACCTGAACAGAAGCTTCGCCCGAAGGGAGCGGCCTGCCTTTCTTTCCCGAGACCAAAGCCTCCCCTTCCCGAGATCAAGAACCGATATGAGAAAATTGCTGCCCATTCTGGATTACGTGGTGCTCTTCGTTGCCGTGGCCGGCAGCGGCGTGGCCTACGCTTTTCTGGAATATGGTGGCGGCGCACTCATCGGGGCGACCTATGCGCTGTTTGCCTGCGCGCCCATCCTCGCATTCGAGCGCGGTTATATCATGCCGGGCCTGTCGCGGCAGGTGAGCGCCTTGCCGACACCGGCCTATATCGCCGTCGGCCTCATCATCTACGCCATCCTCGTCTTTTGCGGCTTCGGGCTCGGCGGCACGATCCTGTGGCTGAGCGGGATCTTTCCCGGCACCTGGAAACGGGCGGTGCATGCGGAAGTGCAGACGCTGATCTTCACCCTCATCGTCTGCGGCATCATCGTCTTCATCATGCGGGTGCGTGAGCTTCTCGGCCGCGATATCTTCATCGATCTCATTCTTGGCCGTTATCGCCGCCCGGTCAGCGAAGACCGCGTCTTCATCTTCATCGATCTCGTCGGTTCCACCTCTTTCGCCGAAACCCATGGCGACCTGAAGGCCCAGGAATTTCTCGGCGAAATCTTTGCAAGCTATGCGGCGCCGGTCAGAAAACACGGCGGCGTCATCGACGACTATATTGGCGATGCCGCCATCATCACCTGGCCCTATCACATGGCGATCCGGCGGGCGGCCTGTGTGCGCTGCGTTTTCGATATTCAGGCGACCATTGAAAACACCCGCGACATGTGGCTCTCCCGCTTCGGCGAGGTGCCGCGCCTGCGCTTCGCCATCCA
The DNA here is from genome assembly GCF_044769685.1 of Agrobacterium sp. NPDC090283. NCBI lineage: Bacteria > Pseudomonadati > Pseudomonadota > Alphaproteobacteria > Hyphomicrobiales > Rhizobiaceae > Agrobacterium > Agrobacterium sp. NPDC090283. The sequence continues at coordinate 291,311 of NZ_JBIVYG010000001.1, read as the reverse complement.
TGGCGGGCCGGTCATCACGGCGGAAATCGGCGTCGACCATCACAAGATCACCTATTTCGGCGACACGGTGAACACGACTTCGCGGCTCGAATCGCTGAGCAAGATGCTCGGCCATCCCGTGCTGATTTCCGCCGATCTCGCCCATCAGCTGGTGCTTCCCAAGGGCGTGCGCAGCGAATATCTCGGCGAACATGCGGTGAAGGGCCGTGGCCAGACGCTCGGTGTCTGCACGCTCAGCCAATATCAGGCGCCCGCCGCATAAGCGCCATCGGCGGCAAAAAAGCCATGCGGCCCGTCTGCCGATGATGGCCGTCATCAAAATTCATCAAAGCTTCAAACGGCAATCACCTGCCTGTCATGCGACGACCCTATCGCGTCAATCCTGTCTTCAACAGGTATCGAGGGGTCTCCATCATGAAGCACATTCTTTTCGCGCCTTTCGCGGTTCTCGCGCTTGCCACCACCTCTTATGCGGCTGAGAAGGAGTTTCCGGCAAAGCTGGTCTCCCACGCCATTCTGCCGGCCAACACCATGATCGCGGCACCGGCCGATGCGCCTGAACATCTCAAGACCTCCGCCAAGTTCACGACCGCCGACCGCAAGCGCGCCGAAGGTCTCGGCACCGTGCCGGGCAAGGATGGCGTGCGCCTGACCGGCCTTTCCATGCCGTTCAACGGCCAGCCGATGCAGGGCTTTTCCGGCATCAAGACCATGCCCGACGGCAGCTTCTGGAGCCTTTCCGACAACGGTTTCGGTTCCAAGCTCAATTCCAGCGACGCCATGCTGATGCTTCACCATCTGAAACTCGATTGGGATGCCGGCAAGGTCAACGCGCTTGAAACCGTGTTCCTCTCCGACCCCGACATGAAGGCGCCCTTCCCCATCGTTCTCGAAGGCACCGAAAAGCGTTACCTGACGGGTGCGGATTTCGACGTCGAATCCATTCAGCCGGTCGCTGACGGTTTCTGGGTGGGTGAGGAATTCGGCCCCTACATCCTGAAATTCACCCGCGACGGCAAGCTGACCGACGTGATTTCCACCAAGGCTGGCGACATCGAGGTCAAGTCTCCCGATCATCCGGCTCTCGCCCTGCCCGGCAACCCGACGCAGAAAATGCCTGCCTTCAATCTCAAGCGTTCCGGCGGTTATGAAGGCATGGCCCTCTCCAAGGATGGCTCGAAGCTTTACGGTCTGCTGGAAGGCCCGCTCTACATGGCCGACGGCCAGGTGGAAAAAACCGAAGACGGCGCCACCGCGCTGCGCATCATCGAACTCGACACCGCCAAGAAGGCATGGACCGGCCGCAGCTGGCTTTATCCGCTGGCGGAAGGCGGCGAGGCGATCGGCGACTTCAACATGCTGGACGAGGCCACCGCCCTCGTCATCGAGCGCGACAATGGCGCCGGCACGGCCGACAAGGCCTGCGCCGACCCCAAGGCTCCGGCTGCGGACTGCTTCGCCCGCCCTGCCAAGCTGAAGCGCATCTACAAGATCGAACTCAACGACGCCAATGTCGGCAAGGCCGCGCGCAAGATCGGCTATATCGACCTGATGAAGGTTTCCGATCCTGACAATAAGAAGCGTCAGGGTGGCGGCAACGGTTATTACGACATGCCTTTCGTTACCATCGAGAATGTCGACCGCGTCGATGCCACGCATATCATCGTCGGCAATGACAACAACCTGCCCTTCTCGGCCGGCCGTGCGCTGGACAAGGCTGACGACAACGAATTCGTGCTGCTGGAAGTCAAGGACCTGCTCGACGCGAAATAAGACCAGGGCTGCTGTCACTTACTTTGGCAGCCGCCAATGATCCGGACGGAGCGCCCGGCAGACACAACGTCTGCAGGGCGCTCCGTTCCGATTCTCCGGAGCTAGAGCAATTCCGGTGAACACCGGTTCACCTCCATTACTCTAACTCTTTGTTTTTACGTATTTCCGGACTCAAAACCGAGTACACTTTTGCTGGAAATGCTTTAACCGAAACATGCTTGCGGAAAAGAAGACGTTTCATGCAGGACCATGCAGAGAGACTTTATTACGCCCTGAAGAAAAGCTGGTCGGGCGAGACGAGCGGCCTCTGGTCGCGCGAAAACCCCGCCAAGGGCCAAGGCAGCGTCACCGCGCTGGTGGTGCAGGATATTTTTGGCGGTGAGCTTGCCAAAACGGCGGTCAGCGGTGCCGACCATTTTTATAACATCGTCGAAGGCACCCGTTGGGATTTCACCTTTAGCCAATTCGATATTCCGGTCGGCTATCAGGACAGGCTTGCCAGCCGCACGGAAGCCATGGCGACGATAACACCGTTGCAATATGCCTATCTCAGCGCGTGTATCCGCAAGGCGCTGGGGCACGGCTGAGCCGTTTGCGCGAGGACTGCCAGTCTGTTGCCGTTTCGCCCGGCGAAACCCAGCATGCGTTCAGCTATTGTGTTTCGTTTCGCCACCACGATTTCAGTCTTTCCCGCAAAGCCGACACAATCCATACGATACTATCGGTCAGCGAAATGGGCGCACCGACAGGAGAGATTTCGATGAATGAGAGTTGCCCGGTCCTGACACCGGCGGAGCGGCAAATTCAGGATCTATTGCACCGCAAAGAAGCCGCGATGATGGCCACCATTCACGCGGCGCTCGAGCGCACCAGCAAGGAGGTCGCCGAGGCATTCCAGGCCGCCGATTCAGACATGCAGCCGCCGCCTCATGACTATTTTGCCGCTGTCGCACACCAGCAACTCTTCCTGATGTTATGCGGGGCGAACCCGGAGACCTTCGAGGGGGGAGACCCCGAAATCGCCGGCCACATCATTCGAAACGCTCAGAACATATCCGACCACTACTTTAAGAAAAAACCTGCCGCTGCGGATGTCCCGGGCGAGTGACACATCCTGCGGGAAGACAAGATTCGGTTCACGCGGCATCGCGCGAGGCCTGCATTTGGAAGGAATGCCCGGCCTGACCGGACTTCTTTGGCCATTCCACGTCACAGCGCCTTCATCATCGCCGGTTAAGCAGACGCAAATCCGGAGGCTGGAATGGATTCGACCGCACAGATCAAGCGCCCGAAAATCGCAGAGACCGTCATCCATGCGACGGCGAGCATAAGAGATTCAAATATCGGCGAATGCTGCGAAATTCTGGCTGACACCTCCCTGCACAACGCCGAACTCGGGGATTATTCCTATCTTGGCCCCCGTTGCATGGTGGGAGATGCGACAATCGGAAAGTTCTGCGCCATCGCCGCGGAGGTCAGGATAGGCGCCCCCAACCATCCGATGGACCGGCCATCGATGCATCGTTTCAGCTATTGCCCGGAATATTACGCCGCCGATACGGTGCGCGACGACGCCTTTTTCGACCAGCGGAGACAGGATCGCGCCATCATCGGGCACGATGTCTGGATCGGTCACGGGGTTATCGTTTTGCCGGGCGTTAAGGTTGGAGATGGCGCCGTACTTGCCGCCGGGGCCGTTGTTACCAGAGATGTGCCACCCTACACGATCGTCGGCGGCGTCCCCGCGAAAATCATTCGCGAGCGATTTTCGCGATCCATCGCGGAAAAACTTGCTTCACTCGCATGGTGGGACTGGCCCTTCGAAACGATCATGGCCAGGCTTTCCGACTTTCAGTCGAGCGACATCGAAGCCTTTTGCGAGCGCTGGTCGTAACCAGCGCCGCAAAACAGGGCATCGCCGTTCGTTACTCGAATACGAAGGCCAGCCGCTTGCCCGTCAGTCTCGCCAGCTGCTGCAAACGGCCATCCAGCCGCTCGCCGGCGAAATCGCAATAATCGTGCGGCACGACGAATTCCAGGTCCAGATCGGGATTGCCGGATTTGCGGAATTTCAGGTGATCGACGACACCCGGCATTGAGGCCGAAAAGAGGTAGACGACACGCAGCAGGCCACCGAGCAATTTCCCAAGCTCCTGCAAACGGTCGCCCGCCATGACGGCGAGCGGCTGGGTGGTGCCGTTGTCGTTCAAACCTTCGAAGCGATAATAATTGGCAAGCGCAATATAGGCGCGGCCGGGATGGGTGATTGCGACGAAGGAAGAATGCGCGATGATGTTGAGTGCCTGCAATCCGCGATAATCCGGATGGGCGCGCCAGCTGATATCGGCAAGAAGGCAGGCCGCCTGCCGGTAACGGCTTTCCTCATCCGTCTCATCGACACCGAAGACCGGGAAGGTGCGGCCGCTCCAATCCGCCAGTTCGCGCGCATGTTCCGGCGAGCGGGCGCGCAGGATGGCAAGCTCATCTGCCGCGACCAGCAGCGGATCGGATTCGCGCTCGGCTTCCGTCAGCAGCGAATAGAGATACCCTTCACGCACGCCCTGCGCGGAGAAGGCGATCTTTGCCGGCTTCATCACCCGCAAGACTTCGCGCATGGCAATCGCGCCGAAGGGCAGCAGCGAACGACGGTTCTTGGAAACCGCCTGCCAGGCCGGATCCTTGCTGTCCCGGGAGACGATGACCTCCTCCAGGAAATTCAGCATTTCTTCCAGCGGCAATTCATATCCTTGCATCATGTGCAGCGGATAGCCGGTAATTTCCATATGCAGCTTGGCGATATTTCGCCATGTGCCGCCCACGGCATAAAAGGTGCGCCCCTCGCCCGCCGCCAGAAGCTTTGCAAAGGATTTGACATGTTTTCTGGCGATGGTGGCCGCTTTTTCCAGCGAGCCATCGGATTGCTCGGAAAGCCTCAAGCCACCGAGCGGCAGGGTAATGCCCTCGCCGCAGCTCTTGCCCTTGATGTCGATGAGTTCGAGCGAACCGCCGCCGAGGTCACCCGCGATGCCGTCCGGATCATGGAAACCGCTGATCACGCCATAGGCGGAATAAAGCGCTTCCTTTTCGCCTGACAGAACCTCGATCTCGCAGCCGAGAATGGCTTCGGCCTCGCGGATGAAATCCGGGCCGTTCTCCGCCTCACGCGCCGCAGCCGTCGCCAGCACATAAAGCTTCTGCGCCTGCGCCTGCTCGGACAGCACATGAAAACGCCTGAGCGCCATCAGCGCCCGGCTGACGCCTTCCTCATGCATACGCCCCGTCAGCGCCAGCCCTTTGCCAAGGCCGCACAGGACCTTTTCATTGAACAGCACCGCGGGGGCGCGGGAAAGACCTTCATATACGACGAGACGAACGGAGTTCGAACCAATATCTATGACGGAAACGGGGGCAAGGCCGGTCAGCCGCCCCTGTGCTTCTGATCGAGTCATTCAGCCTGTTTCTTGCGGGACGAAATCAACCCGGCAATCAATTTGGGCGCACTGGACTTCAGGGCTTCACCACGTCCGGAAAGGCTGGGATTGGTCATGAAATAGTGCTGCGCGTTGAACGGTTCTTCGCCTTTACGCACCTCGATGCGCCTCGACGTTCCGTCCGCAAGTATCTCGTAGCTCTGCTGGTTGTCAATGAGATTGCCCAGCATAATCTGTGAAAGAACCTGCTCGTGCACGGTGGGATTGGTGAGCGGCACCAGCGTTTCCACGCGCCGGTCGAGGTTGCGCGGCATCATGTCGGCCGAGCCGATATAGACCAGCGCCTTGTCCGAAGGCAGGCCGAAACCGTTGCCGAAGCAGAAGATGCGGCTGTGCTCGAGGAAGCGGCCGACGATGGATTTGACGCGGATATTGTCCGACAGGCCGGGAACCTGCGGGCGCAGGCAGCAGATGCCGCGCACGACGAGATCGACCTCCACGCCCGCCGCGCTGGCGCGGTAGAGCGCATCGATGATCTCAGGGTCGACCAGCGAATTCATCTTCATCCAGATCGCCGCCGGCGCGCCGCGCTTGGCATGCTCGATCTCTTCATTGATGTGCTTCACGATGCGGGCGCGCAGCGTATAGGGCGAAATGGCGAGCTTCATGCCCTCTTCCGGCTCGCCGTAACCCGTGATGAAGTTGAAGATATTCGCCATGTCATGGGCGATCTTCGGGTTGCAGGTGAAGAAGGACAGGTCGGTATAGATCTTGGCCGTGATCGGGTGATAGTTGCCGGTGCCGAGGTGGCAATAGGTTCTGAGCTTGCCATCCTCGCGGCGCACAACCATCGACATCTTGGCATGGGTCTTGAGCTCGATGAAGCCGAAGACGACCTGCACGCCGGCGCGCTCCAGGTCTCGCGCCCAGCGGATATTCGCCTCTTCGTCGAAACGCGCCTTCAGCTCGACCAGGGCGGTGACGGATTTGCCGGCCTCGGCCGCATCGATCAGCGCGCGAACGATCGGGCTGTCATTGGAGGTGCGGTAGAGCGTCTGCTTGATGGCGAGCACATCCGGGTCGCGCGCCGCCTGCAGCAGGAACTGCACCACAACGTCGAAGCTTTCATAGGGGTGGTGAACCACCATGTCCTTTTCGCGGATGGCGGCAAGGCAATCGCCGGCATGTTCGCGCACACGCTCCGGGAAACGGGCGTTATAGGGTTCGAACTTCAGGTCGTCGCGCGGCGCGCGCACGATTTCCGAAATGGTGTTGAGCGCAAGCAGACCGGGCAGAACGGCGACGCGGTTATCCGGCACGCCGAGTTCATGCACCACGAACTGGCGCAGGGACTGCGGCATTTCGCTGTCGGTCTCGATACGGATCACGGAACCGCGGCGGCGGCGCTTCAGCGCGCTTTCGAAGAAACGGACCAGATCTTCCGCCTCTTCCTCCACCTCGATATCGCTGTCGCGGATGATGCGGAACGTGCCGAAGCCCCGGACGCTATAGCCGGGATAGAGCCGATGAATGAACAGGCCGACCACATCTTCGAGCGTGATGTAGCGGATGGCGTTCTTGTCATCCGGCAGGCGCACGAAGCGGTCGAGCGCCGGCGGCAGGCGCAGGAGCGCCGTCATCGGCTCGCGGCCGTTGACGCTGTCGAGCTGCAGGCCCATCGAGAAACCAAGGTTCGGAATGAAGGGGAACGGGTGCGCAGGGTCGATGGACAGCGGTGTCAGCACCGGGAAAATACGTTCCTCGAATTCGGTGCCGAGCCACAGCCGGTCCGCATCCGAAAGTGCGGCGGGGCGCACGATGAAGATTTCTTCCTTGGCAAGATATTGCTGCAGAACGGCAAGCGAAGCCTGCTGCTCCATTTGCAGATTGTCGATTTCCTTCAGAATATCTTCGAGCTGCTCGGCCGGCGTCTTGCCGTCGGGTGTCTTGACGGTGATCTTCTGGCGCACCTGCCCTTCGAGGCCGGCGACGCGGACCATGAAAAATTCATCGAGATTGGCGGCGGAAATGGACAGGAAACGCAGCCGCTCCAGCAGCGGATGATCCGTGTTCAGCGTTTCTTCGAGAACGCGACGGTTGAACTGGAGCCAGGAGAATTCGCGGTTGATGAAACGCGCCGGGCTGTCCCACAGGCTTTCGCCCTCGGTTGCCGGCTGAACCTTGTTGAAGTCTTCCTGCACGATAGCGTCCATTCCCTGTTCCATCCCCTGACCTGTTTCCGTCCCGTGATCCTGCTGCATCGCGCGATCGTCCTTCTTGCCCGTATAACAGTTTGACGACGGAACTGTGACAGTTAATCGACGTCCAGTCCGCTGCCCGCCGGTGCTTTGTCCATCGCGTTGAGGACTTCCGCCACCAGCGGACGTGTAATTCTCGTTCCACGCGCGAGCGCCAGCCGATCGATCCTGTCCACGATCGTCTGCGCCGTATCGAGCGAACGCTCCATTCTATTGACGATGTAACCTACGAGTTTGTCATCCATGTAAAGCTGCCGGTCGGCGAAGAGTTTTACCAGCACCTGTGCCAGCAGCCCCTCGTCCGGTTCACCGGTTTCCACCACCGTCACGGCCTTCAGGCGCGAACGCAGGTCCGGCAGCGTCACCGGCCATGCGGCCGGCCATTGCCGGCTCGTCATCAAAAGCGTGGTCCCGTGCTGACGCACGCTGTTGATGACATGGAACAGTTCGGTCTCGTTAAAACCGCGGCGGTCCGCGTCCTCGAAAAGAACGGCACCGCTCTCGGCCAAGCGCGCGGCATCCGTGCCCGCCTGCGGGTGGATATCCCGGGCGCCGGCGATGCTTTTCCAGATATTGGCGAGGTGCGATTTTCCCGAGCCCGGCGGCCCGGCCAGCACGACGACCGGCGAGCGCCAGTTGGGCCATTCATCGACGAGGCTGACGGCAGCCGCAAGGGAGGCGGAGACGAGAAGATCGTCCCTGCCGGAGGCGGGCTGGTGCGAGAATGCGAGCGGCAGCTGCTCGGCCTTCGACCGGGCGTTGTCGGTTTTGATTTGGTCAGTCATCGTCAGCTCTGAGAGTCAACCTTGCCGGAGGACGTTTCCCCTTCTTCCAGGGCAGGATTGGTGTCCCAGGGAAGGTTGGCGGCGTGCCCGTGGTAGAGATCGCTTTCAAGATACCGCGACAAGGCGAAGCGGACAAGCACGCCGACCGCCGCCGCCGCCGGAACCGCGACCAGCAGGCCGACGAAACCGAAAAGCGCGCCGAAGGCGAAGAGCGCGAACATCAACCAGACCGGATGCAGGCCGACGCTTTTACCGACAAGTTTCGGCTGAAGGATGTTGCCTTCGATGAACTGGCCGGAAAAGAACACGACGAGCGTCAGGAAGACATAGATGTAATCAGGCCAGAACTGCACGATGGCGACGCCGACGGCGAGGATGAGGCCGACCATGGAGCCGATATAGGGAATGAAGCTGATGAGGCCCGAAAAAAGGCCGATCAGCAGGCCGAAATTCAAGCCCACCAGCGACAGGCCGACGGCGTAATAAACGCCGAGAATGATGCAGAGCGACCCCTGCCCGCGCACGAAACCGGCAATGGTCTTGTCCATGTCGCGGGCGATCTGGCGGACGGTATGGACATAGTCGCGCGGTATCCAGCTATCGACCTTGTCGATCATCCGGTCCCAGTCGAGCAAAAGATAGAAGGCGACCACGGGCGTGACGACCAGCAGCGACATGACATCGACCAGCGATTTGCCGGAATTCCAGATCTGCGTCAGCAGCGTGCCGATGAAACCTGCGCCTTCGGTCAGCAGCTTTGAAAAATTCTCCTTTACCGAGTTGATCTGGCTGCTCACCCAATCGGGCAGAAGATTGGTATCGGCGCCGGCAATCAGCTGCTGCAATGACGAAATATATTGCGGGATGCGCGTGATGAATTCCGAGGCCTGGGCGGCGATCAGCGGAATGATGATGATGAGCGACAGCGCGAAGATCAGCACGAAGGAAACGAGGATGACGACGGTGGCCATCAACCGGCTCAGGCCGCGCCGCTCCAGCCAGTCGGCAACCGGATCGAGAAAATAGGCAAGCGCCATGCCCGCCACGAAGGGCAGGAGAATGGAGCTGAAGACCATCAGGAAAAGGATAAAGACGGCAAGCACGCCGACCCAGAAAAACACCTGCCTGCGCAGGCTCGTACCGCTTACATGGGGTTGCATCCGTTCATCCTTTATCGCCGCACCGTCACCGCCCATGATGGAGATAGGATGCGCATATGCACATGGTCAAGACCGGCGCTTTCCTACGCCGACAGAAGGAGACTGCCGGCACAGCGGCAAAATCCCTCATTTCCGGCCGCCCCTCGCAACGGCAGGTTGACCGGCGGTAAATATTAGACAACTATCAAATATTGCCGGGCGAGCCAGCAGCGCTCCTTCCTGTCCGGCGGCCGGGGGGGCACGATGCAGAGCACCAGTGAAAATGGCATCGCGGAATATAATGCCGGTCTCTTCGACAATCCCGAAGTTGCCGAATGGTACGACAACCAGCAGCTTTACCCGGCCGAACGCATCATTCTCGATCAGTTCCGCCACGCCTATGCGGGCAAGCGGCTGCTTGACCTCGGCGTCGGCACCGGACGAACGACGAAGCCGCTTCTGCCCTTGGTGGCAGACTATATCGGCATTGACCGCTCGCAGCCGATGCTGGCGCTGGCGCGGCGCAATTTTCCCTCAGCCACGTTTCTCGACATGGATGTGCGGTCGATCGGCCAGTTCGGCGCGGAGCGTTTCGATTGCGTGCTCGGCGCGCTCGCCATTCTAAGCGCCTTCGGCCATGAAGACCGGCTTGCCATCATCCATGCCGTGCGAAGCATTCTCGCACCCGGCGGATATTTCATCTTTTCGTTTCACAATCGCCAATGGAAGCGGGCCGGCGGCATGCCGCTGCACCGGCGTTCCTGGCACCCGCGCGAGGTGGTGAATTCGCTGCATCCGCAAAGCTGGATCAATTATCTGCGCCTGCAAGCTTCGACACGGCGGACACCGGAATATGCCATTCTCGCGGATCAGGCGCACCGCTGGAGCGGCCTGTTTTATTTCATCGACCTTGCCGCCCAGACCCGCCAGCTGGAAGCGGCTGGTTTTGAGATCGCCGCACGTTATGGCGAGAACGGACGGCTGATCGAGGAAAATTCCGATACTTCCAATGACGGCCTGCTCAATCTCGTCTGTCGCGCCGCGCCGCAGCCATCGTGAGCACCCAATCCGGCTAACCCCGCCAAAGCCGTTAAAAACCGGAGCTATTGCCACTCAAACCCTTGCATCAGGCCCCGTCCCGTGCGAATGGCGACGCCAAAGGAACCAGCGGAGACGAGAGCCATGAGCCAGTCGGGCAAGAACGGTCTTACCTATAGTGATGCGGGTGTGGATATCGACGCCGGCAACCTGATGGTCGAAAAGATCAAACCGGCGGTGCGCTCGACACGGCGTCCCGGCGCGGATGGCGAAATCGGCGGCTTCGGCGGCCTGTTCGACCTGAAGGCTGCTGGTTTCACCGATCCGGTTCTGGTGGCCGCCAATGACGGCGTCGGCACCAAGCTGAAGATCGCCATCGACGCCAACTATCACGACACCGTCGGCATCGATCTCGTCGCCATGTGCGTCAACGATCTCGTCGTTCAGGGCGCAGAACCGCTGTTCTTCCTCGATTATTTCGCAACCGGCAAACTGGACCCCGATCAGGGTGCGGCCATCGTTTCCGGCATCGCCGCCGGCTGCCGCGAATCCGGCTGTGCGCTGATCGGCGGCGAAACCGCTGAGATGCCCGGCATGTATTCCGATGGCGATTACGATCTCGCGGGCTTTGCCGTGGGTGCGGCCGAACGCGGTCAGCTTCTGCCGGCCGGCGACATTGCCGAAGGCGACGTCATTCTCGGCCTTTCCTCTTCCGGCGTTCACTCAAACGGCTTTTCGCTGGTGCGCAAGATCGTATCGGTCTCCGGTCTCGACTGGAACGCCCCCGCCCCCTTCGCCGACGGCAAGAAGCTCGGTGAAGCGCTGCTGACGCCGACCCGCATCTATGTGAAGCCGCTTTTGAAGGCGATCCGCGAGACCGGCGCGCTGAAGGCGCTGGCGCATATTACCGGCGGCGGTTTCCCGGAGAATATTCCGCGCGTTCTGCCCAAGCATCTCGCTGCCGAGATCGATCTCGAAGCGATCAAGGTTCCCGCCGTCTTCTCGTGGCTGGCGAAAACCGGCGGCGTTGAAGCCAAGGAAATGCTGCGTACCTTCAATTGCGGTGTCGGCATGATCGTCGTCGTTTCGGCTGAAAATGCCGGCAAGGTCACCGACGCGCTCACGGCCGAAGGCGAGACCGTCTTCCCGCTCGGCCGCATGGTCGCCCGCGAAGAGGGCGCACATGGCACGATCTACAAGGGCGCCCTCGGCCTATGATGAGCGCCGCCTTCCCGACCGGCCGCAAACGCGTCGTCGTTTTCATTTCCGGCAGCGGCTCCAACATGGTGGCGCTGGCCAAGGCCTGCCAGGCGGCGGATTTTCCGGCGGAAATCGTCTGCGTGATTTCGGACAAGGCGTCTGCGGGCGGGCTGGAAAAGGCACGGGACATGGGCATTCCCACGCTGGTCTTCGAACGCAAGACCTATGCCAGCAAGACCGAGCACGAGGGCGCCATTCTGGCCGCTCTTGGCGAAATCGCGCCTGATATCATCTGCCTTGCCGGTTACATGCGGCTGATATCGGGGGATTTCATTGCTCCCTATGAAGGCCGCATCATCAATATCCACCCTTCCCTGCTGCCGCTCTTTCCGGGCCTACACACCCATCAGCGCGCCATCGACAGCGGCATGAAGATTTCCGGCTGCACCGTGCATTTCGTTACCGAAGGCATGGATGAAGGCCCGACCATCGCGCAGGGAGCGGTGCCGGTCATTTCCGGCGACACGGCCGATACGCTTGCGGCACGCATCCTGACCGTCGAGCACCAGCTTTACCCGCTGACGCTGAAGCGGCTTGCGGAAGGCAAGGTGCGGATGGAAGACGGCAAAGCCATATCCATGGATAACGAGAGTAAATCCGAGTATTCCAACCTGATTTCCGCTTTCTGATAAAGCTATACCTAAAGTACAGCGATAATCATAAGTGGTATTTTCGGCGAAATAAACCGATCATTTACCATAATCATCTTTAATGCCCGTAACGGCCCCTATTTCGGGCCCTCCGGTCATTCAGGAGCGATTATGCCATTTTCGAGATTCTTCCTGCCGCTTTCGGCGGTTTTGCTGATGAGTGCCAGCCTGCCGGTCCTGGCCGAGCAAGGCGGTGTTACAGCCTCGCTGGATGCCGGTGTCCTCAATCTCCGCGCGACGGAAACCGTTCATCTGCGCGGTCGCAAGGTCAGTGAACTCGAATGGGAAACCAAGAATGCCATGGCGCTGCGCGGCTCGCTCGGGCTTGAGCTTGCGCCCGGCTGGCGCGTGAAGGCAGAAGGCCGCGTCGGCTTCGAAGGCGATGGTTACATGACCGACTATGACTGGATATGGCCTTTTTCCCGGGATAGCTCCAAGGACAATTGGAGCCATCGTTCCCAGCACGACGATACGCGGCTCGACCATTATTTTTCGGGAAGCCTCGAACTCAACCGCATGCTGCTGGACGATCCCCAGCAATATCTCAGCGCCGGCGTCGGCTTCCGTTACACGGATGTGCAATGGTCTGCCTATGGCGGCAGAGGCGTCTACAGTCTTTTCTCGCCAAGGGATTTGAGTGTAAAATTCAAGGATGATGTCAAAGGCATCACCTATCGTCAGCAGATACCGGTTTTCTACGGCAACCTGACCGGCGGCCAGAGGTTCGGCAACTGGTCGCTGAATGCCGGCCTAGAAGGCGGCGCGATGGTCTATGGCAAGGCGACCGACGATCATCATCTGCGCGACATGCGCTTCACCGACAAATTCGACGTTGCCGGCATGTTCGGGGTGAAGGCGGGCGTTGCCTATGACCTGACCGAGAATGCCTCGGTCTATCTCGACGGCGCGTATGACTATACCAGCCTCGGACGCGGAGACACCCACTACAGCGGCGCAGGCGCCGGAAACCTGTCATCGGAAAAGAATGCCGGCGGCGGTGACTTGCAGTCGATTTTCGTGGGGATGGGTGTGAAAGGACGCTTCTGATTGCGACGGTATTACTCGATGTACGAGTTTACCAGATGCGCTCGAATAACCCTGCCCTCAAAGCCGGGCGCGATTTAACATCGCCCATTGCAGCAGAATGATCGTCTTGGAATCGGCGATTTCACCCGATGCGATCATTGCGAAGGCTTCATCGAGCCCGTAGGTCAGGACCTCCAGATCCTCGCCTTCGTCCTCCAGCCCGCCGCCGCTGCCGGCCTGCACATCAAGATCGATGCGGGCGACGAAGAGACTGACCTTTTCCGTCAGCGTGCCGGGGCTCGCATACATGTCGAAGAGGTACTCGACCTTTTCGACCGCATAGCCGGATTCTTCCATTGCCTCCCGGCGGATGGCGACGGCCGCGTCGTCGTCATCGAGAAGCCCCGCCGGCACCTCGATCATGAAGCTTTGATCGCCGTTCACGAAGGCGGCGGGGCGGAACTGGCGCACCATCACCACGCTGTCACGTTTCGGATCATAGAGGAGAATGGCGGCGGCGCTGCCATGGTCGTGGACTTCCCGGACGATACGGATGGTTTTACCGTCAGGCATGCGCTGATCGAAAACGAGCTTCTGCATATGCACGAAGCCCTTCCAGACGGTTTCTTTTTCCACCAGCCGGATTCTGCCGGCATCCGTGTCGGCCGGAACGTTTTTCGCCTGCGTCTGTGTCAACGGATATGTCCTTGCCTGTCGTGCATTGGTTTCAGCCTGCCCTTGTTGCGGCGCAATATCAAGCCTCGCGAGCCTCATCGTCGCGGCGTAACCAAACCTTGTTGTCATGAAAGGCCGCGCCGCCATAGGGGGCAACGGCATCGGCGCCGGTCAGCACATTGATGCCCTCGCCATCCATATGCGCCCTGTTGGGCCACAGGCCTTCGGCAATCAGCACGCCCGGTCTCGCACCCTCCACGATTTTCGCATGGAGCCGCACTTCACCGCGGCCATTGCCGATGCGGACGACATCGCCATCGGCGATACCGTTGCCGGCGGCATCCTGCGGACAGATCATCAGTTCCGGGCGGCCCTCCTTCTGCACGGATGTTTTGGTTTCCGCGAAGGTGGAGTTGAGGAAATTGCGCGCCGGCGATGTCGCCAACCGGAACGGATGGTCGCCATCCACGGTTTCGATGACGTCGACCTGATCCGGGAATTTCGGGAATTGCCCAACGGGCCCCATCACACCGATGTTTTTCGGCGGCTTGTTCGGAGACGGTCCAGTCGCCCATTCGGGGCTGAAACGGAATTTGCCATCGCCGTAACCGAATCCTTCGAGATAATGCGCCACCTCGAAGGACGGCTGCGCATCGATCCACTTCTCTTCAGCCAGCGTGTCGAAATCACCCCAGCCGCTGACTTTGAGCATACGGTCGACATGCTCGCGGGCCGAAAGGCCGAAACCCGGCATATGGTCGATGCCGAGGCGTTTCGCCAGTTCCTCGATGACGAAGAGATTGGTGCGCACCGTTTCCGGCGGCTCCACCAGTTTGGGGCCGAGCAGAATGTGGTTCTGGCCGCCGGCGCGGTATATGTCGTCATGCTCCAGGAACATGGTGGCCGGCAGCACGATATCGGCGACGTCGGCCGTCTCGGTCATGAACTGCTCATGCACGGCAACAAAGAGATCGTCGCGCAGAAAACCCTGTTTCACCAGCCGCTGTTCGGGCGCGACATTGACGGGATTGGTGTTCTGGATGAGCAAGGCCGTCACAGGGCCGCCGTGGCGCAGCGCTTCCGCATCGCCCGTCAGCACACGGCCGATCTGCGACTGGTCGAGCTGGCGCACCTCGGGGTCGGCGTAAGAACTGCCCATCAGCTCCGCCTTGTTGAGCCGGAAAATGTCGCCATTGTTGTGAAACGCGCCGCCGCCCTCATATTGCCAGGAACCGAGAACCGTGGCGATGGAAAGCGCCGCATGCATGGCGACCGCGCCGTTGCGCTGGCGGGCAAAACCATAACCCAGCCGGAAGAAGGTCTTTTTCGTGGTGCCGACCAGCCTTGCGAAATCCTCGATTTCGTCGACGGAAAGACCGGTGATTTCGGACGCCCATTGCGGCGTCTTCGTCTTCAGATGCGCCTCGAGCCCTGCCGGATCGT
Organism: Agrobacterium sp. NPDC090283; assembly: GCF_044769685.1. NCBI lineage: Bacteria > Pseudomonadati > Pseudomonadota > Alphaproteobacteria > Hyphomicrobiales > Rhizobiaceae > Agrobacterium > Agrobacterium sp. NPDC090283. The sequence goes on along the minus strand of NZ_JBIVYG010000001.1, from coordinate 275,833 downwards.
CGGCGAAGCGCGCCATATAATCACGGTCGGCGTAACCATCGCGGAAGGCGATGTGCATGACGGCGCAGGCAAGTGCGGCATCCGTGCCGGGGCGGACGACGATGCGCATATCCGCCTGTTTCATGGTCGGATTGTCGTAGATATCGACGACGACGATCTTCGCGCCACGTTCCTTGCGGGCCTTGACCGCATGGGTCATGACATTGACCTGCGTGGCGACCGCATTGGTGCCCCAGATGACGACGACATCGGCCTTGGCGATCTCGCGCGGATCGGGTCCACGCAGTGCGCCGGTGCCCATGACATAACCGGTCCAGGCCATGTTGGTGCAGATCGAACCGAAGAAGCCGGAATATTTCTTGGCGTGGCGCAGACGCTCGATGGAATCGCGTTGGACCTGCCCCATGGTGCCGGCATAAAAATAGGGCCAGATGGCCTCCGCGCCATGCCGTGCCTCAGCCTTGACGAAGGCATCGGCGACCTCGTCCAGAGCCGCTTCCCAGGAGATTTCCTGCCAGTCGCCGGCGCCCTTCGCACCCTTGCGGCGCTTCGGGGTCAGAAGACGGCCGGGATGATAGATGCGCTCGGAATAACGCGCCACCTTGGCGCAGATGACGCCGGCGGTGTAAGTATTTGCGTTGGCGCCGCGCACACGGCCGATGCGGCCATCGGCATTGATGTCGACCTCAAGCGCGCAGGCGCTCGGACAGTCATGCGGGCATACCGTGTGTCCGATACGGACTTCGGCCTTCGGGGCGGCTTTTTCAGCGGAAATCGGGGTCGCAACGTTCATGTCTTTTGTATATTGCATCAACGATGCGGCAAAAAGGCCGAAGTGACGTCCATCAAGAATATTCATCCTGACCATTCATCCGGATAAACGGCAAGCGAGACACATCCATGAACTACCGCCACATCTATCACGCCGGCAATTTCGCGGATGTCCTCAAACATGCCGTTCTCGCCCGCCTCGTGCGCTACCTGCAGAACAAGGACAAGGCCTTTCGGGTGCTGGACACCCATGCCGGCATCGGGCTTTACGATCTCACCTCGGAAGAGGCGCAGAAGACCGGCGAATGGCAGACCGGTATCGGCAAGCTGATGGAGGCCGATCTGCCCGCCCCCATCGCCGACCTGCTGAAGCCCTATCTTGACGCCGTGAAGGAACTCAATCCGGAAGGTGGCGTGAAATTCTACCCCGGCTCGCCGAAACTCGCGCGTATGCTGTTTCGCCCGCAGGACCGGCTTTCGGCCATGGAACTGCACCCGGATGACAGCCGGGCGCTCGCGCGCCTGTTCGAGGGGGACTATCAGGTGCGTGTCACCGAGCTGGATGGCTGGCTGTCGCTCGGCGCGCACCTGCCGCCGAAGGAAAAGCGCGGCCTCATCCTCGTCGATCCGCCCTTCGAGCTTGAGAATGAATATCAGCGTCTGGCCGATGGTTTGAACAAGGCCTGTCGACGTTTTTCCACCGGCACCTATTGCCTGTGGTATCCCTTGAAGAAAGGCGCACCGATCAAGGACTTCCATGAGCGGCTGCAATCCTTCGACATTCCGAAGATGCTGTGCGCGGAACTTTCCGTCAGAAGCGACCGGCTGGATGGCCTGAGCGGCTCCGGCCTCATCATCGTCAATCCGCCCTATACGCTGAAGGACGAATTGCACACGCTGCTGCCTTATCTGAAGACAATGCTGGCGCAGGACAGGTTCGCCTCGCAGCGCGCCTTCTGGCTGCGCGGCGAGGAAAAGCCGGAAGAGAATTGAAGGCCTATCTCAGCCCTTCCCTTTTCTGCGCCGCTGCAAGCTGTGATCGCTCGAAGAACAGGATCACGAACAGCGCCATGATGAAGGGAATGATGAGGTAAAACAGCCGGAAGACCAGCAGTGCGGCGATGACGTCGGCGGGGTTCATATCCGGCAGGCCGGTGACGAAGACCAGTTCCAGCACCCCCAGTCCGCCCGGCGCATGCGAGATGAGTGCCGCCGAGAAGGACACCAGAAATATGCCGAGAATGACCATGTAACCCGGATTTCCGGCTTCCGGCAGCGCGAAATAGATGATGCCCGCTGCGCCGATCAGCTCGATCGGGCCGATGACGAGTTGCTGCGCAACAAGCTTCGGCGCGGGGTACGGCAGCACGAATGAGCCGATTTTCAAAGGCTTCAGTCTGAGCAGGCTGCCAAGAATATAAAGGCCGACGAAGAGCAGCAGCAGCACGCCTGTCGTGGTGGAGGCTTCGACGGGCAGGATTCCGGTAAACCGTTCGGTGATGTCGGGCTCGTAAAGCAGCACCAGCCCGATGAGCATGATCGTGCCTATGAGGAAGGTGAAGGAGCAGAGGCCGACGAGAACGCCCACTTCCGCCACACTCAGTCCCTTGGACGTATAGGCCCGATATCGCACCACGGCGCCCGAGAATACCGACGCCCCGACATTGTGGGACAGCGCATAGGTGGTGAAAGAGGTGAGCGTGATGAAGAACCAGTTCACCTTGCGGCCAAGATGCTGCAATGCGATGCGGTCGTAACCGGCGAGCGCGGCATAGGCGAGCAGGGTTGCAAGGCCCGAACACAGCCAGTCCCGCACACGAATGGCTTTCAGACTGTCCCAGAGATCGTCGAGCGACAACCCGCGCAATTCGTGAAAGAGCAACCATGCGGAAAAACCGATCGTCGCGAAGCCAACGACGGGCCAGATGTATTTCTTGAATTTCATGCGGTCATGCCGCCTATTTCCTCCAGCTTCACCCCAGCCCTGTTCCGTCTTTTGCGGAAGATTCGTTCGACTCTATTCGTTATGCGGCGAAGCTTTCAACCTTTTCATCAAAGATTGGCGGTTTGCCCCGTTCACAAGTTGATGTAAGACCGGATCGTCGCCTGCCGACGATATGAGGTCGTCCATTTTCCGGAGAACGTACACGGAATGAAGCGTTATGCCGGTTTCATCGCCCTGGGTCTTTTATCGCTTGCAGCACTGTGGTTCGCGCGGGAAAATCCGGCACCGATGAGCCCCGCCGGCAACCGGCAGACACAGCCCCAGTCGCAGACCACCGGGAATTCCCGGACGGACGCTCCAAGGCGCGACGTTTCCCAACAGGAGACCGAGAAAAACCCTGCGCCGCGCGGAAACGGGTTCGATTTTTACGTGCTGTCGCTCTCCTGGTCGCCGGCCTTCTGCGCCAGTTCCGAAGGCTCGGGCAACCGCCAGCAATGCGGCAGCGACAGGCGTTACGGTTTCGTGGTGCACGGGCTGTGGCCGCAGAACGAAAACGGCTATCCCGAATTCTGCCAAAGCAGCGAGCCCGAGCGGGTTCCGGATGCGATCGGCCGCACCATGTTCGACATCATGCCGTCGATGGGCCTGATCGGCCACCAGTGGCGCAAGCACGGCTCCTGCTCCGGCCTGTCGCAGAGGGACTATTTCTCGGCGACACGGGCCGCCTTCGAAGCCATCAGGTTGCCGGGGAAAATTTCCTCGGGCGCCGAAGCCGCCACACTTTCCGCCGACGCCATAGAAACCGCCTTCACCGACGCCAATCCCGGCCTGTCGAAACGTGGCATCTCCATCAGCTGCGACGGCAGGCGCCTCGAGGAAGTGCGTATCTGCCTCAACAGGGACATGACATTCCGCGATTGCCCCGAGCTTGACCGCAAGGGCTGCCGCGCCAACGCCACGGAAATCATCCCCATTCGCTAGAGCGCATCAAATGCGCTCTCTTTCCTGTCTTTACACATTTTCCAGACATAAAGCCGCTATCCAGTTTTATTGAATATTCCAGTCACCAGACGACAACCACAGGACCCGACCATGGAACTGCTCTACTCGCCCGCTTCCCCCTACTCCGCCAAGGTGCGCATGGCCGCGCGCCATCTCGGCATCGACATTACCTCCGTACGCGTCGACACCAATGCCGAGCCCGCAACGCTGATGGATAACAATCCGCTCGGCAAGATTCCGGTCCTGCTTCTGGATGAAGGCGGCTCGGTTTATGACAGCGTGGCGATCATGCATTATCTCGACCGTCTTTCAGGCGGCAAGCTCTACCCGAAAAAGAACGGCAAGCGCACGGATGTGGAAATTCTGGAGGCGCTGTGCGACGGCATCATGGATTGCCTGCTGGCCATCGTTTACGAGCGCCGCTACCGCCCGGAAGACAAGATCCACCAGCCATGGATCGACAAGCAGTGGAAAAAGGTCGTGAAGGGCCTCGACCATCTCAATGCGAACCTGCCGAAAACCGGCAAGAAGCTGCATGGCGGCCATTTCGCCCTTGCCGCGATGATCGGTTACCTGGACCTGCGTTTTGCCGGAGAATGGGCCGAAGGGCGCGAGGCGCTGGTCGCTTGGCCGGAAACCTTCGGCAAGCGTTTCGAAGCCTATACGGAAATGAAGGCCGCCGCCTGAGGCGGATGCAGAAGGATGCCTGGCCAGAAGGCCGGGCATTCTTCCCGACATCAATCCGACATAGACCGGAAAACAAAAAAGCCGGGGCGAAAACCCCGGCTTTTCCAATAGCGATCCTTGAGGGATCAGAACTTGACGCCGATACCGGCCTTGACCGAATGGTCGTCAAAACCACGCGAGAAGGCGTCGTTGCCGAGCGTGTAGTCCTTCTTCTGGTAGTCGCTGTAGCGATATTCCAGACGAGCGGTGATGTTGTCGGTGACCATGGCTTCTACACCGGCACCAACCGTGTAACCGAGAGCCGTGGCGCTGTCCTTGTCGACGCCGTCACGAACCTTGTTGTCGGAAACAGCAAGACCGGCCGTACCATAGAGCAGGAACGGGTTCATGTCGTAACCGACGCGGCCACGCAGCGAGCCGTTGACGCCCTGCTTGCCTTCGAAGGCGCGACCTGCGACCGTACCGGCGGAACCACGCTCGTCACCGAGGTTGACGTCTGCTTCCGCACCGTAAACCAGCTGGCCGTTCTGCCAGTTGTAACCGCCGTAGAGACCGCCGCCAGCGCCCTTGGCGTCACGACCGTCGTTGCTGGAGCTGAAACGGCCCCAATCGTAGTTGACGGTACCACCGAGGTAGGCGCCGGACCAATCCTTGACCGGCGCGGGCTGGTCGTAGGACACCGGTGCCTGCGGCACTTCATTTACGGCGTCAGCGGCGTGAGCAGCCGAAAAGCCGGCGGCTGCCATGGTCGAAGCCATAAGGGTTGCTACGAAAATACGCATGCTATTCTCCTTTCAGGACCGCTCTGTACTCAAAACATTGTTCTCAGACGCGGTGTAAACTCGTCGGGTTAATCGCCCCTCTGGAAACTGAATTTGATAGGAGAATGCGGAGATCAAAGAGCCAAAATGTGAATTGTTTGGGGCAGCGACGTGACTAGAATTAGACGTTGCCTAATTGCCACAAGGGGTTTATTAACCCTAACAGAAGCCTAATCAGCAATAGATCGCCTTTAAACTTAGTTATATTCAAATTAAACCGAAATTGCATTGTGAATAAAAAATCGCCCAATTCTTTTGGGGTCGACGGACAGCTTGCGATTTGCATTTATATCCAGCAAATAGGACGGATATGAGCAAATGCAGGTCCGCCGTGAAAGAAAATATACAAAAGACAGTCTTGATAACGGGAGCCGCCCGCCGGCTCGGGCGGGCAATCGCCACCGATCTGGCCGCCCATGGCTTTGCGATCGCCGTCCATGCCAATGAATCGATGGCGCAGGCGGAGGAATTCGCTAACGAAATAAGGCAAAAAGGTGGCAGGGCCACGGCTGTTCAGGCGGATTTGACACAATCGGCGCCGACCATGGCGCTTGTCGAAAAGGCCACTTCTGCCCTTGGCCCCATCGGCGTCGTCGTCAACAATGCGTCTGTTTTTCTCGCCGATACCGCAGAAACACCCGATCCTGATGTCTTCGATGCCCATTTCGCCGTGCATGTGCGGGCGCCCTCCCTCATCGCCGCCGCCTTTGTCGAGCAATTGCCGGCCGACAAATCCGGGCTGATCGTCAATATCATCGACCAGCGTGTGCTTGCGCTCACGCCGCGTTTTTACTCCTATACGCTTTCGAAATCGGCGCTGTGGACCGCCACACGCACCATGGCGCAAAGCTTTGCGCCACGTGTGCGGGTCAATGCCATCGGGCCCGGCCCCACCTTCAAAAGCGAAAGACAGGCGCCTCAGGACTTTCAGGCGCAGATCGACGGCCTTATATTAAAGCGTGGTCCCGCGCCGGATGAGTTCGGCCGGACGATTCGCTTTCTTTATGATACGCCGTCGGTCACCGGACAAATGATCGCGCTCGACGGCGGCCAGCACCTTGGCTGGGAAACCCCTGACGTGGCGGAGATAAATGAATGAACGGAAAGAAGCTGCCTGATGGCGGTATTCTCTTCGATGACACCGACGACGAAGACGACGATGCCAACCTTGCAGCGACGGATGCTGCCGAGGCGCCGCGCGACGTCGCCGGCATGGACTGGAATGCGGGCTGGAAAAACGAATCCGGCCTGAAGGGCATGGACCTCATCGGAGAATTCGTCAAACACCTGCCGAATTCGCCGGGTGTCTACCGCATGTTCAACGAGGCGGGCGACGTTCTTTACGTCGGCAAGGCACGCTCGCTGAAGAAGCGTGTCGGCAATTATGCGCAGGGCCGCGTGCATTCCAACCGCATCGCCCAGATGGTGCGTTTCACCACGCATATGGAGTTCGTCACCACCCGCACGGAGACCGAGGCGCTTCTGCTCGAAGCTAACCTCATCAAGCGCTTGCGGCCGCGCTTTAACGTGCTTTTGCGCGACGACAAGTCGTTTCCCTATATTCTCATCACCGCCGATAATCGCGCGCCGGCGATCTTCAAGCATCGTGGCGCCCGGGCGCGCAAGGGCGATTATTTCGGCCCCTTTGCGTCGGCCGGCGCCGTCGGCCGCACGATCAATTCGCTGCAGCGCGCCTTTTTGATTCGCACCTGCACCGACAGCGTGTTCGAGACCCGTACGCGCCCCTGTCTTCTTTATCAGATCAAGCGCTGTTCCGGCCCCTGTACGCATGAGATCAGCGATCAGGGGTATGAAGAACTCGTCAAGGAAGCCAAGGATTTCCTGTCCGGCAAAAGCCAGAGCGTCAAGACCGCGATTGCGCGGCAGATGAACGAGGCGGCCGAGGATTTGGATTTCGAGCGCGCTGCGGTCTATCGCGACCGGCTGGCAGCGCTGTCGCACGTCCAGAGCCATCAGGGCATCAATCCCGCCGGCATCGAGGAGGCGGATGTCTTCGCCATCCACCATGAAGGCGGCATTTCCTGTATTCAGGTGTTCTTTTTCCGCACCGGCCAGAACTGGGGCAACCGCGCCTATTTCCCGAAGGCCGATCCCTCTCTGCCCGGCTCGGAAATCCTCAACGCCTTCCTCGCGCAGTTTTACGACGACAAGCCGGTACCGAAGCAGATCCTGCTTTCCGAAACGGTGGAGGAACAGGAGCTGCTGGCTGCCGCGCTTGGCGAAAAGGCGGGGCACAAGGTTACGATCAGCGTGCCGCAGCGTGGCGAGAAGAAAGACATTACCGACCATGTTCTGGCCAATGCCCGCGAGGCGCATGGCCGCAAGCTGGCGGAAACCTCGTCTCAGGCGCGGCTGCTGAAAGGCTTTGCGGAGACCTTCGGTCTTTCCACCGTGCCGCGCCGCATCGAGATCTACGATAACTCGCACATCATGGGCACCAATGCCGTGGGCGGCATGGTGGTGGCGGGACCGGAAGGTTTCGTGAAGAACCAGTATCGCAAGTTCAACATCAAATCGACCGACATCACCCCCGGCGACGACTTCGGCATGATGCGCGAGGTGATGACCCGTCGCTTCTCACGCCTGCTGAAGGAAGAAGGCAAACCGGACCGCGAACGGGCGCCGACACCGGAAGAAGCGGCCGACATGCCCTTCCCCGCCTGGCCGGATGTGATCCTGATCGATGGCGGTCAGGGCCAGATGACGGCAGTGCGGGCCATTCTCGACGAACTCGGCATTCGCGACTGCGTGACGGCCATCGGCGTGGCGAAGGGTGTGGACCGCGAGGCGGGCCGCGAGCGTTTCTTTGCGGATGGGCGCAGCGATTTCTCCCTGCCGCCGCGCGATCCCGTGCTTTATTTCATCCAGCGCATGCGCGACGAGGCGCACCGCTTCGCCATCGGCTCCCACCGGGCGCGTCGCAAGAAGGAAATGGTGCGCAATCCGCTGGATGAAATCTCGGGAATCGGGCCGGGACGCAAACGCTCCCTGCTGCAGCATTTCGGCACGGCCAAGGCGGTTTCCCGCGCCGGTCTCAACGATCTGATGGCTGTTACCGGCATTTCCGAGACGGTCGCGCGGCAAATTTACAATCACTTCCACGAGAGCGGCGGCGATTGACGCAGAACGGTGAGACCGAACTGCTAAAAAAACATAATGACATGTTGACGCTATGCCCTGGCGGCGGCATCAAGGCAGCTGATCTTTGACTGACAGGTTTCCCATGGCTTCGCGCGCATACAGCATTCCCAACCTTCTCACCTATGGCCGTATTCTTGCGGTTCCTGTCATTGTCCTGTGCTTCTTCATCGAAGGAAAACTGGAAAGCTCGGATTTCGCGCGCTGGACGGCGTTGTGGCTGTTCATCATCGCCTCGCTCACCGATTTCCTCGACGGTTATCTGGCGCGGATCTGGAACCAGACCTCGAATATCGGCCGCATGCTGGACCCGATCGCCGACAAGCTGCTGGTGGCCTCCGTGCTGCTGTTGATGGCGGCGGACGGCACCATTGCCGGCTGGTCGCTCTGGGCCGCCATCACCATTCTCTGCCGCGAGATTCTGGTTTCCGGCCTGCGCGAATATCTGGCGGCGCTGAAGGTCAGCGTTCCCGTTACCCGCATCGCGAAGTGGAAAACCACGATCCAGATGGTCGCCATCGCCTTCCTGCTCGCCGGTCCGGCGGGCGACAAGGTGCTGCCCTACACGACCGAAATGGGCATCACCCTGCTGTGGATCGCGGCGGCGCTGACCATGTATACCGGCTATGACTACTTCAAGGCGGGCCTGAAACACATCGTGGACGAAGATTGATGACACGGATCGTTTATTTCGCCTGGGTTCGCGAAAAGATCGGCACGGACGAAGAGGCGTTGGATATCCCCTCTTCCGTCGCCACCGCCGGCGAACTGATCGCCTGGCTTGCGACACGCGGCGAAAATTACGAAGCGGCCTTCGAGTTTCCCGATGTGATCCGCGTTGCCGTCAATCAGGAACATGTCGAGCATGACGAGAGCATTGCCGGCGCCCGCGAGATCGGCATCTTCCCGCCCATGACGGGGGGATGAGCGGATGCGAAACGCCGTTCAGCCGACCGTGCGCGTACAGGCGGAGGATTTCGATGCCGCCGAAGAGACACGCCTGTTGACGCAGGGCGACGGAAGCATCGGCGCGGTCGTCGCTTTCACCGGGCTCTGCCGGGATGACGGCGGCACGCTGGCCGCACTCGAACTCGAACATTATCCCGGCATGGCGGAAGCGGAAATCACCCGCATTGCCAGACTGGCCATCGAGCGTTTCGGCCTTCTCGGCCTCACCGCCATCCACCGCCATGGCAAGATCGCCGCGGGCGAAAACATCGTCCTCGTCATCGCCGCCTCATCGCATCGACAGGCCGCCTTCGACGGCGCAAATTTCGTGATGGACTATCTCAAGACCTCAGCCCCGTTCTGGAAAAAGGAACATGGCAGGGATGGCACGGCGGGCGACTGGGTCACGGCAAAAACGATCGACGATACGGCGAAGGACAAGTGGCGATAGTGTTCCTTCTTTCTCGCATTTCCGGACGGAAAACCGCATTTCACTTTTCCTGGAAATGCTCTAAGGCGCTTCGACCCTGCTGCGCATGACAATCAGCCAGCCGACCAGCATCGCCAGAACCGCCGCATCCCGCCAGGCGACCGGACCGTAACCGACCCAGAATGTTTCCGCAAAGCCGACGGCGGCGGCTCCCAGACCGCAGATCAGCGGGCTGGCATAACCGCCAGCCGCCGAAATCAGCACCACCTTCAGGCCAAAGACAAGACCTGCGCCAAAATCCATGGTGCCGTAATAAAACGTGGCCAGCACGCCGGCAATGGCGGCAACGAGGCCCGCCGCGCAATAGGATACGAGAAATATCCTGCCCGCATTCACCCCGCATAGAGCGGCGGCGAGAGCATCGTCCGACACCGCCTTCCAGCGCCTGCCGAAACCGGAACGGCTGAGATAAAGCGAGCCTGCGAGAATGAGCAGGCAGAAGGCCGCCGTGTTCAGCATCTGCAACGGCGTCAGGGTCACGGCAAAGCCCGCTTCTGCCCAGAAATGCACCGGTTCAGACAGAAGCGGCGGCAGCCATAATTGCCTTGTGTCGGCAGCCAGCCTCGCGCTTTCGGTCAGCGCGATCAGCACACCGACGGAGGCCACGGTGACCGCATTGGGAGAGGCTTTCGCCAGCGGCCGCATCACCGCCCTGCCGACAAAACCCGCCGCCCAGAGCCCGCCGAACAGGCCCGCCCCTGCCCCGAACGCCAGGGTTGCCGGCAAAACCAGCCACAACCGGTTCCAGCCGAAGTCGGCAAAGAGCAGGCAGGTCTGGCCGGCAAAGGCGAATATGGCCCCATAGGTGACATCGGCGCGTTTTGTGACGGAAAAGGCGATGGCATAACCAAAGGCCAGGACCGCATAAAGCGAGGCTACCGGCACGGCATTCAGCAATTGTTGCAGGAAATAGGCCAAGCGCATCCTCCCGCGATGATTATAACTGTTAAAACTGATTTTGACAGTTATAATATGCCGCATGACCTTTCGCTGGACAGAACATCGTTTCGCAGGCGGCGCATTGGCGCTGGATGTCGCCAATAGCGTCATCCTGCGCTCGGATGCGGCAAAAACGGTCGACCGTTTTGCCGTGCCGGCCCAGATCGCCGCCTTTGCCGAGGCCGCGATGCAGCTTGGTGCGGAGCGTGACAGGTTTCCCGCGCTCATTGCGCCCGACGCGGAAAACCGGCCGGTTTTTCTCGCACTTCGCGAGGCTGTCGATGATTATTTCCGCGCATCCGTCACCGGCGGCGGAAAAGACGGCGACGGCAGGCTGGCCGGGCTCCTCTTCGCCTGCGGCACGGCGCTGCGGACATTCCCGCGTGCCGAAAACCTCGGCAACGCCACCGCCCATTCCACGCTCTCGCTGCTTGCGGGCGAAACACAGGAACGACTGCGGATCTGCGGCAATTGCGGCTGGCTTTTCATTGACCGCAGCAAGAACAGAAGCCGAATCTGGTGCGACATGGCGGTGTGCGGCAACCGGCAGAAAGCCAGCCGGCACTATCACCGGAAGAAGGAGGTGCAGACATGAAAAGAATTGCCCTTCCATTGCTGGCGATTGCGGGAATGCTCGCTCTTTCCGGTTGCCAGCGCGACGAACCGCGCGAGGTGGCCAAGATTTCCGGCCGCATGTTCGTTTTCAACTACCGCGTCGCCATCGCCACCTATCTGGTGACCCTTCAGCGCATTGCCCCCATTCGCGATGGCAGCACCATTGAGGCGACGTTCGAAAACCCGCGCGGGGGCCCGGACCTCAACAGCCGCGAGAAGATTTTCCCGAAGGACGAAAAGATCACCATTCAGAGCCCGCCGGTCGAATGCGTGAAGCAGGACCGGCCCTACAGGGTCACCCTCCGCATCAAGGGGCCGGAAGGCGATATTCTGCAGACGATCGAAACCACGATCCGTTCCGACACCGACCAGTCGCTTCTTCCCGCCAAGCCGCTGGTGGTTGGCCCGCTCTATACGCCTAATCCGGAGGTGTTCAAACCTGACGGCACGACGGATATGCGGCCGGTTCAGGGGTGCCCGGCGTCGTAACAAGAAATTGCAATCTTTCGGCTGAGGTCCCTGTAAGAGGTGGCAAACCTCTCTTCCGTCATGCCGGGCTTGACCCGGCATCCAGCAGCCGCGCGTCTGCGTGGCGTAAGACTTTTTGCGATCAAGGACTTGATCGCGCTGGACCCCGGATCCAGTCCGGGGTGACGGAGTATGGAGCGAGGTCTCCGCAAAAATGCGTCGTCTTGCGGGCAGCGCTCCAAAACAAAAAAAACGGAGCCTTTCGGCTCCGTTTCTTCGAGTCTTTTCAGCAACTTCAACCAACCGCCTGAAACAACGATTCAAGCCGTTGAGATTTTGAATCAGCCGACGATTTCGGTTTCGGCGAACCAGTAGGCGATTTCCTGTGCGGCGGTTTCCGGGGCGTCGGAGCCGTGAACGGAGTTTTCACCGATGGAGAGCGCGAAGGTCTTGCGAATGGTGCCTTCAGCGGCCTGGGCCGGGTTGGTGGCGCCCATGATTTCGCGGTTCTTGAGGATGGCGTTTTCGCCTTCCAGAACCTGAACGATGGTCGGGCCGGAGGTCATGCCTTCAACGAGTTCGCCGAAGAAGGGACGCTCCTTGTGAACGGCGTAGAAGCCTTCGGCTTCGCGCTTGCTCATCCAGACGCGCTTGGAGGCGACGACGCGCAGGCCGTTGTCTTCAAATACCTTGGTGATCGCGCCCGTGAGGTTACGCTTGGTTGCGTCCGGCTTGATCATCGAAAATGTGCGTTCAATCGCCATGTGTCCGTTTCCTTTTCCTTCAGAGAAAGTGGGCGGTCTTTACCCGCCCAAAGGCCCGAAAACAAGGGGGATCGACGAGATTGCGACGATGACGCCAGACATTTCACGCCGCTGTCACACTGCGGCCCCTCGCATCGTAGAGATCGAGGCAACCTTCGAACCAGTCCCGCACCGGGTCATTATCGGAAAACAGATCGGCCCCGGTGGTGATGCGCGCCCATTGCAGCGCGCCGAACACGATGTAGTCGGAAAAGAGCGGCGATGTGCCGCCGATGAAGGGCTGGAAGCTCAACATGCGGCGGATCGGCGTCAACAATGCGGGAAACGCAGCGATTTCCGTCTCGCGATTGGCCACCACATCCTCAAGCGGGCGGCCGAGCACTTTCGTGCGGCTGTCGCGGAAATAGCGGCGATCCGGCTCATCCAGCATGTTGTGGATATCGAGTACGGCGATGCGGGTAATCGCCGGGTGAAGCACCGTCTGCGACCAGCTTTCGACGAAACGGGCCATGGCCTTGCCGCCCTCGCCGTTAAACAGCGACGGGCGCTCCGGATAGGCCTCATCCAGATAGAGGGCGATTTCGAAACTGTCGCTCACCAGCTGGTCGCCGTCGCGCAGGATCGGCACGGTCTTCGAAAAACCATCCTCCACCGTCGGGATCACCGTGAAGGGCAAAGGCCGCTCCTCGAAATCCAGCCCCTTATGGGCGAGCGAAAGCACGGTTTTCCAGCAATGGGGAGAAAATGGCCGGGAAGTATCGCTTCCGCACAGCGAATAGAGCGTTCTGGAAGTCGTCATGGGCTACCCCTCTTCTGCAACATCGATGGAGCGATATAAGAACGGCGCAAGCATGAAATCAAATCAGGATTTGTCATGCAATCGATCAAGGCGCGCGGGTGTTCCGCCACTTTTGCCGACATGGAAATTTTCGCTTCGCAGCGCCAAAAATTTTTGTGGATTCAGTCAATTTTAAACCGTTGCTTGTAAGAATATCCCCATTCATCAATCGGTCATCGCCGGTCTATTTATAATAATCTATCGGTATTGGGGCTGTCAGTGACGACATCGGCGGGCGATAAGAAACGTGAACAGGCAAGAAGTTCTCTTGTCGTTACCAAAATCGCCCAATTCATCGCCAAGATGAACATTGCGCCTTTGCCGCGCAATTACGAACTGATCTATGAAATATTGTCGGGCCACAACCCGGCCATGGGCCGCGATATTCTCGCGCTCGGCAATGCGCCGCGACAGCACGAGATCGATCTTATCGGCCAACGGCACAATCTGCCGGGCTTTTCCCGGATCGAGGCCGAACAGATGGCGAGCGAGGCCTTCGATACGCTGACGCAGATTTCCGCGCGGCTTGAGGCAAGCCTGCAGCGCACAGAAACTTTCATGGATGGCCTCCAGCAGGACGAAGAGGGTGAGCCGCCCGCGACGGAGCGTTTTCTGGAACTTTTGGGCGACATTCACGAGGAGCAGACGAGCCTCCGGCATTTCATTGCCATGGGCCTGGTGAAAATCCGCGAAGCCGAAAGAAACCGGGTGGAACTTCAGGCGGCCTCGCTGCGCGACAGCTTGACGGCGCTTCCCAACCGGGCCGCCTTTCTGGAAAAGCTCGGCGCCCTTTTTGCCAAGGATCGGGCCGCCTCCGCCACCTCGCTGGTGTTGCTCGACATCGACCATTTCCGGGAAATCAACGGCAAATATGGTTCTTCCGCCGGCAACAAGGCGCTGCGAAGGCTCGCCGCCCTGTTTCGCAAGACCATCAAGAAGGACGATTTCGTCGCACGCATCGGCGGCGATGAATTTGCCTTTCTGTTTGCCGGCGTGCCGCAGAATACGGCCGAGGCCATTGCGGAGCGGCTGCGGCAGAGCGTTGAGGCCTTGCGTTTTGCGACGAGCGGCGGCGATGGCGAGCACCTGACCGTTTCGATCGGTGTCGCGGAGGTGGATGGCACCGCCACGGCCGCCGAATTTTTCGGCCATGCCGAACTCGCTCTGCTCTCCGCCCGCTGCGGCGCGCGCAACTGCGTCGTCGGTTACTCGCGGGAGGTGGCGCAGCACAGCCGCACCAGCTATCTGGCGCAGCTCGGCGATTGATACCGTAATCTCACCCGATGTGGCGCGCGCGCTCTTGCCTTGGCCAGACAGTTCGGCCAAAACGGCGCCATGATTACGATTACCGATCTTTCCGCCCGCATCGCCGGGCGTCTGCTTCTTGACCATGCCAGCGTGACGCTTCCCGCCGGTGTGAAGGCGGGCCTTGTTGGCCGCAACGGCGCTGGCAAATCCACCCTGTTCAGAGTCATCACCGGCGATTTTTCGGCGGAAAGCGGTTCGGTAACGATCCCGAAACAGGCGCGCATCGGCCAGGTCGCGCAGGAAGCGCCGGGCACCGAAGAATCGCTGATTTCCATCGTGCTTTCCGCCGACAAGGAGCGCAGCGCGCTGCTGGCCGAGGCCGAAACCGCAACCGATCCACACCGGATCGCCGAAATCCAGATGCGGCTTGTCGATATCGACGCCCATTCGGCCGAAGCGCGCGCCTCCAGCATTCTTGCCGGTCTCGGTTTCGATCACGAGGCGCAGCTTCGCCCCGCCTCCTCCTTCTCCGGCGGCTGGCGCATGCGCGTGGCGCTTGCCTCGGTGCTGTTTGCCGAACCGGACCTGCTGCTGCTCGACGAGCCGACCAACTATCTCGATCTCGAAGGCACGCTCTGGCTGGAAGATTATATCAGGCGTTATCCGCATACCGTCATCATCATCAGCCATGACCGCGATCTTCTGAACAATGCCGTCAATTCCATCGTGCATCTCGACCAGAAGAAGCTGACCTTCTATCGCGGCGGTTATGACCAGTTCGAGCGGCAGAAGGCCGAGGCCGACGAATTGCAGATGAAGGCGAAGGCGAAAAACGATGCCGCGCGCAAACATCTGCAAAGCTTCATCGACCGTTTCCGCGCCAAGGCCACCAAGGCGCGGCAGGCGCAGAGCCGCATCAAGGCGCTGGAGCGCATGGGCACGGTTGCCGCCGTTATCGAGGATCATGTCCAGCCGATCACCTTCCCCGAGCCGGAAAAGCAGCCCGCTTCCCCCATCGTCGCGATCAATGGCGGCGCCGTTGGTTACGCGCCCGGCAAATCCATTCTGAAGCAGCTCAATCTCAGGATCGACAATGACGACCGCATCGCGCTGCTCGGCTCGAACGGCAACGGCAAGTCCACCTTCGCGAAATTCATCTCCGGCCGGCTTGCGCCGCAGGCGGGCGATCTTCGTGTAGCGCCTGGCCTCAAGATCGGCTTTTTCGCGCAGCACCAGCTCGATGACCTCGTGCCGGATGAAACGCCGGTCGAACATGTGCGCAAGCTGATGCCGCTGGCGCCTGAAGCGCAGGTGCGCGCACGTGTGGCGCAGATGGGCCTTGCAACGGAAAAAATGGCGACGGCGGCGAAGGATCTGTCCGGAGGAGAAAAGGCTCGCCTGTTGATGGGACTTGCGGCGTTCCATGCGCCGAACCTTCTGATCCTCGACGAACCGACCAACCATCTCGACATTGACAGCCGCCGGGCGCTGATCGAGGCGCTGAACGATTATGATGGCGCAGTGATCCTGATCTCGCATGACCGCCACCTCATCGAAGCGACGGTGGACCGGCTGTGGCTGGTGGCAGACGGCACGGTCAAGACCTTCGAAGGCGACATGGAGGAATATCGCGATCTCGTCGTTTCCTCCGGCAGAAAGAAAGACGACAAGACCGATGCCGGCGCCGATCAGGCCTCGAAGGCCGACCAGCGCAAGGCAAGCGCGGAAAAGCGCGCCCAACTGGCGCCGCTCAAGAAAAAGATCAACGAAATCGAATCCCTGACGGCGAAGCTTGAGAAACTGATTCAGTCTCTCGACACCGAACTGGCCGACCCTGCCCTCTACGAAAAGGCACCCGCCAAGGCCGCACAGAAAGTGAAGGAGCGGGGCGAAGCCGCAAGCAAGCTTTCAGACGCAGAGGAACAATGGCTGCTGCTTTCGAGCGAATATGAGGACGCGATGGCATCGTGATGGGCGGCAACAACGAGGAGCTCAGTCGGCACCCCGTTCCGCCGGCGCAAATGTCTTCCTGCGCGCCAGAAGCAATCGAATGGAACTGCCACGGACGGCCTGCCCGTCCGTGACGCTTTCATCCCTAAAGGCAAATCACGGCGCAACTCCCCCGGCATGCATCAGGCGCATTTCCTCTGAGGCAGCAGGCGTTCAAGGGGAACGGCGGGCGAATAAAGATAGCCCTGCCCGAAGCGGATGCCCATCTGCATCAACATCCGGCTCTGCTCCTCGGTCTCTATGCCCTCCGTGACAAGCTTGGCGCCATATCGTTCGGCACTTTCAAAAGCGAGCACAACGGCATCCCTGAAGCGTGCCTGATCGAGCCGGGATGTCATCCAATGATCGATCTTCACCTCTTCGAAGGGAAACCTTGCCAGCAGAGTGAGCGCGGCGTAGCCAGTGCCGAAATCATCGAGCGCCAACCTTATGCCGGCTGCAAACAGCGCATCGAAATTGTGCTGCACGGCATCGATGCTCGGCATCTTGCTCATTTCCGTCACCTCGATCGACAGCCGATATGCCGGGACCGCCGCCGCCTGCAGCAAGGCCACCACCCTCTCCCCGAAACGCGCGGTCGCAAAAGACGAAGCGGAGATATTCACGGCGAGATGGAAATCCGCATCGACATCCCGTAACTCGGCAAGGTCGCGAACCACCGCCTCGATGGTCGACCATTCGAAATCCACCAGCAGCCGGTGGCGTTCGGCGATCTCCAGCACATAATAGGGCGAAAGCGCCTGCCCATGTGTGTCGACCGCCCGTAAAAGCGCCTCGGCGCCGACCATGCGGCGGGTGTGAATTTCAAACTTGGGCTGATAAAATATCGGCGGCCTTCCATTTTTGATCCAACGGACCAGCATCTGCCGCACGCCCTCGTCCCGTGCCGCTTTCTCGGCGAAAGAGAAGGGGAAAATCTGCACGGGATTTTCGCTCCGTCTCAGCGCCAGGCTGAGATGCCTGAGGAAGGAGGCAACGTTTTGATCCGGGACCATTTCCAGATTCGCCGCACCGAGTTTGAAATGCGGGACCGGACCTGCCTCCGCGGTTCGGAAAAAGGAGATCAGCCCCTCGTGCAGATGCATGACAAGGCTGGCGCTTTCCGATTTCTCCAGCGAAATCCCCGCAACGACCACCGCAAGCGTCGCGTCTCCAAACATGAAGCTGCGTGGCGCATTGGCCTTCGACAACAGACCGTTATCGTCGTCACAGACTTCCTGCGCCAGTTTGGGCCAGAAAAGATCGGCCCAATCCTCGCCCTGATAGGCCGCGACATCGGCAATATTGACGATTTCGATCAGCAGCAGCGCGTGCGGCACGGCCGGTGTCTGGCGTGTCGTCATTTCGATATGGTCTTTGAGCGCGCGCCGGTTGGGCAGGCCGGTCAGCGAATCCGTCCGCGCGGCAACGTCGCGTTTTTTAGCCGCGTCCCGCGCCCGCGCTTCGCTGCGCAGGACAAGGAAAAGGCAGGCGATCATCGGCAGGCCGACACTCGCGCCGACAATGCGACGTCCGACATTGCTCAGAAACAGCTCTTCACCGATCATGCCGAGGAGGTAAGTCATGGAAATCGCGAACAGCGCCGCAAAAATCCTGATCGCGAAAACCCCTGTAATCTCCCGTATGCCGAGTTCGGTGAGACGGCGCCCGCGCATCCAGCCATAGACGGCGATGCCGAAAGCGGAGATGATGCTCATGTCCAGAAGTGCCGCCCCAAAAAAGGCGGGACCGCCGAACAGGTAACGCGCCGCGGAGATAAACGCCAGACCTATCAATCCGCCCTGCCAGGATCCAAGCACCCCCGCCAGAAACAACAGGTCCGAGCGGATATAGGGCTTGGACGGCAGCTGGATGAACTCGGAAACCAGGAGCGTCAGCAGAAAGCCGGTCACTCCGAAAACCACCCCGTAATAAACCTTATAACGCACGTCATTAAAAGCGATGGTCCGGTGCAGGAGCATCAGCACGGACAACATGCCAACCACGGCCGCCGCCTGAAGCAGCAGGAATGGAAGTTCGGCGGCGGATGCAGCCGCCTGGGCAACGATCAATTCCATCATTTGTAACTCACGGTTAAATATCGGCGCTGGCGCCCGAATTTCAGCACCTAGCCTTCACAAATCCAGCTTTTGCGCAGGGATAAAAAACAGCATTATCGCCGCCTGATCCGGGCGATCTCAGCCAGGGCCGCCGCACCGGCGACGCCATCAGGACAGTCATTGCCAAACAAATACCTCACGTCTCCGTCCCCTTTGAAATAATTCAATATAAAACTAAATTAAAAAACAATAATTTCGAAACTTATATTAAAATTAAATAGTTAAAATCGGATTATGACAAAAATAAAACATTAAAATCGAAAACAATACTTATTAAAATCAACTTATTCTGTATTGTCGATGAAGCACTCACGCATTTTGTCATGATGCTGCGATATGAAAAATGACAGGGCCTTCGGGATCGATCGCCTTGCCCCTTCGGTCGTTTCTGCTAAAACCCTATAAAGTCACACTTTATTCCATGAAGCACTCAAACGGATTCCTCTCCATGTCAGCCACCAAGCTTGCCATCGTCGGCGTCGGTAAAATCGTTCGCGACCAGCATCTTCCCGCCATCGCAGGCAATCCGGATTTCGAATTGATCTGCACCGCGAGCCGCCACGGCACCGTCGACGGTGTTTCTTCTTATGGCACCATCGAGGCCATGCTGGAGGCGGAGCCGGCAATCGATGCGGTTTCACTGTGCATGCCGCCGCAATATCGCTACGAGGCGGCTTACGCGGCGCTGAATGCCGGCAAGCATGTCTTCCTTGAAAAGCCGCCGGGCGCGACGCTTTCGGAGGTGCAGGATCTCGTTCGGCTTGCGGATTCGAAGGGCCTTTCGCTGTTTACCAGTTGGCATTCGCGTTATGCGCCGGCGGTGGAGGCGGCGAAGGCGTTTCTGGCCTCGACGAAAATCGACAGCGTGCATGTGATCTGGAAAGAGGATGTGCGTCATTGGCACCCGAACCAGGCCTGGATCTGGCAGGCGGGCGGTCTCGGCGTGTTCGATCCAGGCATTAATGCGCTCTCGATCATCACCCACATCCTGCCGCGCGCGCTGTTCCTGACCAAGGCGACGCTGGAATTCCCGGAAAACCGCGACGCCCCGATCGCCGCCGACCTGCATTTTTCCGATGTGACGAAGACGCCCGTCCATGCCGAATTCGACTGGCGCCAGACCGGCAAGCAGAGCTGGGACATCATTGCCGAGACGGCGGCGGGACGGATGGTGCTGTCCGAAGGTGGCGCCAAGCTCTCGATCAATGGCGAAGACAAGCTCTCCCAGCCGGAACGGGAATATCCGGCCCTTTACGAGCGCTTCTCCGAGATCATCAAGGCGAGCCGCTCGGACGTCGATCTTGCGCCGCTGACCCATGTGGCCGACGCCTTCCTGCTCGGCCGCCACAAATTCGTGGATTCCTTCTACGACTGAGAAGCCGAAGCGCTTCCCGAAGGATAATGCCTCAAAGGGCGCGGCTGACGAAGCGGTCGCGCCCTGAATTTTTGGCCTGATACAGCGCTTCATCAACGCTGCACAGCAGCGTTGCCCGGTCTGTACCCGCCTGCGGAGCAAGCGCGCCACCGATGCTGAGGCGGGCGTCGACATCCTGCCCGTCCACGTCAAAGGGGTTGCGGAAAGCGGCCAGAAGCCGGTCCGCCATCCCGCTCATGATATCGGGGGTGCCGGGCCGCGGTATAAAAATCGCGAATTCATCGCCGCCCATACGCACGACAATGTCCTCCCTGCGGATTGCCTTGCGAATACGTCCGGCGGCGGCGGTCAGAACGCGGTCGCCCGCGGGATGGCCGAATGTGTCATTGATGGTCTTGAAACCGTCGAGATCCAGATAGAGCACACCGAAGGCCTCGTTTGCACGCAGGGCCGCGCCGAGCTGGCCGTCGACGATCGCCTCCAGCGCCTTGCGATTATAAAAACTGGTCAGCGGATCGGTCATCGCCGCATTGCGCAATTCGCGTTCGGCAAGACTCATGGTGAAATTGGCTTTCTGAAGCCGCAGCATTGCGGCCGCCAGCAGCGCGAAGTGTCTGAGATTGTCGATTTCGATGCCGGAAAAATTTCTCGGCACCGTATCGACCAGACAAAAGGCGCCGACAACAAGACCGGGCTCAAGCTCGATCGGCGCGCCCGCATAAGAACGCAGTTCCGGGCCGCCTTTCACATAGGACATGAAGCGGAAATGCGGATGCTCGGTCAGATCGGAAATCACCACCACATCCTGTTTGGCGATGACGCGGTTGCAGATCGAGAGATCGCGCGGGCATTCCGACAACTGCATTCCCGATTGCTCGGCGATATGAAGCCAATCCTCGTCGACAATATTGATCGCCGCACGTGCCACGCCAAACACCCCCTGCCCCAATTGCGACAGCACTTTCAGTTCCGGCATCTCGGCATTCTTGAAAGACATGATCGACCGCACCGCCACCAGACGCTCCATTTCCCCGTCCGGTCGTGAAATCGCCTGTCCCATGCGCATATCCTTCTGCTGTTTCGTCTGCGGCAGCCTTTGACCGGATCAAACGACCGGCCCCACGAAAGCCCACATCTCTCCGGGTGCTTTCCTTCGGCGCATAATGCAAAAACCGGCAATTAACGCCACGTGCGAATTTTTGCCGGTCTGTTTGCATATGGAACCAATCGTGGAAATATCCAACCTGCGGTGCGATCAGGCCTTTTTCTGCCAGCGGCCTTCTGGCGACTGCTGCCAATAGGTCAGGGAGTGCCCCTCCGTCTTCAGCCTTTTCCAATGGTTACGTGCCATTTCCAGCTGGTAGGCGTCGTATCCGTCAAACATGAAGACAACGCGTTCATAGGCCTCCACCGCCGGCGGCTCGGCGCCATCAACGAGAAAGCGCACGCTCGCCGCATTGGCGTTCTCATCCGAGGCCGTCAGGAGAATCGGCTGGCTTTGCGGTGCGGACGACGTGTCGGTGGCGTGCGGCAGGAAGCTGTCGTCACGAAAGGTCCACAGATGCGTGTCGAGGAAATCACGGCGCTCCTCGCCCACCGTCTGGATCGCGACCTTCCAGCCGCGCTCCAGCGATTTCTCGAGCAAGGGCGGCAACGCGTCCTCCAGCTTCGATTCCGTCAGATGGTAGAACAGAATTTCAGTCATCCGCAGACGTGCCGCCCCACTCGCTTCAATCTTCGTAGTGGGCGCGAACGAGCTCGTTCAGCAGACGCACGCCGTAGCCCGATCCCCAGGACTGGTTGATCTCGGTCAGCGGCGACCCCATGGCGGTGCCGGCGATATCGAGATGCGCCCACGGCGTTTCGCCCACGAAACGCTTGAGGAATTGCGCGGCGGTGACGGAACCCGCTAGCCGGCCGGAGCTGTTCTTCATGTCGGCGAATTTGGAATCGATGATCTTGTCGTAATCCTTGCCGAGCGGCATGCGCCACAGTTTTTCGGCCGTCGCCTCTCCCGCCTGAGCAAGCCGCGCGGCCAGTTCGTCGTCGTTGGAGAAAAGCCCGGCCTGCAGATTGCCGAGCGCTACCGTGATCGCGCCCGTCAGCGTGGCGAGGTTGATCATGAATTTCGGGTTGAAGCGGTCCTTGGTGTACCAGAGCGCATCGGCCAGAACCAGCCGGCCCTCGGCATCTGTGTTGATGATCTCGATGGTCTGGCCGGACATTGACGTGACGATATCGCCGGGGCGCTGCGCGTTGCCATCAGGCATGTTTTCCACAAGGCCGATGACGCCGATCACATTCGCCTTGGCCTTGCGGGCCGCCAGCACATGCATCAGGCCGGTCACGGCTGCCGCGCCGCCCATATCACCCTTCATGTCTTCCATGTTGAGGCCGGGCTTCAGCGAAATGCCGCCGGTATCGAAAACGACGCCCTTGCCGACAAAGGCAATGGGTTCATCTTTCTTCGAACCACCGTTCCACTGCATGACCGCAAGCCGCGGCGGGCGGGCCGAGCCCTGCGCCACGCCGAGAAGCGCATTCATGCCGAGCTTCTTCAGTTCCTTCTCGCCGAGAATTTCGACGTCGACGCCGAGCTTGCGCAGTTCCTCCGCCTTTTCGGCGAACTCGACCGGGCCAAGCACGTTCGGTGGCAGGTTGACGAGATCACGCGCCAGAACCACGCCGCCGGCAACGGCTTCCGACACGGCAAAGGCCTTTTCCGCGTCCTTGTGGGCGGCGGTTACGATGGTGACATCGACCTTCTTCGGCGTCTTTTCGTCATCGGACTTTTTCTTGGTCTTGTAGGCATCGAAACTATAGGCGCGCAGCAGCAGGCCAAGCGCGAAGTCCGCAGCCGCCTCGGCACCAACCTCGACGCCCGGGGCATCGAGATAGATGACGACCTTGTCCGCCTTTTTGAAATGGGCGGCCGCGGTGCCGCCGGCGCGCAGCCAGTCATGGGCGATCAGTTTCGACGGCTTGCCCAGCCCGATGACGAGCAGCCGGTCCGCCGCCGAACCCTGCGGTGCGATGACGTCGAGCGTCGCCATGGATTTCGCGGAAAAGCCGGAAATCTTCGCCGCTCTCTCGATCACCCCGCCCGGATCGGCCTCGGAAGCACCGGCGACGGCCTGCGCCTCACCCGAGGCCTGCAGCACGATGGCCAAGGCATTTTCCAGCGCGGCGGAATTGGCGAAAGAAATATCGAATTTGGCGGACATGTTTTCCTGCTCTTCTTCTACGACTTGCACGATGCGCATGATCATGGCCTTTTCGGCCCGGGGCGCAACCCCGCATTCTTTAACGGCCTACAGTCGTTAAAGGAAAGGCATTTTTGTGGAATGCGAAATCACGTCATGAAACCGACAGCTTGTTCCACAAAAAGACACAGGCGATGGAAAAATCGTCGCGCAAAACATATTTGTGAGCATGCCGGAATAGCCAATTGCCAACGATGCGATTAGATAGGCGAAAATTCGGCGAGCGATCGCACGGAAAAACAATGTCGAACAGGGCCGTATGAAGCTTCTCGAGAACTATATCCTGCGGCGGACAACGCAGATGTTTCTGGTCGCGCTGCTGCCGGTGCTGGCCATCATCTGGACCATCCAGGTTCTCCAGAGAATCAACCTCGTGACCGATACGGGCCAGTCGATGGGTTCCTTCATGGCGCTCGCGACGATGATCCTGCCGACGCTCATTCCCGTGGTCCTGCCTTTTGCGCTCGTCATCGGCATCACCCAGATCTTCACGACGATGAACAATGATTCCGAGCTTGCCATCATCGATGCGGCCGGAGCGCCGCGTTCGGTGATGTATCGCCCGGTTCTCATTCTGGCCGCCGTTCTGAGCGCGCTTTCCTTCACCATCACCAATTTCATCGAGCCGCCCGCCCGCAGCTCGGCCCGACAGATGGTGGCCGCCGCCTATGCCGACCTTCTGTCCTCGGTGATCGAGGAAAAGACCTTCCGCACCATTCAGGACGGCCTTTACGTGCAGATCGCCCAGCGGCAGGGCCGTATCCTCAAGGGCCTGTTCGTCGCCGACCGCCGCGATCCGAATTTCGACCTCATCTATTATGCCAAGGAAGGCATGATCGACGAGAGCGGCACGTCTCTCACCATGCGCGACGGCGAAGTGCAGCAGAAGACGCCGGACGGCAAGGTCTCGATCGTCAAGTTCCTGTCCTATGCCTTCGACCTCTCGACCATGTCGGAAAAGCAGGATTCGGAACCCTCGCTTTCCCCCGGTGATGCGAGCCTCGGCTTCCTTCTTTCCCCGGACGAGAACAATGCGAGCTACAAGCGCTCACCGGAGAATTTCCGCAGCGAGCTGCACAAGCGCCTGTCGGACTGGATGTTCGCCTTCTCCTTCGCGCTGATTTCGCTGGTCATCGCCGCCGATGCCCGTTCTCACCGCGAGGCGCGCCTGCATCCAATGGTCGCCGCACTGGTGACGGCCTTCATGCTGCGCTGGCTTGGTTTTTACGTCACCAATCAGATCAAGCAAAGCGCGGCCTTCATTCCGCTGGTCTATGCCGTGCCGGGCTTAAGCGGCGGCGCCGCCGCCTTCATTCTGCTGACCGGCCGCAAGCCGAAGATGCCGAAAGTCATCGCCGATACGATGGGTCGCCTGCGCCGTCTCTTCTCCAGCCGGATGGCGAAAAACCCTGGGAGCGGCAACGCATGATTTTCAACACGCTCTCCCGGTATTTCCTGAAACGATATCTGATCACCGCCATCTGGTTCGTGCTCGGCGTATCCTCGATCATTTACCTTGCCGATTTCAGCGAAACGGCACGGCGCATGTCCGGCCTGCCCGGCTACTCGGTTCCGGCCGCCCTTGGCCTGACGGCGCTCCGCCTGCCGTTGATCCTGCAGCAGACCGTGCCCTTCATCGCGCTTTTCGTCGGCATGACGACGCTGATCTCGCTCAACCGCCGTTACGAACTGGTGGTGACGCGCGCCGCCGGCATTTCCGCCTGGCAGTTCATCCTTCCCTTCGTGCTCGGCGCGGTTTTCATCGGTATCCTGTCGGTCACGATCCTGAACCCCATCGCGGCATGGGGCCAGAACAAGTCGCTGGCGATGGAAGCCGGCCTGCGCAACGAAGCAGGCGGCGGCCGCCAGCAGGAGATCGTTCCGTGGATGCGCCAGTCGAGCGGCGGCCAGGATACGATCATCGGCGCCAAGAGCTTCGAAGACAACGGAACGATGCTTCTCGACGTGGTTCTCATCGACCTCGACAAGGGCGGAAACATCGTCTCGCGGAAGGATGCGAAGTCGGCTAAATTGGAAGATGGTTACTGGCTTCTTAACGGCGTTACGGAAACGCGCGCCGGCCATGTGCCAGTTCGGCAAGAGAGCATGCGGATCAGTACCAATCTGAGACGGGAATTCGTCCAGGAGCGCATGACGCAGACGGAAACCGTTGCTTTCTTTGACCTTTCTCACAAGATCGAAGTTGCAAAGTCCTTTGGACTATCTTCGAAGGCGCTTGAGACGCAGTATCATTTCCTGCTATCGACGCCCCTGCTTCTGGTCGCGATGACCTTGATCGCCGCGACCGTTTCATTAAAGTTCAGCCGCTTCGCCCAATCGCGCTCCGTGATTCTGGGTGGAATCGTTTCCGGCTTCGTGCTTTATGTAGTAACCGTGCTCGTAAGGGCATTCGGGAGTGGTGGTGTTGTCCCTCCCACCGTCGCGGTCTGGGTTCCAGTCATCGTGGCGTTGGCTTTGGGGGCAACCATTCTGCTTCATCAGGAGGACGGCTAAGTGGCGGTAATTGACCGCGGGAATATCAGGCGGCTTTGGACGGCCCTTCTGACAGGTGCCGCTGTGTGCGCGTATTTGGCATCCAGCCCGGTCGCTTTCGGCCAGGATGGACTGCTTGCGTCGGCAAGCCAAGACGATTCGAAACTCCTGCTTACAGCAAATGAACTGACCTATAATCGCGATTCCCAGCGCGTGATCGCGAAGGGCGTGGTTCGCATGAAATATTCGGGCTACCGCATGGTGGCCCAGCAAGTGGAATACAACCAGCAGACCGGCCGCGTGATTGCCCATGGCAACATCGAGCTGATCGAGCCGGGCGGCAACAAGATCTATGCCGACGAGATGGACGTCACTGACGATTTCGGTCAGGGCTTCGTCAATGCGCTGCGCGTCGAGACCACGGACAATACCCGTATTGCGGGTGAAAGCGCCGAGCGTCTCGAAGGCGACATGATGGTGCTTAACAACGGTGTCTACACCGCGTGTCTGCCCTGCGCCGAGCGGCCCGAAAAGGCGCCGCTGTGGCAGGTCAAGGCCGAGCGCGTCATTCAGGACGGCAAGACCCATACGGTGCGGCTGGAAAAGGCCCGCCTCCAGCTTTTCGGCCATTCGATCGCCTATCTGCCGTTCCTCACGGTTCCGGACAATACGGTTAAGCGCAAATCCGGCTTCCTATTCCCGCAGATGAGCATTACCGATAATCTCGGTTTCGGTATCGGTGTCCCCTATTTCCAGGTTCTGTCCGACACATCGGACGTGACCGTCACGCCGACCTATTACACGACGCAGGGTCTGCTTTTGCAGGCGGAATTGCGCCAGCGCTTCGAAACCGGCATGCACACGGTCACGATCGCCGGCATCAGCCAGCAGAAGTCCGAAACCTTCACGGCCGGCACCAGCGATGCCCTCAACGACAATCGCGGCATGATCGCAAGCAAGGGTGATTTCTCGATCAACCCGCGCTGGGCGTTCGGCTGGGATGCCATGGTGCAGACCGACAATAACTTTTCGCGCACCTATGGGCTGAAGGGTTATAAAAACGACGTCCAGACCAACCAGATCTATCTGACCGGTACGGGGGAGCGTAACAGCTTCGAAGCCCGCGGCTATTATTTCAACGTTCAGGATACGGACAATACCGAAGCCAAGGAACGCAAGCAGGCAATCGTCCATCCGGTTGTCGACTATCGCTATTTCGTGCCCGATCCGGTTTATGGCGGCGAACTTTCGCTGACCACCAATCTGACGAGCATCACCCGCCTGAGGCAGGATGCTTACGCGCTAGGCGGTTATCCGCGTTTCAGCGGACTTGAGGGTGACTACACGCGCCTTTCCACCGAAGCCGAGTGGAAGCGCACCTTCACGATGGACAGCGGCCTGCAGATCACGCCGATCCTTGCCGCGCGCGGCGACGCGCTCTGGTCGGACATGTCCCCTGCGGCCTTCACTTCGGGCGGCACCTCCTATGCCTATGAGGGCATGATGAATGACGGCGCGGCTTTCCGCGGCATGGTCACCGGTGGTCTGGAAGTACGTTATCCCTGGCTGTTCACGGCGCTCAACAGCAGCCACGTGATCGAGCCGATTGCACAGATTTTCGTGCGTCCGAACGAACAATATGCCGGCCGTCTTCCGAACGAGGACGCACAGGCCTTCGTCTTCGACGCGACAAATCTGTTCGAACGCGACAAATTCTCCGGTTTCGACCGGATCGAAGGCGGCACGCGCGCCAATATCGGCTTCCGCTATAATGGTACGTTCGACAATGGCTACGGCGTTCGCGCCATTGCCGGCCAGTCCTTCCATCTGGCGGGCGATAACTCCTTCGCCTCCTACGATCTCGTCAATGCAGGCGCCAATTCCGGCCTCGAATCCGACCGTTCGGACTACGTCGCCATGGCTGCTTTCGATGCGCCGATCGGTCTTTCGCTGTCGTCGAGCCTGCGTCTCGACAAGGACGATTTCGACATCAACCGTTCGGAGACCGGCATCAGCTATTCGGACCGCCGCCTTACCGGCAAGCTCAGCTATACGCAGGTCAAGGCGCAACCCAAATACGGCTATAATGAAGACCGCGATATCATCCAGGCGTCCGGTACGCTGCGCATGGACGACAACTGGTCGCTGTTCGGCTCGATCAACTACGATCTGAACGGCAAGTTTGCCGCCGAACGCCGCATCGGCATTGCCTATCAGGATGAATGCACGATCTTGACGGTCAGCTACTCCGACGAAGGCAATATCAACTCCAGCCGCCAGGCCGCCAATGACTGGTCGATCAATGCTCGCCTGGCCTTCCGTACGCTCGGCGATATCAGCGTCGGCTCCGCCAATGAGGACTGGAACGACATGGATATTGGCTGGAAGCCAAACAACTATTGAGTTTAGAGGCAGGTCACGCAGCATCGTGGCCTGCCTTTTTACCATTTGGCCAGTAAAGCCACGGTTTCGCCGCAACAACACGCCAATGTCGGCCGCGCATGGAACCTATCGGGTTTTCTTTCAACAAACCGACACATTGCCGTCTTGCGGATCGCGATGATATATACGTGGCAAATTCGCGGTGCGGATGCAAAAGGGCAGGTCTGAAAAGCGGGAGAGTTCTATATTCCCCCCATCAGGCAGAACAGATTGGCGGGACAGGGCAACAGGACCCTGCCCGACGAAAGGGAGAAGGATATGATGAATTTCGGAAAGACGGCTTTGCGTGGCGCTGCTTTCGCCTTTGCGATATTCGCCGTTCCCATGGCCGTTGTGCCCTATGCCGGCCAGGCCTTCGCCGACAGCACCGTCAAGATCGTCGTCAACAAGACCCCCATCACCAATGATGATATTGCCAGGCGCGTCGCGTTTCTGAAGCTGCAGCGCCAGTCCGGCAACCTCAATGAAAAGGCGCGTGAGCAGCTGGTCGATGAGGCGCTGAAACGCGAAGAAATCGGCCGCGTGAAAATGTCGGTCAGCACCGACGACGTCGATGCCGCCTTCGCACGCTTTGCCGGCAACAACAAGATGACGCCGCAGCAATTGACGAAGGTGCTTTCGCAGGCGGGTGTCGGAGCCGACCATTTTAAGGCCTTCATCGCCGTTCAGATGAGCTGGCCACGCCTTGTCAACGCCCGTTATGGCGCACGCGGCAAGATGTCGACGCAGGATCTCGTTACCCGCCTGAAGGAACGCGGCGACAAGCCCGTCACCACGGAATATTTCCTGCAGCAGATCATCTTCGTTGTCCCGGAATCGAAACGCAACGCCATTACCGGCAAGCGCAAGGCCGAGGCTGAAGCCTCGCGCAAGCGTTATCCCGGCTGCGACCAGGCCATGAGCTTCGCCGCGACCATGCGCGACGTGGCGATCAAGGATCTTGGCCGCATTCTCGCGCCGGAACTGCCGGAAGACTGGAAGGCGCTGGTGGAAAAGACCAAGGAAGGCGGCACCACCGGTACGCGTGTGACCGAAAAGGGCGTCGAATATCTGGCCATCTGCAAGCAGCGTCAGGTTTCCGACGACTATGCGGCTGAAATGGTATTCAAGTCCGAGGACCTGATGAAGGCCAAGGACGGCGAAAACCCGAACGAAAAGAAATATATGGATGAGCTGCGCAAGAAGGCGCAGATCGTCAACACCTGATATTGATACAAGAGCCGGGTCTTTCCGTGACATATGCATCCCTGCCGCTTGCCCTGACACAGGGAGATCCAGCCGGTATCGGCCCCGACATCGCCATCACCGCCTGGGCAAAGCGCCGGGAGAACGGCGTGCCGCCGTTCATTTTCATCGGCGACCCCGATGTGGTGGCGAGCCGTGCGGCTCTGATCGGTGTCCCGGTCAATATCGAGACCTGCGATGCGGAAAGTGCCGTCGGCCTGTTCGAACGCGCTTTCCCCGTCCTTCCTCTTCCTGTCGGTTTCGAGGTGCAGGCGGGTCAGCCGCATGTCGGAGCGGCGCATGCGACGATCAAGGCCATCGAGACCGCCGTTTCCCTGACGGTCGAGGGCAAGACTGCGGCTGTCGTTACCAATCCGATCGCAAAATCCGTACTTTACGAAGCCGGTTTCGGCTTCCCCGGTCATACGGAATTTCTGG
This sequence comes from Agrobacterium sp. NPDC090283, assembly GCF_044769685.1. NCBI lineage: Bacteria > Pseudomonadati > Pseudomonadota > Alphaproteobacteria > Hyphomicrobiales > Rhizobiaceae > Agrobacterium > Agrobacterium sp. NPDC090283. The sequence goes on along the minus strand of NZ_JBIVYG010000001.1, from coordinate 245,794 downwards.
CCGATCTCGCCTTGCGCCAGACGGGCGAGCAAGTCATCCCGGTCATGATGATTGCCGGACCCAAGGTCCGTGTCGTCCCGGTGACGATCCATATCCCCGTAAAAGACGTGCCGGCCGCTCTCACGGAAGAGCTGATCGTCACGACCTGCCGGATCATCGATGCCGATCTGCGGCAGAAATTCGGCATCGAGGCGCCGCGTCTGGCGGTTGCCGGCCTCAACCCGCATGCGGGTGAAGATGGCGCACTGGGCACCGAGGATCGCGATATCGTTCACCCGGCGACCATGCGGTTGCGGAAGGACGGGATCGATGCTTTCGGTCCCCTGCCCGCCGACACCATGTTCCACGATGCCGCCCGCAAGCGTTATGACGTGGCGGTGTGCATGTATCACGATCAGGCGCTCATTCCGGCCAAGGCGCTCGGCTTCGACGATTCCGTCAATGTCACGCTCGGCCTGCCCTTCATCCGTACTTCGCCCGATCATGGCACCGCCTTCGGCATTGCCGGCCAGGGCATAGCCAATGAGGCGAGCCTTGTGGCGGCGCTGAAGATGGCGGCGGAAATCTCCCTCCGCAGCTGGGCGAACGCATAATGGCGGCCATCGACGGACTGCCGCCGCTGCGTGATGTCATAGAGCGCCACGGGCTCGACGCGAAGAAATCGCTCGGCCAGAACTTCCTGTTCGACCTCAACCTCACCCAGAAGATCGCCAGGACGGCAGGGCCGCTGGACGGCGTGACGGTGATCGAGGTCGGCCCGGGGCCTGGCGGCCTCACCCGCGCCATTCTTTCGCTTGGGGCGAAAAAGGTCATAGCCGTCGAACGCGACAGCCGCTGCCTGCCGGCGCTGGCCGAAATCGAAGCGCATTATCCCGGACGGCTCGAAGTCATCGAGGGCGACGCCCTCAAGACCGATTTCGAGGCTCTGCTTCCCGCCGGCGAACCGGTGCGGATCATCGCCAACCTGCCCTATAATGTCGGCACGCAATTGCTGGTCAACTGGCTGCTGCCGAGGGAATGGCCACCCTTCTGGCTCTCCATGACGCTGATGTTCCAGAAGGAAGTCGGCCAGCGTATCGTGGCAGAAGAAGGTGACAATCATTATGGCCGGCTGGGCGTTCTCGCCGGCTGGCGCACGGTCGCCGAAATGGCCTTCGACGTCCCGCCACAGGCCTTCAGCCCGCCGCCGAAGGTGACGTCCACCGTCGTGCATCTGCTGCCGAAGGACAAGCCGCTGCCCTGCGATGTCGCCAAGCTTGAAAAGGTCACGGAAGCTGCCTTCGGCCAGCGCCGCAAGATGCTGCGCCAGAGCGTGAAAAGCCTTGGCGGCGAGGTACTGCTGGAAAAAGCGGGGATCGATCCCACACGGCGAGCGGAAACGCTGTCGGTGGAGGAATTCGTCACTTTGGCGAATTGCCTGTAAATCCCGCCATGTGATGTGCGATTCCAAACGGCGGGACACGGGTTCGTGGACGCCGCGAATAAAGGAACAAGCGCGTGGAGAGTGCCGGTTTTCACTACAAGCTCGACATTCCCGCCGAACGACCTGACTGCGCGGTTGTCTTGTTGCATGGATCAGGACGAAAGGAAGACGACCTCATTTCGTTTGGCCGCGCCGTCTTTCCCAAGGGTGCGTTATACGCGCCAAGAGGCGCTGTTCCCTGGGAGAATGGCTTCGCATTTTTTCGCAGAAAACCCGACAGACAGCTCGATATTGACGATCTGAAACATCAGGCCGCCAGACTATGCCGGTTTATCACCATGGTCTTTCAGCAGACGGGGCAAAGACCCTTTCTCGTCGGATATTCGAACGGCGCGATCGTGGCGGCTGAAACGATATGTCAGGACCGTCATCTGTCGAAAGGCGCCATCCTGCTTCGCCCGCTATCTCCAAGGAAGGATCAATCTCTTCCGAACCTTGCGGGGTATCCGGCACTGCTGCTGGCCGGCGCCGACGACGAACGGCGTCACCCCTCCGATGCGCCGCATTTGGCCGAGCAACTGAGGTCAGCCGGCGCTGATACCGTTCTGGAAACAATCAACACGGGCCACGGCTGGGCGGAAGACGCAGCAGACGAGCAATTATCCCGCCAATGGCTGGCACGCTGGTCCATCGCGTAGCAACGGCATCGAAAATTAAACCCAGTTCTCAACTCGCAAGCCGGGCATTCGGACAAACTCACGCATATTGTTGGTCACGACAACGAGCCCTTCGCTTCGAGCATGGCCACCAATCTGCATATCGTGAACGCCGCAGGGCGTTCCGGCCCGGACAAGTTCGGCTCTGATCTGCCCATAATGCGCAGCACCTTTATCGGCGAAGGGCAGAACCTCAAGGCGCGCAGTGAAATTCTCTATGGCATTGAGATTTTCCTGACGCCGGGCAGATTTCTCCGCACCATAGTGGAGTTCGCCAAGCGTAATACTCGAAATACAGAGTTGATCTGCTGAACTATTGAATTTTTCCAGTAGAGCTGGAGGATAGGTCTTCATCACATAGATGCATATATTGGTGTCGAGCATATATGTGAGCATCAGAAGGACTCTCGCTCCTCCGATGTTGGCTCTTCGCGATCGGATAGAAAATCATCCGTCACGCGCGGACCAGTCAAGAAGAGATCATTCCAGCGCTTGCCATGTGGCACGATAACGCGTGTAAGACCAACTTTCAAAACGTCGACCTTATGCACATCGTCAGGAAAAGCCACAGTCTTTGGTAACCTGACGGCTTGACTGCGATTAGTTATGAAAACTGTAGACGTAGCCATTGACGAAGCCTCGTATATCCCATCAGGATATACATAACCCTCCCTTCACTCCGCTTCAAGGTCTTTGCCCGGTATTCGGCCATCAGAGCGCAGATATCGTCGTGGCAGCGACAACCCGGCCCAAAATCAAAACGCTGGCCTCTGCTTGCCTGTCAGAGCTTCGGCTCTTCCTCCAGCAATGCCCGCACGAAATCGAACATACCATGGCGGCGGTCGCGGCGGACGCGTTCGGCCTTCACGATGGCTTCCACGGCCTCGAAGGCGGCCTGCAGGTCGTCATTGAGGATGACATAGTCATAGTCGCGCCAGTGCTCGATTTCAGCACGGGAATTGAGGAGCCGGGTCTTGATCACCTCTTCGGTGTCTTCGGCGCGGCGATGCAGGCGCGATTGAAGTTCGGTCATGGTCGGCGGCAGGATGAAGATCGAAACAACGTCCGCTTTCATCTTGTCCTGCAGCTGCTCGGCGCCCTGCCAGTCGATATCGAACAACATGTCGCGACCGGCAGCCATGGCATCTTCCACCAGCCCACGCGGCGTGCCGTAAAAATTGCCGTGAACCTCCGCCCATTCCAGCAGCGCATCGCTATCCCGCAGGCGCTCGAATTCACGCGTGGAAATGAAATGGTAGTGGATGCCGTCAATCTCGCTCTGGCGGCGCGGGCGCGTCGTGACGCTGACGGACAGGCCGATATTCTTGTCCTTGTCGAGCAGGTTGCGCGCAATCGTGGATTTGCCTGCGCCCGATGGCGAAGAAATCACCAGCATCAACCCTCTGCGGGCAATCGTGACGGGAGAATTATTCACCGGGACCATGGGGTCTACTCCAGATTTTGGACCTGCTCGCGGAACTGGTCGATCACCACTTTCAGCTCTATGCCTGCTGCGGTTACCGCACTGGCGTTCGATTTGGAACAGATTGTATTCGACTCGCGGTTAAATTCCTGTGCAAGAAAATCAAGCTTGCGCCCTACCGGCCCGCCATTGGCCAAAAGCTCCCGCGACGCCTGAACATGGGCGTGCAGCCGGTCGATCTCTTCGCGCAGATCCGCCTTGGTGGCGATCAGCGCCGCCTCGGCATGCAGCCGGTCACGGTCGAGACCATGCAAGCCGTCACCGATGAGGGCGATCTGCTGGGCGAGCCGTGCCGCGATCTGCTCCGGATGGCGGGACGGATCGCTTTCAATGATGTCCGCGAGCTGCTCGATCCGGTTGATATGACCGGACAGGATGGCAAACAGCGACGCCCCTTCGCGCTCGCGCATATCCTTCAGCTTCTCGACCGCGGCGGCAAAGCCGGCAAGCACATCGCTGTTGCGCGTAGCCTGCGCCTCCGCGTCATCTTCCGCCTCACGAAAATCGACAAGCCCGCGCAGCGTGAGCAGCGTGTCGAAGCTCAGCGGCTTGTCTTCCACGACATCGCCAAGCTCCTTCTTGAGTGCCAGAACCGCCGCCAGGGCATCGCGGTTGATTACCGCCTCAAGCCGATTTTCCGCAATCGCCAGCGTCAGGCCCGCCTGGATGTTGCCGCGGGAAAGATGCTCGCCTGCAATTTCCCGCAGGGCCGTTTCCAGCGCTTCAAGACCGGCCGGCAGACGCAGGCGCACATCGAGCCCCTTGCCGTTCACCGAGCGCAATTCCCACGCCCAGCGGTAACGGCCGGAGGTTCCTTCGCTGCGTGCGAAGCCGGTCATCGATTGCAATGTCATATCTGGAAGCCCCCCGTCATGCCGTGCAAAACCGGGCCATGCGGATCGCAGGGCCCGGTCAGGATTATCAATTGTTGGCCGGCTTTTCCGCCTCGGCCCCGCCCGGCTGACCATCCACGACAACATCGGGATTGGCGCCGGAGGCCGCCTTTTCGGCCTCTATCTTGCGCCAGCGGCGCACATTGGCGTTATGCTCTTCAAGCGTCTTCGCAAAAACGTGGCCACCGGTGCCATCGGCCACGAAATAAAGGTCGTCCGTGCGCCATGGATTGGCTACTGCTTCAAGCGCCGCCCGGCCCGGATTGGCGATGGGAGACGGCGGCAGGCCCTTGATGACATAGGTGTTGAACGGCGTCTGCTTCTGCAGGTCCGACTGGTAGATCGGGCGGTCGGACGGCTTGCCGTCGCCACCGAACAGGCCGTAGATGATCGTCGGGTCGGATTGCAGGCGCATGCCCTTCTTCAGACGGTTGTAGAACACGGAAGCGACATGGGCGCGCTCGTCATCCTTGCCGGTTTCCTTCTCGACGATCGAGGCAAGCGTCACGAATTCCTCGACAGTCTTGATCGGCAGGTCGGGATCGCGCCGTTCCCAGATCATGTCGATCAGCTTGTCCTGCGCCGCACTCATCTGGTTGATGATTTCCTCGCGCTTGGTGCCGCGGGTGAAGCGGTAGGTATCGGGGCGCAGGCTGCCTTCCGGCGGCAGGGCCGAGGGCAATTCGCCGTCCAGCACTTCATCCGCTCCAAGACGCGCGAACATCTGCTTCACCGTCAGACCTTCCGGCAGCGACACGGAATAAAGGATCGACTTGCCGGACTCCAGCAGCATCATGATGTCCTTCATCGATGCGCCGGCCTTGATCTCATATTCGCCGGCCTTCAGCGTCTGGTCCTTTTGCAGGTAGCTGCCGGTCATCAGGCGGAAGACACGGGCGTTGGAGATGACCTCGTTACGCTCGAGATTATTGGCGATCTCGATGATGCCGGCGCCGTTGCGCACCGTGAAATGCGTGTTCGTCTGAAGCGGACCGGGCTCCTGGAACGCATTGATCATGTAATAGAAAGCGGCAATGGCCAGCACACAGACGGCAACCGCAAGCGTCATCAGAAAATTCAGGAAGATCACAAGCTGGCCATGGGCCTTGCGGGAGCGCTTGGGCGGCGCCGGCACTTTTTCCGGCCGCAGGGCTTCCGTCGGGGATTTCGGAATGATCGGGCCGCGATTGCCTTCGCCCGCGCCGTTCTGGCCGTATGGTCCCTGGCTGTTCTGGTTCGTGTCGCTCACCGTCGGTCCTTTTCAGTTCGGCGTTGTCAGCGCTTTTTGCGCAGGTAATGCGGCAAAAACAGGTTCGGAATGTCTTCCTGCACCACATAGAGATATCGTGAAGCCTTGCTATCCGGCTTCACGAACATCGTTTCGGACAAAGCCGATGGAGGAAGCAGCCTGCGGCCGGAAATCACCCCGAACCGGCAAACGCTTCCCATAAACGACTACAATATCGGCGCGAAAACCGGAATGGCTTTCGCAAGCCGCAATGCGTTCTTCAAAGGAAAGAACGTCCTTTGTCAGCACCCGGTGGGAGGGCGCCAGCGCGGCGGCAGAGCCGCCGCGGCAATTATGCTTCGTAACGACGCAGCACGAGGGAGGCGTTGGTGCCGCCGAAGCCGAAGGAGTTCGAGAGCGCCACATCGACCTGCCGCTTGCGCGCCTTGTGCGGCACGAGATCGATCTTCGTCTCGACATCGGGATTGTCGAGGTTCAGCGTCGGCGGAACGATGTTGTCGCGGATCGCAAGCGTGGCGAAAATCGCCTCGATGGCGCCCGCCGCACCGAGAAGATGGCCGGTGGCCGACTTGGTAGACGACATCGAAATCTTCGCGGCCGATTCGCCGACGAGGCGCTCGACCGCGCCAAGCTCGATGGTATCGGCCATGGTCGAGGTGCCATGGGCATTGATGTAGTCGACGTCGTCAGGCGTGAGACCTGCGCGCTTCAGCGCCATCGACATGCAGCGATAGGCGCCTTCACCGTCCTCGGACGGCGCGGTGATGTGATATGCATCGCCGGAGAGGCCATAACCGACGACTTCGGCGTAAATCTTCGCGCCGCGCGCCTTGGCATGTTCCAGCTCTTCCAGAACGACGATGCCCGCGCCCTCACCCATGACGAAACCGTCGCGATCGCGGTCATAAGGGCGCGAAGCCTTCTGCGGGTCGTCATTGTGCTGAGTGGAAAGCGCCTTGCAGGCGGCAAAACCGGCAAGCGCAATGCGGCAGACAGGCGATTCGGCGCCGCCGGCGACCATGACTTCGGCATCGCCGAGCGCGATCAGACGGGCCGCGTCGCCAATGGCGTGCGCACCGGTCGAGCAGGCCGTCACCACGGCATGGTTCGGTCCGCGCAGCTTGTGGCGGATGGAAACCTGGCCGGATACGAGGTTGATCAGACGGCCGGGAATGAAGAATGGAGAAATGCGCCGCGGGCCCTTGTCGCGCAGCGTATAGCCCGCCTCGACAATGCCCTCCAGGCCACCGATACCGGAGCCGATCAGAACGCCGGTGGCGATCTGGTCCTCGTCCGTTTCAGGATGCCAGTCCGCGTCGGCAAGCGCCATGTCGGCGGCAGCCATGCCGTACAGGATGAAAGGATCGATCTTGCGCTGTTCCTTGGGTTCCATCCAGTCATCGGCATTGAAGGTGCCGTTGGAACCATCGCCCACGGGAATACGGCAGGCGATCTTTGCCGGAAGGTCATCGACTTCGAATTCAGTCACGAGACGGGCGCCGTTCTGGCCGGCCAACAGCCGCTCCCAGGTCACTTCCGTCCCACATCCAAGAGGAGATACCATGCCGGTACCGGTGATAACGACACGCCTCATCGCCAATGCTCCGCCCTTATCCAAATCATCGGTCTTCATGCAACGCCGGACATCGCGAGATGTTCATCGGATGCTGCAGTATTTCAAATGTCAGCATGAGGGTTGTGGGCACCGTTTCCAGCGCTTGACCCCATGCATTGCCCGGAACACGCACCGTCAGGGGCATGTTGCCGTCTGCCTATAAAACATTGGCCCGGACGAGCCGGGCCAAGGACGGGAGGATATTGCACCTCCCCCATCAAGGTCGATCAGGCCTGAGCCTTCTCGATGAACTTTACGGCGTCGCCAACGGTCAGGATCGAGTCAGCTGCGTCGTCGGGGATTTCAACGCCGAATTCTTCTTCGAAAGCCATGACCAGTTCAACGGTGTCGAGCGAATCAGCGCCCAGATCGTCAATGAAGCTGGCGCCTTCGACAACCTTGTCGGCGTCAACGCCAAGATGATCAATTACAATTTTCTTTACGCGTTCTGCGATATCGCTCATGTCGGTTTCCTCGACCTTTATTTTGAAGGGAATGCCTTGCGGCACCCTGCCCTGTTAGAAGCCCTCATGCGCCGTTCAAATCCGGCACCGCTGGCAAACCCGTTCAACCCGGTCCAAGCTAGACATCGTCACACAAAATCGCAACGGCTTCCTGTCTCTCCGGGACGACTGTTCACAGTCTTGGCCCGCTTAACATGGTTTCAATCGGTCGAAAAGCCTGAAAACGCGCTAAGCACAGCGTATGACAGGCAATTTCGCCGGAAACCAGCAAGCGGGGCCTTGCGGCGCAAGCTACCCAAGAAGGAGCTTAAACAGCGCCGCAATCCTTTTCACGACGGCCTGGAGGGCCGTCAGATCATCGCCATGCCGCCATTGACGTGCAGCGTCTGGCCCGTCATGTAGCCCGCCTCGTTGGAAGCGAGGTACAGCACGGCCGAAGCGATTTCCGCGCCGGTTCCCATGCGCTTCATGGGAATGGCGCCCATGATGGCTTCTTTCTGCTTGTCGTTCAGCTTGCCGGTCATGGCGCTTTCGATGAAGCCCGGGGCCACGCAGTTGACGGTGACGTTGCGGGTGGCGATTTCCTGGGCCAGCGACTTCGAAAAACCGATCATGCCGGCCTTGGAGGCGCAATAGTTGGCCTGGCCGGGATTGCCGGTAACGCCGACGATGGAGGTGATGTTGATGATGCGGCCGAAACGGCGGCGCATCATCGGATGCGTCAGTTCGCGCGTCAGGCGGAACATCGCCGTCAGGTTCACTTCGATGACGTTGTCCCAGTCCTCGTCGCTCATGCGCACGAAGAGGCCGTCCTTGGTGATGCCGGCATTGTTGACGAGAATATCGACGCCTTCCAGTTCGGCCTCGGCCTTTTCACCGAGCGCCTTGACCTCGGCGCGGTCGGAAAGGTTGGCCGGGAAAATCTTGACGCGATCGCCAAGTTCCGCTGCCAGCGCCTCGAGCTTTTCAACGCGGGTGCCGTGCAGGCCGACGGTTGCGCCCTGGGCGTGCAGGGTGCGGGCGATTTCTTCGCCGATGCCGCCGGTCGCGCCGGTTACGAGAGCCTTGCGGCCTGTCAGATCAAACATGTCCTATTCCTTCTTTAGAGCTTCGGACTGAAAATGTTCAGCGCTGTTGCGCTCGATGAATGCGGTAGCCGGAGTATCCCGTCTCAGCCGATGAGGGTGGCCAGAAGCTGGTCGATATCGGCAGCACCGTTGACGGCAACGCCGTTCACCGTCTTGTCGATGCGGCGGGCAAGGCCCGTCAGCACCTTGCCGGAGCCGATCTCGTAAAGCTGCGTGACATTGTTGGCGGCGAACCATTCCACCGTCTCGCGCCAGCGCACCTGGCCCGTCACCTGCTCGACCAGCAGGGCGGCGATCTCATTGGCATCGGAAACGGGGGCGGCGCGCACGTTGGCGATGACAGGCACAACCGGGTTGTGCTTTTCGACTTTCGCCAGCGCCTCGCGCATGGCTTCCGCCGCCGGCGCCATCAGCGCGGAGTGGAAGGGGGCGGAAACCGGCAGCATGATGGCGCGCTTGGCGCCCTTTTCGGAAGCGACCGCCGCGGCCTTTTCGACGGCGGCCTTGGAGCCGGAGATGACGAGCTGGCCGCCGCCATTGTCGTTGGCGATCTGGCAGACGCCGAGAATGGCTGCCTCTTCGCAGATTGCCGAAACGGCGTCATGCTCAAGCCCGATGATCGCCGCCATGGCGCCCTCGCCCACCGGCACGGCGGCCTGCATGGCGTTGCCGCGGATGCGCAGAAGACGGGCGGTATCGGCAACCGAGAAGGTGCCGGCGGCACAGAGCGCCGAATATTCGCCGAGCGAATGGCCGGCCACATAAGAAACCGTATCGGACAGCTTGAAGCCGCGCGCTTCGAGAACCCGCATCACCGCCATGGAGACAGCCATGAGGGCCGGCTGGGCGTTGGCGGTCAGCGTCAGCGTCTCTTCCGGGCCGTTCCACATGATGTCGGAAAGCTTCTGGTCGAGCGCCTCGTCGACTTCCTCAAACACGGCGCGCGCTTCCGGATAGGTATCCGCCAGCTCCTTGCCCATGCCGACGGCCTGGCTTCCCTGACCGGGAAATGTGAATGCAATACCCATGGGATGTCGTCCTTCTTGTCTGGCCTTGCCTTTATTCTTTCGGACTTCCATTCACATTCCCGCCAGCGAAGTCAAGGCTTGAAGGCCTACGGCGGGCCTTTGCGAGGGGTTTTGCCGACCTGTTTTCCCCTTTCTTTTCATCATATTTTTTCTTGCACTGCGGCAAATCCCCATTACTTTCACCCCACCTTCCAAAACTCGCCAAAGCACCGGGACCTCTCCATGAAACAGAATCTACTGGGACGCACGGGCATCTCCGTGTCCGAAATCTGCCTCGGCACCATGACGTGGGGCACGCAGAACAGCGAAGCCGAAGCGCATCAGCAGATGGACTATGCCATCGAAAACGGCATCAACTTTTTCGATACGGCCGAGCTTTATCCCACCACCCCCGTCTCCGCCGAAACGCAGGGCCGGACCGAAGAATATATCGGCAGCTGGTTCGAAAAGACCGGCAGGCGCGATCAGGTCGTGCTCGCCACCAAGGTCGCCGGCTCCGGGCGCGATTACATTCGCGGCGGCCGCGATATCGACGCCTCCGCCATCCGCGAGGCTGTCGATACCAGCCTCAAGCGGCTGAAGACCGACTATATCGACCTCTATCAGGTGCACTGGCCGAATCGCGGCACCTATCATTTCCGCGGCGCCTGGAGCTTCGACGCTTCCGGCCAGGACAAGACGCGCACGCTTGCGGAAATCACCGAAAAGCTCGAGACGCTCGGCGAACTGGTGAAGGCCGGCAAGATCCGCGCCATCGGCCTCTCCAACGAAAGCGCCTGGGGCACGCAGAAATATATCGACATAGCAGAAGCCAAGGGCCTGCCCCGCGTCGCCACCATCCAGAACGAATATAACCTGCTCTACCGCAGTTTCGATCTCGACATGGCGGAAGTCGCGCATCACGAAGATGTCGGCCTGCTCGCCTATTCGCCGCTGGCGGCCGGGCTGCTGACCGGCAAATATCAGAACGGCGCCCGCCCCGCAGGTTCGCGCGGCAGCATCAACCACGACCTCGGCGGCCGACTGCAGCCGCATCAGGAAGCGCCGGTCAAGGCCTATCTGGAGCTTGCCGCCAAGCACGGGATCGACCCGGCGCAACTCGCTATCGCTTTCTGCCTGACACGCCCCTTCATGGCCTCGGCCATCATCGGCGCGACGACGATCGAACAGCTGAAGGTGGATATTGCGGCGGCGGATGTGACGCTGTCGGAAGAGGTGCTGAAGGGCATCGCGGCAATCCACCGGCAGTATCCTATGGCGATCTGAACCATCATCAAACAAAAATTAAAATAAACCGTCTTTCAATACTGATTAAATTCTGTATTGTTGCAATCACTGGTGTGTATTTCCGTATACGCCAGTGATTTTATGATTTGGATACAGAATTAAATAGATATTTTTCAACGATAATAATATATTACAATTTGGGAGAATTCGATGGCGAAGACGGTCGCAGATATTCTCAATATAGCTGGCAACGAATGGAACCATTGGGGGAATTCCACATGGAACCTTTCTACTGGCGCCAAGAACATCAAGCACAAAGATGACGAACCCATATTCGCAAAGCACGTCATCAAGAACTACAATGCTGCAGGTGGCGGAGCACCAACTGAAGACGAGATTATGAACGACGAGTATTTCTGGTCTGCCGTCGGGATTTCCTATGTCTTCCATGCCGCACAGTTCAGCAAGAAAGAGTTCCCCTTCGCGCAAGCGCATTCCGTGTGGATTCGCCATTTCATAAAGGCGCGGCAGCAAAACGCGACAAATGCCCTCTATCACGGGTATCGTCTTAAGGAGCCCGGCGCGACACCGGATGTGGGTGATATTGTGGGCTATACTTACGAAAAAGTGAGCTTCCAACAGGCCCAAGGATATTATGACAAAGTCGGGACCTATAAGTCGCATACCGATATTGTCGTTGCCAGACGACCGGGAGAAATCGACGTCATTGGCTTCAACGTTCTCGACTCGGTCACGAAGAAAACGATCCCGCTCAGTGAAAGCGGTCACATTGCCGATACCACGCATAAATGGTTCGTCGTTTTGAAGAAAAACGCGCTTCACTGACAAAACCATTGCCAAAATGCGAAAAATCCGTATAAGCGCGCTGTTCACAACACCCGGTCCAATTGGCTGGTGGCTGAACGGAGGGCTGGTTCCGGCAACGGAACAGCAGGAACCATAAGGTTTTTCCGGCCTCCCGTGTCTCCGCTCTCGACCGTCTCGAACAACGCTTTTCTTGCTTTAAGGCTCACGCCTTTTCAGGAGCAGTCGTTGAGGCTTAGCGCCGTTGCCGGGTGAAGGACGAAACGCAAGAAAGGCAAAGCTTAAATGGCTCTTTACGAACACATCTTCCTTGCCCGGCAGGATATTTCTGCCCAGCAGGTCGACGCACTTGTCGAGCAGTACAAGGGCGTTATCGAATCGTTCGGCGGCAAAGTCGGACGCATCGAGAACTGGGGTCTGAAGTCCCTCACCTACCGCATCAAGAAGAACCGCAAGGCTCACTACGCCCTCATGGACATCGACGCTCCGGCGGCCGCCATCCATGAAGTCGAGCGCCAGATGCGCATCAACGAAGACGTTCTTCGCTACATGACCATCGCCGTCGAAGCCCACGAAGAAGGCCCGTCCGCGATGATGCAGAAGCGCGACCGCGACGACCGTCCGCGCCGCGATGGCGACCGTCCGGACCGTGGCCCGCGTGAAGATCGTGGCCCCCGCGCACCGCGCGAAGGTGGCTTCGGCGACCGCGAAGACCGTCCGCGCCGTCCGCGCGAAGACCGTGCATAAGAAGGAGTTTTGACCAATGGCTGACGCATCCTCTTCCCAGGCACGCCGCCCGTTCCACCGCCGTCGCAAGACGTGCCCCTTCTCCGGCGCCAACGCTCCGAAGATCGACTACAAGGACGTTCGTCTCCTGCAGCGCTACATTTCCGAGCGCGGCAAGATCGTTCCTTCCCGCATCACGGCCGTTTCCCAGAAGAAGCAGCGCGAACTCGCCCAGGCGATCAAGCGCGCCCGTTTCCTCGGCCTGCTGCCCTACGTCGTAGCGTAATGAATTGAAGCGAGGCTGCGTCTTGGCGCGGCCTCGCTTTCTCCGTTGAAGCAACTGACTTTTAATCAGTGGGTTGCGAGTTCAAATCCTTCCGCGTTGGGCGCGGATCGATACCGTAAAACCCATGTTGGGGATGAGGCTCCAAGGAGCGATCCTCTAACTGCTTTAGTTTCAGCAGGACAGCGAAGTGCAGAAGTTGAACCAGACAGTGCTGATCACCGGCGTCCTCGCCGGCATATGCGCCGCGTTTTTAACGCTTGGCGCAACGGCACAGTCGTCGCTTTCTTTCCTGCTCTATGCCGGTTCGGCCATGCCCATCTTCATCGCCGGCATGGGCTGGGGCAACCGCGCCGCCATTATCGCGATCATCACCACGGCCATCATCGGCGCACTCGTCATGTCGCCGCTTTTCGCGCTGACCATTGCGATCTTCACGCTGATCCCGGCGGGTTACCTTTCGCATCTTGCCAATCTGGCGCGTCCGGCTTCCGAACTCGGCGGCCCGGACGATCTGCTCGCCTGGTATCCGCTTTCCGGCATCGTCCTGCACCTGTGCATTCTGGTCTCCATCGCCGTCGTCATTCTCGGCTGGATGATCGGTTACGGTCCCGATCTCGTCGCCCGCATGGTCGATATCATGATGACCTCGGTGCAGAATCGCGAACCCTTGTTCGAACCCAATGCCGAGGCACTCGCCCAGACGAAATCCCTGCTGGTGCTGATGCTGCCGATCGTTCAGGGCGGCCTCTGGGTCATCCTGCTGTTTGCCGCCTATTATTTCGCGACGCGGCTGGTCGGCACCTTCGGCAAGGGCCTTCGCCCGCGTGAGGATATTGCTTCCGCGCTGCGTATGCACCGCAACGCCATCTTCATTTTTCTGGCCGGCATCGTCGCCATGTTCCTCGGCGGCGTCGCGGCCATGGTCGGCGCGGTCATCTGCGGCACCTTCGGCGCAGGCTTCCTGATGGCGGGTTACGCCTCGCTGCACAAGCGCGCCCGCGGCAAGGACTGGCGGCTGCCGGTTCTTATCCTCGCTTATCTCTCGGCGGTCTTTGTCTTTCCGCTGTTCATCATTCTCGTGTTCGGCCTGAGCGACGTGCGCAGCACGATCTCTCTTACTCCGACGCGGAAAACCGACAATACGAACGAAACCAAACCATAGAAAGGATCAAGAAGATGGACGTCATTCTTCTCGAACGCATCAACAAGCTCGGCCAGATGGGCGAAACCGTAAAGGTTCGCGACGGCTACGCCCGTAACTTCCTGCTGCCGCAGGGCAAGGCGCTGCGCGCCAACGCCGCCAACAAGGCCCGTTTCGAAACCGAGCGCGCAACGCTCGAAGCCCGTAACCTCGAGCGCAAGTCGGAAGCCCAGAAGGTTGCCGAGGCTCTGGAAGGCAAGTCCTTCATCGTCGTCCGTTCGGCTGGCGAAACCGGCCAGCTCTACGGTTCTGTTGCTGCCCGCGACGTCGTTGAAATCCTGGCTGCCGAAGGCTTCAACATCGGCCGTAACCAGGTTGAGCTGAACACGCCGATCAAGACCATCGGTCTTCACAACGTCACCCTGCACCTGCATGCCGAAGTCGAGCTGCAGGTCGAGCTGAACGTTGCCCGTTCGGCTGAAGAAGCAGAGCGTCAGGCCAAGGGCGAAAGCCTCACCTCCGCTGACGCCATCTACGGCGTTGACGAAGACGCACTGCGTCCGGAAGACTTCTTCGATCCGGAAGCCGATCGCGACGGCGACGACGAATAAGATTTGGCCCTTGTGGCCATAAGAAAACCCCGGATGGAGACATCCGGGGTTTTTTGTTGGCTTGAATTCGCGGAGGAATACCCCCCTCTGCCCTGCCGGGCATCTCCCCCTCAAGGGGGGAGATCGGCAGGAAGCGCTACCACCACTTCATTCGCAAACGTTGAGATGGGCGAGACCTAACCGCGAGTCGATCTCCCCCCCTTGAGGGGGAGATGTCCGGCAGGACAGAGGGGGGTGAGCCACGCCCATCCAATCCTAACCTACTTCGCCGCCGTCTCCGCACCCTCCGGCGCCACGCTCTTATCCACATGCACCACCACCGACATGCCCGGCGAAAGCTCCGCGGCCAGCGGCTGATCCGCATCGATCACGATCCGCACGCCGAGGCGCTGGGCGATCTTCACGAAATTGCCCGTCGCATTGTCCGGCTTGATGACGGCGAATTCCGACCCCGTCGCGGGCGAGAAGCGCTCCACATGGCCGGTAAGCTTGCGGCGATGCAGGGCATCGACCGAAATCGTCACCGGCTGGCCGACCTGCATGCCGGCAAGCTGGGTTTCCTTGAAATTGGCGATAACCCAGACATCATGCGGCACGACGGCCATCAGCTGCGTTCCGGCGGTGACATACTGGCCGGTGCGCACGCCGACTTCGCCGAGCCTGCCATCCACGGGCGCATGGATCTCGGTATTGGAGAGATCGATCCGGGCGAGCTCGACGGCGGCTTCGGCATTGGCTACGGCGGCCTGCAGCGAGCTGCGGTTGACGATGATGGTCTGCAGATCCTGTCGGGAGACTTCGAGTGCGGCCTTGGCCTGCGAAAGTGATGCGCGGGCCTTTTCAAGCGCGGCATGGGCCTCTTCCTGAAGGCTGGAGGTTCCCGCACCGCTCTTGATGAGATTGTCCTGACGGTCGGATGCGAGCTGCGCCTGTTTCAGCGAGGCCTGCGCGCTGTCGACAGCCGCCTGGCTGGAGAGAATATTGGCATTGGCGGCATTTTCCTGCTGGCGGGAATTATCGAGCGCCGCCTTCTGCGTATCGAGCGTTGCTTCCGCCTGTGCCTGCTTCTGGCGGTAGATGCGGTCGTCGATTTTCGCCAGCAGCGCGCCCTGCCTGACTTCCTGATAATCCTTCACCGGCACATCCACGACATAACCGCTCACCTGCGGGCTCATCGTCGTGACATAACCACGCACGAAGGCGTTGTCGGTCATTTCGACGGTGGACAGGAACGGCGGCAGCCGCCAGGCGTAAAGCACCAGCGCCACGCCGGCGAGACCGCCGAGCAGCACGAGAATGGAAACGGGGGTAAAAAACTTCTTCAGCATTTTGTCACTCTTGGAATGTTCAAGACTGTGGTGCCGGTGCGGCATCGATTTCTTCCCGGAAAAGGAAAGGACGGATGCGCAGCCATGCAAGGTGGATCAAAAGCGTGGCCAGCGCCAGCGCGGAAACGACGGAAATCAGCAGGAACGTGTCATTGTAAGCAAGCACATAGGCTTCCTTGCTGACCTGTTGGCCGAGCAGCGACAGCCCCTCGGCCTTCAGCAATGCCGGATCGGTGATGACATGGCCGTAGGCGCTGGAAAGCTGCGAGACGCGCTGGGCGACCATGGGATTGGTGAGCAGGATATTTTCCACCAGAATATTGGAGTGGAATTTCTCCCGTAGCGTTACGAAACTGCCGAGCAGGCCGGTCATCAGCATCGAACCCGTGATCTGCGTGAACAGGAAGATGGTGATGAAATTCACCAGATAGGGTGCGCCCCTGGCAAGCGCTGCGGCAAATCCCTTGGCCATGACGGGTGGCAGGAACATGGCCGCACCGAAGGCGATCATCATCTGGCTGAGATACATCTCACCCGGCCGCGTCAGATTGCTGGACTGGCTGTCCATGAAGGAACCGGCAGCGATCAGCGTCAGCGCAATCACATGGGCGGTATCGACGTATTTCGTGAGCATCAGCCAGGCACAGGCCGCACCGCCGAGAATGGTTGCCAACAGCACAAGTGCATAAAGCGTCGTCGTCTGCTCGTTCAACAGGCCGAGCTGCTGGTAAAAGCTGACCGCCGTCGACGATTGCTCGGAAGAGACCGCGCGGTAGACAAGCAGTACCGCAATAATGTGCATGTTGGTCTTCGAAAAAATCCAGCGCAGATCGAGCAACGGATTCTTGCGCGGCAATTCGATGAAAGCCATGAGGGTCAGAAGTGCGATGGAGGTCGCCAGAAGGACGCCCAGCCACCATGTTTCGAACCACCAGTAGAACCGGCCGAGCGTGAGCATGACGGCAAGACAGCCCAGACCACCCGCAAACAGAAGATAGCTCAGAATATCCATGCGCTCGATGACTTTCGCCCGTGGCGGCGGGGTGACTTTCAGCACATAGATCATGGCGAAAGCGATCAGCGCGAATCCCACTTCCATGGAATAGAGCGCGTTCCAGCCGTCGATTTCCAAGAGGGATGGCGAGACGATGCGCGCGAGCGGCGCCGACAGCAACGTGCCCGTCAGCGCGATGCTGAAACCGAGCGAGAATTTCCGCGCCGGCGGGAAGGCTTCCAGAATATAGAGAAAGCCGAGCGACGAGATCGGCGCGGCGGCCATGCCGCTGACAAAGCGGATGACGATGGCCGAATGCAGGTCGGTCACGAACAGGTTGAGACAGGAAGCGACGACAAACACGATAATCGAGACTTCGGCAAAGGGCCGCAGGCCATATTGCGCCCGGACCTTGAACAGCGCGATGGAAAACGTGGCGTAAGGCGCCATATAGGCGGCGGAAAGCCAGGCGACCTCGGCCACGGTGGCGGAAAACTCGCCCTGCAGCTGGTAGATATTGGCCATGACGAGGTTCATGCCCAAACCTTGCGTAATGAAGAACGACAGGCCCGCGAAGATGAAACACAGCCGCAGCCATAGCGGCCGCTCGACCGGCTGCGGTGCGGCTGCGGCCGCGGGTTCCGGTACGGTTTCGTCCGTGCCCGAAGCACTCATCGGCGTGGCTGCCTCTTCCGGAAGGTCGGCGGGTTTGGCCGTCGCTTCGGCATTTTGCGAGGCGGCCTCGTCAGCGGTTTGCGGCACTGGGGTGCTCACGATTGCACCCTCCCGGCCGCGAGATTTTGCAGATTGGCCGAAAGCCTGCGCATGACATCGAGCGCCATGGCCAGTTCCTGCGAGGAAATGTCGGCGGCAATCTCGGAGCGCAGCGACTTTGCCATCGCCTGCACCGTCTCGGAGGTTTTTTCACCTTCCGCCGTCATGTGGATGCGTTTGGCGCGGCGGTCGTTCTCATCCGAACGGCGTTCGATGAGGTTCTGTTTCTCCATGCCGTCAAGCACCCGCACCAGCGTCGGCGTTTCGATTTCCATTTCCTCGGCAAGCTCCGTCTGCGTCAACGGCCCACGCCGCGACAGCGCAAAGAGCGCTCGCGCCCGTGCAAGCGTCAGCCCGCTCTCCCCCACCCGCGCATCGAAAAACGCACGCAGTTTGCGGGTGAAAGCGGAGACTTCATCCAGAAGCTGTTCCTTGTCGGTCTCGCGGGACATATCAGCAAGCCTTATAATTAGCACACTACTTATTTTCTGCCTATTTATTCGCAAGACTGACGATTTTCAAGTTTCTTTCACGCCGGGTCTGCCATGCGATAAACTCATGGCAGCGAATCACCTTGCCGGAAGGATCCGGCCCCTTGTTCCCAACCCGCCTGTGGATTGCTGGGGACAACTGAAGATGTGATCAAGCTTCGCAGAGCAGACGTCAGCCTGCCATAGAGTGTTGCAACATTATCATTGACTGCCATGCCCCAGAAAGCCAAACCCGAGGTTTAAGGACAAAGGCAAAGGGAGATCGCGCAAACCATGAACGACGCTGTGAGAAAGATCACCCCCGCGCAACCGGCGGAACCGCACTACCGCGAGGCGCCGAACAATATCGAGGCGGAACAGGCGCT
This sequence comes from Agrobacterium sp. NPDC090283, assembly GCF_044769685.1. Lineage (NCBI taxonomy): Bacteria > Pseudomonadati > Pseudomonadota > Alphaproteobacteria > Hyphomicrobiales > Rhizobiaceae > Agrobacterium > Agrobacterium sp. NPDC090283. Next base: position 227,067 of record NZ_JBIVYG010000001.1, on the reverse strand, counting down.
GCTCGGCGCCATCCTCGTCAATAACGACGCTTATTACCGCGTGTCGGACTTCCTGAAGCCGGTGCATCTTTACGAACCGCTGCATCGCAAGATTTTTGAAGTTGCGGGCGATATCATCCGCATGGGCAAGACCGCCAATCCGGTGACGATCAAGACCTTCCTGCCCGCCGACGACAAGATCGGCGATCTGACGGTGGCGCAATATCTCGCGCGTCTGGCAGCGGAAGCCGTATCGATCATCAACGCGGAAGACTACGGCCGCGCGATCTATGATCTGGCGCTGCGCCGGGCGCTGATCCAGATCGGCGAGGATGTCGTCAACATCGCCTATGATGCGCCGCTCGACATGCCGCCGCAGGCGCAGATCGAAGACACCGAGCGCCGCCTGTTCGAACTGGCGGAAACCGGCCGTTACGACGGCGGCTTCCAGTCGTTCAACGATGCCGTGGCGCTGGCGATCGACATGGCGGGCGCCGCCTTCGAACGCGACGGCAATCTCTCCGGCATTTCCACCGGCATTCATTCGCTCGACGCCCGCATGGGCGGGTTGCAGCGTTCCGACCTTATCGTGCTTGCGGGTCGTCCGGGTATGGGCAAGACCTCGCTTGCGACCAACATCGCCTACAATATCGCCGCATCCTATGAACAGGAAGTACAGCCGGACGGGTCGTACAAGGCGAAGAATGGCGGCGTCGTCGGCTTCTACTCGCTCGAAATGTCGTCCGAACAGCTTGCGACCCGTATCATTTCCGAGCAGACGGAAGTGTCCTCCTCGAAAATCCGCCGCGGTGACATCACCGAGGCCGATTTCGAAAAGCTGGTCGCCTGCTCCCAGATGATGCAGAAGGTGCCGCTTTACATCGACCAGACTGGTGGTATCTCGATTGCCCAGCTTTCCGCCCGCGCCCGCCGCCTGAAGCGCCAGCGCGGCCTCGACGTTCTGGTGGTCGACTACGTTCAGCTGATGACCGGCTCCGGCAAGAGCGGCGAAAACCGCGTGCAGGAAATCACCCAGATCACCACGGGCCTCAAGGCGCTCGGCAAGGAACTCAACGTTCCGATCATCGCGCTGTCACAGCTCTCCCGTGCGGTGGAAAGCCGCGAAGACAAGCGTCCGCAGCTTTCCGACCTGCGTGAATCCGGCTCCATCGAGCAGGACGCGGACGTCGTGCTCTTCGTGTTCCGTGAGGAATATTACGTCAAGAACATGGAGCCGCGCGATATTTCCGATCCCAAATATGCCGAATGGGAGGCCCTGTTCGACAAGGTGAAGGGTACGGCTGACGTTATCATCGCCAAGCAGCGTCACGGACCGACCGGCACAGTGAAACTCGCCTTCCAGTCCGAATTCACCCGCTTTACCGATCTGGCCGATCCGAGCTTCAGCCAGTACGAGGAGCATTGATCCGGATAGGGCGAGAGGGTGTTATGTTTACCCTCTCGCCAGTCCCGCATTCCCTGTACGAGGCCGGAGTCTTTTCAGGGACTTGGTGACGTTTTCTCACAATCCGATTCCGCGCAGCAGTGCCACGGACGCAACGCCGAGTGCGGCCGCCGGCAGCAGGCTGAGGCGCAGCGCGGCGATGGCGGTGATTGCGCAGGCGATGGTTTCCGCCAGCCCGCTGGCGAGTGCCGTCGGCGTAACCACGGCCATCAGGACGGCGGGCGGCACCACGCCGAGCGCCTTTTTCAGACGCGGTGTCAGTGTAAAATGACTGACCAGCAGCAGGCCGCCAAGGCGCGTGGCGACCGTTGCCGCCATCATGGCGAGGATTGTCAGAAGTGTATTCGGGTCGAGCGTCATGCCGGCTGCTCCGCCGGCTCCTCGTGGCCGAAAGCGGCGACCGCAAGTCCGGCGAGCGCGCCGGCGGCGATATACCAGGCGCCGGGAACCAGCGCATGGGTGAGACAGGCGGCGGCCGCACTTGCCAGAAGCACGAAGCCGGTTTCCCTGCCCTTCCAGAAGCCCATGAGAAGCACGATGAAGACGGCGGGAAAGGCGAAATCCAGACCAATGACCGACATGTCGCCAACTATCGAACCGAGCAGCGCGCCGGCAAGGGTTGCGAGGTTCCAGACGAGATAGATCGACAATGCGGCCCCCGTGAAGAAAGCCGCCGTCAGCCTGCCGGCGATGACACGAAATTCTGACAATGCCCAGGATTCATCCGTCAGCACCAGCATGGCGGCGTATTTCCGCCAGCCCCTGAAATCATCCAGCTTGCCGGCGATGGAGGCGCTCATCAGCACATGGCGCAGGTTGACCAGCAGTGCCGCAAAGCCGAGCGCGCTCCAGCTTGCCGGATGGGTCCATAGATCCATGGCCACGAATTGCGAGCCACCGGCAAAGACCAGCAGCGACATCAGCGAGGCTTCCAGCGGCGACAGGCCCTTGCCGATGGCAACCGCACCAAACACCACGCCGATCGGCACCATGGCGACCAGCAATGGGGCGGCAGCCCGCAATCCTGCGCTGAATTCCGCGCGTTTTTCCGATATGGACATCGCATTCTCCCGTTCAGAAGAGAGCGATTACGCCCGGGACGCCTTACGGTCTTGAACGAAAGTGACGTCGGGAAGAAAAGGCACGCGGAATCACGCCACCCGGAACTGCCCCGGCGTTACACCGGTGCGGGCCTTGAAATGCCGGGTGAAATGCGCCTGATCGGCAAAACCGCACATCGCCGCAACCTCGGCCGGCATTTCGCCGGCGCGCAGAAGCTGGCGCGCCCGGCGGATACGCACATCCGTCAGATAGGCATGCGGCGTGATGTGAAACTCTTTCCTGAAAGCGCGGATGAGGTGCGCACGGCTGAGACCGGCGATGGAGGCCAGCTCCTCAAGGCCGATATCGGTTTCGTAATTGTCGGAAAGATAGTCGCGGGCGGTGTAAACCGCCGTTTTCTCACGGGTTTCGACGGGCAGGACGATGGCGCTGCCGTGCCGGCCGAACAGGGCGGCGAGAACCGAGAACATGCCCTCATCCGCCTCCAGAGCGCCGGATTTCGCCTCCAGCCGCCGGTGCGCCATCTGGAAGGCGACCGCCATCTGCGGATCGCGCGGCAGGAATCTTGGAAAGGACGGCGTACCGTGAAAGGCCCTGCCCGTCACATCCTCGATAATATCGCGCAGCAAGGCGATATCGGGATAGATCATCCGGTAGCGATAACCGCCGCCGCCCGGTGCGCCATCGTGAACCTCATCCGGGTTGATGAGATAAAGATGCCCCGGCCCCGTCTGCTCGGTGGTGCCCTGAATGGTGGAAATCTGCGAGCCGCTTTCGATGGCGCCGATGGAAAACGTGTCATGCGCATGCGGCGAATATTCATGGGTGAGAAACGTCGCGCTCAGGCATTCCATGCCGCCAAAACGCCGGTCACGCCAGAAACGCGTGGTTTCCGTCGTGGCAACGGGCATGACATCCAGGGCCTGTTCCTGCGAAACATTGTGCATGAGCGAAGTTTAGAACATTCCGTCCTTACCGTCTTGAACAAAAGTGCTAGGGTCCGGCAGTTCCCATCAACCGGACGCATGGCATGACAGACGACTTCGAAGATACTTTCGCCGAAACCGACATTTTCGATCACGCACCCCTGAGGCTCACCGTCGATCTCGGCGCTCTGGCCGATAATTGGCGGGGCATGAAAAGGCGTTCCGGCAAGGCGCGAACGGCGGCGGTCGTCAAGGCCGATGCCTATGGTCTCGGGATCGAGGATTGCGGCGCCACCCTCTACCATGCCGGTGCGCGCGATTTCTTCGTGGCCACGGTGGCAGAGGGTGCAACTTTGCGCTCCTATGCGCCGGAAGCGCGTATCTACGTGCTTTCCGGCGTCTGGCAGGGTCAGGAACGGCAGGTCTTCGACAACGATCTTGTGCCGGTTCTGGCCTCCGAAGAACAGCTGTCCTTCTGGATGGCGACGGTTGCCGAGCGGGGCGATCATCCCTGCGCGCTGCATGTGGATACCGGCTTCAATCGCCTCGGTCTGCCCCTCGACGACGCGCTGTTTCTGGCCGACGACGTGACGAGGCCGGCGAGTTTCGATCCAGTTCTGGTATTGTCGCACCTCGCCTGCGCCGACACGCCCTCCTCGCCGATGAACGGGGTCCAGCTCGAATCATTCCGGAAGGTTAGCGCGGCTTTCGAAGGTATCGAATCAAGCCTTTCGGCTTCCGCCGGCATCTTTCTGGGCTCAGATTATCATTTCGACCTCACCCGCCCCGGCATCGCGCTTTATGGCGGCGAGGCAGTCAACGGCGCGGCCAATCCGATGCGGCCTGTGGCCACGGCCGAGGCGCGGATCCTCCAGATTCGCGAGGCCGGCGAAGGCCAGACCGTGAGTTATGGCGGCACCTTCCCGCTGAAGCGCGCGAGCCGGCTTGCCATCGCAGCCGTCGGTTACGCCGATGGATACCAGCGTTCGCTTTCCGGCTCCGGCATTCCGCTGCGTGAAATGGGCCATGGCGGCGCCTATGGCGTCGTCAACGGCTACAGGGTGCCGGTAGCCGGCCGCGTGACCATGGACCTCACCATATTTGACGTGACGGATGTTCCGGCCAATGCCATCCGTGTCGGCGACTATATCGAGCTTTTTGGCCCCAACGTGCCGGTCGATGAGACGGCACGGGCCGCCGGCACCATCGGTTACGAAATGCTCACGGGGCTTGGCCTGCGCTACGAGCGGCAATATCTGATGGCCGACGACTGAGGCGCGCCTTTAGCACTTGGAAAGCCGACGCGACCTGTGTTAAAAGAGAACAAAAGGAGATCGAAATGCCCGAAATCCATTTGAGCGAGCAGGACGAGAAGTTCATCGAGGAGCAGGTGGCGGCTGGTATTTACAGCGATGCGGATGCCGTTATTCATGCGAGCCTGCAATTGCTGAGCAGTGACGAAGGTAAACGAGCCGCGCTTCAGTTGCTGATCCAGGAGGGCATCGATGACGCCGAGGCGGGCCGGGTCCACCGTTATGCCTCACAGGACGAGTTTCTGAGCGATATCAAACGCGTTTCCGCGCAGCAAAAAACGGGGTCCGGCCATTAAAATCCGGACTCCAACCTTGACCACGCGCGCAAGGCGCGACCTTGCCGAAGACCACGCCTATATCGAGGCTGAAAATCCCCTTGCTGCTGATCGCTTCGCCCTCGATATCTTCAATAAAATCGAATCGATAGCGGCGCTGGGCTTATCCGGTGTCTCAAGAAGCGGATATGGAGCCGGGCTTCGCAGCATCGCTTATCGTGAGCGCGTCATTTTCTTTCGTGTCGACGAGAATGAGCTTACCGTTCTGCGCGTGCTGCACGGCCATCAGGACATTTCCGCTGACGATTTCAAACAAGAAGAAAACTGACATAGATGGCCAAAGCCAAGACCCAATTCGTGTGCCAGAACTGCGGCACGGTTCACACCCGCTGGGCGGGAAAATGCGAAGGCTGCGGCGAGTGGAATACCATCGTCGAAGAAGACCCGATGGGCGGCATCGGCTCCGGGCCGGGCAAGGCACCGAAGAAGGGGCGCCCGGTAACGCTCACCTCGCTTTCCGGTGAAATTGAGGAAGCGCCGCGCATCCCGACCGGCATCAGCGAACTCGACCGCGCGACGGGCGGCGGTTTCGTGCGCGGTTCGGCCGTCCTGATCGGCGGTGATCCCGGTATCGGCAAATCGACGTTGCTGATGCAGGCGGCGGCCGCCCTGTCGCGGCGCGGGCACCGCATCGTCTATGTCTCGGGCGAAGAAGCGGTGGCGCAGGTGCGTCTGCGCGCCCAGCGTCTCGGGGCGGCGGAAACCGACGTGCTGCTGGCCGCCGAAACCAATGTCGAGGACATTCTGGCGACGATCTCCGAGGGCAAACGGCCCGATCTCGTCATCATCGATTCCATCCAGACGCTGTGGAGCGATACGGCTGATTCGGCCCCCGGCACGGTGACGCAGGTGCGCACCGGCGTGCAGGCGATGATCCGTTTCGCCAAGCAGACGGGTGCGACCATGGTGCTTGTTGGCCATGTGACGAAGGAAGGCCAGATTGCCGGTCCGCGCGTGGTCGAGCACATGGTCGATGCCGTGCTTTATTTCGAAGGCGACCGCGGCCACCATTACCGCATCCTGCGCACCGTCAAGAACCGCTTCGGGCCGACCGATGAGATCGGCGTGTTTGAAATGTCGGATCGCGGCCTGCGGGAAGTCTCCAACCCTTCCGAACTGTTTCTCGGCGAGCGCAACGAAAAATCGCCCGGTGCGGCGGTTTTTGCCGGCATCGAGGGCACTCGGCCCGTGCTTGTCGAAGTGCAGGCGCTGGTCGCGCCCACGTCGCTCGGTACACCGCGCCGCGCCGTGGTCGGCTGGGACAGCTCACGTCTTGCCATGATTCTCGCCGTGCTGGAGGCCCATTGCGGCGTGAAGCTCGGCCAGCATGACGTCTATCTCAATGTCGCCGGCGGCTACCGCATTTCCGAACCGGCGGCGGATATGGCGATTGCGTCGGCGCTGGTTTCGTCACTCGCCGGCCTTGCCCTGCCCGCCGATTGCGTCTATTTCGGCGAAATCAGCCTGTCGGGCGCGGTGCGGCCGGTCTCGCATACCGGCCAGCGATTGAAAGAAGCTGAAAAACTCGGTTTTTCCGCCGCACTTCTGCCTTCTGCTTCGGCTGAATTGCCGAAAGGCGGGAAGGGACGCTGGACGGAAATCGAAAGCCTTCCGGACCTGGTGGCCCGCATCGCCGGCTCCGGCAACCGGTTCAAACAGGTTGAGGACGACGAATATTGATCCTTTCGCCAAGGGAAACAGTGGTGTAAGAGGATCGCACAATTGGCAAGGCAGCGTCTGACAAGGCGTCGCACCTCCGGAGTTGGTATATGCCCATTACAATTTTCGACGGCATCGTCATCGCCGTTGTTCTTTTCTCCGCCATTCTCGCGATGGTCCGCGGCTTCTCCCGCGAAATCCTGTCGATCGCGAGCTGGGCCGGTTCGGTCGCCGCCGCCTATTATCTCTATCCGGTCCTGCTGCCCTATGCGCGCAACTATACCGATGACGACAAGATCGCCATTGCCGGTTCGGCGGGCGTCGTTTTCCTCGTCTCGCTGATCGTGATTTCCTTCATCACCTCGCGCATTGCCGATTTCATCATCGACAGCCGTATCGGCGCGCTGGATCGCACGCTCGGTTTCCTGTTCGGCGCGGCGCGCGGCATTCTGCTTCTGGTCGTTGCGGTAGCCTTCTGGAACTGGCTGGTGGATGTGAAGACCCAGCCGGAATGGGTGACGCAGGCCAAGTCCAAGCCCTTCCTCGACGGGCTGGTGGGCAAGCTGGAAGCGGTTCTGCCTGACGATATCGAACCGCAGATCCGCGCCCGTATCCTTGGAAAACCACAGGAACCGACAACGACGCAGGCGCCTGCAGAAGATGTGCCGGCAACAAATCCGCCGGCAACGAATAATTGACACGAGGGTGCGCCTTGCAATGCATGCAAGGCGCGCTATTTGTGCTAAATATCAAGCACGACACAGATGGGCCGACCGGGGAAATACTCACCGGAGAGGTCTTTCTTTTTTCTCGGTAGAGAGCAAGGGCAAGCCGGATGATTGAGCCGCTTTCGCATTCCAGTTTCCATGGAGCCACTTTCAAGGAAGAGATCGACGGCGACACGCTGCATGAAGAATGCGGCGTGTTCGGCATTCTTGGCCATGCCGACGCCTCGGCGCTGACCGCGCTCGGCCTGCATGCGCTCCAGCATCGCGGCCAGGAAGCGGCCGGCATCGTCTCCTTCGATGGCAAGCGCTTCCATCAGGAACGCCATATGGGCCTCGTCGGCGATCACTATACCGATCCCGCTACCCTTGCCCGCCTGCCCGGCTCCATCGCCATTGGCCACACCCGTTATTCCACGACAGGCGAAGTTGCGATGCGCAACGTGCAGCCCCTGTTTGCCGAACTGGAAGAAGGCGGCATTTCCATTGCCCACAACGGCAACTTCACCAATGGCCTGACGCTGCGCCGCCAGATCATCGCCACCGGCGCCATCTGTCAGTCGACCTCGGATACCGAAGTCGTTCTTCACCTCATCGCCCGTTCGCGCCACTCCTCCACCGCCGATCGTTTCATCGACGCTATCAGGCAGATGGAAGGCGGTTATTCGATGCTGGCGATGACGCGCACCAAGCTGATCGCCGCACGTGATCCCATCGGCATCCGCCCGCTGGTCATGGGCGAGCTTGATGGCAAGCCGATCTTCTGCTCGGAAACCTGCGCTCTCGACATCATCGGCGCGAAATTCGTCCGCGACGTGGAAAATGGCGAAGTCATCATCTGCGAAATCCAGCCTGACGGTTCGATCACCATCGATGCGCGCAAGCCTTCCAAGCCGCAGCCGGAGCGTCTCTGCCTGTTCGAATATGTCTATTTCGCCCGTCCCGATTCCGTCGTCGGCGGCCGCAACGTCTATACGACACGCAAGAACATGGGCATGAACCTTGCCAAGGAAGCGCCGCTCGAGGCCGACGTGGTTGTTCCGGTTCCCGATGGCGGCACGCCGGCAGCGCTCGGTTTTGCGCAGGAAAGTGGTATTCCCTTCGAATACGGCATCATCCGCAACCATTATGTCGGCCGCACCTTCATCGAGCCGACGCAACAGATCCGCGCTTTCGGCGTCAAGCTCAAGCATTCCGCCAACCGGGCAATGATCGAAGGCAAGCGCGTGGTGCTGGTGGACGATTCCATCGTGCGCGGCACGACCTCGGTGAAAATCGTGCAGATGATCCGCGAAGCGGGCGCCAAGGAAGTGCATATCCGCGTCGCCAGCCCGATGATCTTCCATCCGGATTTCTACGGCATCGACACGCCTGACGCCGACAAGCTGCTCGCCAACCAATATGCCGATGTCGAAGCGATGGCGAAGTTCATCGGTGCCGATTCGCTGGCCTTCCTGTCCATCGACGGGCTTTACCGCGCCGTCGGTGGCGAGAACCGCAACCATGCTCGGCCGCAGTTCACGGACCATTATTTCACCGGCGACTATCCGACCCGCCTTCTCGACCAGAACGGCGAGGCCATGGGCAGCAAGATTTCCATGCTGGCCAGCAACGGCTGATACGCCTCAGGCAAAGCGGCCATCCGGCTTCCGGGGCCGCTTTTTTCTTGTCTTTTGTTCAGGCCTTCGCATGCGACGATATGATCGCTTGCGAAAGGCCGCTGGCGCTTCGTAGAAGGAAGCGCAATCATTTCGGGGGAGACCATGACTATCGATCTCAAGGGCCGCATCGCTCTCGTCACCGGCGCTTCGCGCGGCATCGGCTATTTCACGGCGCTGGAACTCGCCAAGGCCGGCGCGCATGTCATTGCCTGCGCCCGCACGGTGGGCGGCCTTGAGGAGCTCGACGACGCCATCAAGGCCGTCGGCGGCACCGCGACGCTCGTTCCCTTCGATCTCTCCGACATGAAAGCCATCGATGCGCTGGGCGCCAATATTTTCGAGCGCTGGGGCAAGCTCGATATTCTCGTCGCCAATGCCGGCGTTCTCGGCGTGATCTCGCCGGTTGGCCATATCGAAGCGAAGGTCTTCGAAAGGGTCATGAACATCAACGTCACCGCCACCTGGCGGCTGATCCGCTCGGTCGAGCCGCTGCTTCTGAAATCGGATGCCGGCCGCGCGCTGATCCTGTCTTCCGGTGCTGCGCATAGCTGTCGCCCCTTCTGGGGTGTCTATTCCACCTCAAAGGCCGCCGTGGAAGCACTCGCCCGCACCTGGGCTGCGGAAACGCAGAAGAGCGCGCTTCGGATCAACAGCATCAATCCCGGCGCGACACGCACGGCGATGCGTGCGCAGGCCATGCCCGGCGAAGACCCGGCCACCGTGCCGCATCCGTCAGAGGTGGCCGCGGCCATTCTTCCGCTCGCCTCGCCCGATCTGACCGAAACCGGCAAGCTTTTCGTCGTGCGCGAGGGAAAATTCGTGGACTATCGCCAGCCGGAGTGACTGTTTCCCCCTGAAGGGGCAATAGGCCACCACGGCTGCTCTTGACCGGGCTGCACCACCGCGCCATAAAGCAAGATATGAGAACGATGATCTGCACCTGCTGCTGAGATTTTTTTTGCTGGTTCGCCACCGGCCAGATCGTTTTCGTCTTCCCGCAAGGTCCAACAGACAAACGGTCCGGTCAGGACAATTGACTGCCTTTAGGGAATTGCCGCATGTCCTTGCGCCTCAAACTCCACAACACCCTGACACGCGAAAAAGCGGAATTTGCGCCGATCGATGCGGACAATGTGCGCATGTATGTCTGCGGTCCGACGGTCTATGATTTTGCCCATATCGGCAATGCGCGCCCGGTCATCGTGTTCGATGTCCTCTACCGGCTGCTGCGCCACGTTTTTGGCGAAGACCATGTGACCTATGCCCGCAACATCACCGATCTCGATGACAAGATCAACGCACGGGCGCTGAGGGATTATCCGCATCTGCCGCTGAACGACGCCATCCACGCGGTGACGAAAAAGACCGCCGACCAGTTCCATGAGGATGTGGCCACGCTCGGATGCCTTCCGCCGACCGTCGAACCGCGCGCCACCGACTATATAGCCGAGATGATCGACCTCATCGAGAGGCTGATCGCGCGCGGCCATGCCTATACGGCCGGCGGCGAGGTGCTGTTCGACACCCGCTCGATGGCCGATTACGGCCAGCTATCCAAGCGGCCGCTGGACGAGCAGCAGGCCGGGGCGCGCGTGGCGGTGGAAGCCCACAAGAAAAACCCCGGCGATTTCGTGCTGTGGAAACTTTCCTCGCATAACGAGCCCGGCTGGGAAAGCCCCTGGGGCCGCGGCCGTCCGGGCTGGCATATCGAATGCTCGGCCATGGCCGGTCGTTACCTCGGTGAAGTGTTCGACATTCACGGCGGCGGGCTCGACCTCATCTTCCCGCACCATGAAAACGAAATAGCGCAATCGCGTTGCGCCAATGGCACGCATGTCATGGCGAATGTGTGGATGCATAACGGTTTCGTGCAGGTGGAAGGCCGCAAGATGTCGAAGTCCGAAGGCAACTTCGTGACGATCTACGAATTGCTGCACACGGACAAATTCGGCGGCCGCCAATGGCCGGGCGAGGTTTTGCGCCTCGCCATGCTGATGACGCACTACCGCGAGCCGATCGATTTTTCGGTGAAGCGTCTGGAAGAGGCCGAACGTCTGCTTTCCAAATGGCCGGCAGCCGAAGCCTCCGATGCCCCGCCGGACGAAACCGTGCTCGAGGCGCTTGCCGACGATCTCAACACCGTTGCCGCCGTGCAGGCGCTGCATGCGCTGGCGCATGCCGCCAATACCGATCCATCCAAGCTGCCCGCCTTTGCGGCCAGCGCCGCATTGCTCGGTGTTTTGCCAAAGAAAACGGAAATGGACGAGGCCATCGTTTCGGCCGTCGATGCCCTGGTGCAGTTGCGTCTGGAAATGCTGAAGGCGAAGAACTTTGCGGAGGCGGACCGGTTGCGCGATGAGCTTTCGGAAAAGGGCATTCAGTTGAAGGATGGCAAGGACAAGGAGAGCGGAGAGCGGACGACGACGTGGGAGTTGAAGCGGTAATTTACCGTCGCGGCTAGAGGCTTACCCCCCTCTGCCCTGCCGGGCATCTCCCCCTCAAGGGGGGAGATCGGCAAGACGCTCTACCGTTACTCCAGTCTCAAGCTTCGAGATGGGCGAGACCTCGCCGCAGATCGATCTCCCCCCTTGAGGGGGAGATGCCCGGCAGGGCAGAGGGGGGGGTAAAGCCACACGACATGCCCTTGCTTTCGTCCACACCATATTCCAATCTCGCAGCACCCCTTCCAGCCGCGAGCATCTCAATGCCCCATGCCAAGGTTGAGCCAAAACATCGGGAATATGCCCGGCAGATGCGAAAGACTATGACCGATGCAGAGCTGAAGCTCTGGAACGCCGTCCGTGCTCATCGTCTTGAAGGTCTGGCTTTCAGACGCCAGCTGCCGGTCGCCGGATATATCGTTGATTTCGCCTGCCCCTCGCATAAGATCATCATCGAGCTGGATGGGTTTCAGCACGGGGAAAAGACTGCGGCGGCCTATGACCAGCAGAGAACACGGATGTTTGAGGAACTTGGCTGGACAGTCCTCCGTTTCTGGAACGAGGATATCCTCAGAGACATCGACAATGTCTGTCTCCACATTATCCGAACGGTAAAGGAGAACCAACCATGACCGTCCATACCGGCGGATGCCAGTGCGGCGCGATCCGTTTTCGCGCCAGCGGAGACCTGAAAGACAGTTCCATCTGCCATTGCCGCATGTGCCAGAAGGCTTTCGGGGCCTATTATGCGCCGCTGGTTTCGGTGCGCGGCGTGGAATTTGAATGGACCCGGGGAGAGCCGAAACGCTTCCAGTCCTCCAGCGTCGTCAAGCGCGGTTTCTGCCCCGAATGCGGCACGCCGCTGACCTATGAGGCGCCGGATGGCGTGGCGGTGGCGGCCGGGGCCTTCGACGATCCCGCCGCGCTGCCGCCGACCATTCAGTGGGGCGTGGAACGCAAGATCGATTTCGTCGACAGCCTTCACACGCTGCCAGCCGTCGCCACAGAGGACGACCTGACGCAGGTGGACTATCTCGCCGATCTCGTTTCCTATCAGCATCCCGACCACGACACCGAAAACTGGCCACCGGAGAACAGGTCATGAGCGAAGCGGGATTTTCCGGCGGTTGCCAGTGCGGCGCCGTGCGTTTTCATGCGGGCAAGCTCGGCCGGGCCTCCATCTGCCATTGCCGCATGTGCCAGAAACATTTCGGCAATTTCTTCGGCGCACTGGTCAGCGCCGATCAGGCGCATTTGACCTGGACACGCGGCCAGCCTTCCCTCTTCCGCTCCTCGGCAAAAATCCATCGCGGTTTCTGCAATAAATGCGGCACGCCGCTGACCTATCATTATCCCGGCGGCGTGGAGATCGCCATCGGCGCTTTCGATGAGCCGGACCGGATCGAGCCGCAGGTGCAGGTCAATTTCCATAGGCGCATGCCGTGGATAGAGCAGCTCTTCGGCAAGCCGGCGGTGGAACAGGGCGTGGATGAGGCAGAGATCACGTCCTATCAGCACCCGGATCACGACACGCAGATCTGGCCGCCGGAAGACGGCCGCGCATGAGCGGACCTGAGAGTTTCAGCGGCGGATGCCAGTGCGGCGCAGTGCGTTACCGGATCGAGGGCGGGCTGCGTTATCCGCATCTGTGCCATTGCCGTATGTGCCAGAAGGCATCGGGCAATTATTTCATGCCGCTTGCCGCAAGCACCCTCATGCAGTTTGAGATGACCCGCGGCGAGGCATCATGGTTCCAGTCCTCCGATCACGTGCGTCGCGGTTTTTGCGGCCGTTGTGGCACACCGCTTTTCTACGACATGCCGGGGGCCGATTTCATCAACATCACCCTCGGTTCGCTGGACGAGCCGCAGCGGGTCAAACCCGAGGCGCAGTCCAATCTTGCCGGCAAGATGCACTGGTTCGCCGAGCTTGACGGCTTGCCGGTCGAGCCGGAACCTGCAACGGATAGCCCTCGCCCTCGGGTGAACAATTGCCAGCACCCAGACCATGATACGGCCGAATGGCCAGCGAAGGACAATGACCCATGACCGAAGAATTACGCGGCTTTTACCCTGAGATCGAACCTTTCGAGACCGGCATGCTCGATGTCGGCGACGGCCACACGATCTATTGGGAAAGGGTGGGCACACGCGGCGCAAAACCGGCGGTTTTCCTGCATGGCGGCCCCGGCGGCGGGGTGAACCCCACGCATCGCCGCGTTTTTGATCCCGCGCTTTACGACGTCATTCTATTCGATCAGCGCGGCTGCGGCCGCTCCACGCCGCATGCGGAGCTGGAAGCCAACACCACATGGCATCTGGTCGCCGATATCGAGAGGCTGCGCACGCTTTGCGGCTTCGAAAAATGGCTGGTTTTCGGTGGCTCCTGGGGTTCGACGCTGGCGCTCGCTTATGCCGAGACCCATCCGGACCGCGTCAGCGAACTGGTTCTGCGCGGCATCTACACCGTCACCAGGCCGGAGCTGGACTGGTATTATCAGTTCGGCGTTTCCGAAATCTATCCCGACCGCTGGGAAAATTTCATCGCGCCTATCCCGGAAGCCGAACGCGGCGAGATGATGCTGGCCTATAACCGCTATCTCACCGGCACCGACGAGGCAAAGAAGCTCGAATGCGCCAAGGCCTGGAGCCAGTGGGAAGGCGCGACCATCGCGCTCGTTACCGATACCGACCGTGTCGAGGATTTCGGCGAGGATAAATATGCCATCGCTTTCGCGCGCATCGAAAACCACTTCTTCGTCAATGGCGGCTGGCTGGAGGAAGGGCAATTGCTGCGCGACGCCGGCAAACTCAGGGATATTCCCGGCGTCATCGTTCATGGGCGTTATGACATGCCCTGCCCGCTGAAATATGCGTGGCAGCTCGCCAAGGCTTGGCCAAAGGCGGATTTCCACATCATAGAGGCGGCAGGACACGCGATGAGCGAACCGGGCATTCTTGATCAACTGATCCGCGCCAATGACCGTTTTGCCGGGAAATAACCAGTCGTTTCAGCATCTTGCAACGGCCGGATAAGACAGTGATTCACGCAGGGTTTCCTGCGGGGATCACGCATCCCGCGGCGGACCAGCACATTTCAAGGGCAGAGCGCCTTTTATTCATGCAGTTTTTCTCATGAACCCTTCACGGAAATGAATTGGCCGCCACTTTGGCGATCCGTTATAAATCGCCATCCGAACAATTGGCGGTACTCCCCATGGCACTCGACAAATCGCTCCCGGCCCAGGAGGGCGGCGACAGCGCGCGCGGTTTTGCTTTCGCGCTTTCCGCTTATCTGCTTTGGGGCGTTCTTCCCTTTTACATGAAGGCCGTTGCGCATATTTCGCCGATCGAGGTCATCGTGCATCGCGTCATCTGGTCGGTGCCGATTGCGGCGGTCGTGCTGATCGCGCTCGGGCGCACGGCGGAAATAAGAACGGCACTTAAAACCCCGAAAATGCTGGCCATGGCGAGCCTCACGGCGGCTCTCATCAGCATCAACTGGGGTGTCTATATCTGGGCGATCGGCGCAGGCCGCGCGCTCGATGCCGCGCTCGGCTATTTCATCAATCCGCTGTTCAGCATCTTTCTCGGCGCGGTTCTTCTCAAGGAAAAGCTCTATCCGGCGCAAATCGCCGCCATCGGCCTTGTGGCGCTTGCGGTCGCGATCCTTACATGGCATGCGGGTAGCCTGCCATGGGTGTCCATCGCGCTCACCGTATCATGGGGTTTTTACGCCTTTTTCCGCAAGACATTGCCGATCGGCGCGACGCAGGGTTTCCTCTTGGAAGTCATGCTCCTGTCCATCCCCGCCGTGCTGGTCATGATCTGGCTTACCTTCAGCGGAGAGGCGCATTTCATGGGCGGCAATTCCGCCGATACCTGGCTTCTGGCGGCAAGCGGCCTCGTCACCGCCGTTCCGCTCATCCTCTATGGCAATGGCGCCAAACTGCTGCGGCTGTCCACCATCGGCATCATGCAATATATCGCGCCGACGATGATCTTCCTCATCGCCATCTTCATCTTCAAGGAACCCTTCGACATGGTGCGCATGGCCGCCTTTGCGATGATCTGGGTGGCGCTGGCGATCTATACCGGCTCCAGCCTGCTGCGGCTCAAGCGGTAAGGCCGGCTAAGAGTTCTCTCCCTCATTCCCGTGCGTGTCGCAGAAATGAGGGAAGCAGAAGTCAATAATCCACCAGCAATAGCGGGTTCGCATCATAACCGAAACGCGGTTTGACGCCGAGAAGGCCTGCCGTCTGGGCAATGATTTCGCGCGTCATCGGGGCTGCCGTCGAGGCCGCCGTACGCCCGCCGTTCACACCGGTCCTCGGAGCATCGATCATCGTCAGCACGACATATTTCGGTTTGTGCATGGGAAAACCGGCCACGAAGGCGTTAAAATTGATATCCTTGGCATAACGGCCATTGATCACCTTGTCGGCAGTGCCGGTCTTTCCGCCCACATGAAATCCTTCCACCTGCGCGCCGCGGCCGGAACCCTTGATGCCGTTCCAATTGAACAGATAACGCATATCCGCACTGGTCTTGCCGTTGATGACGGTGTGCGCAAGCGATGCGGCTGCCTCTTTCGAACGCGGCAGGAAGGTCGGTGAAATGAGGTTGCCGCCATTGATGAGAGCTGCGGCGGCTACCGCCGTCTGCAACGGGGTGGTGGCGACGCCATGGCCGAAGGAGATGGTGACGGAATTGATCTTCTTCCAGCTTCTCGGCTGGGTGGGCGTCGCCACGCCCGGCATTTCCGTGTCCATTCTGGTGAGCAGCCCGAGCTTCGTCAGGAACTGCTGATGGCCTTCGACGCCGACCTTGTCGGCCACCGCCGCCGTGCCGATATTCGATGAATATTGAAACACTTCCGGAATGGAAAGCGGCCGGTTCCGGCCCTTGAAATCCTTGATGGTGAAGCCGCCCGTGCGGATCGGGCGCGAGGCATCGACCACCGAACCCAGCGTGATCGCCCCGGCATCCAGCCCCATGGCGAGGGTGAAGCTCTTGAAGGTGGAGCCCATCTCGAAGGTGGCATTGCTCATCCGGTTGAACCAGCCCTTTTCATACTCCTTGTCGATGCTGCCATCGGCAAGGGTGCGGGAAGGCTCGTTCGGATCGTAATCCGGCACGGAGGCCATGGCCAGCACCTCGCCGGTCTCCACGTCGAGGATCACCGAACCCGCCGCTTCGGCCTGATAGGCGCTTTTTGCCTTCACGACCACTTCGCGGACGATGTTCTGTACCCTGAGATCGATCGAAAGCCGCACCGGCTCCAGCGGCGCGCCGCTGGCAAGACCCACGGCGCGCAGATCGGCCAGCCCCTGCTGGTCGAGGTAACGCTCCATGCCGGCAAGGCCCTGATTATCGACATTGACGTGGCCGATAATATGCGAAGCGGTGGGACCGCCCGGATAAAACCGACGCTTTTCCGGCCGGAAGCCGATGCCGGGTATGCCGAGGTTGAGAATATCCGCCTGCTGCCGGGGTGTCAGCTGGCGTCGCAGCCACTGGAAGCCGGTGTCCGAACGCAATCGGCGGTGCGTTTCACGCCAGTCGAGATTGGGAATGACGGTTGCAAGCTTCTCCACCACCTCGTCCGGATCGACGATCCTGCGCGGATCCGCATAAAGCGAGACCATGTTGAGATCGGTGGCCAGCAATGTGCCGTTGCGGTCGACAATATCCGGCCGCGACGCGACGGCGGTGGCGCCGGTATTGATCCACGCTGTCGCCACCGGTTCGGCAAGGCCATATTGGACGAGACGCGCGGCGACGACGCCATAGATGACAGCGAAGACGGCGATCAGGATGCCGAGCCTCATGCGCGCATCGACCCTGCGGCGAGCGGCGGAACCGAGGAGCGCCTCCCTGCCCTGCGCGGAATTTCTCTTGATAATGAAATGCGCCCGGCTTTTGAGCCGCACCACAAAAGCTATCATTTCCCGATGCACCCATTCCCATGGCGGCGAAATAAATTCCGCGACAGCCAACGCCCTGGTGAGGCTGGCACAGGATCAGTCGTGGGGCCATGAAAAGAGCGGTCGGAACGATGCCGCTGTTAAATCTGTATTAATATACATTTAAAATCGTAACGAACCGCAGGGCGGTTCATTAACGGTTTTCAGATGCCGGATGTAGCCGCCATCCCGAAACGCAGCGCGTCTTCGGGCAGCCTGCATTAGAGGCGGGAAATCACCGAAGGATCACCCTCCGGGTTCTGCTGCGCCAGCGCCCGGTCGATGATGGCGGGCACAATGTCCTTCACCTCGTCGACGACAAGCGGGTTCAAAAGATGGGCGCGATGGATGAAGCCCTGATCGCGCATGTGCTGCACCAGTTCCAGCATCGGGTTCCAGAAACCGTTGATATTGGCGAAGACCATCGGCTTGGCATGGCGGCCGAGCTGCGCCCAGGTCATGATCTCGACGATTTCTTCCAGCGTGCCGACACCGCCCGGCAGGGTCACGAAGGCATCCGAGCGCTCGAACATCATATGTTTGCGCTCATGCATGTCCTTGGTGATGACAAGCTCGTTCAATTGTCCGAGAGAATGGCGTGTTGCCTCCATATCGACCAGAAATTCCGGTATGATGCCGGTCACTTCGCCGCCGTTGGAAAGAACGCCGCTGGCGACCGCGCCCATGATGCCCTTGGTGCCGCCGCCGTAGACGAGGCGAATGCCGTTTTCGGCAATGGATTTCCCAAGCGCGCGGCCTGCTTCCATGTGAGCCGGATCACGTCCGGGCTGGGAGCCGCAATAAACGCAGATGGATCGAATCGCTATATTTTTGTCCGTCATGAAGGGAAGGAACAATGTGCGATGCGGCACGTCAAGAAAATTTGGGAAATCCCTTGCAAATATGGCCTTTTGGCCACTCGCCGCTTGTCTGGGAGAAGGTAAGACGCTAGCAATCTCAACTCGTGTGAAAAGCTTGAAATACCCGGAGCATCAGGATGAAAAACAATAAGGCCGGTTTGCTGGCGCTGATCGTGCTGGGGATTGCGTCCCTGCTCATGATCTTTTTCGTCCTGCCGCGGATTTCAAACGACGGCAAACCGATCGGCGACGCCATCAACGAGGCCGGCAATGCCGTGAAGAACAGCGTTGAAATGGGCAGCGACAAGGCGGGCGACATCCTCTCCGACGCGGCCGAGGAAACCGCCAATATCGCCGACAAGGTCGGGCGTCTCGCGGCTTCCGCCACCCAGTCGATCAAGGACCTGACCACGCTTTTCGCCGATAGCAAGGTTCCCTCCGACGCCGATTTCGCAGCGGCGCGCAAGAAGGTCGAGACCTCGCTCAAGGAACTGACGAATATCGAAATTCCAGAGTCGCTGGACGAGACGACGTCGCGGCTCATCACCACGGCCCGCACGGCGGCCGAACGTGCCACGGCGTTCCTGCGCGGCCTGCCCGACAATGCGGCGGCAGCGGCGGCGCAGGTGCGTCGTCTGGCGGGCGTCTTCGCCGGCACCGACGATGGCGCACCCCAACCGGCAACACCGGCCTCAGCGCCGGCCGCAGCACCGGCCGATGCAGCACAGTCGTCTTCCGGCACGCCGACTTTCGACGTGCTGCGCGTCGAGCCGGATGGTTCGGCCGTCATTGCCGGCAAGGCACAGCCCGGCGCAAAGCTCGAAATTCTGAGCAACGGCAAGGTGGTCGCCCAGACAACCATTGACGGCACCGGCGATTTCGCCGCCGTTTTCGACAATCCCCTGCCCCCCGGCGATCACGAGCTGGTGCTGCGCTCGACCGATGCCAACGGCAAGGCGACGCAATCCGAAGAAGTGGCGACGGTTTCCGTGCCTGATGGCAAGGCGGGCGAGCTTCTCGCCATGGTTTCCAAGCCCGGCAAGGCAAGCCGCGTGCTGGCCATGCCGGAGGCGGCTCCTCCGGCGCTTCAGCCGCAAGCCACGCCGTCGCAGCAGCCTGCGGCAACGTCCGAAACCAGCGCCAACATTGCATCCGCACCGCTCGCCGGCGCTGCGGCTTCGGCCGCGCCTGGTGCCGCGTCAGGTGCTCCGCTCACCTCAAGCGTTCAGGTCACCGCCGTCGAATTCGAGGGATCGAAGATTTTCGTCGCGGGTTCCGCGCCCGCCGGTTCGACGGCGCGCGCGCTGGTCGATGACAGGGAAATCGGCAAGAGCATCACGGAAGCCTCCGGCCATTTCGTCGTCGAAGGCGATGTCGATCTTGCCGTCGGCAGCCATATCATCACCGTCGAGGAACTGAATCCCGACGGTACCGCGAAGGTGCGCGTGCGCGTTCCCTTCGAGCGGCCGCAGACCGATCAGGCAACCGTCGCCATGCAGACGCCGGCCGCGTCGTCGTCGGCGACCACGACTACAACGCCGGCTGAAAACCAGAGCACGGCGAGTGATCGCGCCGCTTTTGAAAAGCTGCGCACCGATGTCGCCAAGGCCTTCGGCATTCTCTCCAATCTCTACAAGGATCAGGCCACGCCGGCGCTCGATCAGGCCATTGCCGGCCGCTCCGCCGTCGTCATCGGCCTCAAGTCGCTTTCGGAATTCCGCACCGCGGCCGCGACCGAACCGGCCTTCACCGCCTTTGCGGGTGACATTACCGCCAAGGCGCGCCAGCTGCTGGCATCGGTTGAAGCATGGCCGAACGATGTGGCGGCAATCGGCAAGGGCATCGCCTCGCTGGCAAGCCGCCTTGCCGAACTCCACATCACCGCTCCTCCTGCTCCCGCGCCACAGGCGCCCGCCGGTCCGCAGACCTTCGAGCAGGCGCCGCTGGCCGAAAGCCAGAACAGCGTCATCATCCGCCGGGGCGATAC
Organism: Agrobacterium sp. NPDC090283; assembly: GCF_044769685.1. NCBI lineage: Bacteria > Pseudomonadati > Pseudomonadota > Alphaproteobacteria > Hyphomicrobiales > Rhizobiaceae > Agrobacterium > Agrobacterium sp. NPDC090283. Next base: position 206,689 of record NZ_JBIVYG010000001.1, on the reverse strand, counting down.
GCTCTGGCAGATTTCCCGTCGCGTTTATGGTCAGGGCGTGCGTTATACGACGATCTACCTCGCCAACGAAGATCAGATCAAAAACCCTGATCTGATCGAGCCCGGCCAGATTTTCGGCGTGCCGAAAGACGCGCTGCCGAATGCGGAGGAACTCCACCGCAAGCGGCTGAAGGGCGGCTCCTGAGCATTTGAAGCGTTGCGGTGAACCCGCGACGACCCTATCTGTGACACGCGCGGCGGCTTGACCAAAGCCGCCGCCCTGCTGTCGGCTTCCGGCAGTGACCGGAGCGAATGATGGCCACGAAGAAAAAAACCATTTCGGCGGATTCCAGCAATCCCACCCAGACGCTGATCAATCTCTGGCCCTATATGTGGCCGGAGGGACGGTGGGACCTGAAGATGCGGGTTATCTGGGCCACCGTGTATCTGGTCGTCGCCAAGCTGGTGCTGATCTCCGTTCCCTATTTCTTCAAATGGGCGACCGATGCGCTGAACGGCCGGCTGGACATGGCCGGGCTTGTTCCCGCCTTCCTGCTCGGCGCCGTCGCGCTTGTTATCGCCTATAATCTGACGCGGCTGATACAGGTGGGGCTCAACCAGCTGCGCGATTCGCTTTTCGCCAGCGTCGGCCAGCATGCCGTGCGCCAGCTCGCCTACAGGACCTTCGTGCACATGCACCGGCTTTCGCTGCGGTTCCATCTGGAGCGCAAGACCGGCGGGCTGTCGCGGGTCATCGAGCGTGGCACCAAGGGCATCGAAACCATTGTTCGCTTCACCATTCTCAATACCGCGCCGACTTTCATCGAGTTCCTGCTGACGGCGATCATCTTCTGGGCCTCCTACGGTTTTTCCTATGTGCTTGTCACGGTCATCACGGTCTGGGCCTATATCTGGTTCACGGTGCGGGCCAGCAACTGGCGCATCTCCATCCGCCGCGCCATGAACGACAGCGATACCGACGCCAATACCAAGGCGATCGACTCGCTTTTGAATTTCGAGACCGTCAAATATTTCGGCAATGAGGAGATGGAGGCGCGGCGTTTCGACGTCGCCATGGAGCGTTACGAAAAATCGGCGATCTCGATCTGGACCTCGCTCGGCTGGCTGAACTTCGGCCAGGGCGTGATCTTCGGCATCGGCTCCACCGTCATGATGGTGATGTCGGCGCTGGCCGTGCAGCGCGGAGAACAGACCATCGGCGACTTCGTCTTCGTCAATGCGCTGCTGCTGCAGCTTTCGGTGCCGCTCAACTTCATCGGCTTCGTTTATCGCGAAATCCGCCAGGGCCTGACGGATATCGAACAGATGTTCGATCTTCTGGAGGTGGAGGCGGAAGTCACCGACAGGCCGGATGCAAAACCGCTCGCCGGCGGACCGGGCGCCATCTCCTTCCGCGACGTGCATTTCGCCTATGATCCCGAAAGGCCGATCCTGAAGGGCGTTTCCTTCGATGTGCCGGCCGGCAAGACGGTGGCCATCGTCGGCCCCTCGGGTGCGGGGAAATCGACGATCTCGAGGCTGCTTTATCGTTTCTACGATATTCAGGAAGGCTCCGTCACCGTCGACGGGCAGGACATTCGCGACGTGACGCAGAAGAGCCTGCGCTCGGTGATCGGCATGGTGCCGCAGGATACGGTGCTTTTCAACGATACGCTTGCCTATAACATCCGTTATGGCCGTCCCTCCGCCACCGACGAGGAACTGAGGGCTGCGGCGGATGCCGCGCAGATCAGCGCCTTCATCGGCAAACTGCCGGAGGGTTACGCCACCATGGTCGGCGAACGCGGCCTGAAGCTTTCCGGCGGGGAAAAGCAGCGCGTGGCAATCGCCCGCACCATCCTCAAGGCGCCGCCGATCCTCATTCTCGACGAGGCCACCTCGGCGCTCGATACGCATACGGAACAGGAAATCCAGAGCGCGCTCGATATCGTCTCGAAGAACCGCACCACGCTGGTCATCGCCCACCGCCTTTCCACCGTCATCGGCGCGGATGAGATCATCGTGCTGAAGGAAGGCCAGATCGCCGAACGCGGCACGCACGGCTCGCTGATGGGGCAGAACGGCCTCTACGCTTCGATGTGGAGCCGCCAGCGCGAGGCGATCCGGGCAGAGGAAATGCTGCGCCACGTACGCGAAACCGACGATCTGGGTGTCATCGACCGCGGGGAACCCGCCCATTGACCGATATAGCCGGGGTAACAGGGCCGACAGACGAACCCCGCCATTGCCGCGCGGGGCGTTTGGCTGTAACCAGCATGCATGTCGCCCGAAAGTGTGAGAGCGGTTTCGGGATAACGACATGCACAAATAAAGACCTGATGCATATCGCGTGAACCCTTTTCACACGATATGCATCAGGCAAAATTTGTCGCATTGCCGTGTGGATCGTGTCGTATCACGACCCATATAGACGCGACAGACGGAAACCGGAGCAAGGAATCTCATGAATCTGTTCGACACCATTCGCAACACCATCGTACCGATCCACAAGGAAGGTTATGTCTTTGTGGCGGCCTTCTTCGTCGCATCGCTGGTGCTCGGCTGGATCGCCGAACCGCTGTTCTGGGTCGGCCTGGTGCTGACAGCCTGGTGCGCCTATTTCTTCCGCGATCCCGAGCGCGTCACGCCGCAGGATGACGACCTCATCATCAGCCCAGCCGATGGCAAGGTTTCCGCCGTGCAGAGCGTCGTTCCGCCGCTGGAGCTGGAACTCGGCAAGGAACCGCTGGTGCGCATCTCGGTGTTCATGAACGTGTTCAACTGCCATGTGAACCGTTCGCCGGTGCGCGGCCGTATCGTCAACGTCGCTTACCGTCCGGGCCTGTTCCTCAATGCCGAAGTCGACAAGGCTTCCGAAGACAATGAGCGCAACGGCCTCGTCATCGAGACGTCGCACGGCAAGGTCGGCGTGGTGCAGATCGCCGGCATGGTTGCACGCCGCATCGTCTGCTGGGTAAAACCGAATGAACCAGTCGATGCCGGTGAGCGTTTCGGTCTTATCCGTTTCGGTTCGCGCCTCGATATCTTCCTTCCCGCAGGTTTCGAGCCGCGCGTTTCGGTCGGCCAGACGGCGATTGCCGGTGAAACCGTGCTTGCCGAATTCGGCTCCGCCAAGGGTCCGGTCGTCAGCCGCCGCGGCTGACGGAAACAGGAAGGGCATGCGCATGGAAACGCCGATCGCCGAGCCGCAACAGAACGGCAAACCCGAGGGCCGCAGCGACAGCGGCCGTGGACCCCGGCTGAGGGAAATTCCCTTTCGCCTCGTCGTTCCCAATCTCATCACCGTTCTGGCCATTTGCGCGGGATTGAGCGGTGTGCGCCTCGCCATTGAGGGCCGCTTCGAACTGGCCGTCGGCATGGTGCTGCTGGCCGCCTTTCTCGACGGCATAGACGGGCGCATCGCCCGGATGATGAAGGCGACGTCCAAATTCGGCGAGCAGATGGATTCGCTCGCCGATATCGTCAATTTCGGTGTCGCCCCTGCCCTCGTGGTCTATGCCTATCTTCTCGACCAGGCGCGCTCCATCGGCTGGATCGCCGCCCTTATCTACGTCATCGCCGCCGGCCTGCGTCTGGCGCGTTTCAACGTCATGATCGAGCGGCCGGTGAAGGCGCCCTGGCAAAACGAGTTCTTCGTGGGCGTTCCCGCCCCGATGGGCGCCATGCTGGTGCTGCTGCCGGTTTATCTCGGCTTCCTCGGCGTGGAACCGGACAAGCCCTTCGCCTATGTCGCCGCCGCCTATACCGTGCTGATCGGTTATCTCCTCATCAGCCGCCTGCCGGTCTGGTCGGGGAAATCCGGCACCAGCCGCATCCGCCGCGATCTGGTGCTGCCGATGATCCTCGTCGTCGTGCTCTATGTGGCGATGCTGATGAGTTTCACCTGGGAAGTGCTGGTCCTGACGGTTGCCGCCTATCTCGTCTTCATTCCCATCAGCGCCCGCCTCTGGCATCGCCGCTACGGCACGCTGACCATCGAGGAAGACGCGCATGACGATGCCAATGGCGGCAACGGCCTCGATCGCGGTATTTAAAACCACAGGTTTATTTTTTCTCACGCAAGCCGGCGCAGGATGTGACGCAAAATGTCGCAGCCTGAAAAGCCGGCTTCGTTTTTCTTCGCCTCGAATCCGTCAAGATTAGCCGCGAAAGAAGTGGCTCACACGCATCGCAACGGCGATTGGCGTGAATTGTGGAGAGAGAGAAATGACGAACGAGACGAAGGCACAGCCGCAGGCGAAGCCCGACCTCAACAGCCACTACCGCCCGCTCGGACTGAAGGCCGTCGCGGCCGCAGCCCTGATGCTGAAGCGCAAGCCCGCCGCTAAAACCGCCTGAAAATATTCGCTTTTTTTGATTTTACCGGATTTTTCAGGCTCTCCGGAAAACGGCGAGTTCCTGACGGAAGATCAACAAACACGCGGCGCCTTTTCGAGGCGCCGTTTTTATTTCCGGCGCACCGCGATACTGCGGATCGTCAATTATTCACAAAACTGGCAGTTTTCTGTAACGAAGCTGCAACGAAGGTGTAGTAAAAAGCTCGCCTTCGACAAGAAGGCTATACGGATACCAACGTATAGATTAGAGAATACAAAATAACTTTTCTATTCCGCATTTTTTTCCACAACAATGCATAAGCCGGCTTTCGAATCCGCGGACACGCGGATGACGAATATTCGGCGTTGAGGGAAAATTGTGAAGACAGGCCAGGGGGGCTTGGGACGGCCATGCAGGATAAAATCCTTCTGATTGAAGATTCCGTTGCTCTTTCCATGCTGCTGAAGACGCGGCTTTCGGAAGAAACGGAAGCCGAAGTCGTGCATTGCGACAGCATGGCCGCAGCCGATACCCTCATGCAGGCCCATGATTTCACGCTGGCGCTGACGGGCCTCAACCTGCCCGATGCGCCGAAGGGCGAGATTCTCGCGCTCCTGTCAGAGCGCAAGGTGCCGGCGATCGTTTTCACCGCCACGGTGGATGACGAGGCGCGCAAGCGCTACGCCGAAAAGAAGATCATCGACTACATCGTCAAGGACGGCCATCGCACCGTCGATGCGGTGGTCAGAACGGTCCAGCGGATTTTGAGCAACAAGCTTTTTTCGGTCCTGGTGGTCGATGATGTGCGCACGGCGCGTTCCGGTCTCGTGGAAATACTGGAGCGGCAGAATTTTCGGGTCAGCGAGGCCCATTCGGGCAAGCAGGCGCTGGAAATACTGTCGCAGGATCCGACGATCCAGCTCGTCATCACCGACTACCATATGCCTGATATGGACGGCTATGAGCTGACGCGCCGCATCCGCGACAGCCGCTCATCCGAAGACCTGCGGGTGATCGGCATATCCTCCTCCACAGACCGGCTGCTTTCGGCAAGTTTTCTCAAGGCGGGCGCCTCGGATTTCGTCTATCGCCCCTTCGTGCCGGAAGAATTGCAGTGCCGCATCGACAACAATATCGAGACGTTGAAACAGCTCAAGCGCCTGCGCGAGCTGGCGGAACGGGATCACCTCACCGGCCTGCCCAATCGTCGCTCCTTCTTCGAGCGCACGCGGGCGCTGATGGATGTCATCAACGGCAATGACGAGAGCGGCGCCGTCGCCATTCTCGACATCGATCATTTCAAGAAGATCAACGACACGCTGGGCCACGATGCCGGCGACAGGGCGCTGAAAAAGCTGGCCGAACTGCTGCATGGCATGTGCGACGAACAACGCCATATTCCCGCGCGCCTCGGCGGCGAGGAATTTGCCGTATTCCTGCGCGGACTGGATGCGCGGGCTGCCTATCAGTTCTGCGAGGAGCTGCGCGGACAGGTGGAAAAGAACGGCCGACAGCTCAGCGGCAGCAGCCTGGCGCTTACAATTTCGCTTGGCGTCGTCGAGATCGAAAAGGGCGAACCCTTCGACAATCAGCTGAATGCGGCGGATCAGCTGCTCTATCTCGCCAAGGCGAATGGCCGCAACCGCGTCTATTCCGACATCATGATCCAGGAAGGCCTGCAGAAGATCGGGCGGAACGGCTGAGGCCGTGCATAGTCAGGGGAGCGAGCGCTTGCCGCTTGTTTCTTCTCCCGAGGGGGAGAAGGTCGCGGCAGCGGGATGAGGGGGCGAGCTCTCCGCATATCTGTTCCGTAGCCCCCTTATCTGACCCTTCGGGCCATCTTCTCCCCGCCGGGGAGAAGAAACAAGCGGCGACCTCCCGCTGAAGCGATTATGCGCAAATGCGCAGGCTACTCGTCAGAACAGCGACATCTGCCCTTCATCCTTCGCCGGCTTGATCTTCGCCAGCGGCGCGCTTTCCGGCACCGGCTCGATGAGATCGGCGCCGCCATTGGCGACCTTGTTGACCTTGTCCGAGACCGGGATCATCTCGAAAAAATCATCCTGAACCGACCGCATCAGATCGGCCACCTCGCGCGGCTCCTGGGTCTTGCAATCCAGCCAGCGGCTGAAATCCTCTGGCGCAATGACCACGGGCATACGGTCGTGAATGCGGCCGATCGCGGCATTGGCGGCGGTGGTGAGGATTGCGCCGGTATCGACCTCCGAACCATCGGCGGAAGACCAGGTTTCCATCAGGCCGGCGAAGGCAACGATGCCACCGCTTTTCGGGCGGATGAAGTAGGGTTGCGGTTTGCCGCCCTCCTCCTTTGGCGGGCGTCGCCATTCGTAAAAGCCGGTGGCGGGCACCAGCACGCGGCGATGGCGCATGGCGGCGCGGAAGGAGGCCTTGCCGATGGCGGTTTCCGAACGGGCGTTGATGAGAAGCGGAAAATCCTTCGGATCCTTCACCCAGCCGGGCAGGAAACCCCAGCGGACCAGCACGGCCCGGCGATTGGGCAGGTTGCTGCCGCGCTCCTGCCGCTCGCCCTCCATCACGATCAAAATGGGCTGCGTCGGCGCGATGTTGAAACGGGCGGGAAAATCCTCAAGGCCGATCAGATCGAGATAATCGGCGATCTCCTCCGGCGTCGCCTTCAGCACGAAACGTCCGCACATGGACTTCTCCTTGGGCATGTCCAGTAAAAGCGGAATCGCTTTTACGTCTGGACAATGCGTTGAAATGTTCTAGGCCCTTGGTCCGAACAGAATGATGGCGGTGCCGGCAAGGCAGACGGCGCCGCCGGCAATATCCCATTTATCCGGTGCGTGCCCTTCCACGCCCCAGAGCCAGAAAAGCGAAGCGGCAATATAGATCCCGCCATAGGCGGCATAGGCCCTGCCCGCCGCTTCCGTCGGCACCAGCGTCAGAAGCCAGGCAAAAGCGGCCAGCGCCACCATGCCGGGCAGCAATATCCACCCGGTCTTGCCGAGTTTCAGCCAGGCCCAGAAAGAGAAGCAGCCGGCAATTTCGGCAACGGCCGCCAGGACGTAGATAAGATAGACCTTCATTCCACCGTCTTTAACATGCACAATCGTGCCGGTTCCGAACTATAAACATCACCTCGGAAACCGGAATCGATTTTTCCGACCTCGTACCACTATAGACAGGCCGGAGACGGCCGAAACAAGCGAAACCATTCATGACCCTTCGTATCAAGCCCCGCGCCGCCTCCTCCGCCATCGTCAGGAACGGAGACCGGCTGCTTCTCGTTCGCCGCATCAACCCGCCTTCCAAGGACATGTTCGCCTTTCCGGGCGGGCGCGGTGAAGACGGCGAAACGCCGGCCGAAACGGCGCTGCGTGAGTTGCACGAGGAAACCGGCATCGTGGCGCGCAGGCCGCAGCTTTTCGCGACCTACGATCTTCCCTCCCGTGACGCTGAAGGGGTGCTGACGAGCCATTATTTCCTGTCGGTCTTCACCGTGGAAACGGATGCCGATCCGCTGGTGACCGTCGGTGACGATGCGGCGGATGCGGGCTGGTATACATTGGCGGAAATCCGTCTCCTGCCGGCGCCTGAAAGCGTCGTCGAATGCGCCGAGCGCCTGCTTGCATGATTGCCAGCCAGCCAGAATCGCTATTATCTAGGGCTGATCCGCCCGCCGGATGGTCACGAGCCAACAGTTCACGCGTATGTGTGGGGCAGAATAGAATTTTGATACGACCAACCATCTTCCTGTCTCTTTTTCTGACAATGCTTGCCATATCAGGGCAAGAGGGCGTCGCTCATGCGCAGCCTTCAAAACCCGGTTCGGAGGCGCGTCCGGCGGAAGCCGCGCCGCCCAAACCCGCTCCCTATGACGACAAGCTGGCGCGGCTGTCGGAAATATTGGGCGCGGTGCAATATCTGAGAACCCTGTGCCCTTCTTCCGGACCGGAGGACTGGCGCAGATCGATGAGCGATCTTCTGGCTGCGGACACGGCCAACGAACCTGAACGACGTCAGCGCATGACGGCTGCATTCAACCGTGGATACCGCTCCTTTGCGGCCATCCACACCAGTTGCACACGCGCCGCCATCATGGCAGAAGAGAACTACCGTAACGAAGGGGCAACACTCGCGCAGGAAATCGCGTCCCGGTTCGGAAATTAGAGGATTATTAACCTCTTTTCGCCGCAGGCCGTGCCGTTTTGATAAAAGGCTGCTAGTGTTGTTAACAGGGTGGTAAGGACTTGCCCGCCCTGTCGAGGATGAAAGATGCAGACAAGCCGAAACGAAATCGACGATATGATCGTGCATGAAAAGATGCAGGTCGCTCTGGAACACCAGAACGAGGCATGGGCTGACGGCATGGCCGACGGCATCGAGCCGGAGATCATCGCCGATGCCGCCATCGCTCTGGCCATGCGCGAAACCATCCGTATTCATGGCGAGGCCGGCGCTGAAGCAATGCTGGAATCGCTGCGCCAGCGCATGCTTCAGGGCGAATTTTCGCCGCAGCGGGTAATACAGTAAAGCCGGGGTCTATCATGTCTTGCCTGAGCAAGGGGCTTTTGCGCTCTTCCGCCCTGCTGTCCATACTGCTTGCCCTGACCGTCGGGCCGATTGGCCTGCCAAGCCGCGCCTTTGCCCTTTCCGAGCTGAAGCCGGCGCAGAGCACCGAAAGCGAGCCGAAGGCGGAGAATGGCGGTGAGCCGCAGCAGGCCCAGCCTGCCGAGCCGGATGAGATCGAAGGCGATTCGGAAGGCATTCCCCTGCCCGACCCTCTGGTGGACCGTTCCGCCGGCAAGGCGAACCAGCAATCCTCCAAGCCCGACAACACGCCTGAAATGTCTGTTGTGATCGAGCACGACATTTCCAAGGCGCCGGAACCCGTGCGCAAGCTGCGCCATCAGATCATCGACGCCGCCGCGTCAGGCGACATCGAAAAGCTGCGGCCCTTCATCGCTGCCGGCCAGAAGGAATTCCGCATCGACGGCAATGACGGCGAAGACCCGATCGCAGCGCTGAAAAGCTATTCCGGCGATCCTGACGGGCTGGAAGTGCTGGCGATCATCATCGATCTGCTGTCGACCGGTTATGCCCATATCGATGCCGGCACGCCCGACGAAGCCTATGTTTTCCCCTATTTCGCCGGAAAGCCGCTGAACACGCTGACCGCGCCGGAAAAGGTGGAGCTTCTGCGCATCATCACGGCGGGCGATCTGGCCGACATGCAGGAATATGGCAATTACAGCTTCTACCGGGTCGGCATTTCGCCCGATGGCAAGTGGAAGTTCTTCACCGCCGGCGATTGATCGCATCGCGGTGCTTGCCGTTCTCCGGCAAAAATCCTAACTGTGCGGAATGAGCATTCCGGCAAAGCGCATCTGCTTTTTGCCGGACATCACAGAGTCTCGACGAACCGAACGGTGACGCCATGCCTTCCGCCTTTCTTGCCGACCGCCGCCTGATCCGGGTTTCCGGCACCGGCGCCGAGGAATTTCTGAACAACCTCATCACCGCAGATGTCGAAAACCTGCCGCAAGGCGAAGCCCGGGCCGCAGCCCTTCTGACACCGCAGGGCAAGATCCTGTTCGATTTCCTGATCTGGCGCGATGGTGGCGATTATCTGATCGAAACGGGCGCTGCCGAACAGGACGCGCTGCTACGCCGTCTGACCATGTACAAGCTGCGTGCACCGGTCGATCTCAAAGCCGAGACGGTCGAAGGCGTGAGCGTTTTCTGGAACGAGACTGCCGCAGCGGCAGGCGTCAGGGATGGCCGTTTCGCCAAAGCCGGCATCGATCTTTTCCGTATACCGGGTGCATCGGCATCCCGCGATATCGCGACCTATGATGCGCTCCGTATCGAGCATGGCATTGCCGAATCCGGCCGGGACTATGCGCTGCAGGATGCTTTTCCGCATGATGTGCTGATGGATGTGAATGACGGCGTTTCTTTCAGGAAGGGCTGCTTCGTCGGCCAGGAAGTCGTCTCGCGCATGAAACATCGCGGCACGGCAAGACGGCGCGTCGTCACCGTTTCGGCCGAAGACGCAATTCCCGCCAGCGGGACGGAGATTACCGCCGGTGGAAAACCCGTCGGCACGCTTGGAACCGTTTGCGGCAAGAGGGCGCTTGCCATCGTGCGGATCGACCGCATTGCCGATGCGCTCGCATCCGGCACGCCGCTTCTGGCGGAGGCTGTTCCCGTGATCGTGGCCCTGCCGGTCTGGAGCGGCCTCTCCTTCCCGGCGGCCGATCCGGCGGCGCGGGCGGAGGACTGAGAGTGGCGCCCGCAAAAAGCCCGCGCGCCTGGCAGCGCATGCTGTCCGGCCGGCGGCTCGATCTGCTCGACCCTTCGCCGCTCGATGTGGAAATCGCCGATATCGCCCATGGCCTTGCCCGTGTCGCCCGCTGGAACGGCCAGACGCGCGGCGATCACGCCTTTTCCGTCGCCCAGCATTGCCTCATCGTCGAGACCATCTTCTGCCGCATGTGCGCGGGCGCGACGCCTGATGACATGCAGATGGCGCTTCTGCACGATGCGCCGGAATATGTCATCGGCGACATGATCTCGCCGTTCAAATCCGTGGTCGGCGGCGGTTACAAGACCGTGGAAAAACGGCTGGAAGCCGCCGTGCATCTGCGTTTCGGCCTGCCGCCGCATGCATCGCGCGACTTGAAGGACCGCATCAAGAAGGCCGATACGGTCGCCGCCTTTTTCGAGGCGACGGAGCTTGCCGGGTTTTCCACCGCCGAGGCGCAGAAATTCTTCGGCCTGCCGCGCGGCATCACCCGCGACATGTTCGACATGACGCCCCTGCCCTCAACCGAAGCGCAGAAGCTGTTCATCGACCGTTTCGAGGCGATCGAGGCGCTGCGTGCGGTCAAGACGGGGAGCGCGCCATGACGGCCATTGTCGTATCGCCGCTGTCGCGGATCGCGGAGATGGCCGTCAAACACAAGGCCCGCGAAATGGTGACGCTGATCGCCAAAGAGCAGTCCTTTCACCGCCCCGCCGTCATTGCCGCAGACCGGCATCTGACGCTTGCCATGAACGACATCGCATTCAAGGGCACCGCCGATCTCATCGCGCCTGACGATGCGCATGTGCTGAAGCTGATCGATTTCGCCCGGCAATGGGACCAGTCCGCGCCGCTGCTCATCCATTGCTGGATGGGCGTTTCGCGCTCTCCCGCCGCCGCCGTCATCGCCGCGCTCAGCCTTTATCCGGACCAGGATGAGATGGAGATCGCGCTGCGCCTGCGCGCCGTCTCGCCCTATGCCACGCCCAATGCCCGCATCATCGCCATCGGCGACCGTCTGCTCGGGCGCGATGGCCGGCTGGTGGCGGCGATCAAAAAAATCGGCCGGGGTGCGGATACGGATGGTAACGTGCCCTTCGTGCTGCCGCTCGGCAACTGAGGCCGTTTTGGCGGAACTCTCACGGCATCCATTCGTTACCAACCCTGAACAGCAATGAAAATCACGGGATAATTCATGGAACAACAGGCAACGGATATCATCGTCGCATCGCAGGCGGCGTTGCAGCAGGCGAGCGCGCTTGCGGTGCAATATTCCTTCTCGGTAGTCGGCGCGCTTCTGCTGCTGATCATCGGCTGGCTGGCCGCCACCTTCCTGCAACGCTGGGCCTTTCAGGGCCTGTCGCGCATTCGTGGCTTCGATGCGACGCTTGCCGGCTTCTTCGCGGGCGCCATCCGCTATGTGGTTCTCATTCTGGTGCTGGTCATGGTGCTTGGCCAGTTCGGGGTGCAGACGGCCTCCATTCTCGCCGCCCTTGGCGCCGCCGGTCTGGCCATCGGTCTGGCGCTACAGGGTACGCTGCAGAATATTGCCGCCGGCATCATGCTGCTTGTATTGCGCCCCTTCCGGGTCGGCGAATATATCGAGACCAGCACGGTCAGCGGCACCGTGATCGAAATCGGGCTCTTTGCGACCGAACTCAAGACCAGCGATGGTCTCTATCGTCTCGCGCCCAATTCCACGCTCTGGAACGTGCCGATCACCAATTACAGCCGCTTTCCCTCGCGCCGTCACGAACTGAGCCTGACGGTCAAGAATGACGAGGATCTGGCGGCGGCACAGGATATGCTGATGAACGTCGTGCGCTCGGAAAGCCGGGTTCTGCTGGACCCCGCCCCCGTCACCTTCGTCGATTCGGTCAGCGCCGACAGCGCCACCGTCAAGTTGCGTTATTGGGTGCGCAGCGACAGTTATTTCGCGACGACCCGCGATGTGACGAAAGCCATGAAACTCGCCTTCGACGAGCGCAAGGCGGACGTTTCTGCGCAGCCCGCCTGAGACCTGACGGTCTCATTCCCGTTTCCTCTTGAGCGCGGTGGCCATGACGGCCGCCGCGCTTTTTCATTATGGCGCGTCCGTCTGCACCCTTGCGTCATGCGAGAGACACCTCTATAGCTCAATTTGTAATGTTATTACGTAACCTTCCTATTGCGAATACAAGAGGGCAAAACGATGCAGAAGACACTTCCACGCGTCACCGGCGCGGTCGCACTTGGCTCCATGCTGCTGGCGGCAACCGTGGCAATGGCCGCCGGCGGCGACAAATCCGCCGCCCACAGCCACAGCCACGATCACGGCCACCAGATGACCGAAGCGGAAAAGCAGATTTACAAGGGTTATTTCGAGGACGCCCAGGTGAAGCCGCGCACGCTTTCCGACTGGGAAGGCGACTGGCAGTCGGTCTATCCCTATCTGCTGAACGGCTCGCTCGATTCCGTCATGGCCGAAAAGGCAGCCCACGGCGACAAGACCGCTGCCGAATATCGCGCCTATTACGAGATCGGTTACAAGACCGATGTGAACCGCATCGTCATCAAGAGCGACAGCGTGGCGTTTTATAAGGACGGCAAGCCCGCTGAAGGCACCTATGTCAGCGATGGCCATGAAATCCTGACCTACAAGAAGGGCAATCGCGGTGTCCGGTATATCTTCAAGAAAACCGGCGGCGATGAGGCGGCGCCGCAATTCATCCAGTTCAGCGATCACTCCATCGCCCCGGTCAAGGCGGGCCATTACCATCTCTATTGGGGCAATGACCGCAAGACATTGCTGGACGAAGTCACCAATTGGCCGACCTATTACCCGTTCATGATGGACGGCGCGGATATCGTGGAAGAAATGGCCGCGCATTGAGAGCGCAAATTTACGGTCTTCCGCAGCATGCGTAAATGACGCAGGCGGTTGCGGCTTGTCGCCTTCTCCCCGAGGGGGAGAAGGTCGCGGCAGCGGGATGAGGGGCGACGGTAGAGATATGCGGAGAGCTTTCCCCCTCATCTGCCCCTTCGGGGCATCTTCTTTCCGGCGGGGAGAAGAAAGGCTCACTGCCCCATGGTTGAACGATGCGCCCAGCCGGTCATGCGCTTTTCAAGCCACGCCATGATCGCATACATGGCGATGCCTTCCACCGCGAGCATCAGCAGGCCGGCAAAGACCAGCGGCACATTGAACTGGCTCTGCGCCGAACTCATCATATTGCCGAGGCCATAATTGGAAGCGACGGTCTCCGACACGACCGAACCGACAAAGGCGAGCGTGATGGCGATTTTCAGCGAGCCGAAGAAATAGGGCATGGAGCGCGGAATGCCGACCTTCAGCATGATGTCCATCTTTTTCGCGCCAAGCGCCCGCAGCACATCTTCCGTTTCCGGCTCTATGGTGGCGAGCCCGGTCGCGACGTTGACGACGATGGGGAAGAAAGAGATCAGGAAGGCGGTCAACACCGCGGGGACAGTGCCGATGCCGAACCAGATGACGAGGATCGGCACCAGTGCCACTTTCGGGATGGCGTTGAAGCCGATCATCAGCGGATAAAGCCCGGCATAGATGGTTTTGGACCAGCCGATGAACAGACCGATGGCGAGACCGGCGGCCACCGCAATGGCGAAACCCAGCGTCGTGGTATACAGCGTCTGCAGCGAATTTTTCCAGATCGGCGACCAATATTGCACGATGGCCTGTCCGACCCTTACCGGCGACGGCAGAATGGTGGGCGGCATTTTCAGCGCGTAGACCAACAGTTCCCACAACACGAAAAGCGCCAGCGTATAAAGCCAGGGGGCGGCTTTCACCCAGTTGACGCGGGCAATCAGCGGCTTGCGCGGCTCGGCCGCCACGGTGCCTTCCACGAGCACACTCATGCCGCCACCCTCGCCTGCGCGATCTCGCCATGCAGTTCCTGCACCATGTCGTTGAAACCCTTGTCATACATGATATCGAGCTGGCGCGGGCGGGCAAAGGGAACACGATGTTCCGCGAGCACGCGGCCCGGCCTTGCGCTCATCACGAAAATCTTGTCGGCCAGAAATGTCGCCTCGCGCAGATCATGGGTCACGAGGATGATGGTGACACGCTGCGCGGCGTGCAGGTCGCGGATGACGCACCACAATTCCTCGCGGGTGAAAGCGTCGAGCGCGCCGAAAGGCTCGTCCAGCATCAGCAGTTCCGGTTCGTGGATCAGGGCCCGGCAAAGATTGGCGCGCTGCTGCATGCCGCCGGAAAGCTGCCACGGATATTTCGAACCAAAACCCTTCAGGCCGACGATTTCCAGCAGTCGCTCGGCTTTCGCGACATATTCGGCCCTGTGGGCGCGCAGGCGACGGCGATGTTTCTCGACGATCTCCAGCGGCAGCAGGATGTTCTCAAGCGTCGTGCGCCAGGGCAGCATCGTCGGGTTCTGAAACGCCATGCCGACAATGGAAACCGGCTCCGAGACCTGCCGCCCGGCAACGATGACATTGCCCTTCTGCGGAATATGCAGCCCCGTCACCAGCTTCATCAGGGTCGACTTGCCGCAGCCGGATGGGCCGACCACGGCCGCGAACTCACCCTTGTCGACCGTCAGGTTCAGGCCGGAGACCGCAAGCGTGCCGGACGAGCCGCCATAGCGCATGTCCACGCCGTCTATTTCCACGAGATGTGACATTGCTGTTCCCGTTTTCAGTTAAATGATGGGCCATGGCAGCCCGAAGCCTCGCCGCTTGTTTCTTCTCCCCGCCGGGGAGAAGGTGGCCCGAAGGGTCGGATGAGGGGGCAAGTGCAGAGATATCCGGAGAGCTTGCCCCCTCATCCCGCTGCCGCGGACTTCTCCCCGGCGGGGAGAAGAAATTTGCCGCGCTCGCTCCTTCCCCTCACGGAAGCATGCGTTCTTCCCTGCCCGGCAGATAGGTCGCATCAAACACCTGCTCCGCCTTGACGTTGCCCTTCAGGCCGAGGGAAACCTTCAGCGTCTCGATGGAGGCGGAAAGCCGGGCCGGATCGACGCCGCCCATGCCGTTCTCCACCACATAGGGCGTCTTGATGTTCATGCTGTTGGCCATGTTGAGGCGTTCAAGCTCGATGGCGCTGTCGAGCGTCTCGTTGCGCTTGAGAACAGCCGCCACGCCCTCTTCCGGGTTCTTGACGGAATCGGCGAAGCCCTTGGCCAGCGCCTTCAGGAAGCCCTTCACGGCTTCAGGGTTTTTCTCTGCGAAATCAGTGTTTACCAGCACCGCATTGCCATAGAGATTCAAGCCGTGCTCGGCCATCAGTATGGTCGAGATATCGTCATCGGCGATGCCCTGCTTCTTGAGGTTGAGGATCACCGAAAAGGCAAAGCCGAAAACGGCGTCGACATCGCCCTTGGCGAGCATGGGTTCCCGCACCGGAAAACCGATCGATTCGATCTTGATCTTGCTGTCATCGAGACCTGCCACCTGCTTGAAGGCAGGCCATTGCGCAAAAGCGCCATCCGGCGGCGGCGCGCCGAGCTTCTTGCCTTCCAGCGACTTCGGATCGCCGGTAACACCGAGCGACTTGCGGCCGACCACGGCGAAAGTCGGGCGCTCATAGACCATATAAATGGCCTTGATCTTCTGGCTCGGATCCTCGTCGAGGAACTTCATCACCGAGTTGATATCGCCGAAACCCATCTGATAGGCGCCGGTCGCCACGCGCGGAATGGCTTCCACCGAGCCGTTGCCGCTATCGATGGTGACATCGAGCCCTTCAGCCTTGAAGTAACCCTTGTCGAGCGCCAGCAGGAAACCGGCGGCGGGGCCTTCGAACTTCCAGTCGAGCGTGAATTTCACCGGCGTTTCAGCCCGCGCCTCCACCGCCGGCAGCGAAAAGCCGGCAGATATACCGATGGCGGTAATGGCCAGGGCCCTGCCCAACAACCTGCGCGTTAAAATCATCTATTCCCCCTGATGGTTTTGTTGGATTGGTTGCATAAGACCCAATTCCAGCCCTCAAGGCAAGATAAAATTGCATACAAAATAGCCGTTATTTTGTATGCTTATTTTATATGCACAAACGCGCATTAGACAGGTAAAAAGCCGGCATTCTGCCCATCGCGCATGCAACGAAGTGAAAGCAGCATCGTTCACGCAGAGAACACAGCGTTCTCATTTGCCGGGGTTGCGGATCAGGCGCAGCGTGCGACAAATAGGGCCACGAACAGCAGGCGAAACAGCGGGACGGCAAGATGAATTCTGCACTGGGCATACACCACATCACCATGATTACCCGGAAGGTGCAGGCGAATGTGGATTTTTACGCCGGCTTTCTGGGCTTGCGGCTGGCCAAGCGCACGGCCGGCTTCGAAGACGCCATGCAGCTTCACCTGCTCTATGGCGACGACATCGCCTCGCCCGGCTCGCTTCTGACATTTCTCGTCTGGGAAGATGGCGGCCAGGGCCGCGTCGGTTACGGCCAGACGCTGGAAATTTCCGTGGCCATCGATCCCGCCGCAATCGGCTTCTGGCTGACACGCGCATTGAAATTTGGCATCCGGGCGGAAGGTCCCGCCGATGAATTCGGCGCTCCGGTGATCCGGCTGAAAGATCCTGACGGCCTGATCGTCAAGCTGGTCGGCACCCACGCCTTTGCCGATGCCACGCCGCATGTGACGAACGATATTTCCGCGGAAGATGCCATTCGCCGAATCTATGGCGCGACGGTGCTGAGCGAAGTGCCGGAAGAAACCGTGGCGTTTCTGGAGAAACATTTCGGTTACCGGCAGGAAAGCCAGGTGGGCGCGATCCGCCGGCTCGCCTCCAACAGCGGCGACATTATCGACGTGCGCGACGCGACCGGCTTCTGGTCCAGCGCGCCCGGCACCGGCACGGTCGACCATATCGCCTTCCGCGCGGAGGACATGGATGAGCTGAATACGGTTCTCACCGGGCTGAAATCGCTGAATTCCAGCACCACCAACGCCCATGACCGCAAATATTTCCACTCGCTTTATGTCCGCGAACCGGGCGGCGTGCTGATCGAAATGGCGACCGACGGGCCGGGCATGACGGTGGACGAACCGCTGGAATCGCTCGGCGAAAAACTGTTCATCCCGCCGCTCTTCATGAAGGACGAGGCGGATGTGCGTGTCGCCCTGCCGCAATTTGCAATGCCGGGCGAAGAGCGCATCGTCTATCGCGACCTGCCCTTCGTGCACCGTTTCTACACGCCCGAGGATCCTGATGGCAGCACCATCATCCTGCTGCACGGTTCCGGTGGCAGCGAAACGAGCCTGATGCCGCTGGCGCATCGGGCAGCGCCGCGCGCAACGCTTCTCGGCGTGCGCGGCCGCAGCACGGAAGAAGAGATCGCCCGCTGGTTCCGCCGGAATCCCGATTTCAGCTTCGACCAGAAGGATATCGTCTCGGAAGCGGAAGCCTTCGCCGCCTTCGTGGAGGCGGCGATACGGTCCTATGGTCTCGACCGTTCGAAACTGCGGTTTATCGGCCATTCCAATGGCGCGAACTTTTACGCGGCCTTTGCCGCGCTTTATCCCGAACTTGCCGGAGATACGCTGCTCTATCGCCCGATGCCGGTTCTGGAAACATGGCCGCAGACCGATCTTTCCGGCCGCAATTTCCTGCTTTTGGCGGGAGAACGGGACAAATATCTCGACAGGGCGCATGAACTGCAGGGCCGGCTGGCCACGAGCGGCGCAAATGCCGAGATGGAAACGGTCGAGGACGGGCACGAGCTCGGGCTTGCCGATATCGAAGCGGCGCGGCGCTGGCTGGCGGATGTTTCCTGATTTGAGCTGCGCATAGGACTGTGCGGGTGCGCCTTGCGGACTTCTCCCCGCCGGGGAGAAGGTGGCCCGAAGGGTCGGATGAGGGGGCTCGCTCTCCGTACATCTCCACCCTTGCCCCCTCATCCCGCTGCCGCGGACTTCTCCCCGGCGGGGAGAAGAAACAGGCGGCACACGCTCGCTCCCTCGCCACCCATATCATCCATCAACCGGGCCTTGCATAAATTCGCCAAAAGGGCTTTAAAAACAGCTTGGTAATTGGAGAATCCGTTTGGACATCCCGCTGTTTATCCTCGCCCTCGTCGCGGCCTTCATCTACACGCTGGTCGCGAGCATCCGCAATTCAAGTCGAATCAAGTCGCTGGAACGGGAGGTTCTCAGCCTCAAGCGGCTAATGGCTGCGGGCGTGACCTCTCCCGTGGCGGCGCAGGTAGAGAGCGCGGAATCCACGGCAAAACCGGATTTCGAGGCGGAAGAGGAAAGCAGGACGCCTGCGGAAGACGCAGCCTTCCAAGCTGAATACGCATCCGAGCCGCAGGAAGCCGCCGCCATGGCGCAAGCGGAAGGCGCCGTTCGCGAGGAAGCACCCGCCGCTCCCGCCAGCGAGGCGGCATCCGCACCGGCGACGAAGGAAAGCTTCGAAAGCCTGCTCGGCGCCCGTTGGGCCGTCTGGGCCGGTGGGCTGGCGCTGGCGCTCGGCGGTATTTTCCTCGTCAAATATTCGATCGAATCGGGGCTGCTCAGCCCGGCGGTCAGGCTTTCGCTTGCCGCCATTTTCGGCCTCGTTCTCGGGCTTGCCGGCGAGGCTGTCCGCCGCAAGGCGGTTCCGGGCATTGCCACCACCTATTCCAACGCCATGATACCCGGCGTGCTGACGGCGGCCGGCGCATTGACGCTGTTCGGTGTGGTTTACGCGGCCTATGGCATTTACGGCTATATCGGCCCCGGAACGGCTTTTGGCCTGCTTGGGCTCGTCGCCTTCGCCACCATCGGCCTTTCGCTGCTGCACGGACAGGCGCTGGCCGGTCTCGGCCTTCTCGGTTCGATGCTGATACCGGCGCTGATTTCCACCGAAACGCCGAATATCTGGGCGCTCTTCGTTTTCCTCACCGTCTCCTGGCTGGCGACGGCGGCAGCGGCGCGCAGGCAGGGCTGGACCGTGGTTCCATCGCTTGCCAATGCCGGCCTTGGCCTATGGGCGATTGGTTACATAGGCTTTTCCGAAACGATCAGCGCCGAACCGCCAACGCTTGCCCTGCTCGTCATGCTGGCGGGAACCATATTCCTCTGGCCCGGAAAGACGCTCGACACACCGCCTGCCGAGACAGGCGAAACCGCCGCTCCCGAGCGGCGCGCCATCCGCGCCATGCGGCTTCTGCTGCGCCCCTCGCTTGCCCTCAATCTCACCGTATCGATGGCCGTGATCCTGCCGGCAATCGGCTTCCTCTTTGCCGACGGCGGGATCGACACCCATCCGGCGCTCATCGTTTCAGCGCTCATCGCCGCCCTGGCGGCCCTTGGCGCCGCCCGCCATTATGCGGTCTGGCCCGCCATTATCGCAGCACTTGGCGCACAGGCTGCCGTGTCGCTGATGTCGCGGCAAGGCATCGACTTCATCGGCCTCATCAACGATACGTCCGTATCCCTTCCGCCGGTGTCGGTCGGCTACACGGCGGAAATCGCCATGGCGCTCGGCCTCGGGGCCGTCTTCGTGCTGTGCGCCTTCTCCTTCCTGAAACGCAAAGGCGCTGACGATGCGGATTTCGCCCAGCTTTGGGCCGGTATCGCTGCGCTCTTCCCGGTCTGGCTCGCGACGGCGAGCTTTGTCGAATACGGCAATCTCGGCCGTGACTGGCTGCACGCGGCCTATGGCTTCGGCCTTGGACTGGTGCTGATTGCAGGCGCGGAATGGCTGCACCGGCAGAACAACGAGGCCTATCGCAAGCCGCTGAACATTCTCGTGCTCGGCTCCTTCGCCGCCTTCGCTCTCTGCCTGCACACGCTGACGGAGGGGCTCATGACAACCGTGCTGCTTTCCGTCATCGGCTTCGTTTATGTGCTGGCGACACGCCACCGCAACTGGGATGTGCTGCCCTGGGTGATGGCGGTGGCAAGCGTTGCCGTTCTCGGCCGCATCGCCTGGGAACCTACCATTGTCGGCCCGCAGAACCTCGGCACCACGCCGGTCTTCAATGCGCTTCTGCCGGGTTATGGCATTCCGGCGCTGCTGGCCGTCGCCTCGGCATGGCTGCTGCGCGACTGGCCGGGGGCCAGGGCGAAGAACTTCCTGCAGGCGATTGCCAGCGTCATGGGGCTTCTGGCCGTCGCCATCCTCATCCGCCACGCGATGAATGGCGGCACGCTGGATGACAGCGTGCCGACGCTTGGCGAACAGTCGATCTACACGCTGCTGACCATCGGCTTCTCGGGCGTCTTGATGACGCTGGATCTCAAGAGCCCCAGCCCCGTCTTCCGATACGGTTCGATGATTGCCGGGGTGATTGCCGTCATCAATGTGCTGACGATGCATTTCTTCACGCTCAACCCCTATTTCACCGGCGAAAATACCGGCCGCATCCCGTTCCTCAACCTGCTGCTGATCGGTTACCTCCTGCCGGCGCTCGCCTATGGTGGGCTTGCCTATTATGCGCGGGGAAAACGTCCGCCGCCCTATGTCAGCATGCTGGCGGTGGCGGGTGCGGCACTCGGTTTTGCCTGGGCAACGCTTTCGGTGCGCCGTTTCTGGCAGGGCGAAAATATCGCCGACTGGAAGGGTTTCCTGCAGGGTGAGACCTACAGCTATTCGGTGGTCTGGTTGCTGATCGGCGTCTTGCTGCTCGTGCTCGGCTCGCGCTTTAATGCCCGCAGCCTGCGTCTGGCATCGGCCGCCTTCGTGCTGATTTCGGTTGCCAAAGCCTTCCTGATCGACATGAGCAACCTCGAAGGGGTGCTGAGAGCCCTGTCCTTCATCGGGCTCGGCGCGGTGCTGATCGGCATTGGCCTGTTCTACCAGAAAATCCTCACCCGGAAGCCGCAGGCATGATCGCGGCCGAGGCTTTCGCGCCCTATGCGGCGCTTGCGCAGGAGCTGATACCGCACGCCGCCGATACCGGCGACGGCTCGCATGATCTTGCCCATATTCACCGCGTCTTCCGCAACGCCATGCGCATCCACGCGGGCGAAGGCGGCGATGGCACCGTGCTGGCGGCCAGCGTGCTGTTGCATGATTGCGTGGCGGTGGAGAAGAACTCGCCGCTGCGCGCGCAGGCCTCACGGCTGGCGGCGGAAAAGGCCTCTGGCATTCTTGAGGCGCTCGGCTGGCAGCAGACGGATATCGACGCCGCCGCCCATGCCATCACCACCCACAGCTTTTCCGCCAATATCGAGCCGCAGACACTGGAGGCAAAAATCCTTCAGGATGCCGACCGGCTGGATGCCATCGGCATGGTGGGCGCGGCGCGCTGCTTTTATATTGCCGGGCGCATGGGCTCGGCGCTTTACGACCCGGTCGACCCGCTGGCGAAGGACCGGCCGCTTGACGACCGCGCTTTCGCCATCGACCATTTCGAAACCAAGCTGTTCAAACTGGCCGACGGCTTTCGCACCGAAACGGGGCGGCAGATGGCCAAGGCCCGCCATGAGCGGCTGAAACAGGTGCTGGACCTGTTTCTCGACGAGATTTGAGGAGACCCGATATGCGTGTGACCGAACTCAACATCTATCCGCTGAAAAGCGCGCGCGGCATTCCCCTCTCCGAAAGCATTGTGTCTGCCGAGGGCCTGCCGGGCGACCGCCGCGCCATGCTGACCGATCCTTCCGGTCATTTCATCACCCAGCGCGAATTGCCGGCCATTGCCACGGTTCTGGCGCGGCATGAGGATGGCGGCATGGCGCTTTCGCGGGAAGCGGATGGTGAGATTTTCGCGAGGCCTTCCGGAGAGCGCATGGATGTGGCGGTGTGGAAATCGATCGTCAACGCCAATATAGCCGATGGCGAGACCAACGACACGCTCTCGGCATGGCTGGGGCGCGAGGTGAAGCTGGTGTTCTTCGACGACGCCTCGAAACGCATTGCAAGCCTCGAATGGACCGGCAACGAAACGCCCGTCACCTTTGCGGATGGTTACCAGATCCTCGTCACCACCACCGCCTCTCTTGCCGCGCTGAACGACAATATGCGCGCCAATGGCGAGGATGCGGTCGGCATGGAGCGTTTCAGGCCCAATATCGTGCTTGATACGGATGAGCCATGGGCGGAGGACCGCTGGGCGGCCATCGAGATCGGCGGCATTCGTTTCGATCTCGTCAAACCCTGCGCCCGCTGCATCATGACCACGCAGGACCAGACGACCGGCTCCCGCGACGTGCCCTCTCCGATGAAGGCCATGGGCCGCATCCGCATGTCCGGAGACCGGCGCGTGCCCGGCCCGCTGTTCGGCTGGAACGTGACGCCGCGCGGGGAAGGCAGGCTGTCCGTCGGTGATGCGGCCAAGGTGGTCGAGGAAAGGCCGGAGGGTTGGGCGATCAAGCGGCGGTAGGCTGGCGGTTCGGTCAAACCGAACTTCATAGCCACGGTGCAATGTTTTTATAGGCTGGCACACCCTCTCTCCCTCATTCCTGTGCTTGTCACAGGAATCCAGCCGACGTGCGTCCGCGCGGCGAGAGAGTCCTTTCAACCCAAGGACTTGGGCTGGCTGGGTGCCTGTGACAAGCACAGGGATGAGGAGACGGAGGGGTCATCGCCTCACGGCTTCTTCGCCCCGACGATCAGAAAGATCGGCCGGCGATCCTCGTGCTTCAGTTCCGGCCGCTCGGCCATCAGAGCCGGATCAGGCCGCGGTTCCGCCAAATGCGTCAGGGCAAAACCGGCAGACAGCAAGCAGTTGAGAATGCCAGACACCGTGCGATGATATTTGACCACATCATCCGCCATCCAGTTGGAGTGGCGCACGCCCTCGTTCTGGTAGTTGTCGAGCGGCCAGTGCAGGATTTCACCACCCTCACCATAAAACCAGTCCTGTTTTTCCAGCGCGGTGAATACCGGATGCTCGATGGAAAAGACGAAATCGCCACCGGATTTCAGCACGGCGAAAACCTTCGCGAATGCCCCGTCGAGATCGCGGACGTAATGCAGGGCGAGAGAACTCAGCACCACATCGAAACTTTCCGGCGGAAAATCGATGTCTTCGATTGCGGCGCGGCGGTATTCGATGCCGGGCCTGCCATTTATTTCGGCGGCGCGGCGCAGCATGTTTTCGGAGAGATCGACGCCAACGGCATGGGCCGCCCCCTGCTCTGCGGCATAACGACAATGCCAGCCGAAACCACAGCCGAGATCGAGAAAATCCTTACCTTTCAGGTCCGGCAGCATGGCGCGCAATTCGTGCCACTCGCCGGCCTGACGCAGACCTTCCACGGAGCGCGGCATGGCGCTGTAGCGCTCAAAAAACCCAGGATCGTCGTAGATATTCTGCTTCATCGTCGTCTCTCCGGTGGCCGGCATGTGGGGCATTCCATCAATGGCATGAATAGTGGCCGTCAAGAAAAGTCGCTAGTGAGACCGGCTGACAAAAGATAATATTCATCCCATCATAGCGGAATCCGCGGCAAATCATGTCCCTCTACTGGGGGACGAGGCGCCGCGATGGGGGAATATTCATGTCGCAAGCCACACGCCAGACCATGCCCTGGCTGATTATCGCCGCCGGATCGCTGATCGCAGTCATGACCTTCGGGCCGCGCTCGGCCATGGGCTTTTTCCAGTTGCCGATGCTGGCCGATACGGGCTGGGACCGTTCCACTTTCGGTCTCGCCATGGCCCTGCAGAACCTCTTCTGGGGTCTCGGCCAGCCCTTCTTCGGCGCCATCGCCGATAAATACGGCACGGGACGCGTGCTCGTGCTTTCCGGACTGCTTTATGCTGCCGGCCTCATCTGCATGTCCTTCGGCACCTCGCCCTTCTGGCTGCATTTCGGCGGCGGCGTGCTGGTCGGGCTCGGCATTGCCGCCGGTTCCTTCAGCGTCATCCTTTCGGCCTTTGCGCGCCATGTGACGCCGCAGCAGCGTTCGCTCGCCTTCGGCATCGGTACCGCGGCGGGTTCGGCCGGCATGTTCCTGTTCGCGCCGATCAGCCAGGGCCTGATTTCCACCTATGGCTGGTCGGACAGCCTGGTCTGGCTTGCCGCGATGATGATGCTCGTGCCGCTGCTCGCCTTTCCGATGCGCGGCAATTCCTCTTCCGGCAGCCAGTCGCAGGCGCAGTTCCAGCAGACGGCGGGCGAGGCGCTGAAGGAAGCGCTCGGCCATAAAAGCTATCTGCTTTTGACCACGGGCTTTTTCGTCTGCGGTTTTCAGGTGGCCTTCATCACCGCGCATTTCCCGGCCTATCTCGGCGATATCGGCATCGAACCGCGCTACGCCGTCATCGCCATGGCGCTGATCGGCTTCTTCAACATCATCGGGTCGCTTGCCGCCGGCGTCATCGCCCAGCGTTATTCGAAACCCTATCTGCTCGCCTATATCTATCTCGCCCGTTCGGTTGCCGTCACCGCTTTCCTGCTTCTGCCGCAATCGCCGCTTTCGGTCATAATCTTTGCGGCCGTGATGGGCATTCTCTGGCTTTCCACCGTGCCGCCCACCAATGCGCTGGTGGCGATCATGTTCGGCACGCGTCACCTCGGCATGCTCGGCGGTGTCGTGTTCCTGTCGCACCAGATCGGCTCGTTCCTCGGCGTCTGGCTGGGCGGCTTCCTTTACGACAGGCTGGGTTCCTATGATCTCGTCTGGTGGCTGGGCGTCGGCATGGGGGTTTTTGCGGCCATCGTGCATTGGCCCATTCAGGAGCGGCCCGCCCCGCGGCCAGCAATGGCCTGAGACTATACGGCCTTATCGAGGGCGGGCGGTATCGACCTGCCCTCAATCGCCGGGCTCTCAATCCCCCTGCCTTCAGTCGCCCGGCTCTCAAGCGCCTTCAGCGCCGCCTGCACGAAACCGTCGCGGGCGGCGTTTTCGTTGAGGCCACGCGGATCGTAGACATGCCGGTTGAGGAAATGGGCGGTGAGGCGGAAAGCGGCCGCAAGGCTGTCAGGATCGGCGGCCTTCGACTGGCCTTCGCTTAAGAAAGCCGGAAGCGACAGCATCCGCTCCGCATAGGGCGCACCGGCCGTGCGGCACACCGCCCTGCCCGTTTTCGGCGATACATAGATAAGGTCGGTGCGCAGCCCCGTCGCCGCACATTCGGTCAGATCGAGCCCGAAACCGAGTTCGTTCAGCACCGCCAGTTCGAAACGCACGAACAATTCCCCGGCATCGACCGGCTCGTGGAGATTGTCGAGAATGATATCGAGCGCCTGATAGAGATGCGGATGCGGATCGCGCTCCGGCAGAAGCCTGAGCAACGCGCCCATGGCCTGCACGCCGTAAACGGCGGTCGCCGTCTCCATCAGCTGCGCGGCGCGCAATTGCAGCGGCTCGATGCGGAATTCACCCAAATGATCGTGAAGGCGCGCCCGCCAGATGACATCCGCCCGGTTGCCCGCCTGCAGCACCGGCTGCATGCTGCGGGAACGGCCGGAACGCACCAGCCCCAGATGGCGGCCACGCGAAGGGGTCATCACCTCGGCGATGACACTCGTCTCGCCATGGCGTTTGACGCCAAGAATGATTGCCTCTTCCTGCCACTGCATGAAACGCGTCCGAACTTCGATAGAGGATTTCGATTCAGGCCCGATCATAGCCGATCTGACGGCAAAAGGTTATTCTTTTACGGCATCGTCGACCGCGCCGACGAGGTTGAGGACGAAATCGACGATTTCGTTTTCCCCGAACGGCTTGCCGAGCAAAGGCGCGTGCATGAGATCATCCGGAAAGCCGGTCGTATCGCCATAACCGCTGACGAAACCGAAGGGAATGCCGGCCTCGCGCAACCGCCGCGCAAAATCATAGCTCTTGCCGTCGGTGAGGCTGACATCGAGAAGCACGCAATCGGCACCGTCCTCTTCGACGGCCTGCCGCGCCTGGGCAAGCGTGGTGGCGATGACGACGATGTCCACCCCCATGGACTGGAGAACCGCTTCGACATCGAGCGCCACCAGATATTCATCCTCAACGATGATAACCCGTTGTGGCACCATATGTTTTCTTCTTCCTAAAAAAGACGGCCGCAAGGCTCGAAGCCGCGGTCTCCGACAAGATTCTCCCGTGAGATATCAGGACAGGAGTCGCAAATTACGGCTCCATCGTCATTTAAAAAAGACATGTCGAAAGAAGATCAGATGAAGGGTCTTTGCCGCTTCTCTTCGCTTTCCCAGCCGGCCACATGGCTCAATCCAGCATCGTCAAGCACCATACAGCCCTTGTCCGTCCAGCGGATGAGACCGCGATCGACCAGCTTTCTCAAGGTCTTGTTGGTGTGAACGATGGAAAGGCCAAGCGTGTCGGCAACGTGTTGCTGGGTGACCGGGATCGGCGTTTCGCCGGGAATGAGATTGACCGCTTTCGCCTTGCGATAAAGAAACGCGATCAGATAGGCGGCACGTTCCAGCGCGGTGCGCCGGCCGATGCTAAGGAGGTGGCTGTCGAGCATGCGTTCCTCACTCGCCGCGATCCAGGTCAGGTCATAGGCAAGTGTCGGGTGATCGGTGAAGAGGTTGTTGAGGCGCGACCGCTCGAAGACACAGAGCGTGACCGGCGACAGCGCTTCCACCGAATGCTGCATTTCCCCCATCACCGTGCCCTGCAGGCCGACGAGATCGCCGGGCATGACATAATTGAGGATCTGCCGCCTGCCATCTTCCAACGTCTTGTAACGGAAAGCCCAGCCCTGCAGAACGGTGTAAAGATGGGCGCTATGCGAGCCTTCCATCAGGATGACGGAGCCGCCTTCCACCGCCAGCTCCCCCGTCTTGAAACGCGAGACGAAATCCAGTTCGGAAGAGGAAAAATCCCGGAAATGCGGCAGATCGCGCAGGGGACATTGCTGGCACGGGGTGGTGGAAATTCCATTCGGTTTTTTTGGCGACATGAATATCCGTCATCGAAAAAGGTTGCGCCCAATTGTTTTGGAACAACCCGCCCGAGCGTATTCGGTTCCCGATGGTGGGTGAAGATATTCAGTTCGTTCAAGGATTGCGTCGCGCCCCCCCTCAAACACTCAAAAGCGAAGGGTTTGGGCAATCTCGACGTTCGCGTTGGTTCGCAACATTTCCCGCCCGTCATTCCGGCCTTGAGCCGGAATCCAGTCGACGCGCGTCGGCGCGGCGAGAGGCCTCTTTTCAGCCCAAGGACTTGGGCTGGCTGGATTCCGGCTCAAGGCCGGAATGACGGAAGCGGGTGTGTTTTCGCGTCGCGCATATCGCGCCTGCGGGTTACCCCCGCGGGAACTCCAGCCCCATTTCACGGAAGCGCTCCGGGTCGTCGCCCCAGTTCTCGCGCACCTTGACGAACAGGAAGAGATGCACCGGCTGCTCGAGGATTTCCGACAGTTCCTTGCGCGAGGCGGTGGAGATGGCCTTGATCGCATCGCCGTTCTTGCCGAGCGCAATCTTCTTCTGGCTGTCGCGCTCGACATAGATCACCTGCTCGATGCGCACCGAGCCGTCCTTGCGTTCTTCCCACTTTTCCGTCTCGACATGCGAGGCATAGGGCAGTTCCTGATGCAGGCGCAGGAACAGCTTTTCGCGGGTGATTTCGGCGGCGAGCTGGCGCATCGGCAGATCGGAAATCTGGTCTTCCGGATAATACCAGGGGCCTTCCGGCAGTTCGGCGGCCAGATAATTCATCAGATCTTCGCAGCCCGAACCATTGGTGGCCGAAATCATGAAGGTGCGGTCGAAGGCAACCGTTTCATTGGCGGCGGCGGCGAGCTTCAGAAGGTCTTCGCGCTTCACCTGGTCGATCTTGTTGAGGCAGAGGATCTTCTTCTGCGGGACATCCTTCAGACCTTCGAGAATGGTTTCCGCATCGCCCTTGAGGCCGCGCTCGCTGTCGATCAGCAGCAGGATGAGATCGGCATCCTTCGCTCCGCCCCAGGCGGAGGTGACCATGGCGCGGTCCAGCCGGCGGCGCGGCTTGAAGATGCCGGGCGTATCCATGAAAACGATCTGGGCATTGTCGTGAATGGCGATGCCGCGCATCACCGCGCGTGTCGTCTGCACCTTGTGGCTGACGATCGAAACCTTGGCGCCCACCAGCCGGTTCACCAGCGTCGACTTGCCGGCATTGGTCGGGCCGATGAGGGCGACGAAGCCGGAGCGGGTCGGAAGGGCATTGTCTTCGCCAGTCATGGCGGGGTTTTCGTGATCGGTCATGATATCCATTCAAGGTCAGAGGTATTCAACATGCGGCCAAAGGGTCCGCCATGCGCTCGATGTTCAGCGCCCGGTTCGCCGGGCGCTCAGTTCCGGGTGGAGGTCTTCTGCCAGACGCCTTCGCGTTCCAGCAATCGTGTTGCCGCCACCTGTTCGGCCGCGCGCTTGGAGCGCTCGACGCCGGTTTCCGGCTTTACGCCGGGAATTTCGACAGTCACCGTAAAGCGGGGATCGTGATCCGGTCCGGAGCGATCGTCAACCCGGTAAGAGGGCGTGGTCGCAAATCTGGCATGCGCCCATTCCTGCAACTCGGTCTTGGCGTCGCGTCGCCCGGCATCCACGCTGGTTGCGCGGCCCTGCCAATATTTCAAAATGAATTTGCGGGATGCCTCCAGCCCGCCATCCAGATAGATGGTGGCGATCAGGCTTTCGACCACATCGGCGCGTACGTTGAGCATCGCCTTGCCGGTCAGTTTCTTCACATCCGATCCCGTGCGGATGAAATTATGCAGGCCCATCTCATCGCCGATCGCGGCGCAGGATTCAGCGCTGACGAGCTGGTTCAGACGGACGGAGAGTTCGCCTTCGGTGGCGTTGCGGAAGGTGGAGAACAGCAATTCGGCAACGCAGAGGCCGAGGACGCGGTCGCCCAGAAACTCCAGCCGCTCGTAATTGCCGGCTGCCGCCGAGCGGGCGCTGGCATGGGTCAAGGCCCGGTCGAGCCGGGCCTTTTCCTTGAACTCATATCCGATCAATGCTTCCAGACGGGAAATCTCGTCCGCCGAAAGCGGCTTGCTCTTGCTCATTCCACAACCTTGAAGAGGCGGTCCCAACGCATGTTGGCCGGCCATTCCCAAATGCGGCTGAACGGCGTGTCGTTGCCCAGCGAGAAGAAGATGACGCTGGCGCGGCCGATCAGGTTTTCCTCCGGTACGAAACCGACATCGAAGCGGCTGTCGAGCGAATTGTCTCTGTTGTCGCCCATCATGAAATAATGGCCTTCCGGCACCACGAATTCGCGCGTGTTGTCGCCGCGAGAGTCAGGCGACTGGTCGAGCGTGTCATAGGTGACGCCATTCTCCAGCGTTTCGCGGAAAACAGGCACATTGGCGCCCGGATCGGCGCGGTAATCGGAGGTGAAGGTGCCATCGGGCTGTTTCGGCACCGGCTGGCCGTTGATGAACAGCACGCCGTTGGTCACCTGGATGCGATCACCGGGCAGGCCCACGAGACGCTTGATGTAATCGACTTCAGGATTGGGCGGCAGACGGAAGACCACGACGTCACCGCGCTTCGGCTTGCTGAATTCGAGAATGCGGCCCGAAAACAGGTTCGGCGAAAAGGGCAGCGAATATTTCGAATAGCCGTAGGAGAACTTGTTGACGAAAAGATAGTCGCCAACCAGAAGCGTCGGCATCATCGAGCCGGACGGGATCGTGAAGGGCTGAAACAGCACGGTGCGGATGACCATGGCCAACAGCAGCGCCTGAATGATGACCTTGACGTTCTCCCAGAGGGCATTCTGCTTCTTTTCAGCTTTTTCCGACACTTAAAGACCTGCCTGATTGTTTCCCGGCTTCTTCGGCTTCACGAAGGCTTCCGGGCCGTTGTTTGTCGCGCCTGCGGCGGGTGAAGCGGTTTCACGCAGCCGGCAACGCTTTCATATTTCTGCGACTTCTCTAGAACCTTTCCAGCCCGAAGGGAAGCGCTTCTGTGACACGTCCGCAAATAGGACGCCAATGCGGCTTCACCGGGTCTTACCCGTTCACGGGAAGCGCTTCGATAATCACAAATGCCTGAGCGTAAGGAAAATCATCCGTGATCGTCAGGTGAATATTGGCGCGGTGGCCGGCAGGCAGCATGGCCGCCAGCCTCTCCCCTGCCCCATTGGTCAGGATCATGGTCGGCTTGCCGCCCGGCAGGTTGACGACGCCCATATCCCTCCAGAAGACGCCATTCGCAAGCCCGGTTCCAAGCGCCTTGGAACAGGCCTCCTTGGCGGCGAAACGCTTGGCATAGGAAGCGGCGCGGTTCTTGCGGCCATCGGATTTGGCGCGTTCGATGTCGGTGAAACAGCGATGGGTGAAACGCTCGCCGAAGCGCTCGATCGATTTTTCGACGCGGCGAATGTCGATCAGGTCGCTGCCCAATCCAATGATCATTTCAACATCTCCAGAGAAGCATTTTTATTGGCGGCGCGGTGGGCGAGATTTTCCATCTTGCGCCGCTGGAAACCGCTGATGAGGCCGTAGACGGCGATATAGATAATGACGGCGCTGATGACGGCAGGAAGAAGTGCGCCGATGGTCATGGGCTCCAGAACCGGTGTCCATATCTGCCGGAATTCGAGATGGCTGAACAGCGCCACGAAATCCACATGCGCCGCACTTGCCGTCTTCTGCCGGCCGAGGATGAAATGCCCCAGCTCCCAGGTGGATGCCCAGATGAAGGGAAATGTCAGCGGATTGGCGAAGGTGGTGCCGAGCGCGGCCGCCACGAGATTGACGCGCAGGAGAAATCCGAGCGCCATGGCGATGATGATATGAACGCCGAGAAACGGCGTCCACGCCACACCGACACCGAGAGCGACGCCGGCGGCCACCGAATGCGGAGAGGCGGAAAGCCTGAGCAGACGCAGCTTCATATAGCGCAGCGAACGGGAAAAACCCGTGCGCGGCCAGAAGAGGTCGCGAATCTTCTCTGAAAAACCAACGGGTTCACGGCGGCGAAACGGCATGGAGGGGAGTTTATTTCATCCCCCGGGCCGCGCCAAGAGCATCATAGACGACGCAGGGATTCTTTTGCAGGCGCATTTTTGGGCTGGCTGGGTGCCGGATCAAGTCCGGCATGACGGACGCGGGATCTTACGAATGCAGTGGGTATCGAGCCTTCGATATCAGTCCCAATTTAGTGTCGTCTATTGCGACAGGGGACTGAACCGGGATTTTTTGCGGCCTATTGGTCAACCAGTTTGGGACAATCGCTTGAAGCGCGCATTCACATAGTTTTGCAAGATACAGGGGTGAGCGTGCCAACAACTGCCGCACACCCTCCGAGTCTCATACGCATGGCGAAGGGCTGCCATGCGCTGAGTGCATTACCGGCGGAACAGGCCGCGGTCGATTTCGCGCTGGCGGAACTCGAGGTCGACATTCGATACCGAGCCGCTGAGATATTCGAATTCGCGTTCCTGGGTCGTCTTGCCACGAACGGCGCGGGCGATCTTGCGAAGCGGAGTAAACATGATTTTCGGTCCTTTCGGTTTGGAACTGGCGTTTCTCATCGGTGTTCATCCACCGGCACGCCGCGTTTCCTTCTCTTCAATTTCTGAGAAGAAAATAGTCGCAAACCACATTAACCACCAGAGACAGGAAAAGGCCGCTGCCATGCATCAAACGCATAGCAACGGCCTTTTATTATTTGCGAAGGATCAAAAATGCCTCAATCGAAGGCACGCGTCACCGTCGACACGCAATCGAGATCCTTGAGCTGCGACAGCAGCTGGTTCAGCTGCCTGAGATCCCAGACTTCGACATCCAGCGCCAGCTCGGAGAAGTCAGTACCGATGCGGACCATGTTGAGACCGCGGATATTGACATCCAGCGTCGCGATCGACTGCGCCACGGAAGCGAGCGTGCCCGGCTCGTTCAGCGCATTGATCATCACCCGCGCCATGAAGCGCGACTTGTTCGCCTCATCGAGGTCCCAGCGCACATCGATCCAGCGTTCCGGTTCATCGTCGAAGCGCTGCAGCGCCGGCGCCTGAATAGGATAGATGGTGATACCCTTGCCCTTTTCCATGATACCGACGATGCGATCACCCGGCACGGCGCCGGCGGCACCGAAATGCACGTCGACATTGCCGGAAAGGCCACGGATGGGCAGCGGGTCCGGCCCATCAAGCATTTCGGCCGCGCCATCATCCTCAAGAACGGAGCGCGATTTGCCGGGGATCTTGAAGACCATGCCGGATGCGCTGCGCATGTTGAACCAGCCATCATCGCCGGTCATCTTCACCGTGACGCGCTCATCCTGATAGTCGGGATAGACCGCGCGCAGCACATCGAGCGACGAAACCTCGCCGCGGCCGACGGCGGCGATGGCGTCTTCGACATCCTTCTGCGCCAGACGATGCAGCACGGGCTTCAACGCTTCCCGGGAGAAGGCTTTGCCGGCGCGCTCGAAGGTACGCTCCAGAATGCGATAACCGAGGCCGGAATATTGCTTGCGGATGGCCATGCGGGTGGCGCGGCGAATGGCCGAACGGGCCTTGCCCGTCACCACAACCTCTTCCCATGCGGCTGGCGGCACCTGCACGCCGGAGCGGATGATCTCCACCTCGTCGCCGTTGTTGAGGCGGGTGACGAGCGGCATGATGCGGCCGTTGATCTTCGCGCCCACGGTGGTGTCGCCGATATTGGTGTGAACGGCATAGGCGAAATCGATGGGCGTCGCGCCGCGCGGCAGGGCAATCAGCTTGCCCTTGGGCGTGAAGCAGAACACCTGATCCTGGAAGAGCTCGAGCTTGGTGTGCTCGAGGAATTCTTCCGGGCTGTCGCCCTCGGCCAGCGATTCGATGGTGTGGCGCAGCCAGGAATAGGCGTTCGATTCCGGCGAGAGCAGATCGCCCTCCCCGTTCTCGCCATCCTTGTAGAGCGCATGGGCGGCGATGCCGAATTCGGCGATCTCGTGCATGCGCTTGGTGCGGATCTGCAGCTCGATACGCTGGCGCGAGGGGCCGACGATGGTGGTGTGGATGGAGCGATAATCGTTCTGCTTCGGGGTGGAGATATAGTCCTTGAAGCGACCGGGCACCACGCGCCAGCGGGTGTGCACGATGCCGAGCGCCCGGTAGCAGGAGGGAATGTCATCCACCAGAATGCGGAAACCATAGACGTCGGACAGCTGCTCGAAGGAGAGCGACTTCGATTGCATCTTGCGGAATACCGAATAGGGCTTCTTCTGGCGTCCCTTGACATTGGCGCCAAGCAGGCCGTTGGCCACCAGCAGTTCGCGCAACTCGTCCTCGATCTTCTTGATCAGGCCTTCATTGCGCGTTTCCAGCTCCTGCAGGCGGTTGGTCACCGTCTCATAGGCTTCCGGGTTGAGATAACGGAAGGACAGGTCCTCCAGCTCGTCGCGCATGTCCTGCATGCCCATGCGGCCAGCAAGCGGCGCATAGATTTCCATGGTCTCCTCGGAAATGCGGCTGCGCTTGTCGGCCGGCATATATTCCATGGTACGCATATTGTGCAGGCGGTCGGCGAGCTTGACCAGGAGGACGCGCACATCGTCGGAAATGGCGAGCAGCAGCTTGCGCAGATTTTCCGCCTGCTTGGCCTTGCGGGTGACGAGGTCGAGCTTCTTGAGCTTGGTCAGCCCTTCCACCAGCCGACCGATGTCTTCGCCGAAGAGTTCGTCGATTTCAGCGCGGGTGGCGGTGGTGTCCTCGATCGTATCGTGCAGCAGCGCGACTGCAATGGTCGATTCGTCGAGATGCATTTCGGTGAGGATGGCGGCAACTTCCAGCGGATGCGAGATATAGGGGTCGCCATTGGCCCGCTTCTGCTGGCCATGTTTCTGCATCGCGTAAACATAGGCCTTGTTCAGCAGGGCCTCATTCGCATCCGGTTTATATTTTTGAACCCGCTCGACGAGTTCGTATTGCCGCATCATGCGATATTCCACAAAAAGAAAGCGCGCCAACCATGGGGTCGGCGCACAATGCTGCATCAATAGGGATCAGATTATGACGGCAACTATTGACAGACGGTAACCACCGCCTGCCAAAGGCATCATAAAATCCTATCAATAATCGTCATTTTTTTCCGGCGGCACAAGGCCTTCGATACCGGCCAGCAGTTCTTCTTCCGACATCTGGTCGAAAGTGACGGTTTCCGGCTGGTCATCGTCTTCGCCATCGGCAATGGCGGAGGCGGCGAGCGTGACCGGATCGGGCTCGGGCTCGTCCACTTCCACATGCTTCTGCAGCGAATGGATGAGGTCTTCCTTCAGATCGTCGGGAGACAGGGTCTCGTCGGCGATTTCACGCAGCGCCACAACCGGGTTCTTGTCGTTGTCACGGTCAACCGTGATGGAAGAGCCCTGGGAAATCTGGCGCGCACGGTGGCTGGCAAGAAGCACCAGCTCGAAACGGTTGTCTACTTTATCAATGCAATCTTCAACTGTGACGCGGGCCATTGCCTGTCCTTTGCGGGTCGTAATGTTCGTGGATCAAAGCGCCGTGCAGTCTTCAGGATGCACAAGGGTTGCTCTAACCTATTGAATCTGCGCTTCGTGCCTTGCGGAAAACGCTTGCGATCTCTCGCGACGAAGCTTTCCGGCTTCCGATACAGCCATTGGCCGCAGAATTCAAGTTTTTCCTGTCTTTGGCGTCTTTTGGCACCTTATCGCCCATGTTTGGCGTCTGATGAATAAAATGTCTAGAAGAATTGTCTTGGAATACGGGGGAAGGTAGCTTACTTAAAACGCAACGGCTTTGCGCGAAATTCATTGATACGACAATGATTTTTCGCGTTATCGACCGGATATAAAAGCCAGATAATGGCCTTTCCAAAAAAAGGAATGGGATGGAATGTTCGATCCACGGGAGAAAATTGCGCTCTTCATAGACGGAGCCAATCTTTATGCAGCATCGAAAAGCCTGGGATTCGATATCGACTACCGCAAGCTTCTGAAGGCCTTTCAAAAGCGTGGATATCTGCTGCGCGCCTATTATTACACCGCGTTGATCGAGGATCAGGAATATTCCTCGATCCGTCCGCTGATCGACTGGCTGGATTATAACGGCTACAAGGTCGTTACGAAGCCGGCTAAGGAATTCACCGACGCACTCGGCCGCCGCAAGATCAAGGGCAACATGGATATCGAACTGGCAGTCGATGCCATGGAACAGTCCGAGACGGTCGATCATCTGGTTCTGTTCTCCGGCGACGGCGACTTCACCACGCTGGTGGACGCGCTGCAGCGCAAGGGCCGCAAGGTTTCCGTGGTCTCCACCATGGCCACCCAGCCCGCCATGATCGCCGACGACCTGCGTCGCCAGGCCGACCACTTCATCGATCTGATGACGCTGAAGGCCGAAATCGGGCGCGACCCGAACGAGCGCCCGGTGCGTCACGCCGAAGGCCCTGAAACGGTCTGATCCGGCTTTACCCACCGACATGACAGGAACGCGTTCGTCCAAAAGACGGGCGCGTTTTGTTTGAGCGCATGCCGCCGCTTGCCGGAAAATCGCCCTTTAAATTAACAACCGTCAAATCCAGCCAATCGAAATTATATCTTGGTTAATTTTAGACGTGTCTAAATCACGCAACGGCGCCAGAGACATGATTTGGGTGCCAAAGCAGGATAAGAAGACATGCACGGCCAAGCCAAAAACGACCGACAGCTCGATGAAAGACTGAATTTTCTGGGGCTCGGCCCCGGTGAGAGGCAAAATCTTTCAGACATGAAGGGCGCCATTACCGGCTCTCTCGATGCGTCGCTCGATCGTTTTTATACGAAGGTTCGCGCAGTGCCGGAGACGGCGAAGTTTTTCTCCAGTGAAGCGCATGTGCAGCACGCCAAGGGCATGCAGCTCAAACATTGGGAGCGGATCGCTTCCGGCACCTTCAACGACGACTACACCAATGCCGTGACCGCCATCGGCCGGACCCATGCAAGGCTGGGGCTGGAGCCGAGATGGTATATCGGCGGTTATGCGCTGATGCTCGACGGCATCGTCAAGGCGGTGATCGAGTCCGAGCTGAAGGGCCTCTTTATGGAAAAGAAGGCCAGGAAGGTGAAGGACGCCTTGTCCGCCACCATCAAGGCCGCCCTTCTCGACATGGATTATTCGATCTCCGTCTATCTCGACGTGCTCGCCGCCGAGCGACAGAAGGTGGAGGCCGAGCAGGCGCAGATGAAGAAGGAACAGGATCATGTCCTCGACCTGCTCAACAACGCCCTCGACAGGCTGGCCAATGGCGACCTTACCTCCAGCATCGGCGAAAAGACCGCGCCGCAATTCGAAGGGCTGATCGCCAATTTCAATGCCGCGGTCGGCAATCTCTCCGGTGCATTTGCGCAGATCGTCGAAGAGGCAAACAAGATTTCCGGCAATACGCGCGAACTGACGTCTGCAACCGACGACATGGCCCGCCGCACGGAGCAGCAGGCCGCTGCGCTGGAGCAAACGGCCGCCGCCGTGGAGGAAATCACCACCATCTCCAAACTCTCGGCGCAGCGCTCCGAGGAGGCCAAGGCCATCGTTGAAAGCTCGGCGATTGAGGCGGCGCGCTCGCGCGATGTGGTGACGGATGCGGTGAAAGCCATGGGGGCGATCGAGGAATCGTCCCAGAAGATCACCCAGATCATTTCTGTCATCGACGAGATTTCATTCCAGACCAACCTTCTGGCGCTGAATGCCGGCGTTGAGGCCGCGCGCGCGGGCGAAGCCGGCAAGGGTTTTGCCGTTGTTGCCCAGGAGGTCCGGGAGCTGGCGCAGCGCTCCGCCACCGCCGCCAAGGAAATCAAGACGCTGATCGCCAAGTCTTCCGAGGATGTGATGCAGGGCGTTTCGCTGGTCAACAAGACGGGCGAATCCCTGAATACCATCGGCAACAAGGTTGATCATATTCAGGAACATATCGTGTCGCTGACCAAGGCGGCGCAGGAGCAGTCCGCCGGCATCCAGGAAATCAACGCCGCGATCAACAGCATGGATAATCTGACCCAGAAGAATGCAGCGATGGTGGAAGAAACCAATGCGGCCACGCATAATCTGAGCGATGTCAGCGCCAATCTGGCGGCGCTTGTCAGCCGGTTCAGCGTTTCGGCTTCGAGGGCGCATGTAGAGCGGACTTATCGGGCGGCGTGAAAACCGTCGATTTCAGGGACGACAGCCTTCTCCCCCTCCTCATTCCTGTGCTCGTCACAGGAATCTAGCCAGCCCAAGTCCTTGGGCTGAAAAGACTCTTCTCGCCGCGCAGACGCGCGTCGGCTGGATTCCTGTGACAAGCACAGGAATGAGGGCTGTGGGCTTTAGGCCGCCCCACCCTTCAGCAACCGCGACTTCTGCCGGTTCCAGTCGCGTTCCTTCTCGGTCTCGCGCTTGTCGTGCAGCTTCTTGCCCTTGGCGAGCGCCAATTCCATCTTCGCGCGGCCCTTGTCGTTGAAGTAGATCTTCAGCGGCACCAGCGTCATGCCTTCGCGGTTGATGCCGGCGCGCAGGCGGTTGATCTCCCGCTTGTTCAAAAGCAGCTTGCGGCGGCGACGCGGCTCGTGATTGAAGCGGTTGGCCTGCAGATATTCCGGCAGGTGGGAATTGATCAGCCAGATTTCATCGCCCTCGTCCGAGGCATAGGATTCGGCGATATTCGCCTTGCCTTCGCGCAGCGACTTGACCTCGGTGCCGGTCAGCACGAGCCCTGCCTCATAGGTGTCGATGATTTCGTAGTTGAAACGGGCCTTGCGGTTTTCCGCAACGATCTTGTTCACCACGCGCTGGCTGCCTTTGGGGGCCATGATATTTCAATCCCTTGTTTTTCTTATTGCGCCTTCGGCTTACCGCCGAGAGCGGTTTTCGAACCTCTATTTAATGTTGTCGCCGCAAAAAGAAAAGGCGCGCCGAACGGCTTCTGTTTCGAAGCGGTCCATGGCGCGCCTTCAGGATTTTAAGACGTGACTCAGTTCATCAGGCCGGCGTGCTTCAGCGCCGCATCGATGGCCGCTTCCGTCGCCGGTTCCAGCGTGCTCATCAAGGGCGAACGAACCCGGCGGTTGCCGCCGCGCGTCTTCGACAGCGCATATTTCGTGCCGCAGACGCCGGGCTCCATGAAGATCGCCTTGTGCAGCGGCATCAGGCGGTCCTGATAGTCCAGCGCCTTGGCATAATCGCCCGCAAGCATTGCCGCCTGAAATTCCGAACAGAGGCGCGGGGCGACATTGGCGGTGACCGAAATGCAGCCGACGCCGCCATGGGCGTTGAAACCGAGCGCCGTGCCATCCTCACCCGAAAGCTGGATGAAATCCTTGCCGCAGGAAATGCGCTGTTCGGAGACGCGGTCGAGCTTGCCCGTCGCATCCTTGACGCCGACGATGTTCTTATGCGCCTTGACCAGCGCGCCCATGGTTTCCGGCGACATATCCACCACCGAGCGCGGCGGGATATTGTAGATGACGATCGGCAGCTTCACCGCTTCGGCAACGGCGGAGAAATGGGCAAACAGACCCTTCTGCGTCGGCTTGTTGTAATAGGGCGTGACCACCAGCAGCGCATCCGCGCCGGCTTCCTGCGCGTGCAGCGCAAGCTCGATCGCTTCATCGGTATTGTTGGAGCCTGCGCCCGCAATGACCGGAACCCGTTTCGCCGCAACCTCGATGCACAGCTCGACGACACGTTTGTGCTCGTCGTGGGAGAGGGTTGGAGATTCCCCCGTCGTGCCCACCGGCACAAGTCCGTTGCTGCCTTCGGCGATCTGCCATTCCACATGGGCGGCAAAGGCCTGTTCGTCCACGGCGCCATTGTCCGTGAACGGGGTAATGAGGGCGGGAATTGATCCCTTGAACATGCAAAGCTCCTGGCGCCGAGCCGGTTCATGCTTCGGCCGCATTCGATGGTTAAAACCGGCACACATTAGTGCCAGCCCTTGGCGCCGACAAGCGCAAAGGCAGCCTATTTTGCCCGAAATTGTCGGAAGTGTGACAGTCTCCGGGCCGTGATCGGCAAGCCTGAAAAGCAAGTGCCGAAAAGAGACGCCGCTCGCGGGGCGGTGAATAAAAGTTGATTGAATTGCAGGGCGGCGATTAACATTTCATTAAGCCTGAAATCCCAAGATTTCGAGGAGGGACATCAGACCGTTTTCGGCAATCCCGCTGCAATGTAGCAATATTACAAGAAAGTCGGCAACTCCGTTACACGATGAAGAACGGCATGAAAAAGACAGTCTGGGGATTGATGGCGGCAGGCCTTGCCGCAACCGTGTGGAACGCATTGGCCGGACCGCTGCCGGAAGGTGCGGCACCCCTTCCCTATGTCAAACCGAATGCGCCGACCGTTCCGGCCTTCATGCCGGCCTCGCCTGAAATCACCGGCGCCATACCGCGCCTCAACCGTCCCGACGATACCAGCCAGCTGAAGGCAGGCCTCGACGCGCTGTCCAGCCGCGATGCGGCACGGGCGATTGCGTTGCGCAACACCATGCCGACCGGCAGCCTAGACCGGCATATTCTCACCTGGGCAATCGCCGTTTCCGGCCAGAAGGACGTCGCTTCCGCCGAGATCGCCGCCGCCCAGCGCGAGCTCTCCGGTTGGCCAGGTGCCGCCACCCTGCGCGCCAATTCCGAAAAAGCGCTTTACCGCGAAGATCCTCCGGCGCCCGAAGTGCTCGCCGCCTTCGCCAATAGCCGGCCGGAAACCGCGGAAGGGACCGTCGTGCTTGCCAAGGCGCTCGCCTCCTCCGGCAAAACGGCCGAATCCCAGAACCTCATCCGCCAGCTTTGGGTCAGCGAGGGCATGGACACGGACATGGAAGACCGTGTGCTTGCCGAGTTCCCCACCTATCTGACCCCTGCCGATCACAAGGCGCGCATGGACTATCTGATGTATCGCAGCCGCATCAGCCAGGCGAAGCGTTTTGGCGATCTCGGCAAGGCGCAATCGCTTTATAATGCCTGGGCTGCCGTGCTGCAGCGATCTGCCACGGCGACCGCACTGCTCGGCAAGGTCGACGCCTCCTGGCGCAGCGACCCCGCCTATCTTTTCGCGCGGGTGGAAAACCTGCGCAACCAGCAGAAATATCCCGAAGCAGCCGTGCTTCTGCGGCAGGCCCCGAAGGAAACGGCCAAGCTCGTCAATCCCGGCGAATGGTGGAACGAACGGCGCATCATCGCCCGCGGTGTGGCCGATCTCGGCGATTTCGCCGAGGCCTATCGCATTGTCGCCAATCATTCGGCCACCTCAGCCGTCGACACCGCCGATGCCGAGTTCCATGCCGGCTGGTATGCGCTGCGAGCGCTGCGCGATCCGGCGACGGCTTCGCGTCACTTCACCACGCTGCTCCAGACTTCCAACCGGCCGCTTTCCGCCTCGCGCGCTTATTATTGGCTCGGACGGGCGGCGGAGGCTGGCGGACCGGGCGATGCCCGTGACTTCTTCACCAAAGCCGCCGCTCATCCCGGCACGTTTTACGGCCAGCTTGCCGCTGCGCGAATCGGCGCCAGGACACTGAACGTCACCTATCCAAACCCCAGCAGTGGCGACCGCGAACGTTTCGCCGGCCGCGAGGCCGTGCGCGCCATCGACCGGCTGGAGGCCGCAGGTTACGGCTGGCGGGCCGACAGTCTCTACCGGTCACTTGCGGAACAGCTCGACAGTCCCGGCGAGCTTGCCATTCTGGCCGCGCGGGCGGAGGGCAACGGCAATCATCAGGTTTCGCTGCAGATCGGCAAGACGGCCTTCAGCCGTGGCATCGATGCGGCAGCGCTTGCCTATCCGCTCGGCGTCATTCCCGCCAGCGCCAATATTGCCGGCTCCGGCAAGGCGCTTGCTTACGCCATCGCCCGGCAGGAAAGCGCCTTCAACCCGGCCGCCGTCTCCGCCGCCAACGCCCGCGGCCTGCTGCAGCTTCTGCCGGGAACCGCCAAGGGTGTGGCCGGCCGCCACGGCCTGCCTTACACCCAGGCTCGACTGACCACCGATGCGGGCTATAACGCCACGCTCGGCGCGCATTATCTCGGTGAGCAGATCGACAGCTTCGGCGGCTCCTATATCCTCACCTTTATCGCCTATAATGCCGGGCCGAAGCGCGTGCCGGAATGGATTTCCCGTTATGGCGACCCGCGCGGCAAGCCGATCGACGAGGTGGTCGACTGGATCGAACGCATCCCCTTCCCCGAAACGCGCAATTACGTGCAGCGGGTGATGGAGAATTATCAGGTCTACAAGACAAGGCTCGGGCAACAGGCCGATATTGTTGACGACCTGCGCCATGGGCGGGCGGGGTAAGGCGGAGCCGCCAGCTATTCCATCTCTGCGCGCTCCGGCACGGGCGGCGGGTACTCCACTGGCGCCACAGCACGGATTGCCGGTCGATCCAGTTTCGCCGGCATTATCCCCAGCCTGCCCCGAAGATCCACAACCTGTTGATTTTATTCAATGTGGTTAGTTCTTCGGTACAGATCCGAAGATGCGTCGAGTGTCTTTGGGCAAATTCGTCAAAAGCGGGCGCCGGCTGGTCGATGCTCGCTTTGCCCGAACGACACCTATTTTCACCCAGCCATGAAAACGAAAAACCCCGGCATTTCTGCCGGGGTTTCCATCACTGACAATGTCAGATCAGATTAGAACGAACGCTGAAGGCGAACGAAACCGGTCCAGCTATCACCATTCGGACCATCGATGTCCTGATAGTTGGCTGCAACCTTGGCATCCAGACCCTGGGTGATCTTGTAATCAACCGTCAGACCAGCGCGCCATGCGTCACGGTCGCCCGTGAAGTCACCGTCCGGAGCGATATCGATCGTGCCGAGGTACTGAGCGCCGGGGGTGATGGTGAGCTTGTCGGTTGCCTTGATTGCGTATTCAGCAGCAACGGCCCACTCGGATTCTTCGTAGTAGTAGTTTGCGCCGGAAGCCCAAACGCCGGAGATACCGAAAGTACCCGGACCGATGTCAGCCGTCACGATTGCACGGATTGCACCGTTTTCCTGGTCGGTGTCGTAGGAGCCGAGCAGGTTAGCGGAGACCGCACCGAACTTGGCACCGATGATACCGCTTACACCAACGTTGTTCGGGCCTTCAAAGACGCCGCCCTTGGCAATGCCGAGGTTCGACGTAGCGTCGCGGGTAGAGTCAAGCTCTTCAACGCTGATACCTGCGTAGAACGAACCGGCGTCGTAGGTGTAACGCAGAGCGTTGCCACGGGTCGTGTTCGAAGACAGGATATCGGTTTCGCCGGAGAGATCGTCATCCCACCAGGTGTACATGTAACCGACCTTCAGGCCGCCGAGTTCGATGAAAGCCTGGTCGACGTTGACGCCACGGTCGCTGTCGTTGTTGGCTTCGCCACGCAGACCGATGTAGCCACGCAGAGCGCCGAGCTCGGTGTCGGTGCGGGTGTCGATGTTGAACTGGGCGCGCGTGAAGGAGTTCCAGTCAGACGTGCCGGACTTGTTACGGCCGAAGTCGGTCTGGAAACGGATGTAGCCGTCGAACTTCAGGCAGGTCTCGGTGCCGGGGATGTAGAAGAAGCCGGTGCCGAAAGCGTCGCAAACGCGAACATATTCCAGGGGCTCGGGCTCGGCAGCGACGATAGCGTCAGCGGCCTGTGCGCCGGATACTGCTGCGAGAGCTGCAGCGGAGCCGATGAGAAGGCTCTTGATGTTCATGGTTGACCTCCAGTCAAACGCTTAATCTTCTAAGCAGCGGGTGGGAATGCACATCAGAAATGCGTGCCGCTTATGGAGATGATTAGAGCCAAAACCGGCCGCACAGGCAATCGTAATCATGACAGAAGGAAGACAGTAAGGTGTCCTTAGTTTTTAGATGTTGCGAAATAGCTACAATTCTAACCGACGGGACCCCATTCCTTAAAAAACTATTAATAAATAATGCATTTCAAACACTTAGCGAGCAAAGAAGTCGATCAGGCAGCCTGAGGCCCGTCCCTCCTCCAGAATCTTGACACAACCGGGCCACGAGAAATTGTTCAAAAGACGATTGTCGTGCCAGAGAATCAGCTCTTCACCCACGGCGTGAGAAGCAATCCAGGAGCGATTCCTGCGACTTCCAGTTCGAGCCTCCCTTGATCGCGAATCACCGAGGGAGCGGCAGCCATTCCCCCCAAGCGGGCCAAAGCGTCAATCCATGCGCCGATACTGCTTTTGCCCCATAGCCCGCATCCAATACCTGTTCAAACGAAAAACCCCGGCATTTCTGCCGGGGTTTCCATCACTGACAATGTCAGATCAGATTAGAACGAACGCTGAAGGCGAACGAAACCGGTCCAGCTGTCGCCACCGCCGTTAACACCTTCGGTGCCGTCGACGTCCTGGTAGTTAACCGAAACGAGCGTCGAGAGACCAGAGGTGATCTTGTAGCCAACAGCTACGCCAGCGCGCCATGCATCGCGGTCGCCGGTGAAGTCGCCATCGGTACCGATGTCCAGCGTACGGAAGTACTGGAAGCCGGGGGTGATGGTCAGCTTTTCGGTTGCCTTGATTGCGTACTCAGCAGCAACCGTCCACTCGGATTCTTCGTAGTAAGCGTTAGCGCCAGAAGCCCATACGCCGGAGAGGCCGAGGGTGCCGGGACCGATGTCAGCCGTGACGATTGCACGGATTGCACCGTTTTCAGCGTCGGTGTCGTAACCGCCAAGCAGGTTAGCCTTAACAGCGCCGAAGTTACCGCCGATGATGGCGCTGATACCAACGTTGTTGTCGCGCTGACCGTTCAGAACAGTCCAGTTCAGCTGCGAAACGCCGAGGTTGTTGGTGAGGTTCAGACCACCGTCAACGGTCGTGCCGTTACCAGCAACAACGCGCTCGAGTTCTTCAACTGCAACACCAGCGTAGAAGGAGCCAGCGTCGTAGGTGTAACGGATGGCGTTCAGACGCGTAGCGTTCGAGGAAAGCTGGTCAACTTCACCAGACAGACCGTCATCCCACCAGTTGTAGTAGTAACCAACCTTCAGGCCGCCGAGCTCGATGAAAGCCTGGTCGACGTTGACGCCACGGCTGGAGTCGTTGCTGGCATCGCCACGCAGACCGATGTAGCCACGCAGAGCACCGAGCTCGGTGTCGGTACGGGTGTCGATATTGAACTGAGCGCGCGTGAAGGAGTTCCAGTCAGACGTGCCGGACTTGTTACGGCCGAAGTCGGTCTGGAAACGGATGTAGCCGTCGAACTTCAGGCAGGTTTCGGTGCCGGGGATGTAGAAGAAGCCGGTGCCGAAAGCGTCGCAAACGCGAACGTATTCGAGGGGCTCAGGCTCAGCAGCGACGATAGCGTCAGCAGCCTGGGCGCCGGATACTGCTGCGAGAGCCGCAGCGGAGCCGATCAGAAGGCTCTTGATGTTCATGGTTGACCTCCAGTCAAAGTTTTTAAGTGGGTCTGGGTACTTTCGCTGAAGGACAGCATTCCCTGCCCCATTCCCGTGTTCTTAGAAGCCAAACGATCCACCGCCTCGCTTCTGGTGGTGAAAATACAAAAGGTTT
Organism: Agrobacterium sp. NPDC090283; assembly: GCF_044769685.1. NCBI lineage: Bacteria > Pseudomonadati > Pseudomonadota > Alphaproteobacteria > Hyphomicrobiales > Rhizobiaceae > Agrobacterium > Agrobacterium sp. NPDC090283. The sequence continues at coordinate 161,798 of NZ_JBIVYG010000001.1, read as the reverse complement.
CGCCGCTTGCAATCGCCAACATCCGATAAATAGCATTTACGTATATGCTTCATTTCGGTTTGTTGCGGAAACAACACACAGTGCGTAGCGGGCCGTTTATCGCTTTTACAGTACGTTAAGAATTTCCTTGAAAATCTGTTAGTTAGCGAAGTTAACAAGGTCTTTCTAAACTACGAGCCTTTTCCGCTATTCCCTGCTTTGCCGGTACTGGATATTGGGATTTTTTGCTTCGAGCGGCCCCGTTCCGGAGCCCGCCACCGGTGCGCATGGGGGAAGCGGGAGAACACCACCCGGCCCAAGACTGATTCATCGGACAACGATTCGACGGGCTGAGCATATGCGGTCAAGCTAGCCGGGTTGCCTTCGGCCCGGGCTGCGTGCTCTGACGCGGCGCATCCGCTTGCGTGCGTCGGGCGCGTTCGAGAACTGGCCCGGGCTCCAAAATCATCACGAAGATGGATGCTGACGCACCAAACCATCATCCCGCGGGACACGAACGCCGCCGCCAACGATGAGGTTTGTTTGCCCCCCAGCGCTCGCCGGGGGAGCAGCACTCAAGTGCCGCCCAGGGCCACGTCGAGTGAATACCGATCGATGCGCTCCTGAAGCGCGACCACGACGGCTTGCAGGAATTCCCGACGCCGAGGCGCGGTGGTTTTTGCCAGCGTCATCGTCAGTCGCGCGCCAATCCTGTTCATGAATCCCACATGATCAAAGCTGTCGGCGGATATGTTGACCTCAACCTCGTCCATATAGTGCGACAGGTGCGCACCCAGATCGAGATTCGCGTCCATCTGGTAGTGAGAGGCCATCTGCTCTGCAAGCGTGCCCATCTGCGCGTGCGGGCCATATTCGTCGATCATCAAAACTCCTTTGTCTGCGTCAGAATTTAGATAGGCGCTCTTTTTCAAAGAACGAGATGCGTCCAGGATCATCGGCGCAAAAGACCTGATCGAATTTCTAAAATATGCGTGATCGATCCGCGCGGCCCGCCTGCGCCATTCTTTGGGAATATTGCTGCACGCAATTGCAATATCATCCGCCGGGTTCCGATTCCCGACAGGAGCGGATAGAGCAGCGATGCAAGAGGCGGGACGACGCTGGCTAATAAATGACGGATCCGATTTCGAATGGGCGGACCCTTGCCAGGAATATCAAAGCGGGCTTCGGCTGATACAGTCCGTGCTTGTCGCCAAAGTTCACAGCCATTCGGCCTGCAAGCGGGAATAAAATGCGACAAAAAGCCAGCGGCTCGTTTTGCTTCACAATATTGGATTTTGGCAGAAATTGATGGCGGAGAGGATGGGACACTCTCCCCCGCACCATCTAGCCTGTTGTTCTTATTGACATTCAAACCCTTAGAGGTCATCCGTGGGTCACAAGTCTGGGTCCACACAGGGTTTACCAATGGCGAAACAGTCCGATTACCTACAGTTTCACGGCAACAAGTGGCGTGTCCGGGTTCGCGTACCGAAGAAGCTACAAGACATCATAGGCACCACGGTTCTAATCGAGCCCCTCGGAACCAGCGATAAAAAGACAGCCGATGTCCTGAAACATGGGGCCCTAAGTCGTATTAAAGAGAAGCTCCGTATTGCCGAGAAGATATTGGCGACCGAAGACCCTTTGACAGCAGAAGCATTAAAGCATCGCCTCTTCATTGATGAGGACGCAAAGCTGTACCCAAAGAGGCCTCCCAGCGATCAACATGATGACGCTATGTATGGGATCGTCCTCCGGGCCGAACAGATAGCGAAGACCCAAGGCCTCTCCCGTGCCCAGAGCTTTGCTGCCTTGGCGTCAGGACAATCCACCCCGATAAAGCACCACAAGACCACCTTTGCGGACTTCAAATCCTATCCCATTGATTCTGTCAGTGAACTCGATAGGGCCTTAGGCTGGATAGAGACATGGCTCTTGGCGAATCATTTCCCGCAGAGCGTGGAAGCCGTGGATAGGACCACTGCCGCAAGATTTCTGCGAGAATACCTTGTGATAGGCCGAACGAAGAAAACCGCTTCGAAGTCCCTCAGCTTCATCCGCGAATACTGGAAGTGGATGGGCGAAAGCGGATATGCCTCGGATAACCCTTGGGTTGGTCAAACGCTCCCAAATCCTCCCAGACCCTCCGGCCCCCTTGATGAGGACAATGGGAAGCGACCCTTCACAGACGCCGAGGTAGCTGCACTCATCTATGGACCAGCGAACACCATGCTTGCCGATATTATGCGGATCGCTGCTCTCAGTGGTATGCGCATTGAGGAGATATTTAGGCTCCGGGTAGCGGACTGCAAAGATAGCCTTTTCAGAGTAACGGGCGGCAAGACGGAAAATGCTCGCCGCAAGGTGCCTGTCCACCCGCTCCTCCTTGAGATCGTCAAACGCAGGACCGAAAAGAAGCCCCATACAGCCTTCCTTATAGATGAGTTCCCGGATGAAACGCCAAAGTCACATGACAGCCGCTCTCACGCAGCCGTGAAGCGCTTCGGCAGATACCGAAGGAAGCAAGGCGTGGACGAAAGGCCTAACGGTAAAAGGGTGTCCAACGTGGACTTCCATTCCTTCCGTAGATGGTTCATCCGGTCAGCCCGCACAGCCATGCTTAATAATGGCAACCCCGGCTTTGACGCTTGGACCTTCCCGGCAGTCGTCGGCCATACCGAAGGAGTTGACCGCCCGAAGGCCCTAGACATGAGCCAACAGCACTATGCGGGACAGGACTTAGAGGAAGCCAGAAGGAGGCTAGTTGAGTCCGTAAAGCTCCCTCCCCCGCCGAAGAAAGATTAGCCCGCGAATTAGTAACAATGTGAGATATATCAAATAATTTCATGCGGTTACATGATTCTCATCTGAAGATATCCATGTATCCTGTTGCAACATCACTTAGCGAAAAGGATCAATGGGAATGGTTACATTTACACTCGGCGGCTCGGTTGAATTTCAACGCCTCTACCGGCTTACCTTCTTACGTCTAGGTCGCAGACACTTTCAGATCGAACGCGACGCTGACCTATGGGATTGGCGTTACTGGACGTTGGACCTCAGCAGGGACACAGGCCATGATGCCACCCGCCGTGTATTCATTGGGCCCTTTGAGATTTCGTGGCATCGCGAACCCTGAGCAATCAGTTCTCAGCGTATTGAACGATGTGAGTAGCCGGGGGGATAATCTTCCGGCTACACTTTTTGGAGGCTCCCGGATGTCATCACCACTCGCCACGAAGACCGACCTCAAGTGGCTCCTTGAGCGTGACAGGGCATACTATGAAGAAGCACAGCGTCCGCTCCAAGAGGCCAAAGAGCTTTCAGGGACCCTCAGGGCATCGGGAAGGTGTGGACACATCGACCGTATGAAGCGGAAGCGGGGGCAAGCCCAAGACAACGAGTATCACGTTTGCGACCGCGACGTATTCAGGCAAGGGCTTTGCCGGATGCACTACCATGAGGTCGTCCTCAAGATTAAACCCCATCAGGCAGGCAGGGGAAAAGAATGGCGTCCGTTTGCGGGCTGGCAGCTTCCGGGCAAGATGACGGACAAGGACTATGCCCTGCTTGAAGCCTTGCCCATCAAGACATCGTATGTGGAATGCATCGAGCAATTGAACAAGCGCGGCAGAAAGAAGGACCGCTTTGCTCCACGGTTCATCCTCCCTTCAAAATTGACTAAGCATTTCTGATTATTTTCAAAGGCTTATAAATAGGCCTCACTCTATGATACAGTACGTCCCGAATTTTTGGCGTCTTGACGAACTAAGCATAGCTCGTCTCCAACCATCCAAAACCTATCATTTCAAAGCCATCGACCCGAGAGGAATGCCCTCCGGGACGCTTTGTGTTGCCTTCAAGAGGACCACATGTCGCCATTCGAACCAACCAATCCCCGCTTTCTAGCCGCTGGGAGAGCCATTGAGTATGAAATAGAACTCAACAGGTTATCCCAGGAATTGGCACAACTGCCAGAACTCATGGACCTTTCCCCAGAGGATCAAGCCGAAGCCGAGCGAAAGTACAAACGCTTGGGGGAAGTTGAGAGACTATTGGCCGATGCACACATAGGCATCGCACGAGACCTTGTTGAAACCTTCGAGCGGATAAGGCGGGATGGTCGCGAACAGTTGGCCCTAGAGCGCCGCAGTCAATTCCGCTTAGTGAGCACCCAGAACTAATCCCACCACCATAATCCACGCCGTTTCCTCCCGGATGTACCCACGTTGCGGGCCTTTCGCCATGTCCGGGAGTCGGCTCAAGGAGACACAAAACATATGGCAAGAGAACCAGTGCGGCGCATTCAAGGCGTCAGCCTCATCCAGCCAGCCGCCCAGCCCACAGACACCTATGTTCGCCCCGCCGAGCCCTCACCATCACCACTCCGGGAGGTGGCACAGGGCCTTTCCGAACTGGATAGCGGCATGGGTGCCTTTCTCGCCAAGCGGAAACAGAAGCAAGACGAAGCCGACAAGGTGCAGGGCGAAGCCCTCTTCAATTTAAACAATGCGCTAGGATGGGCAGAGGCCGTAAAGCAGGGCAAGGTCCCGGCCCATGCCTCCCCGGTCTTCATGAAGGCCTACAAGGCGGCTCAGGGCAATCTCGCAGGTATTCAGCTCCGTGAGAAATTCAACGGGGCATACCTGAATTGGGATGGCCGAAACAGCAATGATCCACAGGCCTTCCAAACCTTCATCGGGGATTTCATCAGGTCTAACATTCAGACGGATGACCCTGACATGTTGGCCCCGCTCAATGAGCACGTTCGGCAGCTCTGGGCGGATGGACACCAGATGTTCACCTCCGAGTCTGCCAAGTCTGTCTACAATGGGAATCTCAATACCCGTGCGGCCATCTCCGGGCGGTCCATTGATGCCGCCAATGATGAAGGCTTGGGCAGCGGCAAGGGGACGGACTACGAGCGGCTTTGGGGTGATCTTATCGCCCAGCGTGAGGAGGCCCTCAGTACAGGTACTCGACGGGAGGACTATGACAAGACCCTCGTGAGCACCATCGCCGCCAAGGCTCTGGAACATGGTGATCCCGCCATGCTCGACCTTCTGGACAAGATGCTTCCGGGCGATACGGTCAAGATGTCCGACTACCCGGATTACAGGGATGTCAAACACGACACCATCTCCAAGATCGACACCCTGAACCGCCAACGGATGGTGGATGGGGATGCCCTACGCAAGAAGAAGGACACAGAGCGCGAACGGACCATTGTGGCAACCGTAAGCCGCGTACTGGCCGACGACCCTATGGCCGAAGTACCCGAGGATGTCATGCGGGAGTGGGAACGCCATGACGGTCTAGCCCGCAAGAAGCTCGTGGAAATCCGCAAGACGTTGGCCGACGCGGACAACACCGAAGAAAGGGGCCGTATCAACGACCTCCTCATAGACATCCGAAATGGCCAAGGCTCAGCACGAGTCCTCAAAGCCACCCAAGATGGTGTCATCCGTAACCCAGCAACACTCAAGGACATGTTGGACCGTGCTGACCGATACGAAAAGGCCCGCAGAGAAGGCACAGGCATCCTCACAGGGCAAACCGCGAAGCGATACCTTGGCGTCATTCGGGATAGAACGGCTTCCATGGATGACAGTGCCAACCTTCTCAGTAGTTTACTCAGCGGTGGTACTGGCGGGCTTACTGACGAAGGGCTTGAGGCAACTCAGGACTTTGAAGCCATGCTCATGGAATGGGAGGAGAAGAACCCGGAAGCTTCCATGATGGATCGGGAAAAGGCCGTCAATGAAATTGGTCAGCTAATCATCCAGCGCATAGACCCTGCTATTACGGACGTTAAGAACCCAGACAAATACCGGAGCCGTGCGCAAATAGAGCGTGACGAAGGAACCGCCGTTCTCCATCCCGAAGGTGCCCCTACGCCAGTTCCGTCCAAAGCCCCGCACAGCGGTAATGCGGATCGATGGGAGCAACTTTATAGCGGGGATCAGCCGCCCTTCCTCGAAAGACTTGATGATGCCGAATTGAAGCGCCTCAAGGATAACCTACCAGAAGGCGTCCCTATTGAGCAATTCAATGCCGATATCTGGAACGAACTCCGGCAAATTCGGAAAGAGGAGCGCGGCGACAATTCCCCCGGAGTTGACCCCATGAAGACCGACTCCATCACCTTCGACAACGAGACCGCCAAGCAGACCGCAGACGCCATCGGCCAGATGATCGACAACGTGGTAGCCAACGGTGGATACTCCACGAACCTTTCCGACAGTCCCACCCTCCCGATCCTCAATCTCATCGGTCACACCGAGGGCACTGACGAGCGGCGCGGATACAATGAGACGCTGGGCTACGGAGCCTACACGGGCGGCGACAAGGAACTCACCAAGATGACCTTGGGCGAGATCAAGAAGCTGCAATCCCAGATGTTGGCCCACCCGAACAACAAGTGGAACTCCTCGGCGCTGGGCCGCTATCAGATCGTCGGCAAGACACTTCGTACCCTCCAGCAGCAGATGAAGCTTAGCGACAGCGTACTCTTTGATGAGAAGACACAGGACGCCATGGCTATGCAGCTCCTCAAGGGCCGAGGCTACGATGACTGGATGGCTGGCAAGATCAGCGACGCTACCTTCATGAACAACCTCGCGGAGGAGTGGGCCTCCCTGCCGACGACCGCAGGCAAGGGTTACTATGACGGACAGAAAGCCCGTGTAGGGACGGACTCCGTTCTGACGGCATTTGCCGCCATGAAGACGCCCAAGGAGTCTCCGTTTGATGCAATCCTGACGCCGCAGGCCACGAAGCCGAACCCCGCCGTCTACAAGAAAATCCCTCAGAAGGAAGTCGCGCAGTTCCTTGAATGGAACCCCGATCCCGTGGCGAACCATGAGGCCAACCTGAAGACCCTCAAGCCGAAGCTGGGCGATGTCGTCAAGCGGGCTCAGGAACTCTCTGGGGTCAAGTTTGTGATTGGCGCAGGTGCTCGTACCGAGGAGCTTCAGAAGAAGGCCGTCAAGTGGGGCTGGTCGAAGACGATGGACTCTGACCACATCGACAAGGACGGCTCCGGTTCCCGAGCTGTAGACCTCTGGCCGGTTGATGACGATGGCGCTGTGGACTTTGACGACGCCAAGCAGATGGCGCTTGTTGCCGCTATGAAGCAGGCCGCCAAGGAACTCGGTGTTACCCTCGACATCGGGGCCGAATGGAAGAAGACCAAGGACAAGCCGCACTTCGCCATCAAGGCCTGACCTCCTCCCACCAAATTTAGGAAGACATAATATGGATGACCTTCTTCAAAGGGCCATGGAACGCGTCCGTGCGAAGTACGAACAGCAGTCCTCCCCGGAAGCGGAACCACAAGGCGGAAATCTTATCGACCAAGGCATAGCCAGCCTGAAATCCATGGGACCTGTCGGGGAATTTGTTGGCAATGGGATCAACCAAGCCCGCGCTACCCTAGGCTCTGCGACCACAGGGGCCCTGAAGGCAGGCTTTGAGACAAGCGACTTCTTGCATGAACTGGCGGGCTCTCCCGTCAAGCCGGAAGATCAGACGGATTTCCGTAAGGCTGTGGAAGCTCAAGACAAGTTCTATGGCAAGAGCTACCAGCCCGCCGCTGTGGTGTCTGATGTCTCCCAGTTTGTCACAGGGATGATCGGCGCGGGCAAGTTGATGGCTCCGATCAAGATAGCCCAGAAGGCAGAACAAGCTGGGAAGGTCGCCAAGGTTGGCTACGAGATTGGTCGTGGTGCTCTTGCGGGAGGCATCGTGCTTGATCCCCATGAAGAGCGGCTTTCAAACCTCATCCAGCAATATCCTGCCCTTTCCAATCCCATTAATGAATACCTCTCCGCCGACCCAAGCGATGGGTACATGGAGGGCCGTCTGAAGAATGCTCTTGAGGGCGCGGGCATGGACCTCGTTCTCACAGGTATCTTTGCGGGTGCCCTAAAGGCGTATCGCTACGCCAAGCTTGGAGATCAAGAGGCGGCCCGCGTAGCCCTAGCGGAGGTGGACACCCCCGACTCCTTGGTGGCACTCACCGAGGCTGAAATCCCGAAGCCCCGCGTAAGGGTTAAGGCTGGTAGCGAACGGGTGGATGTGGACGGTAACCCCGTGGCCTCGTCAGCGCCAGAGGCACTCCCGGCACCTGACGGCAAGCCGAGGGTCCGCGTACAGGCCGGTTCCGAGAGGGTTGATCTACCTCCTCAAGCTGCCGACGATATGCCTATCGCTCTGGCCGATGAGTCGGTAACGGTCCCGGTGAAGTCCGAGGCCTCCGACCTTCCCAAGGCCGACGCCGTGAAGCCTATCGAGACTCCCGAAGTTTCCGAGGTGGACATGGCGCAAGTCCTTCGCGGTACGGACTTCGACCTCTCCGCCATCGAGCAAGCGGGATCATACAATGAGGCCCTCCTTCAGGGACATAAGTTCTCTGACGGTGGGAGCATCCCGTGGCAGAAGCTCAGCACCCCGGAAGACGTGAAGGTTCTCATCGACAATGCCGTGACGGTCTTCAAGCCGGAGCTGGATGCGATGAAGGGCGGCGATGTCCTGAAGGATGCCTCCGTGGATCGATCCATCCGGCAGATGGCCCGATACTTTGAGGATGACCCCGCCGCATTGATGGGGGACCTCTCCAAGGCGGGTGATGCTGCCAAGGACATGGTGAAACAGATGGAGGCGGGCTATCTCGTATCGAACAAGATGTTCCTTGATACCTTCGATATCGTGAGGAAGATCAGGGCGGGGAACCTTGTAGACTTCGATGGGGATACAGCCGCCGCGATTGCGGAAGCGAAGCGCCGCCTCTCCTTGGCCGTTCAAGCATACGGAGAATCGCAGAGCATCAGGTCCAACGCGGGCCGAACGCTACGCCGCCTACAGGGAGGCTTCAAGATATCGCCCGAAGACCTCTCCCGAATCAACACCATGGACAACGGCAAGTTTGTTGACCTTCTGTATGGCACCGAGGGAGACCCCAAGAAGCTCCGGGAGTTCGCCAAGCCTAGCTTCTGGAAAGGGGTCATGGATGAGGGCCTATTCCAGATGAGGAATGGGCTCCTGTGGAATTACAAAACCCACGTCATCAACATCACGGGCAACATACTAATGCTGGGTGTCAGACCCCTTGAAAAAGGGATTGGAAGCTATTTCCTCAAAGGAGGCTCCGCCATCCGGCAACAGGTCGCGAAAGAGTACTATTACACGCTGGCTTCCCTGTCGGATGGACTTAAAGCCGCTCTAGATGCCTTCGACCATGGTGACAGTGGCCTAGCCCCTCACGCTACAGAATGGCTTGAGACAGGCACCCAAGCAACTCACCAGCCGCTTAACCTTCGAGATGTCCGATCACCGATGGACCTATTTGAGAATCTCTGGAAGGCTAATCTCTGGCACACAGCAACCGGCCTCCCGACGCGGGCCCTTGGCGCACAGGATGAGTTCTTCAAGACCGTCCGATATCGTGCAGTTGTACAGGCCAAGGCAATGGTGCAGGGCGAAGCTCAGGGGCTGAAAGGGCCGGAACTCCGAGACTACTTGGAGCAGCGCTTGTCATCGGCCTTCGATGCGGACGGCAGGGCAACCGATAAGGCGGCACTTCAGGAGGCCCAGACAACCACGTTCTCACAGGACCTATTGCCGAACACTTACGGCAGCACCTTACAGTCGATCCGCAACAATCATCCCGTCCTAGGTTTTGTCCTGCCATTCGTGAAGACACCTGTAAATGTCTTGAGGATGGCCGTGAAGTACACTCCCGGATTGAACATGGTACAGGCGGAATACAGGATGATGTGGGACGGCAAGCGGGGCGCAGAAGAACAGGCCCGTGCTTATGGACAGATGGCCCTCGGGGGACTCATCCTTGCTAACTCTACTCTGCTGGGGTTGTCTGGCAGGATTACGGGGGCCGGACCAAGTGAGCCGAGAGCGCGGCAGGAGCTTGAAGCTACGGGTTGGCGTCCCTATTCACTGAAGATGGAGAATGAAGACGGCTCAATCACGTACATACCCCTTGGTAGACTGGACCCTACCGGCTTTGTTTTAAGCATAGGGGCAGACCTAGCCGAGATATTTCAGGTCAATCCCAGCGAGGCGGACTTTACGGACGCCGTGACGGCATCGGCCTTAGCCATCTCAAAAAACCTCGGAGAGCGGGCTTTCCTGCAAAACATTCGGCAAGCCATTGAGGCGGCGACGAGTGCCGACAAGAGCCTAGGCCGTTTCGCGGGGAACATCGCCGGTAACCTTGTGCCCGCCTCCTCTGCGATTAATGCCTACGGCAACAATGATCCGTATCTCAGGGAGGCGCGGACCTTCATTGATACCGTCAAGCGCCGCCTTCCCGGTTTCTCTGAGACACTGCCGCCAAAGCGTGATGTCTTTGGGGAACCCGTATGGAAGCAAGTAGGCCTCAACACGGTGTCCTCCCCCGACATCGTACAGGGCGAACATAACCGCATCATCTTGGAGACCGGCAAGGGGCTTAACCTCCCGGACCCCTCCCGAAACGGGGTTGACCTCCGGGATGTCACGTTGAGCAATGGCAGGAATGCTTATGACCTGTTTCAGGAATATTCCGCCATGCCCGCTCCGGGGAAGTCCATGAAGGACGCCATCAAAGCGGTCATGGAGGCCCCAGATTATGCGCTACTCCCCGATGGTGATGCAGGTACACAGGGTACAAAACTTTGGGCCATCTCCGGTGCGGTCAGCAAGTACCGGGAGGCGGCCTACAAGCGGTTACTCCAAGAGTTCCCAGAGCTTCGCAAGCGGGTAATGCAGCGGAAAGTGGAAGCCGCAGGCGCTTATCTAGACAACAAGGCCGAACGGGATGGCTCCGGGATGACTGGCGCGGAACTTCTCAAGCGTATCGGTTTCTAAGGATCAGCAAAGATGGATGATGCAGTCCTAATCTACCTCTTCACAGCAAGGGGCCGGCAGGGAGACGCACGGCAAGGCGTGGGCATTGGTGCTCACGTCATGGACGGCCCCAGTGTGCGACTCTTCAAGGGCCATGGCTACGCCTCAGATGGTGAATTTCCACGAGCCTACGCCACCTACCAGCTACTTGACCTGTTTCCCGGCAGAAACTTGACGCTCTACACCGAGGGCTTCCAGAAACGTCTACAGGATTTTCATCTAGGCGGCGGAAAGACCGCCAAGGGGAAGCCCTATGTGGGCAGCGAGTATCTTGCCGAAATCGGCAAGGCCCGCTCACGGCTCATCATCATGCAGCCCCCCAGCGGATTTTCGCCGGACTACCTCATGGCGAAACATGCGGCACGGGATGCCCTCAAACACCTAGAGGAGCACCCAGAGTCTCGCAACTTCGTGCCCGTGGTGATGAGTAGGAACCATATCGTAGACTTCAAGGAGGTCCGATGAGCATCGAACGCAGAATGCGCCGAAAGCTGGACATCAAGTGCCGCGCCGGGGAAGCTCCAGAGGAACCAAACGGAAAGTGCGTGGCGTGGGGGTGCAAGAGGCCGACCCAGCGGGCCTCCGGCAAGGGCCTCTCCGAGATGTACTGTAAGCGTCACATTGAGTTCAAGCGGCGGCACGGCTCTGCTTGGCGAAAGAGCTTTTCGGCATCCGAATTGAAACCCATCCGGGAGGCCGTCAGACGCTGGATGTCTGCCCACAAAGCTGACAAATGGGTGCTGCGAACCGTTGACCTCCTCGACTATCGGCTTCGATCTGTTGGCCCCTCCAAGGTTACAGCGATGCAATGGGCTGGGGCCGGATTGGACAATCGTGAGCGGGCCTTTGAGGTCTTGGCGCGGGTTTGCGATGCAGGGGTGTCCGGTAGCTATTTGCTAGAAGCCGTCCTCACAGTGAGGGTAGCGGGAGAAGTTCTTAGTGCCCCCCGAGATGCCGATTTCATGAACACCCAGATTGCCAAGCTTATCCACCGCAAAGCCAGCGGGACACACAATGAGTACCGTAGGGCCAACGGCGGAGCATGGAGACGCTCCAAATACCCACGGGCAGAGGGGGGCTTCATGCGGGTGCTTGGTGAAATCGTTGCGGCACGGTGCGTGGACGTGACGGACAGGGAGACAGTGAGGGAAATTGCATCCACCATCTCAGCCGGAAATACCTGAGGGCCTTCCTCCCTTGAGCGGTCAAGTGGGGGATGGCGGTCCTTCGAGTTCGCCGGGGGAGTTATTGAAGCCCCTCCACTACGATCCTTGGCTCATTCCGCTAGGCCCGCTTGAAGCCCTCTCCCAGCAAATCTTTCAGTCCCTTCCCCCGCCCCGGATAACTCCCGGACGCAAGCCTAGAGCGGACGCCGTGGCCCGCCGTGAAGCTGCCCTCAAGTCCATCCTTGCGAACCTTGCGGCCCTTCATCTGTTCCCGGCCCCTCGATCTGGCGTTGCCATGCCGCTCAGGAACTCCAAGAGAACCCGCTATGATCGCTCAGGCTTCACGGCGGATGTCTTGCGCCGCTCTATTGGTGATCTTGAGGGGGCTGGCCTTGTCGATGTCTCCTCCGGGGAGTTCAAGCAGAAGCGTACAACGGTATCACCAAGCATTGCCCTTAGGGGGATGATGGTGGTGGCGGGGATTACCTTGGAGGCAATAGGCCGGGACAAGGGCCAAGAGACCATTGAACTCTGGACGAGACGGCAAGGCAGGTACGGAAAGGAATTAATCGACTACGCCGATACGTCCGAGACGGTATCCATGCGGACTGACCTAGAGACTATCAACACAGTCATCAATGGTTCTCGTATCCGTTATGAGGGTGTCCCGCTCCCGCCAAGCGCCATGGTGCGGAAATTTACGGAGGATCGTAGTGCAAGCACCCCCACGTTCGCTCATCACGGGCGGCTTTATGGGGGCTTATGGCAGTCCGTTCCCAAGGAACTACGGTACAAGCTCAGCCTTGATGGTGAGCCACTTGTGGACCTCGATTACACGGCCATGTTCATCCAACTGGCCTATGCTCATCTTGGGGCTCCAATGCCCAAAGGCGACCCCTACATGATACCGGGACTTGAGGCGTACCGCAGCACGGTCAAGAAGCTGGTCTCGTCATTGTTTTTCCGTGATGGGATGGCATCCAGATTTCCCCGCGATATAGACAAGCTGCCGCCCCCGTGGACCATGCAGAAATTCGTGTCGGCGGTCGCGGTACGGCACAAGGCAATCGCCTCGCTCTTGGGCTCAGATATCGGCTTCCGCTTGATGTACGCCGAGTCTGAGGTGTTGGTGGCCGTGCTCCTGGGATTAGCGTCACAGGGCGTTACGGCCCTTCCTATGCATGATGGCCTCATGGTTGCGCAGACACACCGCTCCGCTGCAATCGCGGTCATGAAGCAAGTCAGCGAGGTTAAGCTAGGGCGGGCGCTGAGTGTGGTCGAAAAGCCGATATTGCGGCCAATCTGAAATAACTCCCCCCTATGACCTCTAGGGGTTCCTCTCTACGGGTTGACTCTTCGAGTTGAGGAGGCCTTATCCCCCTCATCGGCCTCTTCTTTTTGTTTCCTTGTCTTAATGCTCAAAGTGACCATGAAGCCATACCGGAAAGAGTTAGGAGAAGAGGGAGGGATAAAACCCGACCTAATCAGATTACACACAGCCCTTTAAGTCCCCTCCTAAAGCCAATCCCCCGCAAGCTATCCGGGTGTCTCAACCTCGTGGGCAAAGCGGGGAGCGCGGCCATCAATGTTTTTCCATTGAGAGCACTTCAGGACCGCTTTCAGACATTCCAATCCGTGCGGGATCGGCGGCCAATGACGCCATATGAAGAGTCTGCCTGTCGAACACCCATGAAGTAGTCCTGCTGACAGGGCAAACACTTGAAGAAGTCCTGCTGCGAAGACGTTCGTCCTTGAAACTGTAAGATCGACTTTCTGCCAGCCTCAAAGCAGGCCGGGCATAGTCTGTGCGTGGGCTCCCCATGCGCTGCATCTGCCTTGAGCTCATACGCAAACGTGCCCCCGCCGTAATCCTTCAGGGAGTATCTCGAAGCTGCAGACTTCCAGTCATCCACAGCGGACACTTTGCGCTTCAACTCAGCATTCTCTTGCAGGATTTCATAGAGCTGTGTCTGAGCCGCCATCGCTGACGACTGGGCAGTAAGGATGAGGTCCTGCATCTCAATGACCTTACCCTTAACGATTGACATGTCGCTAATCTCTTTTGTGGTCTTTGCGATATCCACGGCGGTCTTCAAGGTACTTGCAATCCCAGACACCAAGGTCAGATCAACCATCACGATTCCTCTCTGTTTGACCATCCCTAGATGACACCGATTCGGGAGCACGTCAAAAACAAAACGGGAACAGATTTGACACACTCTAAATAATCCCGGCAGGGAATTTTAGGGTGTCTCACGCGAGGGGTTGAATACGTAGCGGCGGCGCTGACTTTCCCCCCTGTACCCCACCCCAGATTTTCAAAAAGTCCGACCTTTGCCGGGAACGCTGCAAGCTGGAGGACCGGGAGGGGGCCACCCCCCGAAGCCTCCGACGTTCCTCGCTTTGTCTCACCCGCCCCTGTGTCCGCTAAGGTATACCTCAATGGACGTGAAATTTTCGGACAAAAGTGCGTCCGCTAGGGTTGACCTCCTTCATTCGGACATATATCTATATGGACACAATCCATTCGGACACTTGGAGGCACACCTCATGGCGACATTCCTTTATGCCCGCGTATCGACCAATGAGCAGACCCTAGAGCACCAGCAAGCTCAGGCGGAACGGGCGGGCTATACCTTTGACCACATCATTGCTGATAAGGGTGTCTCAGGCGTGAGCGTCCCCATGAGGAACCGGCCTGAAGGCAAACGCCTCTTTGACATGCTTCGGGCCGGGGACACTCTGGTAGTCCGCTGGGTTGATCGTCTAGGCCGCAACTACGATGACGTGACGGAGACCATCAAGGCGTTCCTTGCCAAGGGCGTCATTGTCCGCACAGTCATCAATGGCATGGTCTTTGACGGGAGCACCAAGGACCCCATGCAGATGGCCGTAAGGGATGCCCTTATTGCCTTCATGGCGGCAACCGCACAGGCTCAGGCAGAGGCCACCAAAGAGGCACAGCGTGCGGGCATCGCCCATGCCAAGGCCAAAGAGGATGCTTACAGGGGCCGCAAGCCCAGCTTCACGCGGCAGCAGGTTGAGACCGTGCGGGACTTGCTCTCAAAGGAGACCCAGATTGCAGAGGTGGCGCGGGTTACCGGCCTCTCCCGGCAGACGGTCTACCGCATCAAGCATGATCCTGAGGGAACCGAAAAGGCGTTGGCTCTTTGGGGATAGGCCACAAAGGTCCTGAGTCCCTGAGCCCGCCCATTGCGGGAATTTACAATGAGAAGGAACGGGCGGTAGCACTGGCCCCATGCTCCCTCCCATATACCACAAGGCAGGCCATGAGTGCGATTCGATTCTTGGGAACCTAGGGACGGCAGCCGTTTGGGGAACAGTGATGCACTGTGCCAGTCCATCTATCCAGCATGAGATACGTAACACCATTGGCGGTCTCAATGTCATATCGCATGAGCCAAGCCCAGCCGAGCATAGTGAATATCAATGCTACTGCCGTAAGCAAAAGCCATCTCCCATGCTCAGCGGCCAGAAGCCTCCGCCCCTGATCCTCCATAATATCCTCTCCCTCCCGGATTGCGTCTTGAAGGGCTCGAATGTCCTCTGCACGGTTGTTCAAATGCTTTCCTCAGTGAAACCAGATGCCCGACATATTGATGCATAGGGAGAACAAGAAGATGAGCAGTGCCAGCCGGAGCGTCTGCCGCGTGAATGCTGGGGAAAGAAACATCACGCCAGTCAAGCGGCTCTCCATGCGTGTCACGCTGGCTTCGGCCCTAGTGAGCGCTTCGCTCAGCTTAAGCAGAGAATCATTCATATGCTTGGTCTTCCCGGAGCGTTGCTGCCTAAAGATGATAGCCGGAAGCAAAGGCAGACGCATCCCCAATCTTGGGACACACCCCTACCCTTCGCCTTCGCCCACCTTGCTCCCAGACTCCACGATACATAGCTTGTCCCCGATGTCACAACTCAGGGAGAACCTTCATGCGTCCCAATGGTGAGCGCTTCCTAGAAGCGTACATAGAGGCTAACAAGTTGATCCAGACCGGCAGGCCTGAAATGCCGCTTACGATAGCAAATACGTTCTTGGCCGTTGTCTTGTGGGGAGACGGCGACGACAAAGACCCGCCTTGCCTCCTCAAACTCTCACAGCAACTCGGCATGGCACCTCAGAGCATGAGCAGACACGTCCGCTATCTGAGTGAGTGGGAGCGCCGAAATGTTCCGGGATGTGGGTGGATTAGCATTGAACCGCACCCTCAGGACGCCAGACAGCGAGTCGCACGGCTTACACGTCGAGGCCACCTCATTGCGGATCGAATCAGAAAAGTGCTTGCCGACGCACGTTGAGTGCTTCCCCTAGAGAAATCTTGGGTCACAAGCCTGGGACACAATAAAAAATAGAGTGCCTGTAAGCGATTGATTCTATGGGGATAATGAGGGCGTAAATTTGATGGCGGAGAGGATGGGATTCGAACCCACGATACGCTTTTGACGTATACTCCCTTAGCAGGGGAGCGCCTTCGACCACTCGGCCACCTCTCCGGTGCGGCCTGATTATTGCGTAAAAAAAATGATTGCAAGGCTTTTTCGCCAAGAAGCACAAAAACCTGTTGGCTGAACATCGCGCGGCGAAACTTTGCGGGCCTTTCGGGAACTTCTTGCAGGCCGGCACGTTCTGCCTTCGGTAACAAAAGAGGTGTTCTAATGGCTCAGACCAAACTGAATGTTGTCGAAGACACGATCGAAAACCAGATTGCGGAGTTGCGCTCGCAAATCGCATCCCTCTCCAAATCCGTCTCCGCCCGCGCGGAAGGCGTGAGCGAGGATGCCTCCGAATTTCTGGATGAGGCGCGCGGCCGGGTTCGCAAGGCTGCGCATAATGTCCGCGCCCAGGGCCAGAATGTCGTGGAAGCGGTCAAGGAAAATCCCGGCACGGCAACCTCCCTGCTGACGATCGTTGGCGCACTCGGTTTTGCCATCGGTTATGCGGTCGGCACAAGCACGCAGCAGAACTCGTCGAACAGCAGCCTTTATCGCTGGCGCTGATCGCCGCATGGACTTAAAATTCGGGCAAGGCGGGTCAATCCTGCCTTGCCTTTCCGTATTGGTTTGAAATGGGATGAATGGGGGCGGATATGCGGTTCAGCGACGATCTTGAAGCGGCCTTGTCGGATTTTGCGAGGGATCACGGTATCGACAGGGATGAGGCTATCCAGCGCATCATTCGCGCCGCCCTTATCAATACCGGTTATCTCGCCTCCGGCGAAGAAGGCATTCCGCCGGAAAAGCTGAACGCCAGCAACGACGACTGAATCAATAGCCAGACCGGGATGGCGCAGGCGCTGCCCCGCCCTTGTAACGGGCCGAGAGCGCACGCAGCGTGCTGGCAAATTCCGTGACATCCGCCCCGACGGCGACGAAGGATGCGCCGAGTTCGAGATAACGGCGATTATAGGTTTCATTGAAGGTGAGAATGCCGGCGGCCTTGCCCGCCTTGACGATCTTGACGATGGCCGCCTCGATCACCGCCTGCACGTCCGGCTCGTCTATCCTGCCGAGATACCCCATATCGGCGGCCAGATCCGCCGGGCCGATGAAGACGCCGTCGACGCCCTCCACCGCGAGAATATTGTCGAGATCGTCGATCGCCGCCCGCGTTTCGGCCTGCACCAGCAGGCAGACGCCATCGGAAGCGCTGTCGGCGTAATCGGTGATCGTATTAAAAGCCGACGCACGGGCCACGGCAGCCCCCATGCCGCGAATGCCGCGCGGCGGGTAATGCATGGCACTGACCAGATTTTCCGCCTGATCGGCCGAATCGACCATCGGCACGAGAAGCGTGCGCGCACCCGCATCCAGCAGCTGCTTGATCATCCAGCTTTCGCCGACGGGCACACGCACCACCGGCTCGGCAGGCGATGTGGCGAGCGCCCGCAGCTGGTCGATGATGCTGCGCAGATCGTTCGGCCCGTGCTCACCATCGATCACCAGCCAGTCGAACCCCGCCGTACCGGCGATTTCCGCCGTGATGGCCTCGCCCATATCGAGCCACAGGCCGATCTGCGGCTTGCCCGCGTGGATGGCGGTTTTGAAACGGTTTTCGGGAGCTGGCATGATGTCCTCAGGAAAGCAGTAATTTCAGATCGGCGGAGGGGTCCGCCAGGATGGCGCGATCGGGCTCGGCACCGGTATCGAGCAATTTTTTGCCCGCGACATAGGCCTTGGCGTCATTGACGGCATCCACCGCAACGAATCGTCCCTCGCGGAAATACCAGACGGACCAGCTGCCCTCGCGCGCACCGGGCCGGAGCAACGTCTCGTCGTAACCCAGATTGAAGCCGGCGATCTGCAGCTTGGCGTCATATTGATCCGACCAGAACCATGGCTTCGGATCATAGGGAGCTTCAGTCCCGGTGAGCACGGCAGCAGCCGCCTCTGCCTGATCGACCGCATTCTGTACCGATTCGAGACGTACATGCTGGCCGCGCCAGGGCAGCAGCGCACAATCGCCCACCGCATGAATGGCGCCGTCGGATGTGCGGGTATGGTCGTCCACCACGATGCCATTGCCGACATCGAGGCCCGATTCGCGGGCAAGGCGGTCATTCGGCGTCACGCCGATGCCGACGATGACAAAATCGACGTCCAGCGTCGAGCCGTCGGAGAGTTCGGCGGCGGCCACCCGGCCGTCCATGCCGACAAGGCGCACGAGACCGGTCTTTTCGCGGATGGAAACGCCGTGGGCCTGGTGGATGCCGCGCATGATATCGGCGGTTTCCTTTGCCGCCACACGCTGGAGAATGCGGTCGGCCATTTCGATCAGCGTCACCTCAAGGCCGAGCTTGCGGGCGACAGCGGCCGCCTCGAGGCCGATATAACCGCCACCGATCACCAGCAGCCTGCGGCCCGGCTTCATTTCCTCCATCAGCCGGTCGGCATCGCGCTTGTCGCGAACGGTCAGGACCCCTTCCAGATCGCCGCCGATGCTGGCGGGCAGAAGACGGGGCGCCGCCCCGGTCGCCAGCACCAGCCGGCCATAGACAAGCGTGCTGCCGTCCTGCATGCGCACGGTTCTGGCTGCGCGGTCTATCTCTTCCACCCAGGTGGAAAGCCGGATATCGACATTGTTTTCGGCGTACCATTCCTCCGGCCGGAACATCAGCCGGTCGAAGCTCATCTCGCCGAGAAGGTATTTTTTGGAGAGCGGCGGCCGCTGGTATGGATAGACATCCTCGGAGCCGATGATGGTGATGGGGCGCTCGTCCTTCAGCGCCCGAAGCTTCGACGCCAGCGCGAAAGCGGCCTGCCCCGCCCCGACGATTACCAGCCTTCCCGTCACAGTCCACTCCCAGAAGAATCACGAAGCGCCGATCCTGCCGACCGTCGCGAAGCCATATTGCCGGATCAGGCGTAACGCCAAGTACGGTTCCAGTCAACCGCCCGGCAGCGCCAGCCCGGTGCAAGCGTGACAGATTATCAGCACAGGCTGCGGCACGGCTGCAACCTGATGGGAGCCAGCGCATTTCCATAGCGGAAACATCGGCTTCCGGAAGGAAGGCTGGTCGAGATCGGGACAGAGAAGAGACAATTGCGCATATTTCCTTCATGCCCTGGCAAGGAAGCGGCGTTAAAATCGGCACCAGAAGAGGCAATCCGGGAGGTTGTCATGGCTCTACATATGGATATCAGTCAGAACGTCCCCCAGGACGAGATGTACGAGAAATTTCAGATCGACCGGCCCGGCAAGATCACCTTTATCGGGCATCATCTCAGCGCCAAAGACACCATGCGCTGCCTGGTGCGCACCATATCGCTTTACGGCGCGGAACTGGATGTGAGCCCCGAGCTGGAAATGCCGGCCAATTTCTATCTGGAGATTCTCGGCATTCGCGATGAGATCGGCTGCACGCTGATCCGCCGGGAGGAAGAAAAGGTCACGATCGGCTTCAACATGCTGATCGATGCGGAGTTCCTGCACCATGTGCGGCGGCTGAGTTTCGAGACCAGCGCCTGATCTGTCACGATCGGCCGATGGTTTTTCCATCCCCACGCCTGGGACGTAAAATTCTGTTCCAAAACAGTCATGCCGTAACCGGCCGCGCCTTGCGTCCGGTTTTTTTGTACCTATTGTGAGCCGGGTTTTCACACACAGGTACCGGAACTTTCAGCCAATGTCCGCTTTTTCACGCCTCACGCCGCTCGCCGTCTCGCTTCCTTCAACCGTTCCTTTCGTTGGCCCGGAAGCCATCGAGCGGAACCGCGGCCTGAAGGTGGAGGCGCGAATCGGCGCCAACGAAAGCGGCTTCGGCCCCGCCCCATCCGTGCTTCTGGCCATGCGGGATGCGGCGGCGGAGACCTGGATGTACAGCGACCCGGAAAATTTCGAACTGAAGGAAGCGCTTGCCATCCACCACGGCGTTGCCCGCGGCAACATTGCCATCGGCGGCGGGGTTGATGGCTTGCTGGGTGAGATCGCCAGGCTGATCGTCGAGCCAGGCACACCCGTGGTCACTTCTTTTGGCGGCTACCCCACCTTCAATTACCATGTGAACGGTTTCGGCGGCAAACTCGTCACTACGCCCTATGTCGACGATCACGAAGACCTCGACGGCCTTCTCGATCTCGTTCACAGGGAAAATGCGCCGCTCGTCTATTTCGCCAATCCCGATAATCCTATGGGAAGCTGGTGGGAGGCGAGCGAAGTCGTCGCCTTTGCCCGCGCATTGCCGGAAACCTGCCTGCTCATTCTGGACGAGGCCTATTGCGAAACCGCGCCCGCCAGCGCCGTGCCGGCCATCAATGCGCTGATCGGCCAGCCGAATATCCTGCGCATGCGCACCTTCTCGAAAGCCTATGGGCTGGCCGGCGCGCGTGTGGGTTATGCCATCGGCACGCTCGGCAATGTCGAAGCCTTCGACAAGATCCGCAATCATTTCGGCATGGCGCGCATTTCGGTCGCCGGCGCTCTGGCAGCGCTGAAGGATCAGGCCTATCTGCATGAGGTCGTTGGCAGGATTTCCGATGCCCGCGAGCGCATCTCCGCTATCGCCCGCAATAACGGCCTTTCGCCCCTGCCGTCGGCCACCAATTTCGTCACCATCGATTGCCACCGCGACGGCGCTTATGCCCGGGCCATCGTTGACGGGCTGATGGACCATGGCGTCTTCATCCGCATGCCGGGCGTCGCCCCGCTCAACCGCTGCATTCGTGTGAGCGCCGGCACCGCCGACAAGCTCGATCTTTTCGAGCAGGCGTTGCCGAAGGTTCTCAAGGCGATCGGGTAAATTCCTACCTCTCCTCATTCCTGTGCCTGTCACAGGAATCCAACCGATGCGGCTCTCACGCGGCGGAAAGAATCCTCTCAGCCCAAGGACTTGGGCTGGCTGGATCCCTGTGACAAGCACAGGGATGAGGGTGTCGGGCCTGGCGGCATATGATCCGAGACCGCGCATTGCGAGCATCGATTCAACACCCTCCCCCAACCCCCTGTTCGCGAATCATTTTCCGCATCACCAGACATAAGAAAACCGCGCCGGCCTTGTTCCTGCCGGTCGCGGTTTGATGTGTCAGCGCAAAAGCCCTTTTCAAGGCCCTCGCCGCGTTCCCCTTCGGGTTTACTTTCCTTTGCACCGGTCATCGGGACTGGAGGGAACCGGACCGGAAATCTCAATGATATCCAGGGTAAATCAGTGCATCGTCATCCAGTCGCGGGCGGCGCGCAGCGCTTCGGCCAGTTCCGACTTCGTCATGTTGCGGGCAAGATCGGCGCGCAGTGACGCGGCTCTTTCCGATCCGCGGATCGCGGCGATGTTGAGCCATTTATGGGCCGCAATCAGGTCCACCTTGCAGCCCCGGCCGGTCGCATAGACCAGGCCGAGATTGCAAAGAGTGTCGGCGCGGGTTTCGCCACCGGCAGCCATTTCGATATCGCGGATTTCAAAGCGTGCCATTTTTTTATCCCTGTCTTCTCGCCTGTTTCGTCATGTGCCTTCTTGTCGAGGCTATCGTCCGGACCCGCCGTCTTCTGCGGCTTTTTTGTCCTTCCGTCCGGCAGGTTTTCCCTGCGCTTTTGATGAGTTCACTATGCCACCGGGCTTTCAACGCTCGCTTAAAAGGCATGATTAATGCGGCGCAAACAAACTGCAAACGATTGGTAAAATTGGGTTTTTGTTAAATATCACGGGCCGCGGAAATTAAGGACTTTGCGGCGAATTTTACGAAAGCTTTACAATTGGATTTAAACCCTTCCTTCACCACGATCAAAACAGCGATTTTCAAAATCGCTCTCCTTTTCTCTTCCCGACGAAGCAAATGCCGCGCCGCAGTCGCAAATTTCTGTTTCCTTTTACGTGAACGTCAAATACTATCCGCCTGCCCGTCATGAGGATGAAACGGGCACAGGATATCGCGGAGTAAAGAGCAATCGTTGCACCGCAGGGCGGCTTTGGGCCAGAAACGGCGCATTGCACGCTCAAAGGGTTTGATCTGCGCATCGCGCCTTCGGGCCCATCCGGCTCAGGAAAGCCTGCGCGAATTTCGGGAGGAATTTTATGAAGCGTATCATGACGATTGCCGCCGCCCTCATGATGAGCGGCAACCTCGCCTTTGCCGGCGAGGCAATCGAAGGTAACTGGAAGACGGCCAGTGGCGAAACCGCCGTGATCGGCCCATGCGGCGGCGCTTTCTGCGTGACGCTGAAGACCGGCAAACATGCCGGAAAACAGATCGGCAAGCTTTCCGGCAAGGGCAACAGCTATTCGGGCGAAATCACCGATCCCGCCAATGACAAGACCTATAGCGGCTCCGGCACCGTTTCCGGCAACTCGCTGAGCATGAAGGGCTGCGTGCTGAAGGTTCTGTGCAAATCGCAGACCTGGACGCGGCTTTAATCGAAAAGGCGGCGGGCGGGGTTTTATCCTCCCGCCCGCAGACCAGCGCCCGACGGCGCAATGTCCAGCCCAATGATTGCGTCCGAGACCGCGGACGCACGCCGCATGGAAGCCACATATCCGTTGCTGTATCGTCGCACCCAGCCGGACACCACGAGAGCGACGCATGCGCCCCACCCTTTCGACAATCCTGATTGCAGGCACATCCCATGTCGGCAAAAGCACCCTTGCCGGCCTGTTGAGCGAAAGGCTGCGCTGCGAGGCAAGATCGACCGACAGTCTCGCCCGCCATCCGGGAAGGCCATGGCCGGCCATTCCGGCGCCGGTGGAGGAATATTACGCACAGCTCTCGGCGGAAACGATCCACTGGTTTCTGAAGATACATCACCAGAACATCTGGCCGCTGATCCGCACGATGATCGACAGCAGTTCGGGCAGCGGCAATCCCGCCATCTTCGAGGGCGCGGCCTTGCGGCCGGAATTCATATCGCCCCTGCTCGGCGGCACGGTTGCCGGCGTTTTTCTTCATGCCGACAATGATTTCCTTCTCGAGAGAATGCGCTCTCACGCCCGATATGAAGATGCAACGGTCGGCCAGCGGCGGATCATGGACGCTTTCATCGAACGCTCGCTGCGGGAAAATACCGAGATGCTGGCGTCTGCGCGGGAACACCGCGTTCCGATTGTCGATGTCAGCAAGGCAGATGCGTTCGAGAGCCTTGCGAGCGATCTTGCAGCGCGCGCGGAAACCTCCCTGTCCTGATCGAAAAGCGGTCGGTGCACGCGATCTCGGCGCCACTGCGGCATCAATCCGCCATGTCACCGCCCGTTAACATCCCTGAACACCATATGAACCGGGGTCTCAGGGTCCATTCAGTCCTGATGTGGCAAAACTCTGTCCATCAACTCCAATAAAGGGGAATGGACATGGCAAAGCTGATCAGCCGACTGGCAATCTTCGCGTTTCTCATGGCGATCTTCGCCATGTCCTTCGCCTCGCTCGTCGTTAATCCGAACCGCAGTTTCCAGCGGGTGAATGCGGGCGCGGCAATCGCCTGCCAGCACAGCCCTTCGCCGGCCGCCAATTGCCCCGTCGTACTCTGAGGACCTGATGATGATGACGACAAGCTTTTCCAACGGCCTGTTCTCCGCCCTGCGGCTGGTGCTGATGGCCTCGATCTTTCTCGGCCCGGTCGCCGGACTTGCGGTTTACAAGGCAGATCCCCGCCCGGCCTCGAAGGGCGCCGGTTTCGTGCTCCTGATGAGCCTGCAGCGCGGCGCGCTCGGCTGAGGTTTCGCGCGCCTTTTAGCGATCCAGCAGCTTTTTCCGTTTCTTTTCAGTTTCTTCGTATTTCTGTCGCTTGCCTGTCGAAATTGGCCTCTTATAATGGGCCATGACAATAGCAAAACCAACGATTCCGCCCTTCACCTTCATCAGCCCCGAGCCTTTCGCGCCGCAGACATTCACGGACCCGAAAGAAGCTGTGGCGGCTTTGACCGCGCTCTACGAACGCAATACGGCGTTCCTGATCAATTCCTTCACCGACCTTGCCAAGGGCGCGCCGATTGCCGGCCGTTACCGCGCCTGCTACCCGCAGGTGAGCCTTGAGACCGCGACCTTCGGCCATGTCGACTCGCGCCTTTCCTACGGCCATGTCACCGCACCCGGCGTCTATACGACGACAATCACCCGGCCGGAATTGTTCCGCCATTACCTGAAAGAGCAGCTGGGGCTTCTGATGAAGAACCACGGCGTTCCGGTCACGGTGGCGGAATCGGCCACGCCCATTCCGCTGCATTTCGCTTTCGGCGAAGGCGCCTATGTCGAGGCGGCGGCGGCTTCGTCGCTCTCCGACGTGCCGCTGCGCGATCTTTTCGATACGCCCGATCTCAACAATACCGACGATCTCATCGCCAATGGCGAATATGACCAGGTGCCGGGCGAACCCGCGCCGCTTGCGCCCTTTACCGCGCAGCGCATCGATTATTCGCTTGCCCGCCTCAGCCATTATACGGCGACCAGCGCCAGCCATTTCCAGAACTTCGTGTTGTTCACCAACTACCAGTTCTATATCGACGAATTCGCGGCCTGGGCGCGGCAGCTGATGAAGAATGGCGGCGAAGGCTATACCGCCTTCGTGGAACCCGGCAACATCGTCACCCACGCGGGCTCCGACAAGCCGGAGACGGATGCCGTGCTCGCCCGTCTGCCGCAGATGCCGGCCTATCACCTGAAAAAGAAGGGCCATGCCGGCATTACGCTGGTCAATATCGGCGTCGGCCCCTCCAACGCCAAGACGATCACCGACCACATCGCCGTGCTGCGCCCGCATGCCTGGCTGATGGTCGGCCATTGCGCCGGCCTGCGCAACAGCCAGCGGCTGGGCGACTATGTTCTGGCGCATGCCTATGTGCGCGAGGATCACGTTCTCGACGACGACCTGCCGGTCTGGGTGCCGATCCCGGCCCTTGCCGAAGTGCAGCTGGCACTGGAAGGCGCTGTCGCCGAAGTTACGGGTTACGAAGGTTTCGAGCTGAAGCGCATCATGCGCACCGGCACCGTCGCCACCATCGACAACCGCAACTGGGAACTTCGCGATCAGGCTGGCCCGGTCAAGCGCCTGTCGCAGTCGCGCGCTATCGCGCTCGACATGGAATCGGCCACCATCGCGGCCAACGGCTTCCGCTTCCGCGTGCCCTACGGCACCCTGCTCTGCGTCTCCGACAAGCCGCTGCATGGCGAATTGAAACTGCCGGGCATGGCGACGGAGTTTTACCGCACGCAGGTTGCCCAGCATCTGCAAATCGGCATCCGCGCCGTGCAGAAACTTGCCGCCATGCCGACCGAAACGCTGCATTCGCGTAAGCTCAGAAGCTTCTACGAGACGGCGTTCCAGTAAAATCTGTATCCTACGAAGCGCCCTTGGTGTATTGTTTCGAAAATCGATACACCAAGGATCTCTATATGCGTACGAACATCGAACTTGATGACGCTTTGATCGCCGAAGCAATGGAAATCACTGGTCTGTCCACCAAGAAGGCGACCGTTGAAAAGGCGTTGCGCGATCTCGTGCGCATTCATCGCCAGATGCGCGCCCTCGATGCATTGGAAGGCATGGGCTGGGAAGGCGATCTGGATGAAATGCGGACGGATTGGGATGCCGATACGGATTGGGACGTGAAGAACGCCAAATGATCGTCGCAGATACCTCTGCCTGGATTTCGTTCATTCGAAAAGACGCCCCTGCCCTTTCCGCCAAGTTCCGCGCCCTTATGGCGCAGGGCGAAGTTCTGATCGGCGACATCATTCTTCTCGAGGTGCTGAGAGGTGCGCGCGATGGTCATCATGCGCGCCACCTTGAACAGATGATGAGCGAATTTCCCTGCTTGGCGATGATGTCTCCCCAACTCGCCGTCAAGGCTGCCGCAAATTATCGCTTTCTACGCGGTCGCGGCTATACGATCCGGAAAAGCAACGACCTCATCATCGGCACCTACTGTATCGAGCACGGACATAAATTGCTGCACAATGACCGGGACTTTCAGCCGATGGCCGATCATCTCGGCCTGCAATTCGCCTGAACCTCAAACCACCTTCACCGTCCCTTCCACCCGCACCGGGAAATTCACCGACCGCGCAATGAAGCACTTGTCGTGCGCATCATGGTGTAACTCATCCGCCCGGGCAGGATCACCCTTCGAGATGGTGATGACCGGTTTCAGCACCACTTCGCTGAATTGCCCCGCGCCATCCTTTTCCATAACAAGCGTGCCTTCGGCATTATCGACATAGTCTTCGACGATGATGCCGTTGACGGAGCAGAAATGCAGGTACCAGAGCTTATGGCAGGCCGAGAGCGAGGCGACGAGCAGGTCTTCCGGGTTCCAGCGGGCGGGATCGCCGCGGAAGGCGGGGTCGGAGGAGCCGGCTATATCCGCCTTGCCCGCCGTGGAAATCGTGTAGTCGCGTTCATAATCGCGGTAACCCGAGGTGCCCTTGCCGCGATTGCCGGTCCATTTTATCTGCACGGCGTAATGATGTTCCTGTCCTGCCATGTGATTATTCCTCCCTTGGATTTTTTTCGCATTTTCTAACGCAAAACCGGTGTCCACTTTTCCTAAAAATGCTCTCGCATCTCGCGCAGGTGGTCGAGCCCCTTGCGCAGCGTCTCAATGATCTGGTCCACTTCCGACCGGCTGATGGTCAAAGCCGGCGAGGCCAGCATGCGGTCGCCGGTGGCGCGCATGACGAGGCCGTTTGCCAGGCAATGGTTGCGCACGGCAGTTCCGATGTCGTCCGGCTTGTCAAAACGCCTGCGCGTCGCCTTGTCGGCCGTTATCTGCAGGCCGCCCATCAGGCCGACATTGACAGCTTCGCCGACCAGTTCATGATCAACAAGGCTTTTCCAGCCCTCGGAGAAATAGGGGCCGATATCGTCGCGCACCCGCTCCACCAGCCCTTCCTCCTCGATGATGCGGAGGTTTTCGAGTGCGGCGGCGGCGCAGACGGGATGGCCGGAATAGGTGAAACCGTGATTGAAATCACCGACCTCCGACAACATCACCTCCGCCACCCGGTCGGAGACGATGACACCGCCGATCGGCAGATAACCTGATGACAGTCCTTTGGCCACGGGTGCGAAATCCGGTTCCACGCCGAAATGCTGATAACCGAACCAGGAACCGAGACGGCCGAAACCGCAGATCACCTCATCGGAGACGAGCAGAATGTTGCGCGCCTTGCAGATGCGGGCGATTTCCGGCCAGTAGGTATCCGGCGGCACGATGACGCCGCCGGCACCCTGAATGGGTTCGGCCACGAAAGCGGCGACATTTTCCTCGCCGAGTTCATCGATTTTCGCATCCAGTTCGCGAGCCACTTTCAGGCCGAATTCGGCCGGGAAGAGATCGCCACCCTCGGCATACCAATAGGGCTGGCCGATATGGGCGACGCCCTCGATCGGCAGGTTGCCCTGCTCGTGCATCCACTTCATGCCGCCGAGCGAAGCGCCGGCGACCGTCGAGCCGTGATAGCCGTTACGCCTTGCGATCACCCTGGTCTTCGTGGGATGGCCGAGCGCCTTCCAGTAGACGCGCGCCATGCGGAACCAGGTGTCGGTGGCTTCCGAACCGGAATTGGTGAAGAACACATGGTTCATCTTCGGCCCGGCGCGCGAGGCGATCTTCTGCGCCAAAAGCGTCGCGGGCGGCGTGGTGGTGCCGAAAAACGCATTGTAATAGGGCAGTTCATTCATCTGCCGCTGCACGACATCGGCGATCTCGCGGCGGCCGTAACCGATATTCACGCACCAGAGGCCGGCAAAGGCGTCGAGATATTTCTTGCCGGTGCTGTCATAGATGAACACCCCTTCCGCGCGTTCGATGATGCGGGTGCCGGCGGCGTTCAGCTTGCCCATATCGGAAAAGGGGTGAAGGTGATGGGCGGCATCGATGGCGGCGAGATTGGATATCGGCTTGGAGACTTCATTCATGACAGATCGCACTCCCATAAAGGCAACGGCGCTCACGCCACCGCGCCCGCCGAACATGGCCGGGCGGCCTCGATTTGGCAAGGCTGGCGTTTTTTAGGGGACGGCTTGGACGAGCGGGTGCGGCTGGGTTTCTTCTCCCCGCCGGGGAGAAGGTGGCCCGAAGGGTCGGATGAGGGGGCTAGCTCTCCGAATATCTCGACGCTCGCCCCCTCATCCCGCTGCCGCGGACTTCTCCCCCTCGGGGAGAAGAAACAAGCGGCAAACACCCTGTCCATAAGCGGGTGTCGCTGCTCCTCAGTCACGCGCTATGCGAAAAATGCCCGCCCCACCAGCACCTTCAATTCGCCGGCATGGACTTCGAGCGCCACGTCCCGCTCCATCGGCAACAGTTCACCATCGATGACGCAGCGCAGGTCGTGGCGTTTCTTCGGAAAATGCAGTTCCACATCCGTCACGGTCATGGCCGTCACGGCGGCATTTTCCTTGAGCTTGCCGCGAAGAATGTCAAAGGCGAGTTTTGCGACGCCCGTGGGGCGCAGCGGATCGGTGAGATAAAAGCCGAGATGGCCGCCCGAGAGATTATCCGCCACCAGCAGCGAGCTTTGGCCAAACTCGTTGTTGGAAACGGAAATGGCCGAGACCTTGCGGTGCTGGGTTACGCCATTGACGGTATATTCCACCTCGAAGACCGGGGGATTGAGGATGACGTTGATGGCGGCGCGGATGCTCGCCTTGATCTTGCCGAGCCGGGAGGCAAAAGCGAGATTGTTGCGATAACGCACCATGCGCGAATGCAGGCCGGCGGAAAACTGGTGCACAAAAAGGCGGCCATTGGCGCTGGCGATATCGACGCTGGCAATTTCACCATGCGCCAGCGTTTCCAGCACCTGGCGAATATCGAGCGGCAGCTTCAGCGAGCGGGCGAACAGGTTCATGGTGCCGGCCGGAACGATGCCGAGCGCGATGCGATGTTTCCAGGCAATGGCCGCCGCTGCGGAAATCGTGCCGTCACCGCCGCCGGCAATGATGCCTTCAATGCCCGGCTCGTCGGCGGCGCGTTCCATTTCCTCGACGATATCCTTTCCGGAGACCAGACGGCAATCGATCGCGTGGCCGGCGCGGGTGAAGACCTCGCGGGCATGGTCGCAATAGGCCTCCATGTCGGTGGTGCGAAACGTGCCGCCGTCACGATTGAAAATTGCAATGAGCTTCATGTTTCCAATCCGATCCAGTAAGGCAGCCGCGCGTAAATGCCTGTCGTCCAGTAGAGTTCCGAACACCATCGCGTGAAGATACTCTTTTGCCGAGAATCGCTCTACCGCAACGCATCATTTCATGTTAGGGATCACTTAAGGTCATTTTCATGACCGCACATCTCCAGTCAGGGCAGACCGCTCCCATACGGTCTTGCCCTTTTTTCTGTGGGCCCTTCCCGATTTTCAGGTCACGATGAGCCACTCGAATATTTCCGAAGCCCGCCCTGACGCGGCGAGTGAAACCGTTTACACGGCAGCGCCTGCCGTGGCCCTGTCGCCGCTTGCCATTGCGCTCATCGAGCTGGCGCTGGCCGCCGGCGGCTTCGGCATCGGCACCGGCGAATTCGCCATCATGGGCCTCTTGCCCGACGTTGCAACGACCTATGGCGTGACGGTGCCGCAGGCGGGTTATGTGATCACGGCCTATGCTCTCGGTGTCGTCATCGGCGCCCCCATCATTGCGGTTCTTGCCGCACGCATGACGCGGCGCACCCTGCTTCTCGGCCTGATGGGGCTTTTTGCAGCCGGCAATATCCTGAGCGCCATCGCGCCGGATTTCCTGAGTTTCACCGTGCTGCGCTTCATCACCGGCCTGCCGCATGGCGCCTATTTCGGCGTTGCGGCCCTGGTGGCGGCCTCCATGGCGCCGATCCACAAGCGCGCCCGCGCCGTGGGCCGCGTCATGCTCGGCCTCACCATCGCCACCCTGCTCGGCACGCCGCTCGCCACCTTCTTCGGCCAGCTGCTTTCCTGGCGCGCGGCCTTCATGCTGGTCGGCGGCATCGCGCTTTTGACGGTCGCCCTGCTCTGGTTCTTCCAGCCGCGGGACAAGGTGGAGGAAGGTGCCAGCGTGTGGCGCGAACTCGGCGCTTTCCGCCGTGTGCAGGTGTGGCTGACGCTCGCCATCGCTGCCGTCGGTTTCGGCGGCATGTTCTCGGTGTTCAGCTATATCGCCAAGACCACCACCGATGTGGCGATGATGCCGGTCTCCACCGTTTCGATGGTGCTGGCGCTGTTCGGCATCGGCATGAATGTCGGCAATGTGGTCGGTTCGCGGCTCGCCGATATCTCGCTCAACGGCACGATTGGCGGCATGCTGGCCTTCAACGTGCTGGTCATGACCGTATTCGGCATGACGGCGGACGATCCGTTCATGCTCTGCCTCTGCGTCTTCCTGATCGGCTGCGGTTTCGCCGCCTGTCCGGCCGTGCAGACGCGGCTGATGGATGTGGCGCAGGATGCGCAGACGCTGGCTGCCGCCTCCAACCATTCCGCCTTCAACATCGCCAATGCGCTCGGCGCCTGGCTCGGCGGCCTCGTCATCGCCATGGGTTTCGGTTACGCCTCGACAGGCTATGTCGGCGCGGTTCTGTCCCTGCTCGGGCTTGGCGTTTTCCTTGTTTCGGTCTCCGTCGAGCGGCGCGAAAAGGCGGCTTGACGTCGCCTTTTTTACAGCCGGCACCGCTGCCCCTCGCCGCGGTGCAGAACCTTGCGGAAATTTCACAATCGGGCGCTTGACTCTTTCCGGTTTCAGGCGCAACACGGCCTTACGCGCAGGCCAATCAGCACGGCGCGGATTTCAACGGAGCATCATTGGATGTCTAGCGACAGTAGCAGTCGATTGCCTTTGCCGAGACCGGCGAACGTGAACTGATCCGACCGCTGTCGGCTCACCACCGCGTTCGCCGTTATCGGCGAATCGACGGAAAGGTGAGCAATCATGAACTTCCACAACCTCTCCCAGAGGGCCAGCAAGGCCGCACGTCTTCTTCGTAGCGGAAACGCCGGCTCCACCACCATTGCCGAACGTGTCGAGCACCTCAACACGCTCGATGTCGGCGATGCCGTAACCGCCCTCCTCGCCATGCCGCAGGCAAAGGCCGTCGCCATTCTCGACCGGCCGGAACTGCATGGCGCAGCCGCCATCATCGCCAATATTCCGGTTGAACAGGCCGCCCGCCTCGTCAACCTGATGTCCGACGACCGCGTCGCCGACGTCCTGGCGGAAATGGCCGAAGAGCCGCGCGCAAAGCTGTTTTCCCGGCTGGACCGCACGACGGCGCTCTCCATCCAGCACCTGATGGGGTATCCGCCGCGCACCGCCGGCTCGATCATGACCACGGAATTCGTCAGCGTGCCGGACAATTGGACGGTGGAACAGACCCTTTCGCACATCCGCGTTGTCGAGCGGTCGCGTGAAACGGTCTATGCCATCTATGTGCTGGCTGAGGACGGAACGCTTTCCACCGTCGTGACATTGCGTCGTCTGCTGACCGGGGAGCCTAGCGCTTCCATCCTTTCCGTCGCATCGAAGGAAGGCATTGCCTATGCAAGCCCGCTGATGTCGCAGGAGGATGTGGCCCGGCTGATCCGCAAGCACGATCTTCTGGCGCTGCCCGTCGTCGATGACCACTCGCATATTCTCGGCATCGTCACCGTTGATGACGTGATCGACACCATGATCGCCGACACAACGGAAGATGCTCACAAGTTCGGTGGTATGGAAGCGCTGGGCAAGCCCTATATGACGATCGGCTTTCCGGACATGATCCGCAAGCGCGCCGGCTGGCTCGCAGCACTCTTCCTCGGTGAAATGCTGACGGCCAGCGCCATGCAGCATTTCGAGGGCGAACTGGAAAAGGCCGTGGTGCTGACGCTGTTCATTCCGCTGATCATGTCGTCCGGCGGTAACTCCGGTTCGCAGGCCACCTCGCTCATCATCCGGGCGCTGGCGCTCGGCGAACTGAAGCTCTCCGACTGGTGGCGGGTGCTGCTGCGGGAAATCCCGACGGGCCTGACGCTTGGCTGCATTCTGGGCGCCATCGGCTTCCTGCGGCTCAGCCTCTGGCAGCAGGCGGGTTTCTACGATTACGGCGAACACTGGCTGCTGGTCGGCGCAACGGTCTTTGCTGCCCTCGTCGGCATCGTCACCTTCGGTTCGCTGGCCGGCTCCATGCTGCCCTTCGTGCTGCAGCGCCTGCGGCTCGACCCCGCCAGCGCATCTGCCCCCTTCGTCGCGACGCTGGTGGATGTCAGCGGGCTCATCATCTACTTCTCGGTGGCGCTGGTGATCTTGAGCGGCACATTGCTTTGAAAGACGAAAGGCCCGCTCTTACGAGCGGGCCTTACTTTTACAAATCGAAATCTCGCCGTCATCCTCGGGCTTGACCCGAGGATGACGGCGAGTAAGGCTTCCCTCACCCGCCGGCGCTGATGACGCCCGTTCCCAGCAGTCCAAGCAAAATAAAGCCAATGACCACGCGGTACCAGACGAAGGGCATGTAGCTCTTGGTGGAAACCAGCTTCAGGAAGACGACGATCACCGCATAACCCACCACGAAGGCGATCAGTGTCGCGAGCCCCGTCGGACCCCAGCCGACCGGATTGTCCTCGCCGATGCTTTTGAAGAGCTGGTAGAAACCGGAGCCGAAGACGGCGGGAACGGCGAGCAGGAAGGAATAACGCGCCGCCGCCTCGCGGGTATAGCCTAAGAGCAGGCCGGCGCTGATGGTGCCGCCCGAGCGCGAGACGCCGGGGATGAGCGCCATGGCCTGTGCGAAACCGAACAGGATGCCATCACGCCAGATAAGCTGGTTCAGCTTGTAGCGCTTCTCACCGATTTTATCGGCAATGCCGAGAACGATGCCGAAGACGATCAGCATCACGGCGGTGATGTAAAGGTTGCGCAACGAGTGCTCGATGGCATCCTTGAAGAACAGGCCAAGAAATACGATCGGCACTGAACCGATGATGATGAGCCAGCCGAGCCGGGCATCGGCCTTGTTATACTCGCCGAGGCGCAGGTTCTGCCGGAGCCAGGCGATGGCAATGCGCATGATATCCGACCAGAAATAAACCAGCACGGCCGCTTCGGTGCCGATCTGCGTAATCGCGGTGAAGGCGGCACCCGGATCCGCGCCGGAGGGCAGGAACTCCCCGGCGATCCTCAGATGCGCGCTTGAAGAAATCGGAAGAAATTCCGTAAGCCCTTGCAAAAGGCCGAGAAATGCGGCCTCCAACCAACCGATGCTCATGTGTCCTGATGTCCCTGCTGCGAATCGAGATGGCAGCATTATGCATCAATCGGGGCAAATACATGTTGCATCGCACCATGAAAAAGGCGCGTGGCGGGGTGCGCTTTTACCCGTGATTTTTCAGGCGGCCTTTTCCTTGGCCTCGGGAAGACGGGTATATTTCGCGCCGTTCTTGCACACGACATGGGCGTCGCCCCAGCTTTTCAGCGCCGAGATCACCGGCTTCATGGTCTCGCCAAGCGGCGTCAGCGCATAATCCACGCGCGGCGGCACCACCGGAAAGACGGTGCGGGAAATCAGGCCGGCCTCTTCCAGCTCGCGCAGTTGCTTGGTGAGCATGCGCTGGGTGACGCTGGGAATGTGGCGGCGCAGCTCGTTGAAGCGCAGGGTGCCCTCATTGATGAGATGATAGAGGATCACGCCCTTCCATTTGCCATCGAGGAAACTTAAGGCCGATTCCACCGGGCAGCCGGGAAAGTTGCCGGTGAGCTTGGCGCGCGGTCGCGACATTACAGTATCCTTTTTGTATGTATCATCACAAAATGTGCATTCTTGCGATCGATGTTCATATGTATCAAATAAGAGGCACGCAAACAAGCAAAGGAGACTGTTCATGCGCGCCATCGGTTACAGGACCAGCCAGCCCATCACTGCGAAAGATGCCCTTGTCGACATCGACCTGCCGCAGCCTGAAGCGAAAGGACACGATATTCTGGTGGAGGTGAAGGCGGTTTCGGTGAACCCTGTGGACACCAAGGTGCGCCGCAACCAGTCGCCGGAAAATGGCGCCGCCCGCGTGCTGGGTTTCGACGCTTCGGGTGTGGTGAAGGCCGTGGGCGACAAGGTCTCGCTGTTCAAGCCGGGTGACGAAGTGTTTTACGCCGGCGTCATCAATCGTCCGGGCTCCAACAGCGAATTCCATCTGGTCGATGAGCGCATCGTCGGCGCAAAGCCGAAATCCCTGAATTTCGAGGAAGCCGCCGCCCTGCCGCTGACCGCCATCACCGCTTACGAGA
This sequence comes from Agrobacterium sp. NPDC090283, assembly GCF_044769685.1. Classification (NCBI taxonomy): domain Bacteria; kingdom Pseudomonadati; phylum Pseudomonadota; class Alphaproteobacteria; order Hyphomicrobiales; family Rhizobiaceae; genus Agrobacterium; species Agrobacterium sp. NPDC090283. Next base: position 127,091 of record NZ_JBIVYG010000001.1, on the reverse strand, counting down.
CGCTGTTCGACCGGCTGCGGGTGAAGGAGCCGGTTCCCGGCGCGGCCAACGCCATTCTCGTCATCGGCGGTGCGGGTGGCGTCGGTTCGATCGCCGTCCAGCTTCTGCGGGCGCTGACCGACCTCACCGTCATCGCCACCGCATCACGGCCTGAAACGATTGCCTGGGTGAAGGAGCTCGGCGCGCATCACGTCATCGATCACAGCAAGCCTATCGCGCCGCAGGTGGAGGCGCTCGGGCTTGGTGCGCCGGGTTTTGTCTTCTCCACCACCCATAGCGACATCCATGCCGCCGACAGCGTGGCGACCATCGCGCCGCAGGGCCGTTTCGCGCTGATCGACGATCCCGCTGGCGGTTTCGACGTCATGGCCTTCAAGCGCAAATGCGTCTCGATCCATTGGGAAATGATGTTCGCCCGCGCGGTCTTTGAGACACCTGACATGATCGAACAGCACAAGCTGCTGAACCACGTTGCGAAGCTGGTCGATGGCGGCAAGATCAGGACGACGCTGACGGAAGTCTTCGGCACCATCAATGCCGCAAATCTCATCAAGGCGCATGCGCTGATCGAGAGCAACAAGGCCAAGGGCAAGATCGTGCTTTCAGGCTTCTGATCGAAGGTGCGGCGTCCGCATCGCGGACGCTTCTGCCCTATGGGGAATATCTGTGCCGCGCGCGAAAACCGCGCGGCCATTCCATCAATCGTCGTCCGGATCTTCCGGGCACGGCCAGGAGGCCGGCGCGGTGAGGCCATTCGGCAATTTGGTCCTGGCGTCACCGCAGGCAATGTCGATCTGCTTCTGATCAAGGCCGGTGGCCATGGAAAGATCGACCCCTTCGATCCGCGTCAGGAGCAGGAAGGCGCTGGTGAAATCCACCGGGCCGCCAAGTTTCGCGCCGCCAAAGCGGGCCCGCGACAGGTTGGTCAAAGAGAATTTCGAGCCGTTCAGCGAGGCGCCCTCGAAATCGGCGCGCCCGAGTTCGGCCTTGGTGAAATCCGTGCCGTCGAGCTTGGTCTTCTCGAATTTGGTTCGCTGCATTTCGGCATTGATGAATTTGGCATTGGTGGCGTCGGCGGCGGAAAAATCACTGCGATAGGCTTCCACCTTGGTCAGATTGGCGCCCTGAAGGTTCGCCTCACCCAACGCCGTGCGGATGAGCTTGGCCTTTTCGAGATTCGCCCCCTTCAGCGAGGAGCCGCGCAGGTCCGTATAGGTGAAATCCGTGCCATAGAGCATCGCCGAATCGAGATTGCTGCCGCCCAGCATCAGCAGACGCTTGTTGCATTCGCGCCAGTCGATGCCGGCCATGGCGTCGGTGCGGCAGCTTGCGGCCACCAGCGGGCCGCCGCTGAAAGAAACGGCAATCATCGCAAGCGCCGCCACACCGGCAACGCACCCTGTCTTCCGCACGATATTCAGCCTTTGAAAGCCGGACATTCTTCCACTCCCTGTCGTCGGGCGACGGCGCAAACGCAACAGCTCCTGAGCCAGCCCAAGGACCATATGCACATTCAAGGCGTTACCGCATTCACGGCCCGCAATCCACGGGCGATGCGATGCTACAACACCCCAACATCCTATATGTAAGAAATCGAAGGGCAATCCACAAATACTGAAGGGGGAGCGGGCCGTAGACGCCGATCATGCCGGACGGGACACGGCCTCGCAACCGGTCCCAACGCGCTCGACGTCATCCTCGGGCCTGTCCCGAGGATCCATCCACGTCTCGTAAAATCAATCCGTTGCAGATGCTCGGGACGAGCCCGAGCATGACGAGAGAGAGTTTAAGCTGCGCCATCACATATTGGCGTAAACCGGCCCCTCGCCCCCCTGCGGCGGCACCCAGTTGATGTTCTGGTTGGGGTCCTTGATGTCGCAGGTCTTGCAATGCACGCAGTTCTGGGCGTTGATGACGTAGACCTCCTCGCCGTCCTTCTCCACCCATTCGTAAACGCCGGCCGGACAATACCGCGTCGAGGGACCGGCAAAGACGTCATGTTCGGAACGCTTCTGCAACTCCATGTCCTTCACCTGAAGATGCACCGGCTGGTCCTCCTCATGATTGGTCGAGGACAGGAATACCGATGACAGCCGGTCGAAGGTCAACACACCATCCGGCTTCGGATAGGCGATCGGCTTGTGCTTCGAAGCCGGTTCAAGGCTCTCGGCATCCGTCTTGCCGTGCTTCAGCGTGCCGAAGAAGGAAAAGCCGAACAGCTGGTTCGTCCACATGTCGAGACCGCCGAGACCGACGCCGACAAGCGTGCCGAACTTCGACCACAGCGGCTTGACGTTTCTGACCCGCTTCAAATCCTTGCCGATATCGCCGTCGCGCCATTCGGCCTCGATCTCCGCCACCTCGTCATGGGCGCGGCCGGCGGAAATCGCCGCGGCGATCTTCTCCGCCGCCAGCATGCCCGACAGCACCGCATTATGGCTGCCCTTGATGCGCGGCACGTTGACGAAACCGGCGGAACAGCCGATCAGCGCGCCGCCCGGGAAAGTGAGCTTCGGCACCGACTGGTAACCGCCCTCGGTGATGGCGCGCGCGCCATAGGAAATGCGCTTGCCGCCCTCGAAGGTATCGCGGATCGATGGATGCGTCTTGAAGCGCTGGAATTCCTCGAAAGGATAAAGATAGGGGTTCTTGTAATTGAGGTGCACCACGAAGCCGACGGCGACGAGATTGTCCTCGAGATGATAGAGGAACGAGCCGCCGCCGGTCTTGAAACCGAGCGGCCAGCCGAAGGAGTGCTGCACCAGACCCTGCTTGTGCTTCTCCGGCTTGACCTGCCAGAGTTCCTTGATGCCGATGCCGAATTTCTGCGGCTCACGATCCCTGGACAGGTCGAATTTGGAAATCAGCTGCTTGGCGAGCGAACCGCGCACGCCCTCACCGATCAGCACATATTTGCCGTGCAGCTCCATGCCGCGGGTGAAGTTCGGACCCGGCTCGCCGTTCTTCTCGATACCCATATCGCCGGTGGCGACACCGATGACCGCGCCTTCATCATTATAGAGCACTTCCGTTGCGGCAAAACCCGGATAGATCTCGACGCCGAGGGCTTCCGCCTTTTCCGCCAGCCATCGACAGACGAGGCCAAGCGAGACGATGTAATTGCCGTGATTGTTCATCAGGGGCGGCATCATGAAGTTCGGCAGACGGATCCCGCCGGCCGGGCCGAGAAACAGGAACTGGTCGTCCTTGACCTCGGTCTTGAAGGGATGCCCCTCTTCTTCGCGCCAGCCGGGCAGCAGCCGGTCGATGCCGATCGGATCGACCACGGCGCCGGAGAGGATATGCGCGCCGACTTCGGCACCCTTTTCGAGAACGACGACCGAAAGCTCCGGCTCCACCTGCTTCAGACGGATCGCCGCGGCAAGACCCGCAGGACCCGCACCGACGATCACAACGTCAAATTCCATCGCTTCGCGTTCGGGCAGTTCCATCGCTTCCGTCATCTCATCCTCTCAGATCGCCGGTCCCATCCGGCTGTTGTTATATCCGCTTCCCGGCATTATCGGCGCATCGCCTGCGCCGGACAAAAAACCAGCCGCGACACCGCATTCACCAGCGCCTGTCTTCGCAAAGCAGGACGCCTTTGTCGAGCGTCTATAGCGGCAAAACATGTCGCACGCCAGTCAATTGTCAGACAACCTGATGATTGCTTTATTACTTTTACGTTCACGTAAATTAAGAATAGAACTGAGAAGGGAGAGCGTCAAGGGTTTCAGGTATTTGGAGGCCGTTCTCGGTTAGACAGTCAAGCAGTCAAGAAGTACCAGAATGAGAGCGCCCCCCATAGCAGATCTGGATTTCTGTTTTGGCCAGCAGCGGTCATTAATGCGGAAGAAGTTCAAAACCGTTTGGCAGTGAAATCCAAATGACCGTCTGAGTTTCTGGAGAATGTCGCGAAAGGTGGCCTTTGCCATGCGTATCCGCGACGAGCACGAAACTACCGGCCGAAACATGGCGGACCTCGCCGTCGCTGGTTTCGTACTCAACGGAACCGTCAAGCCGAACCGTAAGGACCGGCTCCGGTACTCCATGCCAGGAAACTTCTCTCATCCCTGCTGGGATGTGGGTAATGCGGACGCGAGAGGCGGGGTAACTGGCGGTCACATCAAATGGAACGGCGTCGGGATGGACGGATACCTTTTTTGTCGGCAATTCGATTTCATCGAAATGAGACTCACCATCTGGTGAGGCGTAGATGCGCAGGCACTTCATTAAGAATATCCCTCTGAAAAACTGAGCGTGGCAATAGGGGGGGATGCTATTTGATTGTACCCCACACCACTTCTGACCCCACTGAAAATTGCAGCATCAGACCGTCGACATAAGGCATCAAGATTTCTTTGAGTTCGGCATCAAACCGTTGCAACTGGTCACCTAGACGCGATGGCGCGAAAGTGTCCCGAGAATGCTGGCAGCGGATAAAATCATTGACACTTTGCATAATCGGGTCCGAGATAAAGAACTCAGCTCCTTCGACATGCAGGTATGATTGGTACTCGGACCGCATCTCTTGCTTGCGGTCATGATCGAATTCCTGGCCTGTGGCTAATGGTACCCATTTCGCGAGGAATAGCTTCCAGTCGGCAATCCAAGCAGGCTTAAACGGTGTATCCCCGGATACGATTGCGACTTTGTGGGCGGCAGACGCAAAGGACTTCAGTCGCGGAAACAGGCGATGGTGTTCCATCCAATGGATACTCGCAGCCGCGACGATCAGATCGAAACTATTGCCAGAGTCCTCATAGTCCTCAGCAAGGCCGACGATCCATTCGATATTGGCGGCTCGCCCATCTTCCATCGTATGAGCGAGATTGATCATAGCTTGCGACGGGTCTATCGCGATTACGTTTTTGAAATGTAGAGACAGTGGGCGGCTTATTTTCCCGGGGCCACAGCCCAAATCCAACAAGCAATTGTGTTGAGGGGCGATAGACAAGAGTTTGTTATATACGCCAGCCGGATAGGGCGGCCTGTAGATATAATTCTCGACAACCGACACGTCTTCAAAAGACGCCCCACTTCGCTCGACCATTTAAGACTCCAGTCGTGTCTCCGTCGAGAATGGCTACCTAGCCTATGCCGATGAATGCCAGATGACATCTGAACCTTTTGTCCACTTAGGGCCGAAAAAACGGACGCCGCTTCAACTGGCCTCCAAACTCCACTCAAACCGCCCATTCCTCATCCGTCGTAAACACGATCGTCAGCCAGCGGTCACTCCCCTCGCCGCCCAGTGCGTCGCCGATTTCGTCGCGGATCGCGTCCCATTCCTCAAGGCGCCGGGGCGGCCAGTTTTTCGGCACGATGAAGAAGAGTTCGATCTGACGGCCGCGGCCGACACGGGCGACATAGGAATAGTGTGAGGCGAAGCCGAATTTCTCCACCGTCTCGGCGGCCACCCTGTCCACATGCTGCTTGAATTCCAGCGGGGTCACCAGAAGTATGTCCGCGAGCGCCTGTTTCACATTGCCGAGCGGCATGGGGATGATGACAAGGCAGACGAGCGCCAGAACTGCCGGGTCGATATAGGGCGAAAGCCAGGCCTGCGACGTTCCCGTGAGCCCATAACCCACGGCGAAGGCGAGAAAGAGCGCCATGCTCAAGAGCGCACTCATCAGCCAGCTTTTGGCGTCCAGCGCCACGAAGGCCGATTTCAGCCGGCGGTTCTGTCTTTTGACGAACCATGCCATGGCGAGCGAAACGGCGAAGCTGACGAAGGTGACGATGATGGCATAGTCGAATTCGATCGATCTGCCGCCATCCATCAGGCTGTCGATGGCATTGATGAGCGCATAGATCGCCGCCCCCATCAACAGCGTGCCGTTGAGGCCAAGCACCATCGGCTCCAGATGCCAGAAACCCATGGTGAAGCGTTCCACCAGCCGCCCGCCCGGCTTCGGCGCGGCGGAGGCGGCGATCAGCCGCGCGACAAGCAGCGCCAGCACCGTCATGAAAGCGTCCGTCAGCGCATAAACACCATCGAAGACCACCGCGAAGGAGCCCGAGAACAGGCCTGCGCCGATACCGAAGAGCGCCAGGAGAACCGTGACGGCAATGGAGAATTTGAGCAGAGATTGTTCTGTCATGACGTGTATTTGACCTTCAAAAGCGGACGCCACCTTCCTATAAACAGCACATACCGCACTCACAAGACAGGACAAAACCCATGGATCTCGGCATTTCCGGCAAACGCGCCCTCGTTCTCGCCTCCTCTCGCGGCCTTGGGCTGGGCATCGCCACGGCGCTGGCGAAAGAAGGCGCGCATGTCCTTCTCGTCGGCAGAAGCGGCGAAAAGCTGGAGGCGAATTGCCAGGCGATCAATGCGCTCGGCAAGGGCAAGGCAGACTGGGTGTGGGGCGATCTTGCCGAGGACAATTTCGTCGAAGCCATGGTTCAGGCCGTCAAGGACAAGCTCGGCGGCATCGATATTCTCGTCAACAATACCGGTGGCCCGACGCCCGGCCTCGCACAGGAGATAACGGCCGACAAGCTCGACACTTTCTTCCAGTCCATGGTGCTGCGCGTCATCACGCTCACCAACGCGTTGCTGCCGCAGATGAAGGAACAGGGTTTCGGCCGCATCCTGACCGTCGCTTCCTCGGGCGTGTTCGAACCGATCGCCAATCTGGCGCTGTCCAACACCTTGCGCGGCGCGCTGGTGGGCTGGAGCAAGACGCTGTCCACCGAAGTGGCCTCCTTCGGCATCACCTCCAACCTGCTCCTGCCCGGTCGCATTCACACCGACCGCATCGACGAACTGGATGGCGCCAACGCCAAGCGTCTGGGCAAAAGCGTCGAGGAAATCCGTGAGGCCTCCGTCAAGAGCATTCCCGCCGGCCGCCTCGGCACGGTGGAGGAATTCGCCGCCGCCGGCGCTTTCCTCTGCTCGGCGCCGGCGAGCTATATCACCGGCACGATGCTGCGCGTGGATGGCGGTGCGGCGAAGTCGAACTGACGCCGGACAGAAAAGGGCTTATCAGGAAACCGCTTCATGGATCACGAAGCGGTTCCTCCCCGTGTTCTTGGCTTCGTAAAGCGCCACATCGGCGCGGCGCAGCACGTCGCTGGCGCTCTCCCCGGGATTTGCGAAGGCAATGCCGGCCGAGCAGCTGTAGCGGAAATCCGGCATATCCCCGAGCGGTGACGCCCGTGTCAGCGACGACAGCAATCCCTGCATGACGGCCTCGACGCCCAGCATTCGCGAGCCGCCAAGCACCAGCAGAAATTCTTCTCCACCGATCCGGCCCACAAGGTCGTCCCGACATGCCGCGGCGGAAAGCCGGGCGGCAAAGTCCTTGAGGACCATATCACCGCAAGCGTGCCCGAAACGGTCGTTCACCGCCTTGAAATGATCTATGTCGATGATGGTGACGGCAAGCGCCTGGGCCTTGTTGGGGCCGAGCATCTGGTTGAGACTGTCCATCACGTAGCGGCGGTTGCCGAGGCCGGTCAGTTCGTCGCTCAAGGCCGATTTCAGCGCCCTGTCCCGCTCCTGCCTGAGATCGCGCAATTCGACCCCGAGTTCGGAAACATCGGTAACGACGCACAGCATCCAGCCGCCCGGCAGTGTCGTTTCGGTCGTCAATATCCAGCGCCCGTCATTAAGGCTGGTCTCTATGGTGCGGAAGGGCAGCTTGCCGCGCCGCGTTTTGGCGGAACGCAGCCACAATTCGAAATCGGTGGTTTCAATGGCGGTGCCGGTGGCGTTGCGATAACCGCTGCGCATCAGCTCCAGCCAGCTCGGAAACTCGTCCACGGGCACATCCAGCGCCTTGCGGAAGGCGGCATTCGCAAAGCGCAATATGTCTTCGCCATCAAACAGGGCATAACCCTGCTGCGAGGCCTCCAGGAGGTGCATGAGCTGGCGGTTGAACATACCCACATCGCCCCGAACGAGGCCGGAATGGTCCAGCGGCACTTCTTTAAGGGTGGGACGGGCCGTCTTGCGGGGCATTGAATTTCCCAGGCTACGAAAACAACAGGCGATCAATTCACCTAGCAATACATCCTATGATTACAAGAATATTTAAAGCAGCCGAGATCAGGCATGATTTCGATCATGACTACTTCATATGCGCTCGACACTAACAGCAAACCCCTAAGAATATTGCATAAAACTGCCGCGCTCTTTCATGAGGGCATCATCAGATCGTTTACCATTCACCCCGCGGTCTCCCGCCAGGGCCCCTGAGGCATGCGGCGCATGGCTGAAAAAGCAATGGGCGGCGCTTGCCATTCCGCCTGCCCTGTGCAATCAACCGCCCTCCTCTGACATCGGGGTGCCAAAGGCATCCCTTATCTTCACGCCGGGCCGCCCAAGGGCCGGGCGGGTTCTTCTATCGGCACAAGGATATGGCGATGACGCAAAAGCGGGCTCTCGGCCTCGATTTCGGCACGACCAACACGGTCATGGCTCTTTCCGACACGGGCGGCGAAAGCCGTTCCATGCGCTTTACCAGCAGCGCCGGCACGGATGACAGCATGCGCACGGCGCTTTCCTTCATGAAGGATGCGGGTCTCGGTGCGGCCGCCCTGCATGTGGAAGCGGGACACGCCGCCATCCGGCAATTCATCGACAATGCCGGCGACTGTCGGTTCCTGCAGTCGATCAAGACATTTGCGGCCTCGCCGCTGTTTCAGGGCACGCTGATCTTCGCCAAGCGCCAGAGCTTCGAGGACCTGATGGATGTGTTCCTGCGCAAACTGAAGACCTATGCCGGCGCCGAATGGCCGGACGATGTGTCGACCGTCATCGCCGGCCGGCCGGTGCGTTTCGCCGGCAGCAATCCCGACGAGACGCTCGCCCTTGCCCGTTATAATGAAGCGCTGAGCCGCGCCGGCTTCCCGGAAATCCACTATGTCTATGAGCCCGTGGCGGCCGCCTATTATTTCGCGCAGAGCCTGAAGAAGGACGCCAATGTGCTGGTGGCGGATTTCGGCGGCGGCACGACGGACTATTCGTTGATCCGTTTCGAAACCCATGCCGGCAAGCTTTCCGCCACCCCCATCGGCCATTCCGGCGTCGGCGTTGCGGGCGACCATTTCGACTTCCGCATGATCGATAACCTCGTCTCGCCGGAAATCGGCAAGGGCAGCAAATTCAAGAGCTTCGACAAGGTGCTGGACGTGCCTTCGGGTTATTACGTGAATTTCGGCCGCTGGAACCAGCTGTCGATCTTCAAGACCTCGAAGGAATTCACCGACCTCAAATCGCTGGTGCGCTCGGCGCTGGAGCCGGAAAAACTGGAACTTTTCATCGATCTTGTCGAACATGACGAGGGCTATCCGCTCTATCAGGCGATTTCCTCCACCAAGATGGCGCTGTCTTCGGCGGAAGAAGCGGAATTCAACTTCGCACCATTGGGCAAGGCCGGCCGGAAATTGGTGAAGCGCAGCGATTTCAACGGGTGGATTGCCGAAGATCTGGCCAAGATCGAGGGTGCGCTGGACGAGGTTCTGGAGAAGACGAAAGTTGCACCAGAAGCGATCGACAAGGTGTTCCTCACCGGCGGCACCTCCTTCGTGCCGGCGGTGCGGGAGCTTTTCACCCGCCGTTTCGACGCCGACCGGATCGAAAGCGGCGGCGAGTTGCTCTCGATCGCCCATGGTCTCGCCATGATCGGCGAAAGCGGCGATATTCAGCGCTGGACAGCGTGATTTACGGGTTCCCCGGGCGGGGAACATGGGGTAATTTCCGCCCATGATCGCCGCCCACGACCTTTCCCCGGCCGAACTTGCCGCCCTCCTGCATTTCCATGCGGATGCGGGCGTGGACTGGATGCTAGAAGAGAGCCCGGTCGACCGTTTCGCCGAATTCGCCGCCGCCCGCCCTGCCCGCCCGATGCCGGGACAGGATGCGGCCGCGCCGGCGCGGCAGGCGGAGAGCCAGGCCGATCGCCGTGCCGATGCGCCTCAACGGCAGGCGCCAGGCCGGAGCGCTCCGGCGCGCGGCGCACCGGCAGCCCCCGCCATCCAGCAAAATGTCGCCATGCCGGACGAGCAGGCCGTGGCGGCAGCGCGTTTTGCGGCGGAAAGCGCGCGCTCGCTTGCCGAGCTGAAAACCGCGCTTGAAGGTTTCAGCGGCTGCAACCTCAAGAACAGCGCGCGCAATACGATCTTCACCGAAGGCGACCCCTCCTCCGCCATCATGGTCATCGGCCCCATGCCTGACGCCGATGACGACCGCGAGGGTCTGCCCTTTGCCGGCAAGACCGGGCTGCTGCTCGAGCGCATGCTGGCGGCCATCGGCCTTCAGCGCAACGCCATCATGCTCGGCAATGTCGTGCCGTGGCGGCCGCCGGGCAACCGCCCGCCGACTCAGGCCGAGATGGATATCTGCCGGCCGTTCATCGAACGCCAGATTGCGCTGGCGGAGCCGAAACACCTGTTGCTTCTCGGCAACTTCACCGCACGTTTCTTCTTTGGCGGCACCGGCACCATCCATACGCTGCGCGGACAGTGGCGTGATGTCGCAGCCGGACACCTGATTCTGCCGGCGCTCGCAAGCCTGCATCCGCAGGAACTGTTGAACGCGCCAGCCAGCAAGTCCTTGGCATGGCAGGACTTATTGGCTTTTCAGGCAAAGATTACACAAGGCTGATTGCCTCATTCCTGACCAATGTAAATGAATTATGAAAAAAGCCATGCGCATTACGCATAACAGCGGCGCATTTGGCCGGCTTGCCGAATCCATGCTGCGCTGCGATATAGCGATCATGTCTTGGGAGGAATTCGGTTTAAGGAACCAAGGCAATGACCACTCGCTTCCGTCCGGTTCATTCCGGCTTTGAAACGCTCCGCCTGGCAGGCCTCGGTGCCCGCTCCAGTCAGGGTTACCATCGTTTCGGCGCTGCCGCAAACGAACAGATGACCGCACGCGCTGCCATGCAGCAGGTCCGCGTGACGCGTCCTTCGGCAGTCTTCGCGGATTTCCGCGAGCGCTGAGAAGCACTCAGGCCAGTGTAACGCTGGTCCATAGATATGATTGCGCGCTGGCGTCTTTCTTCGGGAAGGCGCCTTTTGCTTTTGTAGTGTCTTAGAGAGCGCGCGGCGACGTGATGAGCCGCCCCAATGCTCTGACGTCATCCTCGAGTTTTCCTGGCGCTGTCCGATCCAGACTCCTGCACGCTACGTGACATCAAATTGAGGGCGTAAGGGGGCATTTTCCGCGACGTCATCCTCGGGCTTGACCCGAGGATCTAAACACTTCAACAAAATCAAAATGTTGGCAGATCCTCGGGACAGGCCCGAGGATGACGCCGAGAGAAGAGAGACCCGTCGTCGTCACTTCAAGAGAACGGCACGCAACCCTACCGTGGGGAGTAGCAACGTCACCCCTGCGGCGTCGAAGCCTTGCGCGCCGCGCGTCTCGCCAGCCCCAGCTGATGCTCGCGAAAGATGATGAAGATGCCGGCGAGGATGACGATCGCCGTGCCGATCAGCATCGTCACCGTGGGAATATCGCCGAACAGGATGTAGGAAACCGCGATGCCGAAGATGATGGAACTGTATTCGAAGGGCGCGATGACGGAGACTTCGGCGTGGCGATAGCTCTCCGTCAGGAAAATCTGTGCGACGCCGCCGCAGATGCCACTGGTGATCAGGAGCATGGCCTGCGTCATCGTCAGCGCGCTCCAGCCGAAAGGCACGCTGATGAGCGATAACAAAGTGGCGGTCAGCGAAAAATAAAGCACGATGGTCGGCGTCTTTTCTGTTTCCACCAGTTGCCGCACCTGGATCATCGCCAAGCCGCCCAGCGCCGCGCCGCACAAAACGGCAATGGCGCCCAGCCCCTCACCCGCGGCAAAGCCGCCTTCCCTCAGAAGCGTCATTTTTGGCCACAGAATGACCAGCACGCCCATCATGCCGACGAAGACCGCGCTCCAGCGATAGATGCGCACTTTTTCATGCAGGATGAAGGCGGCAAAAACGACGGCAAGCAGCGGCGAGGCATAACCGATGGCGATGAATTCCGGCAGCGGCAGCATGGTCAGCCCGTAAAAACCGCAGGCCATGGAGAGAATGCCGAGAAAACCGCGCTTGAAATGGCCAAGGAGATTGTTTGTGTGCAGCGCGCTTGCCAGCGCATGCAGCCAGGCGAGATAGACGACGATCGGGATAATGGCGAAGGCGGAGCGGAAGAAGGTGATCTGGCCGGCCGGCACATCGCCGGCGGTCTTGATACAGGTCTGCATGACCAGAAAAAAGCCGACCGAAACCAGCTTCATGCTGATCCCGCGAAAGGGATTCGTCAGTTCGGCGTTCATCGGCAGTTACTCATATCGGCTGCGCAAACACGCCATCAGGGGATTTTTCATGCGGGGAGGACGACGCAGGGGAATTGGATTTACGCAAGGCTAGAGCATTCCCCGGCGGCTTTACAACAAAAAATATTATTTACCCATGAATTCGGTTGATCTGGTGAGAGATTGTTCAAGGCCGTTGCGTTCCGTCATTCCGGCCTCAGGCCAGTCCGGATCCCTGGCTGAAGACACTCACGCCGCCGCGCAAACGCACATCGGCTGGATGCCGGATCCAGCCCCGTCGCGGCGAAAGAACCAGACCAAAAGCGACGCGCGCTAAAATTTGAAGAAAATAAAATATAATTTCAGCAATCGTTCAACATTTGCTGCGATGGTCCGTGGGTCCGGCGGCGGGAGGATCGTCTGCACGGCCGGCAAAGCCTTCCATGGCGGGACAGAACGTCCTCCGACGCGCACATGAACGTGACGAATATTCTACCCATTTTACATCCGGGCCTTATGACGACATGATGCCGGGAGACCACGCCAAGTTATTCAGGGATAGTCATGCGAACAGACACGGGCCAGATCGTTCACCTGGCAGATTACCGCCCCACCGATTTCGTTCTGGAGCGGGTGGATCTCACCTTCGAACTCGACCCCAAGAATACCAAGGTCGAAGCCCGTCTGATCTTTCACCGACGCGAAGGCGCCGACAGTCAGGCCGCGCTGGTTCTCGATGGCGACGAGCTGACGCTTTCCAGCCTGCTGCTCGACCAGGTGGAGCTTCCCGCTGGCCAATATGAAGCGACGCCCGACAGCCTGACGATCCGCGACCTGCCGGCCGAATCTCCCTTCGAGATCTGCGTCACCAATTACATCAATCCGCAGGTCAATACCCAGCTGATGGGGCTTTACCGCACCAATGGCGTTTATTGCACCCAATGCGAGGCGGAAGGTTTCCGCCGCATCACCTATTTCCCCGACCGCCCGGATGTTCTGGCGCCCTATACGGTGACGATCATCGCGGCGAAGGAAGGCAACCCGCTGCTGCTCTCGAACGGCAATTTCCTCGGCGGCGGCAATTACGATGAAGGCCGCCATTTCGCGGCCTGGTTCGATCCGCACCCGAAACCCAGCTATCTCTTCGCGCTCGTCGCCGGTGATCTCGGCGTGGTGGAAGACACGTTCACCACCCTATCCGGCCGCGAAGTGGCGCTGAAGATTTACGTCGAGCACGGCAAGGAGCCGCGCGCGGCCTATGCCATGGATGCGCTGAAACGTTCGATGACATGGGACGAAGAGCGCTTCGGTCGCGAATACGACCTCGATATCTTCATGATCGTCGCCGTGTCCGATTTCAACATGGGCGCGATGGAGAACAAGGGTCTCAACGTCTTCAACGACAAATTCGTGCTGGCCGACCCGGAAACAGCCTCCGACGCTGACTACGCCAATATCGAGCGCATCATCGCGCATGAATATTTCCACAACTGGACGGGCAACCGCATCACCTGCCGCGACTGGTTCCAGCTCTGCCTGAAGGAAGGCCTGACGGTCTATCGCGATCAGGAATTTTCTTCGGACATGCGCTCGCGCCCGGTCAAGCGCATTGCCGATGTGCGGCATCTGAAATCGGAACAGTTTCCGGAGGATTCCGGCCCGCTGGCGCATCCGCCGCGCCCGGATAGTTACCGCGAAATCAACAATTTCTACACAACGACCGTTTATGAAAAGGGCGCTGAAGTCACCCGCATGATCGCCACCATTCTCGGCGAGGATGACTTCAAGAAGGGCATGGACCTTTATTTCGAACGTCATGACGGCGAAGCGGCAACCGTCGAGGATTTCGTCAAGAGCTTCGCTGACGCCAGCGGCCGCGATCTTTCGCAGTTTACGCTGTGGTACACGGAAGCCGGCACGCCGCTCGTCTCCGTCTCCTGCGCTTATGATGCCGGTAATGCCGCCTTCAAGCTGACGCTGGAACAGACCGTGGCGCCGACGCCCGGCCAGCCGGGAAAACAGCCGCGCCACATTCCGCTATCACTGGCGCTGATCCTCGATAACGGCCAGATCGCCGAGCCGCAGGCCGTCGAAGGCGGCGAGTATCGCGATGGCGTGCTGCATCTGACCGAACGCAACCAGACCTTCTCCTTCTCCGGCATTTCCTCGCGGCCGGTACTGTCGATCAATCGCAGCTTCTCGGCACCGATCAATCTGGATTTCGAACAGAATGCTGCCGATCTGGTGCAGATCGCCCGGCATGAAACCGACATGTTCGCCCGTTTCCAGGCGCTGACCGATCTTGCCCTGCCGGCGCTGATTGCCGCCACCAGGGCGGTGCAGAATGGCGAAGAAATCCGCACGGATGCGGCCCTCTCCGCCACGCTCATCGAGATCATCGGTAACGACGCGCTGGAACCGGCATTCCGGGCGCAGGCGCTGGCCCTGCCGAGCGAGACGGATATCGCCCGCGAACTCGGCGGCAACACCGATCCCGACGCTATCCACAAGGCGCGCAACGCCACCATCACGGCGATTGCCACGGACGGCCTCGAAACGTTACGGCGCCTTGCCGATGGTGCTGCCAATGGCGAGGCCTACAGCCCAGACGCCGACAGCGCAGGACGCCGTTCGCTGCGAAACGGCGCCCTGAGCTTCCTCGCTTTTGCCGAGGGAACACCGGAGCGGGCGGCGAAGGCCTATGCCGACGCCACCAACATGACCGATCTTGCGCATGCGCTCAGTGTCCTGACCCAGCGTTTCCCAGATAGCGCCGAGACGAAGGAAGCACTTGC
This sequence comes from Agrobacterium sp. NPDC090283, assembly GCF_044769685.1. Lineage (NCBI taxonomy): Bacteria > Pseudomonadati > Pseudomonadota > Alphaproteobacteria > Hyphomicrobiales > Rhizobiaceae > Agrobacterium > Agrobacterium sp. NPDC090283. Next base: position 112,030 of record NZ_JBIVYG010000001.1, on the reverse strand, counting down.
CGCCTTCGAAACGCGCTTTGCCGACAATGCGCTCGTTCTCGACAAGTGGTTCTCGCTGCAGGCCGCCATTCCTGGCGAAGGCGCGCTTGACCGCATCAAGACGCTGATGAAATCGAAACATTTCATCGCCACCAATCCGAACCGGGTGCGCTCGCTGGTCGGCACGCTCGCCTTCTCCAACCCCACCGGTTTCCACCGTGCGGATGGCGCGGCCTATCGTTTCCTGGCGGAGCAGATCGTCGCCATCGACAAGCGCAATCCGCAGCTTGCCGCCCGCATTCTCACCTCCATGCGCTCCTGGCGGTCGCTGGAGGCAGGCCGGGCCGAACACGCGAAAGCCGCGCTTTCGACGATTGCCGAGGCGAAGGGCCTGTCGACGGATGTGAGCGATATTGTCGGACGCATACTGAAGGGCTGATTTCCCTCACTTTTCCGGCAGTTCGAAACGGACTGCCGGAGTGCTCTACAACCCTCATTCCTGTGCTTGTCACAGGAATCTAGCCAGCCCAAGTCCTTGGGCTGAAAGGACTCTTCTTGCCACGCAGAAGCGTGTCGGCTGGATTCCTGTGACAAGCACAGGAATGAGGAAATGTGGGTGTAACGACACCAGAAGTCCTTGCCTCCTGTACCGTCCCGAAAAAATACGGAGTCGGTTCAAGGGGTTAAAATTCTTTTAACTTTTGCCTCTGGACACAGCGAATCGCATTTGATTCATTAGACATATTCGAGCGGCGGCGCTTCGAATCAGTGGGGACTTCTAAAAGGCGGGACAATGACGAACGTGCGGCGGGCGACTGCGGGCGATGAGCGGCCATATGCCAAATTTTCAGATCTTGCGGCCTGGGGCGAAAGGCTTTCCAGCGACCTGATGGGTTTGATGAATGGCTCCGACCGCCCGATGCCGCAGGTCGAGACCCTGCTGAAGCGCCTGATCCCCATTCTCATCCTCGCCTTTCTCGTCGTTGTTGCGGCCTCGCGCATGCTGGGCATCGCCGCAGAATATGGCCGCATGGAAGAGGCCGCCCGCCACTCCACCGCGCTGACGGCGCTGACAGCCAAGGCGGCACTTCTCAACAATGATACGATTTTCACCGCGCAGGATCGCACCCGCGCCGAGGCGAACCTTGTTGCCGCTTTGCCGTCGGGCAGCCTTGCCGATGGCACCATGGTGCTGCTCTCCGGCAGCAATGGCCGCATCTTCGCGGGCGCCGGCAAGGAAGCCACGCTTTATATCGGCACCTCGCTGCCCGCTTTGCTTCCCGAGATCGCCATCGTGCAGCGTTTCCCCGGTGCGCCCGGCACCATCGAGACCAATATCGATGGCCAGCAGCATTATGCGACGATGATCCCCTTCGGGGATGACGGCGCAATGGTGATCGCGGCGCGTTCGCTGCAGCCGATCCGTTCCTTCTGGCGCAGCGAAATCGCCATGAACGTGACGCTGTTTGCCGGCATCTCCTCCATCCTGCTCGTCGTGCTTTATGCCTATTACATGCAGGTGAAGCGCGCCCGCGACGCCGATGACATCTTCGCCGAATCCAACCTGCGGGTCGAGACGGCGCTATCGCGCGGCCGCTGCGGCCTGTGGGATTTCGACCTTTCCAGCCGGCGCATGTTCTGGTCCGGTTCGCTTTATGAAATTCTGGGCTTGCCGCCGAAGGCCGCACCGCTTTCCTTTTCCGATGCGGCCCGCATGATGCATTCCGAAGACGGCAATCTCTATGAGCTTGCCCGCGCCGTCGGCTGCGGCAACCTGCGCCAGATCGACCAGATTTTTCGCATGCGCCATGCCAAGGGTCATTATGTCTGGCTTCGCGCCCGCGCCCAGGTCATCCGCACCAATAACGGGCCACGCGTCATCGGCATCGCCATGGATGTCACCGAGCAACATCGTCTTGCCCAGCGTTATGCCGAGGCCGACCAGCGCCTTGCCGACGCCATCGAATCCACCTCGGAAGCCTTTGTTCTCTGGGACAAGAATGATCGCCTCGTGATGTGCAACACCCATTACCAGAAGGCCTATGGCCTGCCCGACAGCGTGCTGGTGGCCGGCACGGAAAAAAGCACGGTTTATGCCGCAGCCGCCCGCCCGGTCGTGGAACGGCGCGTTGCCGATCCGGACCAGTCCGGCCTGTCGCGCACAACGGAAGTGCAGCTTGCCGATGACCGCTGGCTGCAGATCAACGAACGCCGCACCCGCGATGGCGGCCTCGTTTCCGTCGGCACCGATATCACGCTTCTGAAGCGCCATCAGGAACGGCTGCGCGATTCCGAGCGCCGGCTGATGGCGACCATCGGCGATCTCTCCGCGTCGCAGCACAAGCTGGAGCGCCAGAAGACCGAGCTTTCCGACGCCAACGCCAATTACCTTGCCGAAAAAGAACGCGCCCAGGCCGCCAACCGGGCGAAGTCGGAATTCCTCGCCAATATGAGCCATGAGCTGCGCACGCCACTCAACGCCATTCTCGGCTTTTCCGACATCCTGCAAAACGAGATGTTCGGGCCGGTCGGTTCGCCGAAATATTCCGAATATGCCCGTGATATCCATGACAGCGGCAAACACCTGCTCAACGTCATCAACGACATTCTCGACATGTCGAAGATTGAAGCCGGTCATATGCGCATCAACCGCGAGACCATCGATCTCGCGCCGCTGATCGAGGAAACGCTGCGGCTGACCGCCATTCAGGCGGAACAGAAGAACATCACCGTGCAGCAGAAGGTCTGCGCCGGGTTGACCATGCAGGGCGACCGCCGGGCCATGAAGCAGATCATGCTCAATCTTCTGTCAAACGCCGTGAAATTCACGGGCGACGGCGGCCGCATCGCGCTGCGCACCCATGTGCATCAGGCCGCCATGATCCTCACCATAGCAGACACGGGCATCGGCATTCCCAGCCAGGCTTTGGAAAAGATCGGCCAGCCCTTTGAGCAGGTGCAGAGCCAATATGCCAAGAGCCAGGGCGGCTCCGGCCTCGGGCTGGCGATTTCCCGCTCGCTGGTGAAGCTGCATGGCGGGACGATGAAGATACGCTCATGTGAGGGCCGCGGGACGGTGGTGACGATTATCATTCCGCATGCGGCGGGGGTTTGTGGGACGGTGCATTGAGGGGATGCGGGTTTGCGCTCGGGGCTTGTATTAAGCAACGACGGCGCACTGGGTACCCCCCTCTGCCCTGCCGGGCATCTCCCCCTCAAGGGGGGAGATCAGCAGGGAGCCAACGCTCGCTCACTCGCAACGTCAGAGATAGGCTGAAGGGTGCCGCATCTCGATCTCCCCCCTTGAGGGGGAGATGCCCGGCAGGGCAGAGGGGGGTAAGCCGCACCCACCTAGATCACCCACCATTCTTCACCACCGCCACAAACGCCTTCCGCACCGCCTTCGACAACCGCTTCACCTCGCCCTCAAGCGTTGGAATGTCGGGGCAATCCCCCGCGCGGCACACAAGATCGATCAATCCGGCCGGCGCTTCCTTCGGATTGAAGGCGCCATCGATGCACAACCGCACGATCTGCGATATTTCCGTATAGAGCCCCATCGCCGCCATGCAGTCATCAAAGGCCTGCGGCTCCATCACCGGTGCGGCGAGCGCCTGCAGTGCTTCCGCCGTGTTGCGGCCGGGTTCGTGCACGGCAAGGCCCTTCACCGGCCCGACCAGCGCCAGATATTGGGCGATGAATTCGAGGTCGATCAGCCCACCATTGATAAGCTTGAAATCCCAGTTGTTTTCCGGCGGCTTTTCCTGCTCGATGAGGCTGCGCATTTCCAGCACATCGGCGGAGACCTTCGCCACTTCGCGTTTCTGCGAGAGGATGGAGGCGATGATGCGGCGTGCATCTTCCATCAGCGAATCATCGCCGCAAATGAGCCGGGCGCGCGACAGCGCCATGTGCTCCCAGGTCCAGGCTTCCTCGCGCTGGTATTTCTCGAAGGCGGAAATACGCGTCGCCACCGGCCCCTTGTTGCCGGAAGGGCGCAGCCGCATGTCGACCTCGTAGAGCACGCCTTCCGCCGTCGGGGCCGAAAGGGCCGCGATCAGCCTCTGGGTGACGCGGGTGAAATAACGCACGACATCGAGCGGTTTCGCACCGGTGGATTCATGGGCGCTATCGTCATAATCGTAAAGCAGGATGAGATCGACATCCGAACCCGCGGTCAGTTCGAAGGAGCCGAGCTTGCCCATGCCCATGACGGCCACACGACCGCCGGGATAAGGCCCATGCGCCGCCTCCATCTCCGAAACGACGGCATTCAGCGCCGCCTCTATCACCAGATCGGCAAGATGGGTGAAGGCGCGGGCGGCGACCTCGCCGCGGATCGCGCCGGTCAGCAGCCTGACACCGATGAGAAACCGCTGTTCAGCGGCGAAAATGCGCAGGCGGTCGAGAATATCCTCGTAATGACGGGCATTGGAGAGGAAATTGCCCATGCGGTGGGCGAGATAATCGCGGGTTGGAACGTCGCTCATCAGCGCCGGGTCGAGCATGCCATCGAAGACATGCGGGCGGGCGGCGATGATTTCCGCGAGACGCGGTGCCGAGGACATGATCGTCACCAGCAGATCGAGCAGCGCAGGATTGTTGCCGAGCAGCGAGAAGAGCTGGATGCCAGCCGGCAGGCCCGAGAGGAAATTATCGAACCGCAGCAGCGCCTCGTCCGCCCGCTTGCTTTCGCCGAAAGCCCGCAGCAGGTCCGGCGTCAGCTCCGTCAGCCGCTCGCGCGCCTCGACCGACTGCGTTGCCCGGTAACGGCCATTGTGCCAGGTGCGGATGACGCGGGAAATATCCTCCGGCCGCTGAAAACCTAGCGTGGAGAGCGTCTTTAACGTATCGGGATCGTCCTTCTGGCCGGTGAAGACCAGATTGCCGGCCTCGCCGGACAGTTTCACCTCCTGCTCGAACAGTGCCGAATAACGGCGCTCCACCAGCCGCAGCACCTCTTCCAGTTTTTCCGAAAAAGCCTTTGTGTCCTCGAAACCGAGCATGAAGGCGATGCGCTTCAATTCGGCTTCGGTATCCGGCAACAGATGGGTCTGCTCATCGCGCACCATCTGGATGCGATGCTCCACCTCACGCAGGAACCAGTAGGCTTCCGTCAGGCTGTCGCGGGTCTCGGCGTCGATCCATTGCGCCTCGGTCAACGCCGCCAGCGCCTCCTCGGTCGCCCGCACGCGCAGCGGCGGCATGCGGCCGCCGGCGATCAGCTGCTGCGTCTGGGCGAAGAACTCGATCTCGCGGATGCCGCCGCGCCCGAGTTTGACATTGTGGCCCTTCACCGCAATGGCGCCATGGCCCTTATGCGCATGGATCTGCCTTTTGATGGAGTGGATATCGGCAATCGCCGCATAATCGAGATATTTGCGGAAGATGAAGGGCGTCAGTTCGCGCAGGAAATTCTCGCCCGCCTTGATATCGCCCGCCACCGGCCGCGCCTTGATATAGGCGGCGCGTTCCCAGTTCTGGCCCCTGCCCTCGTAATAAAGCAGCGCCGCCTCCACGGGAATGGCGAGCGGCGTCGAGCCGGGGTCTGGCCGCAGCCGCAGATCGGTGCGGAAGACATAGCCATCGGCGGTGCGCTCCTGCATGATGCGCACGAGACGGCGCATCATGCGGCCGAAATTCTCCGTGGCATCGTAGGGATCGTCCATGATGCCCGCCGAAGGTTCGAAGAAGACGACGGCATCGATATCGGAGGAATAGTTGAGTTCGCGCGCGCCGAGCTTGCCCATGCCGAGCACGATGAGGCCGGACCCTTCGCTGGGTGCGGCAACGTTCTTCAGCTTCAGCTTGCCGCTCTCATGGGCCGATAGCAGCAGGTGGTCGATGGCGGCGGAGAGCGAGGCATCCGCCATGTCGCTCAGCCAGCGCGTCGTATCGCGGGCGGTGAAGATGCGGGCGAGGTCGGCAAGGGCCGCAACGAAGGAAAGCCGCCGCTTGGCAACTCTCAGCCGCGACATCACCTCGTTTTCGACGGGCATAGCGCCCTCAGCGGGCTTCCAGCAATCGCGCGCCTCATGGACAAGACCGCTCAGCAACGGCTCAAGCGGCTTTGAAATCGCCAGAGACAACAGCCCCTCATCCGCCGACGCCATGTCGCGCAGATAGGGGGACAGGGTGAAAGCAGCGGCGATGAAATCCTTCAGCGGGCTTTCGCCTGACATCAACGCGGCCACCGCCGGCTCTGCCTTGCCGATATCCTTCAACGTCGAAAGAACGGATTTCAGCTCCGTCTGCGTATAGGGGCGGATCACGCCCGGCAGCACCTCGCTCAGCCGCCTCTCGGCGGTTTCCCGTTTCGTCACTGTCTCTCTCCCTCTTTCGGCTATCCTCTCGCCGCTCTTCGACCGTGCCCGGCTTTCAGGACCGGATGCGCCGCACCCGAAACCTTCCTGCCGCCGCAGCTGTGCGAAGCCTCCCGGCGCCCGCATATGGCGTTGTAACAAATGCGGGGCGCTTTGCGATCAGAAAACCACCCGTGGCAATGTTTTCCAACGCGCCGCACCACGTAATGTCTCCGCAATTATGCCCGCGTAGCGTCATCCTCAACGAAACCCGACTCCCCGGTTTTCCACGGCTCGACGCTGCAACGGATAGGATTATGAAACAGATTTTTACAATGAAATTGCAAAAGAACCTGCGCGCGATGACCCTTTGCCTGGCGACGCTGCCTGTTGCGCAGGCCGTCTGCACGCCTGTCTTCGCCGCCGATATCGGCAAATCGGACCGGGTGGCTGATCCCGGCAATTTCGACAATGCCCGGATCAGCAGTTCCAGCGACTGGAAGATCACGCTTGGCGCAGGCGCCGCCTATGCTCCGAAATATGAGGGTTCGGACAAGCTGGAAGCAGGCGCCGTTCCGTTAGTTTCCATCGAATATGGAGATACGCTGAGCATCGATTTCAGCGGTGTCACCGTCAACCTTTTGAACCAGAATGGCTTCAGGCTGGGCGTGAAGGGCGGCTGGGAAGCCGGGCGCAAGGAAAAGGACGACAAGAAGAACCTGCGCGGAATGGGCGATATCAAGGCTGGCGGCGTCATCGGCGGCGTTATCGCCTATGGCGTGGATCCCTTCGAAATCTACGCCAAGGTGGACAAGACCATTGACGGCAGCGAAGGCCTGACCGCGACCGTCGGCGCCAGCGTCTCGCACAAAATCGACCAGTTCATCCTGGGCGCCGACCTCTCCGCCACCTGGGCGGACGACAAGCACATGAAATCCTATTTCGGCGTGACCTCGGCCCAGTCCGCCCGCTCGGGCCTGCGCCGCTTCGACGCGAAATCGGGCTTCAAGCGCGTCGACGCCAGCGCCTCCGTCACTTACCTCCTGACGGAGAACTGGTCGATCACCGGCGCGGGCGGCGTCGGCTTCCTGCTGGGCGACGCCAAGGACAGCCCGCTCTCGAAGAAGGATATTCAACCCTTTGCGATGATCGGCGTGGCCTACACCTTCTGAGCCGCAAGCCGGAGAAATGCGCGGCCGCGAACCGCCGCACGTCCCCATGAGGAAGGCGACCCTGCCCTCACGCCTCCTCGCCCAGTGAAGCGCCGCAAGGCGTTTCACTGGGATCGCTATATGCAGGAGAATCGTTGGCCGGCTCCAGCGTGCCCTTATAGGCGACGACGAGACCGACGAAGGGCAAGGAAATTTCCACGTCGAAACGGAAACGACCCTCCTCCTGCGTCTCGAAGCTGACGCCCTTCGGCAGCAGGAAACCGGGCAAGGGCATGCCCAGAACATGCCATCGCCGCGGGACAAGCGCCAACCGGCCACGATCGAGCACGAGCGCCAGCGCCACCGTGACCATGCCGAAGCGCTCCGCCAGAAGATATTGGTCCCTACCCGTTCCGGCCGACTGGGTGGACGAGAAATGTCTGCCGGCGAAATTCCGTGTCCAGCGCTCCTCGCCCTTTTCCGGCGTGAAGGTGACACTGACGGGCACCTGCTTTCCCGCCGCGGGAAAACGGAGCATCGCCGAGATCATGCGGGCCAGCACGCCCTGCCCGCGCCGCACCTCGGCAACGCCTTGCCATTGCCGCGCATGCCCGCTGCCGTGAAGTTCCTGCAGGCGCGGCGGCAACGCATCGAAAGCCGACCCGAGAAGCCTGCGAAACAGCGGCGCATCCGGTTCTTCGCGACGGAACCCCGTGAAAATCGTCTTGCTGCGGAAAAGTTCGTCATAGTCGGCCAGTTCGAGCGCACGGGTTCCGGCACGCGCGCCCGGCAGCGGCGACTGACCCTTCAATATCTTGCGGATGAGGGCCTCGATCGCCATGGAGGGAATATAAGGGCCGTCATCGCCTTCGGCCAGCAAATGCCAGCTCATCTCCATCGGCCTGCCCGCTGCACGACCCTGCGCACGCACGAACATGCCGCCGCGATGTTCGCCAAAGCGCATCCGGTTGAGCACGGCATGAAACAGCGGCGACAGGGGCGCAAATGACGGCAGCCCGAACCTCTTGCGCGCTTTCGCCAGACAATTGAGGATGCGGTGGAGAAATTCCGGTACGGGGCCGGCCCCCATCCATAAATCCGTCATGGTCGGGTGTTCCGGCGGGATCACCTGCAGGTCTGGCACATCAACCAGCGAGAAATGAATGTTCCGCAACGGAAGCCCGCCGGGCACGGCAACGGTAAAGCGCCTGCTCTCCGAGAGGCCGACGCCTTCCGCCGCCCTGCCATTCCGCCAGAGTTTGACCGGCGCACCGGCATAACCCACGACCGCCCGCATGACATTGAGACCGATCCCGGCATAGGGGGACGGCGCGATACCGCCTTCGACGGCGACGATTTCCATGGTCCTTGCCATTTCGCGCAGAACAGCCGCCGTCAGAACGGGGAAACTGCTGACTCCGGACAGGACAAAAACACCGGCGGCTTTTGCCTGCTCATCGAACTCACTGACACCAAAAACGAAATCGGCGGCATCGGCAAAATCGAGATAGTCGATTCCGGCCTCGATACAGGCCGTAATCACGCTGTAGGGTTCGCCGCCATAGGTCTGAAACGGGCCGGAGGCATCCACAACGAGGCCGGGTTTTTGAACGCGCAATGCGTGGGCGATATCGCGGCGATCGAGCATCAGCGGGCGCACGCGCGCCTGCCCGCGCCAGCTCGCGCAAAAGGCCTCCGCCCGCGCAAGGCTGCGGCCGCAGACAAGGATTTCAATGCTGGAAATATCGGCGAGCAATTCCGCCAGCCGGCCGCCGAACACGCCATAACCACCAAGGATCAGTATTTTCATCGAAGCGCCGATCAAATCTATCCTGATGAGAGGGTTGCTGCCTGTTTTGAGGGAATGATCGCCGCCATGTTCAGAGAATCCTGTCCCTGTATTCCGGTGGCGCCACCCAGCATTCCTGACGTTTTCCGAACCAGCGGTAGCGATTGCGGGCGACAAGGCGATAGACGGGATCGCGCAAAAATGCGGGAATGATGCGTAATACGGTCACCAGCCGCCAAGGCATGCCCAGCGCCTCATATATGCTCAGCACGGCATCGCTGTCCTGCCGCACCCGGCCGCCTTCCACGACCAGCATGCTGACCGGATCATTCGGGTCCATGCCGTAACGCCGGTAAATCTCCGCGCCGATATCGCCCTGCATGGATGCCAGGCGGAAATATCCGGCCTTGTCATGCCGCAGCACGAATTGCGCATTGACGGAACACAACACACATTCCGCATCGAACAGAATGATCGGACCACGCCCATCGTCGGTCAAGGGAACCGTATTTGCCACCCGTCACCCATCCTTTCGTCCATCGCGCGCGATTTCCGAACAGAACCATTTGAGTAAATCGGCGCCACTATTCTTCAGATCATCTTTCAATACAATCGTGAAAAACAGTCATTTTCCGGATGGAGAAGACTTTCCGCGCACATCCCGGTGATATGCCACTGCTGTCCGGTTTAAATTTCTAGGTACTTTATATGGCATGGAAATTGATGGTGAACGTTGCGCATTTTTCTCAACGTCATCCTTGGGCTTGTCCCAAGGATCTAAACACGTCAACAGAATCAAGACGTTGCAGATCCTCGGGACAAGCCCGAGGATGACGTCAGAGTGTTTGGCGAGGTTTGCCCTTCATCGAAAGAACGCCCGGCGGCGCGTGAAAATTTAAATCGGACAGAAGTGGCGATATGCCGAATCTCGTCGGTATGGATGTCTCTGACAGCGTCAGGAAGCGGTGCCTACGTCTTCGAGACGGGGAAAACCATCGAAACGGTCAGCCCCGGACAGGCGGCATTGGTGGCATCCGTGTCCGATAGCATCAGCGATCCGCCATGCAGCTCCATCACGGCCTCCACGAGCGACAGGCCGAGCCCGGTTCCGGGCTTGGAACGGCTTTCATCCAGCCTGACGAAGCGTTTCAGCACCTCGCCGCGTTTGTCGGCGGGAATGCCGGGGCCGTGATCGGCGACGGAGAGCACGATGGCCTCCGGCTCCCTTGCCAGGCGCACGACGAGTTTCTTGTCGCCTTCGCCCTCGCAGGCATATTTCATGGCGTTGTCGATGAGGTTGGAGAGCGCCTGGCCGATCAGTTCGCGGTTGCCCTTGACGGCAAGGCCCTGCTCGATTTCGGCTTCCAGAGCCAACCCGGCATCCTCGGCCACCGGTTCGTAAAGTTCGGCGCTGTCGGCGGCAATCGCCGAGACGTCCACATCGGTCATTTCCGCGGCGATCGAGCCGGCCTCGACGCGGGAAATCATCAGCAACGCGTTGAAGGTGCGGATAAGCTGGTCGGATTCGGCGATGATGCCTTCAAGCGCTGCACGCCGCCTCAACTCGTCATTGTCGTCAAGCGCGGCGGCCGCCTTGTTGCGCAGCCGCGTCAGCGGCGTCTTCAGATCGTGGGCGATATTGTCGGAGACCTGTCGCAGGCCCTCGTTCAGCTTCTCGATGCGGCCGAGCATGGCGTTGAGCGAGCCGGAAAGCCGGTCGAATTCGTCGCCGGAGCGGCCCTGCGGCAGGCGCTGCGAAAGGTCGCCGGCCATGATCTTCTTGGTCGCCGCCGACATGCGGTCGATGCGTTTCAGCGCGTTGCGGCCGATGCCGAACCAGATGAGCAGCGCGCCGCCGCCCATGATGGCAAGCGCCACCATCAGCGCATTGCGCACCAGCGCCCGGAACTTGGTGGGTTCGCCGAGGTCGCGGCCGATCAGGATGCGCAGGCCGTTATCCAGCATGAAAACATTGGCGGTGGCGAGATGCTGCACGCTGTCGCCGCTTTCGGAATAACGCTCGTAACGGAAGGGGAAACCGGTCCAGCCCTCCTTGTCGAAGACGCCCGGCTGCACCGAAGCGACGTTACCGGCAAGGATTTCGCCATTCGGCCCGGCGATGACGTAAAGGCTCGCCCCCGGCTGGCGGGCGCGGCGCTCCATCATCCTCAGCAGCGGGTTGATACCGCCGCGATTATAGATGCGCTGCACATCCGAGACTTCCTGCAGGACGGCATCGCGCGTCTGCTGGTTCAACAGCCGTTCGGAAAGGGCGGTGACGTAAAAGACGAGGAAGGCGGCGCAGAGTGCGAACAGCAGGATATAGAGCGCCGAGAGGCGCACCGCCGTCGATCTGAACACTATTCTGAGGCGGGCCATTTTCGCCAATCAGCCCTCGTCCTTCATCATGTAACCGGCGCCGCGAATGGTCTTCAAGAGCGGCTTCTCGAAGTCCTTCTCGATCTTCGAGCGCAGGCGGGACACATGCACATCGATGACATTGGTCTGCGGGTCGAAATGATAATCCCAGACGTTTTCCAAAAGCATGGTGCGGGTCACAACCTGACCGGCATTCTTCATCAGATATTCCAGCAGGCGGAATTCGCGCGGCTGCAGCAGGATTTCCTTGCCGTTGCGGCGGACATCGTGGGACAGCCGGTCGAGTTCGAGATCGCCGACCCGGTAGATCATGTCCTGCTCGGGCTTGCCCTTGCGGCGGCCCAGCACCTCGATACGGGCGAGCAGTTCGGAAAAGGCATAGGGCTTCGGCAGATAATCGTCGCCGCCGGCGCGCAGGCCGGTCACGCGGTCATCCACCTGCCCCAGCGCGGAAAGGATCAGAACGGGCGTCTCGATGCCGCGGCGGCGCAGCTCGCTGATGACGGAAAGCCCATCGCGGCGCGGCAGCATGCGGTCGATCACCATCACGTCGTAAGCGTTCTCGCAGCCCATGAACAGGCCGCTCTCACCGTCGCTCGCATGATCGGCGACGATCCCGGCTTCGCGGAACGCCTTGGTCATATAGGCCGCGGCCTCGAGGTCGTCTTCAATGACAAGAATCTTCATGTGCGGGACAATAGCGCCCTCGCCCTTTTCCGCACAACCGGAAACAGATGCGACAGACATTTCCTGAACCTTGTTTTCCATGAGGTTTCCTCCGAAGACATGGCCTTAAAGCACCATCGCGCTTCAAAGCGGAACAATCGCCTATGGATCAGGCGGGTGCCGCTTGTTTCTTCTCCCCGCCGGGGAGAAGGTCGCGGCAGCGGGATGAGGGGGCAAGGGTCAAGATAAACCGAGGGCTAGCCCCCTCATCCGACCCTTCGGGCCACCTTCTCCCCCTCGGGGAGAAGAAACGGGCTGAAACGCCCTGCCATACTGAACCGCCCCATCTGAAGAGCGGAATACGATGCCGGCTCCCGGAAGAACCGGCATCGCCTGTCAATCCATCAACCCTGGTCGATATCCAGAGCGATGAAGCGGCTGCCATCGTCCGTCTGGATCTGGAACAGCGCCTTGGAGCGTCCGTCCTTCTTGGCCTGTTCGAGGATCTTCTCGATATCGGCGGCGGAAGCGACCTGCTGGTTGTTGACCGAGGTGATCTTCTCACCCGTCTTCAGGCCACGGGCAGCGGCATCGCTGTCGGGGTCGACATCGGTGATGGCAAGGCCATTGCCGTCATCGGCGGGCGAAACCGTCAGGCCGAGGCTGGACAGTACCTTCTCGCTGGAGGACTGGCCGCCCTTGTCGTCGTTCTGGGCAGGCGTCGCCTTGGAAGCATCGTCGCTGGCGAGATCACCGAGCGTTACGGTGACCGACTGCGACTTGCCGCCACGCCACAGCGAGATTTCAACCTTGCTGTTGGGGGCCATGCCGCCGATGCGGCGCGACAGGTCGCGGGCATCCTTGACGGGCTCGCCGTTGACGGCGGTGATGATGTCGCCCTGCTTGATGCCAGCCTTGTCACCCGGCGAGCCGGACTGCGGCGAGACGACCAGCGCACCGCTGGCTTCGGAAAGGCCGAGCGATTCGGCGATATCCTTGCTGACGGGCTGGATCTGCACGCCAAGCCAGCCGCGTTCCACCTTGCCGTCCTTCTGCAGGTCGGCGATCACGTCCTTGGCGACCGAGGCCGGAATGGCGAAGGCGATGCCGACATTGCCGCCGGACGGCGAGAAGATGGCGGTGTTGATACCGACGACTTCACCGTTGAGGTTGAAGGCGGGACCGCCCGAGTTACCCCGGTTTACGGCAGCGTCGATCTGCAGGTAGTCGTCATAGGGGCCGGAGCCGATATCGCGGCCACGGGCCGAAATGATGCCCGATGTCACCGTGCCGCCAAGGCCGAAGGGGTTACCGACGGCGACGACCCAGTCACCGACGCGGATCTTGCTGTCATCGGCAAATTTCACATAGGTGAACTTGCGGTTCACATCGACCTTCAGCAGCGCGAGATCGGTGCGCGGATCGCGGCCGACGAGCTTGGCGTCGAGTTCGGTGCCGTCATTCATCACGATCGTATAGGCGGAGCCGTCATCGACGACGTGATTGTTGGTGACGATGTAACCGTCTTCGGAAATGAAGAAGCCGGAGCCCTGAGCGACGGGGCGCAGCGGACCCTTGCCGTCACGGTGGCGGTTCGGGCCACGGTCGGAGCGATCCTGGTTCGGGCCGCCGAATTCCTTGAAGAAGCGCTTCAGCGGATGGTCATCCGGCAGCTGGTCAAGGCCACGGCCGCCGAAGTTGAAGGAAAAATTGCTGGAATCGTCGGAAGCGGGCTGCACGTTCGACTGCACGCGAACGGAGACGACGGCGGGCGACACCGCATCGACCACATTGGCGAAGCTCGGAACCTGCGGCGCGGTGACCTCGACGGGGGCGGCAAAGGAGTGGAGGATCGGTGCGGCGAGGCCGGTCGAAAGCATCAGGGCCGCGAGACCGCCAACGGTCGTGGCCTTCAGGGCCGTCTTCAGCGAGGCCGTCTTCAGCGAGGAATGGCCGTTTTGCGAATGAGACATGGTGTACCTTCTTTCTTCATTCAGACTGGAACCCGTATGACCGGGGAAGCGGTGGATGATGAAGATATAGGAGGCAACACCTTACGGCGAAGTGTCTGCGGAATGAAAAATCCGTAATGTTGAGAAAGAACCCGGGACAGAAATGAAAACCGGTTATTTTTCAATGAGATTGCGAATTCTCTCTTCTTCTTCCGCACTCAGTTTTTGTGGGCGTTCCTGGGTGGCGCGGCGGCGGGAAAAGACGAAGACGGCGAAAATCCCGGCAAGGGTGAGACCGATGGGCGCGCCCCACAAAAGCACGGTGCGCAGGCTGAGACGCGGTTTCAGCAGCACGAACTCGCCGTAACGCGACACGACATAATCGATGACCGCCTTGTCGCTGTCACCCTGAACCAGCCGCTCGCGCACGAGAACGCGCAGGTCACGCGCCAGCTCGGCATTGCTGTCGTCGATGGACTGGTTCTGGCAGACCATGCAGCGGAGCTGGGACGTCAGGTTGCGGGCGCGCTGTTCCAGTACGGGGTCCTTCAGCACTTCGTCCGGGTTGAAGGCGAAGGCCGGCCATGACGTAAACATGAGGACGAGAAGGAGCGTGAGCCCCGCCACAACCTCCCTCATTCCTGTGCTCGTCACAGGAATCCAGCCAGCCCAAGTCCTTGGGCTGAAAAAACTCTTTCGCCACGCAGACGCGTGTCGGCTGGATTCCTGTGACAGGCACAGGAATGAGGAAGAGAACGCAGATATCATTCCGCCGCCTCCGGCATTGCAGCCCGCACCGGCTTCGCCTTGCGGGTCGGCGCACCCACCCGCAACCGCCTGTCCGAGAGCGAGATGAAACCGCCCGCCATCATGAACAGCGTGCCGCCCCAGATGCACAGGATGAAGGGTTTCCACCAGATGCGCACCACCATGCCGCCATCGGTCATCGGGTCACCCAGCGAGACATAAAGCTGGCTGAGGCCGAAGGTCAGGATGCCGGCTTCCGTCGTCGGCATGCGCCGCGCGGTATAGAGCCGCTTGGACGACCAGACATCGGCCACCTCCACACCCGCCTTGCGAACGGTGAAATGGCCGCGATCCTCGGTGAAATTCGGGCCGACGGCGTGGCGGACGCCATCGAAGGTCAGGCTGTAACCGCCCGCTTCCGCCACCATGCCCTCTTTCATTTCCAAGACCGTCTCTGTCTCGAAAGTGGTGACGATGACGATGCCGAGCACCGTGATGCCGAGACCCATATGCGCCAACGCCGTGCCGAAGGCGGAACGCGGCAGGCCTTTCAGGCGGCGGAACGCGATACCGAAGGCGAGTTTGCCGAAATTGGCGCGATACCAGAGATCGGCGAAAGCGCCGAAGATCAGCCAGAAACCGGCGGCGATGCCGAGTGCGGCCAGCACCGGGCCGCCATTTTCAATGTACCAGAGCGTCAGCCCGGCAAGGGCCGCAAGCGCTGCCGCCACATAAAGCCGCTGGAAGGCGCCGAGAAGATCGCCGCGTTTCCAGGCGAACATTGGCCCAAACGGCGTGACGATCAGGATCGGGATCATCAGCAGGCCGAAGGTGAGGTTGAAGAAAGGCGCGCCGACCGAGATTTTTTCGCCCGTCAGCGTTTCGAGAATGAGCGGGTAAAGCGTGCCGATCAGCACGGTTGCGGTCGAGACCGTCAGGATGAGGTTGTTGAGAACAAGTGCCCCCTCGCGCGATATCGGCGCAAACAGTCCGCCGGCCTTGAGCGCCGGTGCCCGCCATGCGAAGAGCGCGAAGGCCCCGCCGATGAAGACGGTCAGAATGCCGAGAATGAAGATGCCACGGCTCGGATCGGTGGCGAAGGCATGCACGGAGGTCAGCACGCCGGAGCGCACGAGGAAGGTGCCGAGCAGCGACAGCGAAAAGGTCATGATCGCCAGAAGCACGGTCCAGATCTTCAGCGCCTCGCGCTTTTCCATGACGAGCGCCGAATGCAGCAGCGCGGTTCCGGCAAGCCAGGGCATGAAGGAGGCGTTTTCCACCGGATCCCAGAACCACCAGCCGCCCCAGCCGAGTTCATAATAGGCCCAGTAGGAGCCCATGGAGATGCCGGCAGTCAGGAAGGTCCAGGCGGCGAGCGTCCATGGCCTTACCCAGCGGGCCCAGGCGGCGTCGATGCGTCCTTCCAGAAGTGCTGCGACGGCGAAGGAGAAGCAGACGGAAAAGCCGACATAACCGAGATAGAGCAGCGGCGGATGGATGGCGAGACCGAAATCCTGCAGGATCGGGTTGAGGTCCTGCCCTTCGGCCGGCACCCGCTCCAGCCGCAGGAACGGATTGGAGGTGAGCAGGATGAACAGCAGGAAGGCGACGGAAATCCATGCCTGCACGGCCAGAACATTGGCTTTGAGCGTTTCCGGCAGGTTGCGGCCGAAGGCGGCGACGAGCGCGCTGAAAAACACCAGAATGAGCAGCCACAGCAGCATGGAGCCTTCGTGATTGCCCCACACGCCGGTCAGCTTGTAGATCATCGGCATCAGCGAATGGGAGTTTTCCCAGACGTTGCGCACGGAAAAATCCGAGACGGCATAGGCCCGCGTCAGCGCCGCGAAGGAAAAGCCGACCAGCAGGAACATCAGGACCGAGCCGAGCGAGGCGACATCCATCAGCGCCCGGTCGTTGCGGCGCGCGCCGATGACCGGCAGCGTCGAGACGATCAGCCCCACGCCGAGCGCGAGAACCAGAACATAATGGCCGATCTCGTTGATCATTTCGTTGCTCCGGTCTTGTCGGCCGACGCCGCGCCGGCCGATGGCGTTGCGGCGGCGGGTTCCTCACCCTCTCCGCCGTGCTGCCACAGGCCCTTGTCCTTCAGCCGGTCGGCCACTTCCTTCGGCATGTAGTTCTCGTCGTGCTTGGCCAGAACGCTGTCGGCCACGAAGCCGTGGGTCGCGGCATCGAACATGCCTTCGGTCACCACGCCCTGCCCTTCGCGGAAAAGATCGGGCAGGATGCCGGTATAGCTGACCGGCACATTGGCCTCGCCATCCGTCACCGTGAAACTCACCGTGCGGCCCTCGCCGCGCTTGATCGAGCCTTCCGCCACCAGCCCGCCGAGGCGGATGCGGGTGCCGGGATTGACGGGCGTTTTCTCCAGATCGGCCGGCATGTAGAAATAGGCGATGGACTGGCCGAAGGCGAACATGACGAGCAGCACGGCTGCAACGATGAAGCTCATGCCGCCGCCGATGATCGCCAGACGTTTCTGTTTGCGGGTCATTGCGTCACTCCCTGCGGCGCGGCATCCTGTTGCCCGTTCATGCGGATCGGCCCGGCGGAAACGCCCAGTTCCTTCGCCAGCGCCAGAAGCTGCCTGCCCTGCTCACCCTCGGGCGGAAAAGCCTTCAGGCCCGCCCGCAGGGCCTCTCCGGCCTTTGCTTCGTTCTTCAGCACGGAATAGGCGCGGACAAGCCGCATCCACCCTTCGAAATCGGCAGGGTTTTCCTTCAGCTTGGCGTCGAGGCTCGCCACCATGCCCTCGATCATAGCCTGCCGGTCCGTCGCCGTCATGTCATTCGCCGCCGCCATATCCTCGGCGGTCGGGCCGGGCGCGGCAGGGCTCGCAGCACCCCCGGTGCGGGCAATATGCTCCTGAACCAGCGGCAGCCAGGGCGCGCCGGCCGGCGCATCGGCCGCCAGCGCGACAAAGGCTGCGCGAGCCTCCTCCGCCTTGCCCGCCTGCTCCAGCGCCAGCGCCAGATAAAAGCGGGTGCGCGGATTGCCGGGTTTCAGCTTTTCGGCCTCAGCAAAGGCATCCCGCGCGGCCTCGATGACGATGCCATCATTGCCGGCCACCAGCGTTTCGCCAAGGCCCGTCAGCCGTTCGGCGCTTGGTCCGAGAATACGCAGCGCGTTGCGATAGGCAAGTTCGGCATCACCGAGCCGCAGCGTCTTGAAATAGATCGGGGCAAGAACATCCCAGCCGCCGCCGTCATCCGGATTCTGCGCCAGGTGCCTTTCGGCCCGCGCGACCAGCAGGTTCATGTCGTTGCCGGGGTTTTCAAGGCGTGCCTCGAGCGGCATGTCCGGCGTGTCCGGACTGCCGTTCCAGATGTAAAGACAGAGGCCAAGCGCGGGCAGGAGAATGGTGATGAGGCTGGCGGCGAGATTGTGCCGGCGCGGCCGGGCCTCCCTGGCCGTCACCTCTTCCGCCTCGGCGGCAGCCAGCAGCCGGCGGCCGATTTCGGCGCGGGCATAGTCCGCCTCGGTCTCGCCGATCAGGCCGGCGGCGCGCTCGCGGTCCAGTTCGGCCAGCTGGTCGCGATAAACGGCAACCTCACCGTCGCGGCGCGTCTGCGGCGCCTCGGTCTTCCGCATCAGCGGGTACATCAGGACGATGGCAACAGCCGCCGTCAATATCGCAACGACAATCCAGAACATAAGGCTCAATTACTCGAATGCGCGGCACATGGAAACATGAAGCAAGGGGATGACGCGAATTTGAGACATCGCGCCGCACCCCAGGCCCTGTTCGGCTGTTCCGCCGTGCCTCTTTCTGTCACTGCAGAAGATCCGCGACCTTGATTTACGTCAAACTTTTTATGTCAGCGGCGACCAGCTGCCATCGGCATTGCGGCAGGCCGCACCACGCACCCTGGTTTCGCGCCCGTCGACAGTCAGGGTATGGGAATATTGCCGGCAGTTCTGGTTGCCGACCTGATAGGGCGCATTGGCGACCACCTGGCCCTTGGCGTCATCGCCGGTCCAGGACACAGGCGTGCCAACCGGGGCCGTTTCCAGCGCCTTGTATTCGGCTTCCAGCGCCTTGGTCTGGTCACCCCTGTCGAGCTCAATGCCGCTTCGCCCGACAATGCCGCCTTCCAGATTGGCGAGGAAAGGCGTCGAGGGCTGTGACGAACGGCCGAAGAGGCCGCCACCCGCCGGGCGGGTGCCCGTGGTGGTGCAGGCGCTCAGCATCGAAACGCACAGGATCGAGAGAAGTGCCGGGCGTGACACCAGCGAACGCATTGTCACGGAGCGGCAGCCATCATACACGTCAACCAAACCCTGTCCTCTTTCCTACCGCATTGCACCTAGAGCGTTTTCGCATTTCCGGACGGAAAACCGGAATCCACTTTTCCTGGAAATGCTCTAATATGGCGCCGTTGAATTTCTTGCCTTTTTTCTTGCCTCACGCAAGCTCTTTCGAGAGGCCCGGCAAAATCAGATCGGCTTTCAGCCCGCCGATGGTGCTGCGCGACAGCGAAAACCGGCCATGGTACTCTGACACCACCTCGGAAACGATCGACAATCCGAGGCCCGTACCCGGCCGGCTCTCATCCAGCCGCCGCCCGCGCTTCATCGCTTCGCTGATCTGTTCCGGCTCAAGCCCCGGCCCATCGTCTTCCACCGTCAGCTCCACCCAGGAACGACGGGCGATTTCCGCATCGGAAGACGGGTGGGTGCCGGTCGCAAGCGTGACGACCACGCGCGTCTGGGCAAAACGCGCCGCATTTTCGAGGAGATTGCCGACGACCTCCTCCAGATCCTGCTGTTCCATGCCGAGTACGGCGCCGGGTTGCTCGAAATTCAGCACGAATTGCTTGTCGGGGTTCAGGCGGCGCATCACCCGCACCAGCCGTTCCAGCGCCGGTTCCGCTTCCACGCGCGCAAGGATAGAGCCGCGCTGCGCGGCGATGCGTGCGCGGGAGAGATAGGATTGCACCTGCGCCTGCATGGCATCGGCCTGCGCGCGCACCAGATCGCCATGCTGCGGCTCCAGCGTGCGGGCTTCGTTGAGAAGAACGGCGATCGGCGTCTTCAGCGAATGCGCAAGATTGCCCACCTGCATGCGGGCGCGCTCCACGAGGCGGCGATTGCTGTCGATCAGCGCATTGACCTCATTGGCGAGCGGCTGGATTTCACGCGGGAATTCACCTTCAAGGCTTTCCGCCTCCCCGCCCCTGATCTTGCCAAGCGCGACACGCGCCTGATCGAGCGGCCGCAGACTGTAGAGAATGGCAAGACCGTTGACGACCAGACTGCCGACACCGAAGACGGCCAGCGCCAGATAAAGGCTGTTGGAGAAATCGCGAACATCGTCTTCCACGACGTTCAGATTGCCGGAAACACGAAATCGCGCTGCGCGCCCCTCACCGTCAAGCACGACTTCGGTTTCCGCCACCCGCACCTTGTTGCCGGCCTCATCGGTGACGGCATAAAAACGCTCGTATCTGTTGTCGAAGGGGGCATCGAGAATGCTCGGCACCGGCAGCGTCGAGACGCCGAGCGAGGAGGAAACCAGCGGCGCGGTCTGGAAATTGCCGAGCGGCTCCACCACCCAGTACCAGCCGGTATCTGGCTGCGAGAACCGGAGATCGCCGAGCTGCGGGCTGCCGGCCAGCGTATTCTCGTTGGAAATCGTCACGGAATTGATGACGTTATAGAGCTGCGCCCTGAGAAGATCGGTGAAGCTGCGCTCCACCCCCTGCCGGTAAAGCGTCGAAATGACGACGGCGATCACCACCAGCGCCAGCACCGACCAGAGCGAGGCGAGCAGCAGAACGCGGGCGGTGAGGGAATTACTTCGCATCTGCCGGCGCTTGCATCCGGTAACCGAGACCACGGATCGTCTCGATCAGATCAACCCCGAGCTTCTTGCGCAGGCGTCCGACAAACACCTCGATCGTGTTGGAATCGCGGTCGAAATCCTGATCGTACATATGTTCGACCAGCTCGGTGCGCGAAACCACCTCGCCCATGTGATGCATCAGATAGGACAGGAGCCGGAACTCGTGTGAGGTGAGTTTCAGCGTCGTGCCGTTGACCGTCGCCTTGGAGGATTTGGTGTCGAGCCGGACAGGGCCGCACACCAGTTCGGAAGACGCATGGCCGGCGGCGCGGCGGATGAGCGCGCGCACGCGGGCAAGCACTTCTTCCACATGGAAAGGCTTCGTCACATAATCATCGGCGCCGGCGTCGATGCCCGCCACCTTGTCGCTCCAGCGGTCGCGGGCGGTGAGGATGAGGACGGGCATGGCCTTGCCGGCCGCACGCCATTTTTCAACGACGGTGATACCGTCGAGCTGCGGCAGGCCGATATCGAGAACGATGGCGTCATAGGGCTCGGTATCGCCGAGATAATGGCCTTCCTCGCCGTCGAATGCCTGATCGACCACATAACCGGCCTCTTTGAGAGCATCGGTCAGCTGACGATTGAGATTGGCATCGTCCTCAACAACGAGAATACGCATTGTCCGCCCTTTCCTGTGTCCCCGGCCCGCGCGCGTGGCCGGTCATGCTGCATGTGTCGGATTGTTTTCCGATATTTCGGCGATGCGGGCAAGCTACATCGGCACGCGCATCGTTACCTTGCGCGGGCGCTCGCCATTGCCCTGGACGAGAACGGTGACGACACAGGACTGACCGTCACCGGAAGGATAGACCGAAAGCAGCTGACCGCCGGTTTCGCGCACCACGCGGGCGACGGCTGCGCCGCAATCGCTCGCCGCCAGAATGTAATGGCCCTGCAGATCAGCCTCGGGCGCCGTGAAACCGGAAAGCCCGGCTGCAAGCGTCGCGATGATGAGAGGTGATGCCATTGCACAAACTTCCAAAAAACCGGGTGCGTGTCGAACCGTATTGTGACCGAATATGTAGCGCAAAGCGTCTGAATGGCAAATGAATGCCGCCCCCGCCGCATGGGCGCGAGGCGGGAACGGCGTCGTCTCGGGCGCTGTCAGCGAATGGCGCTGGTCGCCGAAAGGCGGCCGTAAAGTGCGACCAGGCCACCGATTCCGCCCGCAACCGTCACCAGCCCGTCCGCAAGTTCTCCTTGCAGACCGGCGGGCAGTTCAAGGCCGGCGATGCTGAAAAGCGGTGCGAAAACCGCGACCAGGGCACCCCAGATCGTGCGCGATTGATACCATGCTTTGGTACTCTCCATAATCTCATCCTTTGCGTTGTTTTTCAGGCACATGTCAGATCGGGAGGGTGGCCTGCGCCACCACACCCGAGGGCACCGCGCGGCCGAGCTGGCGGACACGCACGGAAATGTGATCCCGCAATGCCGGGAAATCTGTGAGTTCATCCGCGGCGGGGTAAAACCAGAAGGGTTGCGAAACCTCCGCCATACGCCGCACGGCCTCGCCGTCCAGCACCTCGACGCGATAAAGCTCGAAGGGTTCCTCAAGCGGGATGTCGCTCGCATCCCAGCCATCGGCCTCCACCCGGCCCCGACGTTTCCACCTGATGAAAACGCCGTCCCTGCGCCGCTCGGCGGCAAGATGCGCCGGCGCGAGCGGTGTCAGCGCCCGCAGGCCGCCCTCGAAGGCAAAGGGCCCGCTCGGCGCGCCCGCCATTCCCGCGGCTTCCACAATCCAGTTCAGGCGTCGCCCGCGCTCGCTCGCGACAAGACCGAGCGGCTGCACCGCCGCATCCAGAACCACCACCGGTGCGCCTTTCGGCGCGCCTGCGGCGAGCGCGTCTTCCGTGCCGGCCAGTCCCCGCAAAAGAGCGGAAAGCCGCCAGCGCGAGGGTGCGATTTCCTCGGCCCTGGCAAAGGTAACGATTTCCCACACCCCGTTCGCCGCCTTGATGGCAAGACGGTTCTCGCCGTTCAGCACCGAAAGCTCCCCGGCCGATGACACTTCGCCGAAGGGCAGATCGACGAGGATGGTGTTTTGCCGGTCGAAACGGCCGGAAGGGCCTGATGTCAAGGGCATCGCCAGCATGCCGATCATTGCGGGCCGGTCCAGCAGCACGCGCTGCCGGTAACCTTCTGTGCCGGGCGATGAAGAAACGACGATGGGCCGCCAGGGCTTTGCAAGGGCAGCAATCCGCGCCGAATCCTCCGGCGCGGTGCCGTCATGATAGGGCAGATCGAGAAACAGCACCTCCGGGGCGAAACCTTCGGCACCGCTTGCGCCGTTGCTGCGCCGCGCCTCCGCACCGCCCGCGAAAGCCGGAAAGGCGGCGAAAAAGGCCCGCGCCTCCACCTGCCGCACCGCGCCGTCCTCGATCCGGCTGACCAGAAACCGCCCTGCCGGCGCCTGCGGAAAGGCGCTTTCCGCCAGGCGGATACAATCACCCGGCTCAAGCGCGATATCGGAAGGCGGCAGAGCAAAGCGCAGGCTGCGCCGCGCCTGCCGGTTGTCGCGCAACAACGCCTCGACAGCGGCTTCCGCCGTTTCCGCAGGCAGGGCGGCGTTGAGATCGAGCCGCATCACCCGGCTGCCGGCATTGTCGATGCGGCGCGACCGTACACTTGCCTGCTCGTAATCCAGCGCCGGGTTGAAAGACGTCAGCACGGCTTCAGCGGCGAAATCGCTGTCATGGCCGCGATGTTCCGACCAGAGCGGCTGGTCCTCCAGATCCGCCAGCACGGCAATATCCCGGACCGGCAGGACCGCCGTGTTGCGGGAGCGGAAGCGCAGGGTTCCGCCATCCTCCGCCACATCCACCTGAAACGCCGCCATCAGCGGTTCCAGCAGGTTGCGGGCCGAGGTCACGTCGCCCTGCACATAACCTCCCAGATCGCCGCTGACAGCGGAAACGTCGAAGTCGGAAAAGCCGTGATCGGTGAGGATGGCGGCGATGGCATCGGCGAGCGTTGCCGTACCCAGCCTCCCGTTCAGCCAGTGGCCGGTGCGCCAGTTGCCGCCATCGCTCCATGCCGCGCCATTCTGCGGAAAGGCCGGAAAAGGCCGTGCATCCCAGGTCCAGAGATACACCCGGCCGGCCTCGACCATCGCCGCATCGCCATCCCGCCAATGGTCGAGATGCGCCTCCAGAAACCGCCGCTGCTGGCTGTCGGCGCGGTTACGGCGGGAAAAATAGGGAAAGGCGTTTTCCGCCGATTTCGGATCGGGAAAGACATTGGGGCGCGTCGCACTCTTGTCCACCGCCGGGCAGCCGAGTTCGGTGAACCAGACCGGCTTCGAGCGCGGCACCCATGCCGTCGGCGTGGCTTTCTCGTGTCCCCGCACCCGGTCGTAGTGCAGGTTTCCCCACCAGTTGCGCAAGTCCTTGTAGCGGAACACCCACGGCTTGGCCTTCAGCCCGTCGGTAATCGGCGTGCGCCTACGCGCGGCGCGGTCCGCATCGCTGGCATAAAACCAGTCAAAGCCTTCCCCTGCGGTAATGGCGCGGCGGAAGGCGCTCACATCGTCCGGGCCGGTCATGCCATCCGGATTGCCCTTTGCGGCATCCTCGTCGCGCCAGTCGGACAGCGGCATGTAATTGTCGATGCCGATGGCGTCGATATCGGGGCTCGCCCAGAGCGGATCGAGATGGAAGAACACATCGCCCGAACCGTCTGCCGGCTGGTGGCCGAAATATTCGCTCCAGTCCGCCGCATAGGTCAGTTTCACCGCCGGCCCCAGGATAGTGCGCACATCGCCCGCCAGCCGCACCAGCTCCTCAACAAAGGGAAAGGCATCGTGCTGGTCCCTGAGCGACGTCAGCCCGCGCAGTTCCGAGCCGATCAGGAAAGTATCCACCCCACCCGCCCGGACCGCCAGCGCCGCATAATGCAGCATCATGCGGCGATAACCTTCATCGCGGTTGCAGAAGGCGACGACCTGTGCCCGTGCGCCCGCGCTGCGATCCGGAGAGCCGGCCCTGCCGGGTGCGGGAAAACAGGTGATGCGCCCGCGCCAGGCATAGGCGTCCTGCTCGCTTTTGCCATAGGGGTCCGGCAGGCCGTTACCGATCGGAACATCCATCATCACGAAGGGATAAAGGCACACCCGCAGACCCCGGCTCTTGAGATCGGCTATGGCCTGCAGCACGCTCTCGTCGTTCGGCGTACCGCCATAGGCCGGGCCACCGCCATGATGGCTGACGAGATGCGCCGCGCCGCGCGAAACACCGGCGACGGACCATGGCGTGGTTTCCCCATCCCGGCCGGCCACTTCCACGCCCGGCAGAATGCGGCATTCACCCGCCCGCATGTCGGTGCCGAACCAGCTTACCACCAGCGCCACGCTCTCAAGATGGGGGCACAGCGCCTGCAATTCGTCGATTGACGCCTGCCAGTCGGTTGCGGCGGTCAGACCGTTGCGGTTCATGATGCGGCTTTGGCCGACCCCCATCCGCTCGGAAACCTGCGCGGTGGCGTAACCGTGTTCCGTGGCGCCGGGAATGACGGTGATGGCGCGGATGGATTTTTCCAGCCGGCCGACCGGCCGCACCACTTCAAACTGCATGAGCGGGATGCGGTTGCCATAGCCATCGAGCGGCAGGCGTTCGAAGACCACATAGGCCAGTCCGCGAAAGGCGGGCGCTTTGCCCGCCCCCTGCTTCGCCTCGATCAGCGGATCGGGCAATTGCGTCTCGCTGCCGGGATAAAAGCGCATCTCGATGGCGCTCAGGTCCAGTTCCCGCCCATCGGCCCAGACACGCCGTACCATGGCCGCCTCACCTTCGCAAAGGCCGATGGCGAGGTTGGCAAAGTATCGAAAACTCTCCACTTTCGGGCCGCGATTGCCCTTGCCGCCACGCCGTTCCACCTCGACGCTTTCTTCGAAACGCGTCGCCCAGATCAACGTGCCGCCGATCCTTGCGGTGCCGTAAAGCCGGTTGATCGCCGCACCCTCCTCCGCCCCCGGAATGCGCGCCGTCGAAAGCCGCGCGCCCGCGACCGTTCGTCCGTTCGAAAGCAGCGTGCGGTCGATGGCGTTACCCGCCAGCGCCCCGGCCGCCCGGCCGATCATTGCGCCCAAAGGGCCGAACATGCCGCCGAGTGCTGCGCCCGCCGCCTGAAAAACAATTGTCGCCATGCCTGCCTCGAAAAATCAGGGATCGGGAAAACGAAAAGTCCCGGCAATGCGCCGCCGCCAGCCCGGCACCAGCGCGGAACGCACCACCGCCGCCTGTTCATAGGCATGGATGAAATGCTGCGGGCCGGCCAGGATGCCGAGATGTTTGGCGGCCGCATCGGCCCGCCAACGAAACAAAAGCAGGTCTCCCGACCTTGCCGCTTCCATGCCCGGAACCATCAGAAAATGCCGTTGGGCGGCAGCCATCAGCCGGTCCTCCCCGCCCCGTTCGGCCCAATCGGGCGCGTAAGGCGGCGGCGATTCCGGTTCGTGACCGTAAACGTCGCGCCAGATGCCGCGGATGAGACCAAGGCAATCGCAACCGACCCCCTTCAACGAGGCCTGATGCCGATAGGGCGTGCCGATCCAGCCTTCAGCCAGCGCCAGCACCCTTTTTCCGGTATCAATCATGGAAAAGCGCTCCACCGTCATGGCTCTGGCCGCCGCTCGCATAGGAATAGGCGAAATCCGCCCCGGGCAGATGCGGAAAGCCGCGAAAATTCGGATGATTGGTGAATTTTTCCCGGCAAGTGGCAAAACTCTTGTCGCAACCGGCGGTGACGGAAAACCTGTCTTCCGGCAAAGGCATCTGTTCCGGCATCAGCCAGAAGGACAGAAGCACACCGCCGTCACGCCGGGCATGCCCGTCGAGATCAAACCCCTTGCCCGCAAGCAGGCCGGTCAGAAAATGCAGCTTCCCGCGGCTGAAGTAACCATCGGCAAAAGCATCGAGCCCGGAGACGAACAGATCGCCCGGGGCACCCACCGCCGTAACGCTGCCATGGTGGGTAAACCGCGCCAGATCGACACCGCAACGCCGGTCACCCAGTGCCGCGTCGCAGCGCCGCCCATAGACCCTGCCCTGCGGCTGGCCGAGGCGATGGGCAAGGCTGCGCAGCTCGGCGCGAAACGACCCGCCGGCCCGCGTCACCTCGCCAATCTCGCGCCCGTTCAGCAGCACATGCTGCTCAGGCGCCTGCCAGTTGACGAGGAAAAGCTCCACCCTTGCGCCATCGAAACGCCCGGCGGCGAGATCCCCCTCCGCAATCGCCTCGTTCGAAAAACCGCCGGTCACCTCCCCGGCGCCTGCGCCCAGCCCTGTTTCGCCGTCGCTATCGCTGGCCATAAAGCCGCTGGCGGCAAGGTAGGACGTGCCGGCAAAGGATATCGCCTGGTCATGATCGGTAAAGCCGATCACCACGCCGTCCTTCAGTGTCACCTTCCAGCAATGGCATGTGGTCGTCGCATCTTGCCTGAGATGCCCGGCAAGGTCGGCAGGAATGGTTTTCATGGCAGGATTTCCATCAGTGGAATGGAGGGAATGCGGCCCGCCTCGAAAGCGGTCAGGTTCACATCGATACGGTCGATCCCGAAACGAACAGGCACGTCGAATTCAAAACCGGCGCGGATCGCGGCGCCGGCGGACGGCGCCCGCCCCGCACGGAACGCGACCATGCCGGTGACAGGATCGACCGCCACATCGGCCGCTTCGACCTTCACCCCCTCGACCGAAACCATGACGGAGCCTTCGACCGGCTTCTCAATCCGCCGCAAGAACGCGCCGCCCGCATCGGCATAGGTCTTCAGCAACTGAAAACCCACCGTCACCCCGTCACCGGTACCGATCCTCTGATCGGTCGCGGCGGGCGTCTCTCCCGGCGGGCAGGACTTGCAATCCACCGGATCGCGAAAACGAAAACCGTAAAGCTCGCCGCGCCGCGCCTCGAAAAAGGCGAGCACCTCATAAAGATCGGCGACGGAGCGGATACCGGATCCGGCATCATAGCTGCGTCTGGCGTTCCGCCAGCGCTGGTTGCGGCTCTCCCGGCCATTGGAGAGGTTGACGATATCCGTCCGCCTCACCGGCCCGCCGCTTATGCAAAGCGCGAGCCGCAGCGGAAACCGCACTTCATGAAATGCCGCCATGTTGTTGTTCCTGGATTCTTTTCGATGGTCCTGAAAAGCGGGAGGGAGCGCGTGCGTCACAATCCGCGCTGGCCGCGCCCGACGCTGCGCGCCAGCATGGCGGCGATCTGGCCTTCGCTTTTCCGAAAGCTCGCAGCATCGGTCGCCGTCACGTTAAAAACGATCTGCGCCCCGCCGCCGCCGGACGGTGCGGCAACGCCGAGAGCGCCATCAGAACCGCGCTTCAGCGGCAGGATCGCTTCCGCCCCTGCCTCCCCCATCAGGCCAAGCCCGCCGCCCATCGGAAAAAAGGCGGGGCTGGAGACCACGCCGCCATCGGCAAAAGGCGTGAT
This sequence comes from Agrobacterium sp. NPDC090283, assembly GCF_044769685.1. Lineage (NCBI taxonomy): Bacteria > Pseudomonadati > Pseudomonadota > Alphaproteobacteria > Hyphomicrobiales > Rhizobiaceae > Agrobacterium > Agrobacterium sp. NPDC090283. Next base: position 83,750 of record NZ_JBIVYG010000001.1, on the reverse strand, counting down.
GCCACGTCCCGGCACCCCACCATCGGCGAAGGCGAACAGTGAACCGCCACCATTCAGCAGCCCGCCGACGGCGTTGCCGATCATGCTCTCCAGCGGCTTCAACCCGGCCGAAAGCGCGATGCCCGACAATCGCTGCCCAAGCCCGCGCAACACATCGTCCAGCCCCTTGCCGCCCGTCGCGGCCGTCTGCAGGGCCGAGGTCAAGGCAGCACCAAATCGCTCGGAACGCCGTTCCAGATCGCCCATGACCTCGGAAAGCGCCTCCGCCTCTTCCCGGTTCTCCGCCATCGATCTTTCGCCCGCCATCGTGCTTGCCTTTCTGATTCAAACCGGAGCCATAAAATTTTGAAATGCCGTTTGTTTTTGAGTTCACCTCACCCATCCGGAAACCGCCGCATCATCGCTTCCATCGCCTGACGGTCCGGGCCGCGGGGAACGGTGTTGCCGCCCGTCATCGCGAAGAATTCCCTCGGGGTCATCAGCCAGAAGGTTTCAGGAGAAAGCCGCAGCAGGCAGAAGCCGGCATGGATCACCGCCGCCCAGGGGAACGGGCGCGGCGTCGCTTCGCCTGCTGCGGCGCTCAAGGGTCCGGCGGCGTCTCGCCTTTCAACCCGCCGAAGGTGGCGGTCAGAAGATCGGCGACGATGGCGGCGTGGCCGGCAATGCCGCCCTCCACCGTGGCGGCGGCCACATCCTCGTCGGAAAAGACGTTACCCGCGCCGCGCAGGCCCGCGCCGATCACCCGGATCATATCGGCCGCCTTCACGCGGCCGCTCGCGAAACGTTCGGCGAGCGCGGTCAGATCATCGGCTGCAAAGGCGGTTTCGAGTTCGGCGAGAGCCCCGAGCGTCAGGCACAGAATGCGCCTTTCGCCGTCGATCAGCGCCTCGATCTCGCCGCGATGGCGGTTCGCCCGCCCGTAACGCAAACGCTCAGCCATCACAGCGCTCCGAATTTAAGGAGACCGGCCGATTCCAGCGCGATCTCGAATTGCACCTCGCCATCGTGGCGGCCGGAATATTCGAGCGCCACGATCTGGAACGGTCCGGTAATCGTGCCGAAACCGGGAATGACGATCTGCCAGCCGGGAATGGTCCCGGCGAAGAACGCGCCGCGCACCAGCGCATCGCTCGCCTGATCCTTGAAGATGCCGGAGGCCGTCAGCGATGCCCGCTGCACGCCGGCGCCGGAGAGAAGCTCGCGCCAGCGCCCGGCGCTTTCGGCATCCGTCACATCGACGGCCTGCGCATTAAAGGCCAACCGCTTTGTTCGCAGCCCCGCGACGGTCGCGGGGGAACCGGCATTGTCGATCTTCAGCAGCAGGTCCTTGCCCTTCTGCGCCACCATGATGTTTCCTTTCGTCTCGATTGCTGTTGCGGGGCCACGATGCGCCTGCTACCAAAAGCATTCCTGCACCTCGCACCCCGCGATCTCACCATGTCCGACGCCACCGCCCTGACGTCCCGCGCGCGCCTTATCGGCGTGCTTGCGGTCGGGCAGATCGTGAGCTGGGGTAGCGGTTTCGATATGCTGGCCGTGCTCGGACCACGGATCGGCAAGGAACTGGCCATCACCAATGGCGTGGTTTTCGCCGGCCTCACGATCATGATGACCATCAGCGCCCTGTGCGGTCCGCTGCTTGGAAGAATGTTGATGCGCCACGGCGCGGCGCCGGTGCTGGCGGCCGGTTCGGTGTTCTTCGCGGCCGGGTTTGCCGTGCTCGCCTTTGCGGGCGGGGCAATGAGCTATCTCTTCGGCTGGGCCGTGATGGGTTTTGCCGCGACCTGCGGCCTGACGACGGCGGCCCATGCGGCCGTGGTGGAACGTGTGGGCGCGGAAAGCGGCCGGCTGCTGACGCTGCTGATGCTGTTCACCGGGCTTTCGGCGGCGGTTTTCCTGCCGGTCACCACCCTTGCCGATCAGCATCTCGGCTGGCGCGGCACGCTTGCCGCCTATGCCTGTCTGCAAATCTTCATCCTGCTGCCGCTCTATCTCTTCGTGCTTCCCGGCCGTCCGGCCCGAAAAGCGGCGAAACCGAAAGAAGCGGCGGCGATGTCGCCCTCCCCGGTCGATACACGGCGCGCCTTCGTGCTGCTGGCCGCGATGACGACGATCAGCGCCTTTACCACCTTCGGCCTCTCACCGCTCCTGCCGCTGCTTCTGGTTCAGGCCGGCGCAACGCAGTCGCTTGCGGTGCAGCTGGCATCGGCACGCAGCGTCCTTGCAATTACGGCGCGCGGGCTGGATTTCCTGCTCGGGAAGCACGGAAATCCCTTCCTCACCGCCATGATCGGTTTCTGTCTGCTGCTGTTCTCCCTGCTGCTGCTGCTCGTTTTTGCCCCGGCCATGCCGGCCTTCATCGGTTTCATCGTTTTCTTCGGTTTTGGTGCGGGTGTGCTCACCGTCAGCCGGGCCGTATTGCCGCTGGCGGTATTTTCCCCGGAAGACTATGGGCTTCAGGCCGCGCGCATCTCCCTGCCGCAAAACCTCGCCATTGCCGTTGCGCCGGTTATTTTTACGCTGGCGCTGGATCGCGGCGGCGTATCCGCCATGCTCACCATCGCCTCCGTGCTGATCGGCATTTCGTTTCTGCTGCTCATCGTTCTGTGGCGAACCGTGCGCAGGCAGGGTTCCTGAAACGGCGCTACTCCGTCACCGCCCTGAAGCGCATTTCCGCGATAAAATTCCGGGTCTTCGCCTCGCGCCGCGAGCGGCTGGAGAGAAAATGCAGATTGACGAGAGAGACGCCGGCAAGCGGCAGCGCCGCATCATCGAGCAGCTTCTTCACCCGTTCGAGGATTTCTCCTGCGCGCCTGCGGCCATTGGTATCGCTCCATATCTGCAGCGACAGAAAATGCTCCTCGGCCTTTTCCGTCGCCGTGGAATAGTCACGGCTTTCGAGGTCGCCGAAGACGATGCAGGGCAACACCGCGCGTGGCAGGAGCCGGTCGACGATGCCGCCGGGGATGAGCGCCATCAGCGCCGCATCGCTGCCAAGCCTTGCGAAAATCGCCTGCAGAAGCGGGTTTGCGGCGCTCATCGGCTTTCCTCCTCGCAGCGGCAGACGATGAAGCGGCGGGTCTCATCCGGGTCCATCACCGCCCGGATCGCCAGAATGCGGCGGCCCCTGCAAAAGCGCATGCCGGCGGTGATGTCACCGCGATAAGCCAGCCAGACGCGATGGGTGATCGTTACGCCCTCGGCCGAGGCCCGTTCATGCGACGCCTCCGAAACGGGTTCGATCGCAGCCCAGAGCGACCGCAGGAAATTCCAGCTTTCCTTCTCGCCGCCCTGCCCGTCCGAGGTTTCGGCCCGTACTTCCAGTTCCAGCCGTGCCGTCAGCTTGCCGGGATCGAGAAAAACCAGGTTCATGTCTCAGAGCCCCAGACGGCAGAAGGGCGCCACCAGCCGCTCGTAACCGGCGGGAATGGCGGCAGGCTGGTTTTCCGGGGCAACTGCGCCGCGAAAGGCGAACATCTGCGCCACATGGATCAGCATGGCGCGTTTCAGCGTGTCCGGCACATCCGTTGCCGCTTCGCCAAAACCGGCAATGAAATCGATCTCGATGCCGTTCATCGCCCGTCCGGGGGCCGGCGGATCGCGCAGCCACAGCCTTGCCGGGCGCGCTGCCCCGTCGAGCAATTTCTCCCCGGCGGTGATATCTGAGGGGCGCCCCTCACCGTCAAAAACCAGAATCGTTTCGATGGCTTGCACCGGCGTCTTGCCAATCAGAATCACGCCGTTCTCAGGCCATCGGTCGAGATAGAGCCGCCAGGTCTGGCGGATGAGGCAGAGCCCGGTCGTGCGTTCCAGATGCTCGCGGGCGGTGCGGATGAGCGCGGCAAGAAGCGCGTCCTCATCGCCATCATCGAGACGCAGATGCGCCTTGACCTCGGCGAGCGTCAGTGGCTCCGTTGGCGGCTCCGTCAGCGGCGGATGAATGAGGGCATAGGTCATGGGGTCTCCGGAAGGATGGTAATGGTGAGCGAGCGGATGCCGCTTGTTTCTTCTCCCCGAGGGGGAGAAGTCCGCGGCAGCGGGATGAGGGGGCGACGGTAGAGATATGCGGCGAGGTTGCCCCCTCATCCGGCCCTTCGGGCCACCTTCTCCCCGGCGGGGAGAAGAAAGGGCCGCAAGGTCTGCGGTCAATTCACCCCGAATTTCACCAGCTTGATCGCCTCGAAATTCTGCACGCCGCCGCCCACGCGTTTGGTGGTGTAGAACAGCACATAGGGTTTGGCCGAATAGGGATCGCGCAGGATGCGCACCCCGGTGCGATCGACGACGAGGTAGCCGGCGCGGAAATCGCCAAAGGCGATGGCGAAGCTGTTGGCCGCCACATTCGGCATGTCTTCCGCCTCCGTCACCGGAAAGCCCATCAGCGAGGCGGGCTGGCCGGCGGCGGCCGGCGGGTGCCAGAGATAGGCGCCGCTGGTATCCTTGAAGCGGCGCAGCGCCCCTTGCGTCTTGCGGTTCATCAGGAAGGTGCCGTTCTGGCGATGGCCGGCCTTCAGCGCATAAACGGCGTCGAGCAGCACGTCCATCGGCCCGGCCGAGGCGAAACCGGCCGAGACGCCGGTTGCGACATAACCGATATTGCCCCAGTTCCAGCCATCATTGGCGACAGCCGCATAGGAGAGGAAACCCTTGGGCTTGTTGACGCCGTCACCGGCGATGAAGGCGGCCGCCTCCTGTTCGGCAAAGGCGATATCCACCTCGGAGGCGATCCACGCCTCGATATCGACTGCGGCATCGTCCAGCAGGCCCTGGGTGGCGGCGGGCATGGCGTAGAGTTCCATGGTCGGGAACGTCAGTTCGGAAAGCTTGGGCGTCGCCGTTTCGGGGCGCGCCGCCGTTTCGGAGACCCAGCCGGTGGCGAGACCGCCGGCGGCGAAGGGTTTTTTCAGCACGGCGGCGGAAACCTGCCGCACGGTGGCGAGCGCCCGGATCGGCGAAATCGCCGTCATGCGCCGGCCGATCTCGCCATCCGTCTCGTTCGGCAGCAGAAAGCCGCCATCGGTCCCGGCTCCGGTCGAACCGGCGAAGGCCTTGGCCTCCAGATCACGCAGCGCACCCTCCTCGCCGCGGCGGATATAAGCCTCGAAAGCCGCCTTGTGCTCCTCGGCATCCTGCGAGAGCGCCGCCTTTTTCCCGAGCGCGGGGCGCGCCTTTTTGAGCGCGAGATCGTCCATGATCCTGCGGTTATCGTCGAGCGCCCTGTCAATGCGGTCGAGCTTGTCGCGGGTCACGACATCCGCCCCCATCTTGCGCTCGATATCGGCAAGCCGCTGGTCATTGGTTTCGCGGAAGGCCTCGAAGGCCTCCATGAATTCGTCGAAGGCGGCCGTCACCGTATCGGGCACGGCCTTCACCTGCGGCGCGACGGTCATCGGGGCGGGTTTCGTCATCTGCTCTGTCATGTCGTTTCCTTGTGGGTGATTGTCCGGAAGTCAGCGTTTGAATGTCGTTTCGAACAGCGAGCGGGCGGCGCGGCGCATGCTGCGCACCAGCTCGGTCTCGCGGTCGCGGAAGAAGCGGGCGTGTTTGACATCGGAGACCCGCGCCGAAGGCAGCATCGGAAAGGTCACGACCGAGATTTCCCAGAGGTCGGCTTCCAGGATGCGCCGGACACCTGAGCCGGCCGCCTTGCCGGAGCGCGCCTCCTTACCGGCACGGCCCTCTTTACTGGAACGTACCGTGCGAAAGCCGATCGACAGCCCGTCCAGTGCGCCGGTCTTCATCAGCGAATGCACTTCCCGCGACCGGGCGACGCCCGGTGCCAGAACACCCTCCACATAAAGGCCGCGCTCATCCTCGCGGATGGTGCGCCAGGCGCCGATCGGCTCCGCGGGATCGTGCTGGTAAAGCATGCGGATACCGGCCGCGCCGCGCTCCTCGATGGAGCGGCGGAAAGCGCCGCGCTCGATGACATCCTGACCGAGATCGACCTCGCCGAAGACGCTGGCATAACCGGAAAAGGTGCCATCGCTGGCGATGCCGCGCAGCTCCAGATTGGCGAATTTGCGCGTGGCGGGACGCGGCCCGCGATAAGCGTGCATGGAAAACTCCTGCGATGTGAAGGAAGTATCAGGCGCGCGGGCGCGCACCGTAGCGGTCGGCGATGCGCACCAGCACGCCCAGCCCCCACCAGGCGCCCATGCTGGCGGCGGCGGAGCCTGCCACCATGATTTCCCGGCCCGACAGCGCGCCGGCAATATCGAGCTGCTGCACGATCCACAGGCCGATCGGCCCGCCGAAGATCATGCCGCAGGAAACCCCGGTGATGAAACGGCTCGCGGCCTCGCGTTTGCTTTTCGGCAGGAGATAAACGAGCGATACGCCGGCACCCGCCACGGCGCCGGTGATGCGGGCGGCCCAGATGCCGGCCTCATTGGCGAATTCAGACATGGGTAATCATTCCGTTCTAGAATGTTGAAACCGGGCGCACGCACCGCGCCGCCCGCAGGCGCTTCTTGCGCGCCTGCGATGGGTGTTTTTGCGAATCTTCGGAATCGCTTGGGCGGAAGAGCTCACAAGGAGAGTCCGCTTCTTCAGAAAATGATTGAGCAGACGCAACCCGCTTTGAGGGCGCGGTTTTGCCCGCTCAATAACCGACGGCCTCGCGTTTTTCCTCGTCGCTGAGGAACGAGGCCGTGCCGATGCGTGCCCAGAGCGCATCCCGCTCACCGGCAAGCCCGGCGATCCTGTCGAGATCGGGTTCGAGCCTCAGCCCAGAACCGAAGACCGGAGAAAGCCAGCCGCACAGCCTCGCCGCCGTGCGATAAACGAGCGGCAGGACGGTGAGGCGATAAAAGGCGCGGTTCGCCTCCTGGTAGTTGGCATAGGTATTGTCGCCGGGAATGCCGATCAGCATTGGCGGCACGCCGAGCGCCAGCGCGATATCACGCGCCGCCCCGTTGCGTGCCTCCAGAAAATCCATGTCGCGCGGCGAAAGACCCATGGCCTTCCAGTCCAGCCCGCCTTCCAGAAGCAGCGGCCGGCCGGCATTCATCGCCCCCTGATAGCCCTCCTCCAGCTCGCGCTTCAGCCGCTCATATTGTTCGGTGGACAGATTGCCGCCCTCCTTCGGCTGATAGACAAGCGCGCCGGAGGGCCGGGCGGAATTGTCGAGCAGGCGCTTGTTCCACTGGCTTGCGGCATTGTGCAGATCGAGAGCGGCACCGGCAGAGGCGAGCGGCGCAAAACCCGCCCGGTCATCCAGCGGATGGAAAAGTTTCAGATGCAGCAGCCCCAGCCCGTCGCGCTCGGCGGCGATGCGGCGCAAGGCGCGGCCCTCGGCGCGGTAATCATAGGCCACCGGCCAGCCATCCGATCCTTCGACGATGCTCACCCGGTCGGGCCGCAGGAGATGCAGCTCGCGCAGCCGCCCGCCCACCGTCAACGGCTCGATATAGGCATTTCCGGCCAGCATGAGGTGGCCGTAAAGCGCCTCGAAAAAATCCGGCCCGCCCATATGGGCGCTCGGTTTTAAAAGCAGCGCCAGCAGCGGGTGGTCGGCCAGTTCCTCTTCGCCATCATAAAGCAGCCAGCTGACGGAAGCCGAGGTCTCCGCCACCATGCGGGCGGCGCGGTGAGCGACCGGGTTTTTCATGAAGCCTTCGCGGGCAAGCGCGGCATAGGACCGGCCGGACCAGAAGGCCTGCCCGCCCTGCACCGCAACCGCCATGAAGCCTTCGGCCATTTTCCGGCCTTCAGGCACGGCTCTGCCATCCGCCGGGCGCAGCCACGGCAGGGAGAAGGGAAATCGCATTGGGTTGTCCTTGTTTTGATGGCGGCTCAGGCCCCGATGCCCCCTCATCCCTGTTCCCCGGAACAGGAATGAGGGTACCGGGGGCCTCAGCCCTACGACGGAGGAAACGTTTTTTCCCGTTCTCAGCAGACTACGTGCGGATGCACGTCACTTTCGCAGCGGAAACCGGACGTTTACCGGATCGGCGCTTTCACCGCCGTATCGCTGTCGAAATCGGCGGCAACGCGGGTTTCGCGCAGGGGCTTTACCGTGCGGGTCGAAAGATCATAGGCGGGGTCGGCCTTATAGGCCGCCAGCGCCGCCTCGTTTTCAAACTCGCCATAGACGATGAAATCGACCGAGTTGCCCCATTGGTCCTTCTTCACGTTCTCGCCGATTTCAAGTTTCAGCGAATGCGGTATCGCGGTCAGGCCGGAAAGCCCCCTGCGCACGGCGTCGCGGTTTTCCTCGGGAACGGTGAAAAAGACGATATGGCGGATCACGGTGTCACCTGTCATGCAAACTTCGAAGACGGCCTTTCGGCACCGTGTAACGGGTTATCATCTGGCCCGCCCGGGTTCAATCCGCGCCGCGACAAGCGCATGATGAAATGCGCGCCCGTAACCGCCCACCAGCCGCGCCCGGTCGCTGCCATTGATGATGGCGCGTGCACCGTCCCAATCCTCGCGCCTGTCACCGAAGAAATCGGAGAGCCTGCGGCCGGTGAAGCCGCCACCCGCCATGCCGTGGATCAGGATCGCGGTGGCCACCTCCGCCTCCATGGCCCGCTCGGGACGTTCCAGAAGGTCAACGCCTGTCAGCGCCGACATGGCCTCGTAATTGCGCCGATGGGTCAGCTGCACGAAGCCGCGCCCCAGCCAGCTTTTCCCCTCCGTATCCGGCCGCCAATAGGGCTTGCGCACCATGGGCAGCCTGCCCGCCGCAAAGGCACGGTCGAGCCTTGCCATCGCCTCGGCATCGCTTGCCGCCAATGTCTCGCGCACCGGCTGCATGGTCGCCGCCGTCTCGTGAAAGGCCGTCGCCAGCATATAGGCGAGCCAGCGCGGATCGCCGCCCGGCATCGCCTTTTCGAATCCTGCCAGCATCGTTTTCGTGTCGGCAAGCTGGGCCACGCGCAGGCGACCGCCGAAAATGGAAATCCGCGCCGACGCGAAGAATCGCGCCTCGTCATAGGCCATGACAGCTCCTGAAAATGATGGGCGATATGACGCCCGGTTTTTCCACATGCGGGCCGCCGGAACTAAATCGATTTGAAAAAACCTTAATCGATTTTAATCCGCAGGCCGGGGTTTTGGGGTAAAAAATTCCTTGAATTCCGGAACCTTAGCGCGCTAACTCCATTCACCGCGCAATTCCGCAGCGTTAACCATTCAAGGAGGAATGCCACCATGACAGCGACAATCCCCCAGACCGTTTATGACCGTCTCGAAAACGAGTGGCGCCAGATGCGTGAGACCGGCTCCCAGCCGAAGCCGGCGCAGTCTCCGAAGAAATAATATCCGCCAGACGTCCGAATTCGGGCAATGACGGTGCCTCGCTTTTCTTCTCCCCGCCGGGGAGAAGATGGCCCGAAGGGTCAGATGAGGGGGCAACATCTCCAGATATCTCTACTGTCTCCGCATATATTGACCGTGGCCCCCTCATCCGGCGCTGCGCGCCACCTTCTCCCCGACGGGGAGAAGAAACAGGGGGCATCCGCTCGACCGGTCATTGGCTCTCATTCGCGGGAGCCAATAATCACCGAGCTCACATCCCCCGCACCTTCGGTTCACTGACCACCATCGTCGTCAGCGCCGTTATCGCCCAGACGAGCGCATCCAGCCGGTCCGGCGAACGCCCCGACGAAAGACCATCCGGCCCGAAATCCGTCATCTGGTGTTCGAGTTTTTCAAACCGTGCGGCGTGGCGCACCCTGCCCTGTTCGTAAAGTGCGGCGACCGGCTCGGCGCGGGTGAATTTGCCGCGGCTGGCGCGCACCAGGGTCAGCGGCAGGTTGGCGTCGATGCTCTGCAGCATGGCACGCACCATCTCGCCGCCCTGATTGACTTCAGCCACCACCCGGTCCGCCTCGTGGCGACGAAAGGCGGCAACCACGGCCCGGGCCCAGCCGGCCGGCGTTTCGCCTTCCACCGAACAATCCGCAAGCACCGTGAGCCGCCCGGACATGCCAAGCCCCGCCACGACAATGCCGCAGCAGGAATGTTCACCGACGCCTGCCGGCGGGTCTACCGCCACCACGATCCGCGCCAGCGGTTCATGTGCGGCCTCGATGATCGCTTCCAGATCGGCGCGCTTCCACAGCGCGCCGTCGCGCTCGTCAATCAGTTCACCGCCGATTTCCTGACGCCCCAGCCGCGTGCCGCCGTAACGGTCCTGCATGGCCTTGAGGAATCCGGGCGAGAGATTGCGTGCATTGATAGCCGTCGGCATCCGTGCCACGCGCGTCGAGGGATCGGCGAGAAGCGCCTTCAGCAGCGGAATGGGCCGTGGCGTGGTTGTCACCAGTTGCCGTGGCATCTCACCCAGACGCAGGCCGAATTGCAGCATGTCCCAGGTTTCCTGCGGATATTTCCATTTGCCCAGCTCATCCGCCCAGGCCATGTGGAACTGCGGGCCGCGCAGGCTTTCCGGGTCTTCCGAGGAAAATACCTGCGCCACAGCACCATTCGGCCAGAGGAGCCGCCGGCGCGACACCTCGAAGGCGGGACGGCAGCGGCGGGCGATGCGACAGATGCCGGAAATGCCGTCGATCATCACCTCGCGGGCATCGCCCAGCGTTTCCGCGACAAGCGCGATGCGCAGATCCGACTGCTTGCCCGTGGAAGCGACATGATGCACCCATTCCGCTCCGGCGCGGGTCTTGCCGGAACCGCGCCCGCCGATCAGCAGCCACGTCCGCCAGTCGCCCTCCGGCGGCTGCTGCGGCAGGTTGCCGATGAAACGCCAATCGCGCAGGAGGTTGAAGACCTGCGCCTGAAGGCGCGCTTCGGTCAAAACTTCGGCCATGCTTCAGTCAGACCCCCGCCGCAGTGTCGGACGCAGCCATCGCCTCCAGCCTCTCGCGGCATTTCTGCTCGGCCAGTTCATCGATGCGGTTGAGGAAATGCGCCACCGCCGCCTCGTAATCCTGCGTCCCGGTTTCATCCTCGCCCATAAGCGCCTGCCTCTCCTCCGCCAGCACCCGTTGCAGGGCGTCGATCCGTTCCAGCGTGCGGACGATGAGCGACAGCTGATCCGTCGCGACTTTCACATCGGTACGGGCCTGCTTTGCGTCCGTATCGTCGGCATCAGACAGAAGCCCCGCCTCGCCCGATTGCCGAAGATTGCGATACATGCAGACTTGATCGCGCATCTCCTCCGTCAGTTCGTTCAGCAACTGTCGCAGGCTGCCGTTGCGCGCCGCATCTTCGGCGGCCTGCCTGTCGGCCCGCGATTTGGTCTCAAGCGCGGCTTCCGGCATGTCCTCACCCGCATAGGCGGGCGTTTCCGGCCAGACGCCGTAGAGCGCCGGATCGCAATTGTTGGACATTGTCATGGGATTGGCCTGCGAGAGAAAGAGCGGCGATTGCGGTTATGCGACGGAACATCTTCCTCCCGTCATTCCGGCCCTGAGCCGGAATCCAGCCAGCCCAAGTCATTGGGCTGAAAAAAGTCTTTTCGCCGCGCAGACGCGCGCCGGCTGGATGCCGGGTCAAGCCCGGCATGACGAGGAGAAGGGCTGTGGCCCAGAGAACAAAATTGGACGGCGGCTGGATGGGCAACGATATGGCACCGACTACGAGGGAAGCTTGCCATCAAACCAGCGGCAACGCTTTGGACCGTGCCGTCTTCAGCCGCAAATCTCCGACCGTAACCAAACACTATCAAATCACCGTCACGGTGTAAAGGATTATTTTCCTATGATTGTGATTTTTATCCTGACGACAGCATTTGCACCCTTCCCCGCCACATATTACACTCACGCCGCAAGCGGTGGATAAAAGGGGCGAGTCAAGTTGGTGAAACAATGGGTTGAGCGGTTGTTTGCGGGTCTTTCGGCAACCGGCATCGTCTTCGGCACTATTCTGTTCTGCGCCTCGCTCACCCCCTCGCTGCTGCCGCGCACATGGCTGATGCAGGGCGTGTTGTGCGGATTTTCCTTTGCCATCGGCTATCTGATCGGCGTCGCCCTGCACGCGCTCTGGACCTATCTGGAACTGCCCGAACCCTCGCGCCACAATGTCCGCGGCATTCGTTTTCTCATCGCGCTTGCCGCCGCCATCACCGCGATTGCATTTTTGTGGCAGGCGAAGGACTGGCAGAATTCCATCCGCGTGCTGATGGAACTCGATCCGCTGCCCAGCGCCCATCCCACCAAGACCGGCGGCCTTGCGGTGCTGGTCGCCGCCATCCTTATCGGTGCGGGCCGGCTGTTCCAGCTTATCCGCCGCTTTTTTGCCGCGCGCAGCCGCCATTTCCTGCCGCGCCGCCTGGCCAATGTGCTCGGTATCGCGGTGGCAATCATACTCTCATGGATGCTGCTCAATGGGCTGATTTTCGATATCGGCCTCAGATTTGCCGATTCCTCGCTGAAACAGGTGGATGCGCTGATCGAGCCCGACGTGCCACGTCCCTCGGATGCGCTCAAAACCGGCAGCAGCGCCTCACTGATGACATGGGAATCGCTCGGTCGGCGCGGGCGTGAATTCGTCGCCGAAGGCCCTGATGGCACAGAGATATCCGCCTTCACCCATCGTCCGGCAAAGGAACCGCTCAGGGTCTATGCCGGCCTCAACTCGGCTTCGACGCCGGAAGCAAGGGCGGCCCTGGCGCTGGAGGAACTGAAGCGGGTCGGCGGTTTCGAGCGCAAGGTGCTGCTGGTAGTCATTCCCACCGGCACCGGCTGGATCGACCCGGAAGCGCTGGATACGGTCGAATATCTGCATGACGGCGATATCGCCAGCGTCGCCGTGCAATATTCCTATCTTTCAAGCTGGATCGCCCTGCTGACCGAGCCGGACTACGGTGTCGAGACGGCGCGCGCTTTGTTCGAGGCCGTTTACGGCTACTGGACCACGTTGCCGAAGGAAACGCGGCCGAAGCTTTACCTGCATGGCCTCAGCCTCGGCTCGCTCAATTCGCAGAAATCCTCCGATCTTTACGATGTGCTCTCCGACCCCTTTCAGGGCGCTTTGTGGAGCGGCCCGCCCTTTTCCAGCCCGACATGGCGCATGGCCACCAATGGCCGGGTGAAGGGCACGCCGGAATGGCTGCCACGTTTCCGCGATTCCTCCGTCATCCGCTTCGCCAACCAATATACGACCGCCCATATGCCCGATGCGGCGTGGGGCCCGATGCGGATCGTCTATCTGCAATATGCCAGCGACCCGATCACCTTCTTCGAGGCCGCCTCGCTTTACCGGCGGCCGCAATGGATGGCGCATCACGGGCCCGACGTTTCCACATCCTTCCGCTGGTTCCCGGTCGTCACCCTGCTGCAGCTCGGCCTCGATGTCGCCGCCGCCACCACGGCGCCGATAGGCTATGGCCATGTCTATGCACCGGAACATTATATCGATGCATGGACCGAAGTGACCGCGCCGGGCGGCTGGAGCCCCGGGGAGATCAAGCGGCTGAAGATGTTCTTCAAGGCCCGCCGCGGCTCCACCGATCCGGCGTGAGCGCGACGGGCCTGCCTGGAGCCTCAGCCCTTCAGCCGGTCCAGATGATCGGCGATATAAGTGTCCAGCGAACGCGGCGCATGGCCGGTCAGTGTTTCGACATCACCGGTCACCACCGCCGTCCAGCCTTCGCGCACGGGATAAAAGATCGAGGCGAGGAAAGAGGCATAATCCTTCGGCACGCCCGCACCGGTGAGGATGCCGATAAAGACCTCATCCGAAACGGCGGCGTAAGACACCGGCTTGCCGATCGCCGTTGAAATGATCGCGGCTGCCTCGCCGTAACCGAAGGCTTTCGGACCGGTCAGGTTGAAGGCCTTGCCATTAAAGGCGTCAGAGGTCAGCGCCGCGGCGGCGCTGTCGGCGATATCGCGCACATCGATAAAGCTTGATTTGCCCTCGCCGGCGGGAACGGCGATCTGGCCGTGGTCGATGCCGGCCTTCCAGTAGCTGTGGAAATTATCGGCGAACCAGTTGGGGCGCAGGATGACGTAAGGCGTGCCCGAAGCGATGATCTTCAGCTCGATCTGGCGATAGGGAATGGAATCGTCGGCATCGACGCCGAGGACGCTGAGGAAGACGATCTTCACCTTGCGGCGCGCGGCCTCCTCGACCACCGGCGTCAGCGCATCGATGGCATCCAGACGTCCGCCCGCCAGGATCAGAAACAGACGGTCAACGCCGTCGAAGGCGTCAGCGTAGGTGGCGCGGTCGGTATAATCGAAGCGCACGCCTTCCGCGCCGCCCGTGGCGTTGCCGCTGCGCGAGGCCGCCTTCACGCTTTCGCCCCTGGAAAGGAGCGTTTTCACCAGCGGTGTGCCGATGGTGCCGGTGGAACCGATTACGAGTATCTTGCCTGTCATCTCAAATCTCCTTAGTATCTAATGGAAACCATGTTTCGAAAACACAGATACTGCGCTGGAGAAATCATGAAAAGAGAGCACTTTTCGGTTATCTGGTATCCTTGCGGAAACCGGCTTTCCCCCGAAAGATGCCCTGAAACAACGGAACGAGACCATGGAACGCATTTATGACGTCTATGAAGACCGCTGCCCCACGCGCATGGTGCTGGACAGGATCGCCGACAAATGGGCGCTGCTGATCCTCGACCGTCTGCGGGTGGACGCCGTGCGCTTCAACCTGCTGCGGCGGGAGATCAAGGGCATTTCGCAGAAGGTGCTGTCGCAGACGCTGAAGAAACTGGAGCGCGACGGCCTGATTTCCCGGCAGGTTTTCCCGACCGTGCCGGTGACGGTGGAATATTCGCTGACGCCGCTGGGGCGGACGCTGACCGACACGGTCGCGGCGATTGCCCATTGGGCGGAGGGCAATATGGACGCGGTGCTGGCGGCGCAGAAGGCGTATGATGAGCGGGCGGTGGCTTAAATGGAGGCGCGGCTACCGATACGTCCCTCATTCCTGTGCTTGTCACAGGAATCCAGCCAGCCCAAGTCCTTGGGCTGAAAGGACTTTCCCCGTCGCGCAGACGCGCGTCGGCTGGATCCCTGTGACATCCTCGGGCTCGTTCCGGGGAACAGGGATGAGGAGGAAGAGAGCGCCCGGAATAACAGTCAGCGCTGCGCCTGCCGCACACCCAAAATCCCCTACCGCGAAATCCGCGTCGACAGAATGATCGACGACAGCGTGCGCTCCACGCCGTCCAAGGCACCGATGCGGTCGATCAACCGGTCAAGATCAAGGATCGAGGGGGCGGCCAAAATCGCGATCAGATCGAACGTGCCGCTCACCGAATGCAGCGTCGTCACCTCCTTGATGGCGGCAAGTGCGGCCGTCACGCCGGGCAGCGCCTTGGGTGCGATGGTGATCAGCACATGGGCGCGCACCAGCCCGGAAAGATAGCTTTCCGAAAGCCTCAGACCATAACCGGCGATCACCCCGTCGGCCTCCAGCCGCTCGATGCGGGCCTGCACGGTGGTGCGGGAAAGGCCAAGTTTGCGCGCCAGTTCCGCCACCGGCATGCGGGCATTTTCGGAAAGCAGGGCGAGCAGCGCCCGGTCCTTGTCGGCGATCGTCATAGTGACCAATCCTGTCGTCTAACTGTTCAATAATAGACCACCATCTGCACATAGTGAAGCTGCGAATCGTCAATAAAAGCTGGCATTCTGTCTTCGAAGCGCATTCGTTGCGCAATGACATGCGAATTTACTGCGGGGAACAAAAACATGAAAAACATTGTCGTCATCGGCGCGGGCAATATCGGTTCGGCCATCGCCTGGATGCTGGCCGCATCGGGCGATTATCGCATCACCGTCGCCGACCGTTCGGCCGACCAGCTGGCGAATGTGCCGGCGCATGAACGCGTCGATACCGAAATCGTCGACATCACCGACCGTCCGGCGCTGGAAGCACTGTTGAAGGGCAAATTCGCCGTGCTGTCCGCCGCTCCCTTCCACCTGACGGCGGGCATTGCGGAGGCGGCCGTCGCCGTCGGCACCCATTATCTCGATCTGACCGAAGACGTGGAATCCACCCGCAAGGTCAAGGCGCTCTCGGAAACGGCGCAGACGGCGCTCATTCCGCAATGCGGTCTCGCGCCCGGCTTCATCTCCATCGTCGCCGCCGATCTCGCCGCCAAGTTCGACAAGCTGGACAGCGTCAGGATGCGCGTCGGCGCTCTGCCGCAATATCCGTCCAACGCGCTCAACTACAACCTCACCTGGAGCACGGACGGGCTGATCAACGAATATATCGAGCCCTGCGAAGCCATCGTCGAAGGCCGCCTCACCGCCGTTCCGGCGCTGGAGGAGCGCGAGGAATTTTCGCTCGACGGCGTCACCTATGAGGCCTTCAACACGTCAGGCGGCCTCGGCACGCTCTGCGCCACGCTGGAGGGCAAGGTGCGGACGATGAATTACCGCACCATCCGTTATCCCGGCCATGTGGCGATCATGAAGGCACTGCTGAACGACCTCAACCTGCGTAACCGTCGCGACGTGCTGAAGGACCTGTTCGAAAACGCCCTGCCCGGCACCATGCAGGACGTGGTCATCGTCTTCGTCACCGTCTGCGGCACCCGCAACGGCCGCTTCCTGCAGGAAACTTACGCCAACAAGGTCTATGCCGGCCCGGTTTCCGGCCGGATGATGAGCGCCATCCAGATCACCACCGCCGCCGGCATCTGCACGGTTCTCGATCTGCTGGCCGAAGGCACCCTGCCGCAGAAGGGTTTTGTGCGGCAGGAGGAAGTGGCCCTGCCGAAATTCCTCGAAAACCGGTTTGGCCGGTATTATGGCTCGCATGAGCCGCTGGCCAAGGTTGGGTGATTTAAGGACACAGCATCGCCTCTGGTTTCTTCTCCCCGCCGGGGAGAAGGTGGCCCGAAGGGTCGGATGAGGGGGCTAGCTCTCCTGATATCTCTACCCTCACCCCCTCATCCCGCTGCCGCGACCTTCTCCCCGGCGGGGAGAAGGCGAAGGAGGCGCCCGCTCGTTCGAAAGCAGCGGACCAGTTTGCACTCATGTCCCGCAAAACGTCCTGAACACCCGCTCATGGCTCATCGGCGGCTGCATATAGACGAAATTGTCCGGCCGCTCCGCGAATGGTGTGGCGATTGCCGTCAGCATGGCGTGGAAGGGCTCGAAATCATCCTCTTCCACCGCCGCTTCGATCAGTTCCTCGATGCGGTGGTTGCGCGGGATGATGGCCGGGTTGACGGCAAGCATTGCCTTTGACCTGTCGGCATCGGAGAGTTCTTCACGCCCGGCTCTCTCCCGCCAGCGCGCCAGAAATTCATCCGCTCCGGCAATATCGATGAACATGCCGCGAAACGGCTCGGCATCGCCATTTGCCGCATGGGAGAGGCGCCGGAAAGTCAGCGTATAATCCGCTTCCGACGCCTGCATCAGCGCCAGCAGCGCCTGCACCAGATCGATGTCGCCCTCTTCCTCTGTCGTCAGGCCAAGCTTTTCGCGCATGCCGGTGAGCCAGCGTTTGGGGAAGGCGGCGGCGAAATCGGCCAGAACGGCATTGGCGCGTTCGGCGGCTTTTTCCACTTGCGGATCGAGCAGCGGCAACAGGCATTCCGCCAGCCTGGCGATGTTCCATTGCGCGATGCCGGGTTGATTGTTGAAGGCGTAACGGCCCTGCGCATCGATGGAAGAGAAGACCTTGTTGGGGTGGTATTCATCGAGGAAGGCGCAGGGGCCGAAATCGATGGTCTCGCCGGAGACCGCCATATTGTCGGTATTCATCACGCCATGGATGAAGCCCGCCATCATCCAGCGGGCAATGAGGTCGCATTGCCTGTCAGCGATGCCGCGCAGCAAGGCGAGGTAGGGATTATCGGCGCCTTTCGCTTCGGGATAGTGGCGGTCGATCACATAATCCGCGAGGTTCCTGATCGCCTCGTCATCCTCGCGCGCCGCGAAGAACTGGAAGGTGCCGACACGGATATGGCTTGCCGCAACACGGGTGAAGACGCCGCCCGGCAGGCCGACTTCACGCTGTACCCTTTCGCCGGAGAGAACCGCCGCCAAGGCCCGCGTGGCGGGAATGCCGAGCGCAAACATCGCCTCCGACACGATATATTCGCGCAGCACGGGGCCAAGCGCCGCACGCCCGTCGCCCCTGCGCGAAAACGGCGTCGGGCCGGAACCCTTGAGCTGGATATCGCGGCGTTTGCCGTTTTTGTCGATCACCTCGCCGAGCAGAATGGCGCGGCCATCGCCGAGCTGCGGCACGAAACCGCCGAACTGGTGGCCGGCATAGGCCATGGCCAGCGGCTCTGCCCCCTGCGGCACGACATTGCCGGAAAAGATCGCCGCCAGCCTTTCATCGTCAAGGTCCGCCACATCGAGAAGGAGTTCATCGGCCAGCCCACGGTTGAAGGCGATGAGGCGCGGCGCCTTCACCGGCGTCGGCAGCACGGCGGCGCTGAACCGTTCCGGCAGGCGGGCATAGGAATTGTCGAATCTGATCACGGTTAAACTCCCTGCTTTTGCCTGATATGGCGGTTTTTGCGCCCGGTTGCGAGGGTGCCAGCGGCAAATTCGACAGGCCGCGCCAAGCTTTAGAGAAATTCAATTTGAACTCGGGGGGTATCAGTCCCTACATAGATGCAGTAATCAGCCCCGTGCTACAGGATGAGTTCGTGCCGCATTTCCCCGATGACGATAGTGAAATGGGCAAAGCCATCCGGCTTTTTGACTGGGCATCGACGGCGGCGGGACCCACGGACACATGGCCGGTTGCGCTGAAGACCACGGTGCGGACCATGCTCAAGCAGGGCCACGCGATCTGCCTGTTCTGGGGGCCGGACCTCAACATCATCTATAACGATGCCTACCGGCCGTTTCTGGGCCTCAAGGAACGGGAGGCGCTCGGCAAGCCTTTTCATGTCATCTGGTCCGATGTCTGGGACGATGTGAAGCACTTTGTGGAGACCGCCTTGTCCGGCAAGGGCACATTTGCCGAAGACCTGCATCTCATCATGGATCGCAACGGCTATCCGGAAGACACCTACTGGACCTTTTCCTACAGCCCGCTTTATGACGACAACGGCAAGGTCGCCGGGTTGATCAACATCACGATCGAAACGACGGCGACGGTGGAAAGCCGCAAGCGGGAAGAGCTGTTGCGGCGGGAACTCGTCCACCGGGTCAAGAATACCATGGCGATCACCACGGCCGTCGTCAGCGCCACCATGCGCCATTCGCAGACGCTGGAAGAGGCACGCGACACCATCAAGAAACGCATCGCCGCGCTGGGCAACGCCCAGAACCTCATGCATGCTTCGGGCAAAGGCGCCGGCATCATCGCCCTCGTCTGCGATTCCGTCTATCCGCATCTCGATGACAGGGCGCGGGTGACGATTTCCGGCCCGGACGTGGAGATTGCCCCGCAACAGGCGCTCGGCCTGTCGCTGGCGGTTTACGAACTGGCCACCAATGCCCTGAAATACGGTGCGCTTTCAAATGAAAGCGGCAGGGTGGACATTCGCTGGACATTGGACGGCGACGACCGTTTCGAACTGCGCTGGCGCGAAACGGGCGGGCCGCGGGTGAGCGCGCCGAAACGCACGGGCTTCGGCTCGCGCCTGACCAACCAGATCGTCGCGGCCTATTTTTCCGGCGAGGGCCGCACCTTCTACCATCCGGACGGGCTGGTGTTCGAACTGGACGGCAAATACGAAACCGCGGCACAGGAATAGGCCGGACGGCGGGCTTGAGTGAAAGCGGCCGCGGTTGAACTTTCTTTCGTCCCATTCGTTGCGTTTCCTGAACGAAAATAGCCGCAACGAAAGGAACGGGAATGACCGTCGTTGAAGCCGTAACCGCCGAGCCGGAAAGCGCCATCCGCACCCTCCACACCGACCTGCCGGTCAACGCCACCTTCCATGTCTGGCTGAAGGCGAAGAAAGACGCCGAGCCCGGCGCTGTGTCCTTTTCCAATCAGAACGGAAAATTCGCTGAAGTTTCAAGCGTCAACACGGAAGAGTTCGGTTTCCGAATCTATCAGGTTTTCGGCGGCGGCCATGTGGAGCTGAGTTACGACACGGTCACAACAGCCGTTTCCGTCATCTACTGGTTCACAGCGTCGGATGTGCTCGAAACCGGCATCACCGTCGTTCATACCAAACCGGACAATGCCGCACCCGAACTTCCCGGCAGCTATCACTTCCGCCCGCCCTTCGGCTGGATGAACGACCCCAACGGTTTCGGCCGTTTCGAGGGGCGGCCGCATCTGTTCTATCAGCATTATTCACACGGGCTGCGCTGGAACACCATGCATTGGGGCCATGCCGTCTCGTCGGATTATCTGCGCTGGCGGCACCTGCCGATCTTCCTCTTCCCGTCGGAGGATCTGACGACACGGCCGGACAAGCGCGGCGGTGCCTATTCCGGCTCCACCATTCCGCTGGTGGAAGGCACGGGCATCCGCGTCTTCTTCACCGAGCAGGTGCAGGACCGCATTCCCGAACAGCAGATCCAGCTCACCGCCACCTCTTCCGATCTCATCATGGCCGGACAGGCCGAGGTCATTCTGGGCCACCGGCCCGACGGACAGGGGCTGACGCCGGATTTCCGCGATCCTTACGTGTTTCGCGGTCCCGATGGCCTGTGGAAAATGGTGCTCGGCAGCCAGAGCGATGGCGGCGGCGTCATCCTGCTTTACGAGACGCCGGACCCTACCGCCGCATCCGGCTGGACCTATGTGGGCAAGCTGTGGGTGGAAACGCGCTATAAAACCACGGCCATCGAATGCCCCTGCCTGCTGCCGCTCGATGGCCCGGCCAATGCCCGCTCCACCCGCTGGGTGCTGGTCTACGGTCTGATGCATTCGGAAGACCCGGAAACCGGCCGCAAGAACCTCACCATGGCCGATGTCGGCTGGTTCGACGGCAAGGTCTTCACCAAGGAGACCGGGCAGGAGCTGGATTTCGGCACCGATAATTATGCCTTCCAGGCCTTTCTGGATGGCGACAGCATCATCGGCATGGGCTGGCTGGCCAATTGGGCGGACGCCAATCCGGAGATCGATTTTCCGACCTCGATGACCCTGCCGCGCCGCCTGCATTATGTGAATGGCGAACTTCTGACCCCGCCCATCGGTGCGGCGGAAAGCCTGCGCAGCCATATTCTCGACCGCACGCGGCTTGCCGCCGGCGAACGCGTCACCTTCATCAACGGGGCGGTGGAAATATTGTTCGAGCTTGCCTCGCCCGGCGCGCCCTTCGAACTGGCGCTCGATCATCCGGCGGTCAGGCTGGGCGTCGTTTCCGATGAAGAGGGGCTGTGGATCCGCCACGAGGACGGGCGTGACGGCCCCTCGCCGCATTATATCGCGAAGGGAGCGAAGGCATCCCGCATCCGCATCTTCCTCGATTATGGCTCCATCGAAGTCTTCGCCAATCGCGGCCGATATGTGGGCACCAAGCGTATTGAAGGTTTCGAGCCCGTGCGCTCGGCGCTTCTGAAGGCCGCACCCGGCGCGGTGGTGCATGCCACCAGCTGGGCGCTGAAACCGTGAGGAACCTTTTGGCGGATTGGGCGGTTGATAGACCGAAACCGCCCGACACATCCGTCGAAAGGAGAACCGGCATGACGAAAATCCGCGACACCAGCGATCCGATCCTGTTTCCGACAGAAGCCAATGAAAACAAGGCCGAGAAAAAACGCGCCGGCAAGGGCATCGTCATCATCATCGGCGCGATCGCGATCATGTCCTTCGTCGTTTATCTGGCGGCGATCACCATCGCCACCACCCAGTCCTGACCGCGGCGCGCGCGCACCTTAGCGCCGTTCGCCCCGCAGCCCGCTGGCGGTCATGATCGCCAGCAGCGATACGACCACGCCCAGCCCATAAAGATAAACCATCGGCATCGTCACATCCGCCCGCTCGATCTGCGCCACCAGATCGGTGGCAGTGGCGACTGTGCCGCTGGCGCCGGCACCCGCGGCGGCGCCCAGCGTCGCGACGGTCGGCAGCAGCGCACCCGTCATCTTGCGTTCCTCTTCCGGCGCCGCCTCCATGGCCGCTTGGCTGATGCCGGCCCAGGACATGCCGAAGGCCGATCCGATCAGGATTTGCCCGACGAGCATCTCTCCCCAGTTGCCGGTCGCAAGCCCAAGCCCCAGCAGGGCGCAGCCGGGCACCATCTGGTAGGGACCGTAATGCAGGCAAATCTCCCGCAGACGGGCCGAGCGCAGGCTGCCGATCAGCATCGCCACGAAGCTCCAGGCAAGCGGCATCGTCACCACGATGAAACCGGCAAAGGTCGGTTCATGCCGCCAGAGATTGATGGCGACATAAGCGAGATAGACGCTGCCCAGCGCATGGGCATAGGACATCAGGAACAGCACCCAGAAACCGCTGCCAAGCACCGTCCTCAGCCGGAAGGAATCCTTCGGGAACAGGCCGATGGAAGGCCGGATGCCCGCGCGCAGCGAGGCCCACAGCAACGCCGCCCCCACGAGCAGGGAAAGGGCGCGCAGGCTTGCATCCTCGAAGGCGGAAGGCGCGGAAAACGCCAATGCGCCGACTAGGCAAAGAGCCAACGGCACCAGCGGTTTGCGCGTCGCCGCCACCGGCCGTTCGGCGGAAACGGCAACGACAGTATAGGCCAGCAGCAGCAGGATCAGCGGCGCCGACAGCAGGAAGGTGGCACGCCAGGAGATATGTTCGGTGGCGAAACCGCCGGTCAGCGGACCGATGAAGGAGGCGACCGCCCAGATCGCCGCCTCGATGGCAAAGACCTTCGGCAACAGGCCGGAGCGGAAACCGGCGGGAATGAGGCTGTAGCATACGGCGACGATCAGCCCGTCAGCCAGCCCCTGCAACGCGCGGCCGACGACGACCCACAAAAAGTCGCCGGCGATTGCCGAAAGGACCGAACCGAAGGAAAAGATCAGGCAGCACAGAAGCAGCACCGCGCGGGCGCCAAAACGCTCGCGAAACAGCACGGCGGTGACGCCGCCCGCCACGGAGCCGACGAAATAAAGACTATAGGCCCAGCTGTAAAAGGCCGCGCCGCCGATGTCGTTGACGGCGACGGGCAAGGCCGTCACCACCGCGAACTGGTTGAAGGCGTGCAGGCCGATACCGGCAGAGATGACGGTCAGAAGCGAGAGGTTAGCCCCGCTCAGCAATTCGCCCCAGCCGTTTTTTTCCGCCATTTCCATACTCGTCAAAGCCGTATCCTTTCCATTTTTTCGGGTACGGCGGGCAAACTAGAACCTCAAGCGCCATTGAGGTCAAGACGGCTTTTCACGTCATTTGCCCTGAAGGAATTCTTCGGCGGCAGGAACCCTCCGCCCCTTCGGGCCGTTTGTCGAATGAACAGACAGAAAGGATACCGTCATGGACCGCGAGAAAATCATACCCCGCAACGAGGACGCCATGGACGAGGACCTGCTCGATCTCGACATCGACGCCCTTCCCGCCAGGGGAGAAATTCCACAATCCATCGAACAGGAAATCGAGGAAGAAGAGGCCGAAAGCGAGGACGATCCCTATCAGGAAAGCGACGAGGCCCTGCCCGACGATGCCGAGGAACGGGTGATCAACCGCAACCCTTCGCGGGAAGGCGGGGCTTTCGACGAGGTTTAGGGAAGGTCCGGGGCGCGACGGGAGACAAGGCGCGTGAGCATATGGCGCAGGTGATCCTGCCCGCCGAAAAACACCGCGAGAATACGCACGGCCTTTTCACCCTCCTCGACATCGAAATAAAAGACAGCCTGATTTTTCGTTGCCCGGCGAAGGCCGGGCAATATTTCGGGCAATAATGTTCCCTGAAAAGGCGCTTTGTGAAGCGCCTCCATATCCGCTTCAATTGACCCCACCCGTCGTGCAGCGCGCACGAAAGCCCCCGGCAAGGCGTCACCAAGGTCGAGATAGGACTGGATGAGATGGTCGAGAATGAGGCCGAGGTCCTGATCCGTCTGTGTCGAGCGCAGGACCCTAAAGGCCATAACCGGCCTTCTTGGCTGCGATCATCGCTGCGGTTCTGTCTTTGCCGTCTTCCAACGAGACGAAATCGCCCTGACTGCGCTCGACCAGCAAATCGCGAAGCGCGGCAAGTTCGGCATCCTTCAATTCCGTTTCCTGCCGGAGCAGTTCCAGCCCACGCTGGACGACGGCACTGAGGCTGGCATAACGCCCTTCTTCCACTAACCTGCGGGCAAAACTGTCCTGCTGGTCGGAGATGGAAACTGACGCCTTGACGGACATTGTGGCACTCCCTCGACAGGAAAGATCATGCTACTCAGTAGCATATATCGCTCATTATTCCAATTGGCGTTCTCAGGCCGGATCGATCATGCTGATGACACGAGCGGCGATTTCGTCGATCGTCGCATCGTCAAGGGTTTCGATATATTTCGCTTTCTTCTGGGCGGCACGGGCGACAATGTCCATGCTTCTCACCTGATTGCATAATGCAACACCGGTTGTCCTGTGGCCCGATATGTTCAAGGCAAGCCCTGCCCTGCGTGTGAATACTCCGCCCGTGGTCACGGGAACGACAAGGCACAGTCCAACGGCATTGATTTCTTTCGGCGTGATGACGATACAACGATGCTCGTCCCTGATTTCGCTGCCGATGACGGGGTTCAGGTCGACCAGATAAACGTCGCCACGTTTCGGAATCTGGCTGCGGACCATCAAAGGGCTTCTTTGCCGACTGGCGGCGCTTCGTCCCACTCCCGCGCATTGGCGTTGAGGGCGGCGACTTCATCCGCACCCTCCAGCAGTTCGGCAAGCGTGAAGCGCTTCTTTTCCTGCCGAACCGGGCTGGCGACCAGCGCGCCGTTATCGACCTCGAGCGTCAGTTGCTCACCAATTTCCAGCCCCAGCATCTTCAAAAGAGCGGGCGGGATGGTCATCACCGCCGCACCGCCCTGACGTCTTATTTTCGTCGTTACGGTCATCCGTCTGGGCTCCATTTTGTGCAACATATGTAGCACATTTTTGGACCTGCGCAAACGGAAGTCGTCTCTCAACCCGCCCGTTCCGGCGAATAACCGGCTTCGCGGATCGCCGCTTCTGCGGTTGCGGCGTCGCCCGTCACGGTCAGCTTGTGGGCATCGAGGTCGATGCTGACGGACGCGCCGGGCAGCACCTCCGTGAGGGCGCCGCGCAGCGTCTTTTCGCAATGGCCGCAGGTCATATCAGGAATGAGGAAGGTGGTTGCGCTCATGGTTTTCTCCTTCTGGCCGGCACCACTATTTCCGCGCCGGCTGTCATTAAAGGTCAGTGGGTTCTCGTGGGCTTGCCGTCTGTCTTATCGGCGCCCGCGAGATCGTCGAGGATGGGGCAGTCGGGCCGGTGGTCGCCGCCGCAGCAATGGGCGAGATGGGACAGCGTCTTCACCATGCTCTTCATCTCGGCGATCTTCTGCTCGAGATCGGCGATGTGGACGAGCGCGATTTCCTTCACCGCCGAACTCTCGCGGCTCTTGTCCTGCCAGAGTTTCAGTAGCGTCTCGGTTTCTTCCAGCGAAAAACCGAGCGTGCGCGCCCGCTTGATGAAGCGCAGATTGTGGACGTCCTGCTCGCCATAGACCCGGTAATTATTGCCGGTGCGGGCGGCGGGGGTGATGAGACCGATCTGCTCGTAATAACGGATCATCTTGGCGGAAACGCCCGATGCTTCCGATGCCTGGCCGATATTCACGACGTCACCTCCCGATGGGCCACCTTTGCCCGTTTCAACCGCAGCGCATTGGCCAGAACGAAGACGCTGGAGAGCGCCATCGCGCCCGCGCCGATCATCGGCGACAGCGTGATGCCGAAGGCCGGATAAAGCACACCCGCCGCAACCGGTATCAGCGCCACATTGTAACCGAAAGCCCAGAACAGGTTTTCCTTGATGTTGCGCATGGTCGCCCGGCTCATCTCGATCGCATTGACCGCCCCCAGAAGATCGCCGCCGACCAGCACCACATCGGCGCTTTCGATGGCGACATCCGTGCCGGTGCCGACGGCGATGCCGATATCGGCCTCGGCCAGCGCCGGCGCATCATTGATACCGTCGCCCACGAAGGCCAGCACCTTGCCGCCTTCTCGCATCTCGTGGACCGCTTTCACCTTGCCCTCGGGCAGCACTTCGGCCACCACACGGGAAATGCCGACCTGCCGGGCGATTGCATTCGCCGTGCGGGCATTGTCGCCCGTCACCATGGCCACTTCGATGCCCATGGCCTGCAGCGCCCGGATGGCGGTGACGCTCGAAGGTTTCAGCGGATCGGCGACGGCAATCGCAGCCGCCAGCCTGCCGTCGATGGCGGCATAAAGCGGCGTCTTGCCCTCGTCGCCCAGCCTTGCGGCGGCGTCGGCAAAGATATCCACGGAATGGCCGAGTTTGGCCATGTAACGATCCGCGCCGACTTCGACCCTGCGGCCATTGACGGTGGCTGCAATGCCGTAGCCGGTCACGCTTTCGAAGTTTTCCACGGTTGCAGGTTCGAGTCCTGCAGGGGTCGCCACCTTCTTTTCTTCCGCAGCCCGGACGATGGCTTCGGCAATCGGATGTTCCGAGCGGCCCTCGACGGCGGCGACCAGCGCCAGAACCTCGTTTTCGGCAAATCCTTCCGCGACCACCAGATCGGTCAGCTCCGGACGGCCCTTGGTCACTGTGCCGGTCTTGTCGACCACGACGATCTGCGCCGAACGCAGTTCCTGCAGCGCCTGTCCCTTGCGGAACAATACGCCCAACTCCGCCGCCCGGCCGGTGCCGACCATGATGGATGTCGGCGTGGCGAGACCCATGGCGCAGGGGCAGGCGATGATGAGCACCGCCACCGCATTGACCAGCGCGAAAGTATAGGCGGGCTCGGGACCGAAAATCGCCCAGACGATGAAGGTCAGCACCGCAATGGCGATGACGACCGGCACGAAGAGCGCGGTGACGCGGTCCACCAGCAGCTGGATCGGCAGCTTGGAACCTTGCGCCTCCTCCACCATGCGGATGATCTGCGACAGCATGGTATCCGCGCCGACCTTGGTTGCCTTGAACTTGAAGGCGCCTGTCTTGTTGATGGTGCCGCCGACAACCGTTGCGCCGACCGCCTTTTCCACCGGCACGGGTTCACCCGATATCATGGATTCATCGACATAGGACGAGCCTTCGACAACTTCGCCATCCACCGCCAGCCTCTCGCCGGGGCGGATGACGACGATATCGCCGGCCACAAGGTCCTCGGGGGAAATATCGATGGTGGCACCGTCGCGCTCCACGCGGGCGGTCTTCGCTTGCAAGCTCATCAGCTTGCGGATGGCGTCTCCCGTGCGGCCGCTGGCGCGGGCTTCGAGAAGCCGTCCGGTCAGGATCAGCGTGACGATGACGGTTGCCGCTTCATAATAGACGAACTGCGCCTCCGCCGGCAGCAGATCGGGCGCGAAGGTCGCCACGACGGAATAGAGATAGGCCGCCGTGACACCCAGCGCCACCAACGAATTCATTTCCGGCGCGCCGCGCAAGAGCGCCGGAAAACCGGTCTTGAGGAAGCGCAGGCCCGGCCCGAAAATCACCGCCGTCGCCAGCACGAAATAGATGTAATAGAGGTTCTGCGTATCGATGATGCCCATCAGCCAGTGATGCATCGGCTCATAGAGATGACCGCCCATTTCCAGCACGAAAAGCGGTGCGGTCAGGATCGCGGCGATCGTCAGGTCGCGTTTCAGCGCACCCTCCTCGCCCACATGGTGCATATGGTCATGGCCGCCGCTTTCGTCAGCCGCCGCCATCTGGCCGTGGCCCTGATGATGTCCGTGGTGCTGGCCGTGACCTTGATGGGCGGAATGGTCGCGCGGCCCCGGCGTCTTCAGCAGAAAACCGGCGAGCTTTGCCGTTTCCACAAGCGCATCCCGTTCACGCCGGCCGCCAATCGTCTCCACGGAAGCCTTGCCGGAAGCCGCGTCAACCTTGACGGCGATTATGGTGGCGACCGCTTCCAGAACGGCCTTCAGCCTTTCGGCATCCGCCTCGCCCCGCAGGCCTTCCACCGCAAATTCCTGCCGTTCCGGTGCGATATCGTAACCGACCTTCTTGATGGCAGCGCCGAGCGTTCTGGCCGAAAAACCTTCGGCCGGCTCGACCGTGAGCTTCTTCGTGGCGAAGTTCACGGAACTCGAGACGACACCGGGCACCTTGGCCGCGGCCGTTTCCACCCGCCGCACGCAGGAGGCGCAGGTCATGCCTTCCACGGGAATGGAAACCGGTTCATGTCGATGGGCGTGTTTGACTGTCTCGTTCATGGGAAATCCCCTTTCGAGACCCTATGTAGAGATTCCCATGATGGGAAGGTCAAGGGAGGCGCAAAGTTTTTGTTGAACACACAATCGTGAGTGCCGCCCCCGCCGCAAAACATCGCGTTCGCAGCGATCATGCGGCCCGTTGACCCGCTACCGGGTGAGGCCTCCCAAGCGCGTTCAGAGGGCGACGCGTCTCGCCAGATAAACCGTGGCGCCGCCGCATTCGGGATCGTTGACGGCATGATCGAGAAGCCGGAAACCATGCGCGGCGAGCAGGCTTTCATATTCATCGCGTGCGAGGCTCGCATGATAAAGCGGCCTACCCTGAAAGGTGCCGATCGCTTCCCCGTGATCCGGTCCGGCCGTGAACATCAACGCCGCGCCGTCATTGGCATGCTGGTGGAAAATGCCGAACATGCGGCGCTGATCGTCCACCGTCAGATGGAAAAAACTGTGCCACGCGATCAACCCGTCGAAGCGGCGGCCGAGCGCCAGCTTTCGCATATCCGCAACCGCCCAGAGGTTTCCGGGAAATCTCCTCCGGCAAAGCTCGACCAGCGGCAGGGACGCATCGATGCCCGTGACGTCATAACCGCTGGCGATGAAGTAGCCGGCGATCGGCTCACCGGAACCGCAGCCAATATCGAGAATGGACGCACCCTTCGGCAAGAGCGAGATGAACCTGTCGAGCCAGGGTTTTTCGGCAAGGGAGCGGCCACGCTGCCTGTCGAAATCGGCCCCGTGTTCATTGTAGATCGTGATGACGTCACGAGAGGCATCCGGCATATGCTTTTCCTTTTCGGGCAAAGGTCATACCGGCTGCGCAACTACCGGTGCACGGCCAGCCGGGGAATATCGCGCAGGAAGGCATCGCGCACGGCGGGGCCGAGCGGCTCGTTGGATGGTTTGTCGGAAACGCGCAGTCTCGCAAAGACGATGTGCTGGCCTTCACGCTCCGCCCAGCCGACGAACCAGCCGAAGGGGCGGTTGCGGTCGGGATTGCCCTTTTCGTCACGCATGTAGCCGGTGCCGGTCTTGCCGTGCACGGCCCAGCTTTCCGGCGCATCGAAGACCGGCACGATTGCCCTGGTCTTGGCCTGCGCATCGCGCGAGACCGGCAGATTGCCGGCCAGAAGGCGGCGGAGAAAGCCCACCTGTTCCACCGGCGAGACCGTCAGCGACGATCCGAGCCAGGAATGGGTGAGCCCGTTATTCTTGCCCGGCTCACCGGAAACATCGGCATTGCCGTAACCGAGGCGCTTCACATAGGCGGCGAATTTTTCCGGGCCGAGGCGGCGGGTGATTTCGCGCGAATACCACAGCACCGAATCCTGCTCCCAGATCGTCGGATCGACCGTCTTGCGGTCGGAAGCGCGCGCCTCGGTGCCGGGTTTCCAGTCCCAGGCGGGCGTCTTTTCATCCTGAAGAATGCCGGCGTCGTAGCCGATCAGCGCCAGCGGCACCTTGAAGGTGGAGGCCGGCGCCACGCGCTGGTCGCAGGCGCCCTGCTGGTTGATGATGGCGCCGGTCTCGATGGACGTGACCAGCGTGCATTCAAAGGCCTGGGGCTGTTGCTGGGCATCAGCGGAAAACGGCAGGAGCCCCGGAAGGGCAAGGCATGAAAGAACGATGGCGGGCAGCCGGTAGCGCATGCGTTTTGATGTCCCTCGTCCGCTTTTGCGGATCATTTGCCGGAATGGCCGGAAGCTGTCTTTGATTTCAGACAAGTCGTACCCCGAAACCGTGACACGCTTTCGGGCGACACTGCCTTAAGGGAACGATGGGGCAGGAATAGGACCAAACCGAAAATTGACTCTCTCCATCAAGTCCGTTCCTTTTCGCCCGCCCTCGCGCCGACCGTCTCACCCACCGTGAGCGGCCAGTCGACCACATAATCCTCGAAGTCGTCAACATCCACATCGACCTCGCTGACGGTGCGGCCGCGTGCGGAAATGCCGGCCTGATGCACCGTCTCGGTATCGCCGGAGACGAGATAATGCCACCAGTAGAGATCCTTGCCGTCGCGCACCAGCGCATAGGCGCAGGTGGGCGGCAGCCAGCCGATCTCATGCACCTTCTTCAGGTCGAGCTGGATACAGTCCGGCACGGTGGCGCGGCGGTTTTCGTAGTCGGAGCATCGACAGCTCTCGCCGTCGAGCAGCACGCAGCGGACCGAGGTGAACACCACTTCGCCGGTGTCCCAGTCCTCCAGCTTGTTCAGACAACAGAGGCCGCAGCCGTCGCACAGGCTTTCCCATTCCTCGCCGGTCATCTCCGTGAGTGATTTGGTTTTCCAGAACGGCGCGTCATTCATCGTTAACATTTCCGTTTCATTTTGATCTCTTGGACGGGAGTGTTTAACCGGTCCCTAATCCTTTATATCGTATCGCCAAGGGCTGGTTTGTACGATATTTTATGGAGATTGGCGGGCGGCAGAGGGTCATTGGCCCGTAAGAAGCCACCACGTCAAGCAATTCCGACACAGACATGCCATGGTTTTGCGTCGGGAATAGGTTGAAGTACAGAATATCGGGCAGACACATCGATGGCCGCGTTGCGTTGAACAGGAAAACATCGCCAGGTGCAGGAAGAAAAAGACGATAAAAAAGGCCGCAAGAAACGGCATATCCTGCTCCGGATCGATAGCTTCATCGACTCCGGCCTGTGGACGGCTGCGGCGCGGCTGGTGGATTTCTGGGAAGACGTCACCATCGCCTCCCGCAAGCTGCATGTGCGCGGCTGGAAGAAGCTTCTCGTCAACCTCACCTGCGACGCGCTGACCTTCGGAACGGCGGGGTCCGTCGTGCTTCTCGCGCTCGCCATGCCCGCCTTCGAGGAAACCAAGAAGGACTGGCGTTATCGCGGCGATTTCGCCGTCACCTTCCTCGACCGCTACGGCAATACCATCGGTCATCGCGGCATCATCCATGAGGACAGCGTGCCGATCGACCAGATGCCTGACCATTTCATCAAGGCGGTTCTGGCGACCGAGGACCGGCGTTTCTTCGACCATTTCGGCATCGATTTCATTGGCCTTGCCCGCGCCATGAGTGAAAACGCCCGTGCCGGCGGCGTGGTGCAGGGCGGCTCGACGCTGACGCAGCAGCTCGCCAAGAACCTGTTCCTGACCAATGAGCGCTCGCTGGAGCGCAAGATCAAGGAAGCTTTCCTCGCGCTGTGGCTCGAGACCAACATGTCGAAGAAGGAAATTCTCAGCCTTTATCTCGACCGCGCCTATATGGGCGGCGGCACCTTTGGTGCTGCTGCGGCGGCGCAATTTTATTTCGGCAAGAACCTGACCGACGTGACGCTCTCCGAATCCGCCATTCTGGCTGGCCTGTTCAAGGCGCCGGCCAAATATGCGCCGCATGTCAACCTGCCCGCCGCGCGTGCGCGCGCCAACACCGTGCTTTCCAACCTGGTGCAGAGCGGGTTGATGACCGAGGGGCAGGTGATCGGCGCGAGGCGCAACCCGGCCACCGTCATCGACCGCGCCGATGTGAAGGCGCCGGATTATTTCCTCGACTGGGCTTTCGACGAAGTGCAGCGGCTGGCGGCGCAAGGCAAGTTTAGGGATCACACCGTCGTCGTGCGCACCACCATCGATACCGGCCTGCAGCAGGCGGCCGAACAGGCGATGGAAATGGGCCTGCGCGAATTCGGCGAAGGTTACCGCGTCAAGCAGGGCGCGATGGTGATGATCGAGAATGGCGGCGGCGTGCGCGCCATGGTCGGCGGGCGCGATTATGGCGAAAGCCAGTTCAACCGCGCCACGGCGGCGCTGCGCCAGCCGGGCTCCTCCTTCAAGGTTTACACCTACTCGGCCGCCATGGAAAAGGGCATGAAGCCGGAGACGCTGATATCAGATGCGCCGGTGACCTGGCGCGGCTGGTCGCCGCAGAATTACGGCCGCTCCTATGCCGGCAAGGTGACCCTGCAGATGGCGCTCGCCAAGTCCTACAACACTGTGCCGGTCCGGCTCGCCAAGGACGTGCTCGGCACGCAGGTCATCGTCGATACCGCCAAGGCCATGGGTGTCGCCACGCCGCTGCGCAGCGACAAGACCATTCCGCTCGGCACATCAGAAGTGACGGTTCTCGATCAGGCGACCGCCTATGCCGTTTTCCCGGCCGACGGCATGCAGTCGCGCCGCCACGGCATTGAGCAGGTGCTGGATTACGAGGGCAATGTTCTCTACGATTTCAGCCACAACGAGCCGCCCGCCAAACGGGTGCTTTCCGAAGACGCCAATTCGAAGATGAACCAGATGCTGGTGACCATCCCGGTCATGGGCACGGCCCGGCGCGGCGCGCTGGAAAACGGCATCGTTTCCGGCGGCAAGACCGGCACCTCGCAGGCCTATCGCGATGCCTGGTATGTGGGTTTCACCGGCAACTACACCACGGCCGTCTGGTTCGGGAACGACGATTTCACGCCGATGAACAACATGACCGGCGGCGCGCTTCCGGCCATGGCCTTCAAGCGGCTGATGGATTATG
This sequence comes from Agrobacterium sp. NPDC090283, assembly GCF_044769685.1. NCBI lineage: Bacteria > Pseudomonadati > Pseudomonadota > Alphaproteobacteria > Hyphomicrobiales > Rhizobiaceae > Agrobacterium > Agrobacterium sp. NPDC090283. Next base: position 51,109 of record NZ_JBIVYG010000001.1, on the reverse strand, counting down.
CCCATCAGGGCATGGAGCTGCGCCCCATTCCCGGCATCCAGAACCCGCTGCCGACGGGCGCGCGCCCGCAGCCCTCGGCGCAAGTGGCGGCAGCCTCCGCCAACGCACCCGCCATGCCGGCGCTCACCCGTCCGCGCTCGCTCTCGGCGGAAGCCACGCGTGTGATCCGCTCCATCGCCAGGAAGATGAAGGATGCTTCGGCGCTTAGCGTGACGACGCAGAAGGTGGCGGATGCATCGTTGCGGGAAGGCGCGGAGGATGCGGCGCGGCGGTGAGGTTGGGGCGTGTAGAGGGTGCTTTCGGAGTTCGGGGCTCACCCCCCTCTGCCCTGCCTGGCATCTCCCCCTCAAGGGGGGAGATCGATCTGCGGCGAAGTTTCGCCCATCTCAGGGTCAGAGAATGAAGTGGCGGTAGGGCCTCCTGCTGATCTCCCCCCTTGAGGGGGAGATGCCCGGCAGGGCAGAGGGGGGTAAAGCCCCGCACTCCATCGCCACCGCTTCTCCAAACCACAACCTAGCGCAACAACACCGCCCTCGCCGTCGCCACCACATCCGCCGTAAGCCCGCCAAGCCGCTCCGCCGCAAGCCGGTTCACCTGCCAGTAAAGCGGAATATCGAGCGGCGTGCCGGGAACGACCTCCACCAGCCGCCCTTCCCTCAAATGTTCCCCCACAAGCTGCACCGGATTGAGCCCCCAGCCCATGCCGGAAAGGCTCGCCTTCACAAAGCCGTCCGTCGAAGGCAGCCAGTGGGTGGGATAGGAGACCTCCTCGCCCAGCGCCTGCCTGATCCAGTTCGCCTGCAGCCTGTCCTTCTGGTTGAAGGTGAGCCCCGGCGCGCGGGCAAGGGCGGCGGGTGTCACACCGCCGGCGAAATGGCGGGCCATGAAATCCGGGCTGGCGGTGGCGTGATAACGCAGCACACCGAGCGCTGTGACCCGGCAACCCTGCACGGGCTTGGCATGGGCGGTGACGGCGGCAAGCACCCTGCCGCCGCGCAGCCATTCCACGGTGTGATCCTGATCGTCGACAGCGATATTGACGAGATAATCGCTGCCGCCGGTGAATTTCGACACCGCATCCAGAAACCAGGTGCCGAGGCTGTCGGCATTGGTGGCGATGTTGAGCGTCACACGCTCCTGCGCCGATCCCGCTTGCGCCAATGCCGGAAGCTGGCGGAACAATTCGCTTTCCAGCATGCCGACATGGTCCATATGCCGGCAGAGCCATTCGCCCTTTTCCGTCGCCACGCAGGGGGTGCCGCGCACGATCAGCACCACGCCCAGCCGCTCCTCCAGTTGCTTGATGCGCTGGGAGACGGCCGAAGGCGTGACGCACAGCACCTGCGCCGCCTTTTCGAAGCTGCCGGTCTGGGCAACGAGCGCCACGGCCCGCATGGAGGGGTAGTCGAGCATTATGATACCCGCTCTGAAGGCTGGTTTTGACACAGCACATGCAAGGACCCGGACCATTGGCGGCGGCCCTCTCTGCCCTCATTCCTGTGCTTGTCACGGGAATCCAGTCGACGCGCGTCTGCGCGGCGGAAGAGTCTTTTCAGCCCAAGGACTTGGGCTGGCTGGATTCCTGTGACAAGCACAGGAATGAGGGTTGAGGGGAGGCAGCGCCTCAGAAAAGCAGTCTGCGAAATGACATGACAGGACATTAGCAATACTTATCTGGATTGAGTTTATTTAACTGGATTAAACCATTCCGCCCAAATATCCAAGCACTCGGTCCGAAAGCAACGCCTTCGGCCACTCCACATGGACAGAGGCAGAGGCCGCGACGCGCATGGACATCCAGATATTCTTCACCGGCCTGACGATGGGCCTCAGCCTCATCGTCGCCATCGGCGCGCAGAATGCATTCGTTCTGAAGCAGGGTCTGGCGCGCTCGCATGTGTTTGCCGTCTGCGCCACCTGCGCCATTGCCGATGCGCTGCTGATCACCGTCGGCGTTTTCGGTTTTCAACGGATCAGCGCCATCATGCCGGCGCTCGATCCCATCATGCGTTATGCGGGTGCCGCCTTCCTGATCTGGTATGGGGCAAAAAGCCTGCATTCAGCATTGCGTTCATCGGAGGCGCTTTCGGTCGCCGAGCGGCAGGAGGCTAGCCTGTGGCAGACGCTCGCCATCTGTCTCGCACTGACCTTCCTCAATCCGCACGTCTATCTCGATACCGTCGTGCTGCTCGGCACCATTTCCACGCAGTTTCCCGGCTTCGAAAAGACTTTCGCGGCGGGGGCGGCCACCGGCTCGCTGGTATTCTTCTTTTCGCTGGGTTACGGCGCGCGCTGGCTGCGGCCGATCTTCGAGAAACCCTCCGCCTGGCGCATTCTTGAAGGCGTCATCGCCGTCACCATGTGGGCCATCGCCCTCAAGCTCGTCATGGGTGCCTAAAGCGGCGGCCTATCCCCCTCTCCGATATCCCAATAAAGTCCGGCCATAAGGGCAAGCGCCTCGCGGGCGATCTCCTTCGGCAGATGTTCGTTCGGCGCATGCTGCGAGCAGCCGGGATAGGAATGCGGCACCCAGATGGTGCGCAGTTTGAGGATATCGGCAAAGATATCGTTGGGCAGCGAACCACCGAGATTGGGCAGAAGCGCCGGTTTCCTGCCCGTCGTGCGGGCAATGGAGCGCAGCGTGAAATCCACCCACGGATCCTGCGGATCGAGCCGGGTGGCGCGGAAAATCTCGTCGCCGGCAGGCGCAATCTCCACCATGCCGAAACCCTGCCGGTCGAGGTGACGCCGCACGGCGGGCAGAACCGCGTCCGGATCGATGCCGACGACGAAACGCAATTGCAGCCGCGCCCATGCCCGTGGCGGAATGGCGTTGACCGGCGCGCGCGGATTGCCGGTCTCGAAAGCCAGCACTTCCAGCGCACACCAGCCGAAAACCCGCTCGGCGGTGGAAAGGCCGGGTTCACCCCAGCCGGGGTCGATCGTCGGGCCGTCCGGCCCGCCATCGATCTCGCAATCGGCCAGGGCCTCGCGCACCGCCTGCGGCAATTCATCTGGCACCAGTTCCGGCACGCGGATCTGGCCGGTCGGGCCGACGAGGCTTGCAACGGCATGGGCCAGTTGCACGCCGGGATTGGAGAGCGCCCCGCCCCAATTGCCGGAATGATGGCCGCCCGCACGCGCCTCGATCACCAGATCGAAGGTGATGCCGCCGCGTGCGCCGAGAAAGACCGTCGGCCGCGCCGCATTCAGCCGCGGGCCATCGGAGGCGATCAGAAGATCGGCTTTCAGCCGCTCGCCATGGTTCCGGCAAATCTCCCTCAGGCCGGGGGAGCCCCTCTCCTCGCCCATCTCGATCAGATATTTGGCGTTGAAACCGAGCCTGCCGCGTGTCTCGAGCACGGCTTTCAGCGCCGCCATATTGACCGAATGCTGGCCCTTATTGTCGGCGGTGCCGCGCCCATACCACCTGCCATTGCGCTCGGACATCACAAACGGCGAAAGACCCTCGGCCCAGCCCTCGTCCTGACCGCGCACCACATCGCCGTGGCCATAACCCAGCACGGTCGGCAGCGTGTCGCCTTCGAAACGCTCGGCGAGCAGAAACGGCAAATCCGCCGTCGGGTCACGCAGGATGGTGCAGGAAAACCCCATGGCGGCGAAAGCGGGCACCATTTCCTGTTCCAGATAAAGCGTCAGTTCCGCGCCCTGCTCCTCATTCTGGCTTTCGGTCCGCCGTAAAACGCGGCGCGATAGATCCCGCTCGAAGCTGCCATCGTCGAAACAGGCGGCGGCACGGTCGATTGCGGATTGTCGCGACATGATGGAATATCCCCGGTTGTGATCATTTTCACCAAGACTAAACAAGCCACGCCATTTTCGAAACAGGGAATCAGTGATAGTCCTCGACCTGTTCATAAACGGGAAAACAGCGTGTTCCGAGTTCCATTCCTTGTCGGCATCGCCCTTCTGATCGCCTTTGGCGGCGGTATTGCCGCGACGCTGGCAGCCCTTGAGGCGACATCCGGCTTTGGATCGATCCGCATCGGCTCCTGGGATGCGTTTCCCGAAGCGCAGACGATCGAGGCCGATCCTTACGCCAAATCGCACCGCGCCGACGCCGGCAAGTTGCTTTACGGAACCGCCGAGGGGCTGGCTTTTACCGCCTCCGTCGACAGCGACGGCCAGCGCCTGAGCGGCGAGTGCCGATACCGGCTGGCGGGCGCCGTGCCGCCCGCCCGTTTCTGGACGATCTACACCGCCGATCAGCAGGGCAATGTGCTGGCCGAAGATGCCGGGCGGCCCTTCGCGCTGAATTCCCGCACGCTTCTGCGCAGCGCCGATGGCGGCATCGACATCACCATCGCCGCGGACGCCCAGACCTATAACTGGCTGTCAGTGCCGCAGGGCCAGACCTTCAAGCTGGTCATGACCCTGCTCGACACGCCGGTTGCCGGCAGTTCCGGCCTGATCGATATCTCCATGCCGCAAATCCGCAAGCTGGGGTGTGGCAATGCTTAGGGTCCTGCTCGCCATCCTCACCGGTCTCGTCGGCGCAGCCGTGCTTCACGTCATCATTCTTCTGGCGATACCGCATTTCAGCAATCGCGACGCCTATACGCGCGCGGTTGCGGAAGGAAAGCCGCATCTGTTTCATCTGCTCGAAGAGACCACGGAGAAAAAGACGCTTGGCAGCGGCGATCCCTTCATGCGGGTCGCGGTCTGCACCTTCGATATCGAGGACAAGCCGGTGAGGCTGACCGCCATCGGGGCCGTGCCCTTCTGGTCGGTCGCGGTTTACGACAAGGCCTCGAATGAGGTGTTCAGCATGAATGACCGCACATCCGCCGGCGGGGTGATGGATATTCTGGTGGCGGATGCGGTGCAGATCGCCGCCATCCGCAAGGCGCAGCCGCCCGCGCTTTCACAGGCCATTCTGGCGGAATCGGATCAGACGGAAGGATATGTGGTGTTGCGAACCATGGTGCCGCAGCCGAGTTTCGGCGAAGAGGCGGAACGGTTCCTGAACGAGGCGAAATGCCAGCCGACGCCATGGAAATAACGTCGGTATTCTCTGCAATCAGGATTTGAGGGCGGTTTCCGCTGCGGATTTGCCCTTGCGCGCGACTTTGCCTGAAGGCTCGGTATCGCGTTTTTCATAGCGCACGCCGGTAAACAGCACGACTTTCGCCGGGCCGATAACATGTCCGACCGCGCCAGCCGGGCGCAGGCTTCGTCGGGCGTCGCCGATTGGAATAATCTCTGCCATGCTCATCTCCTCTTCGGGACATGATTGTCAATGTTGCCCATGGGAACCGCGCAAGCCTCGTCTTGCGTCGGGAATGTCATCACCATCACATTGCGCATAGGCCAGTCCACAGACTGGTTTTCGCACGATCCAAAAATCCAAAGCGATTCTTATAAGGCGATCGTGCGCAGATTCAGGCTTCGCATGCCATTTTTGCATTTATTCCGTCGATAAGAATAACATGGAATCCTAATACTGCCCATGAAATTACAAACAGACAGAGGTTAATGATCCGTTAACCTTAATTGCCGGGGCTCAACTTATTCCTGCCGGAGCCGCACCCCTTGAAAACCAAGGCCCTGCGGTAAAGTTCCACGGCATTTCGTCCGTCATCAAGGTTTTAAAATTTCCTTGTTGATAGACGCAGTTTCCCTCTTGCCACCCCCCATAGTTAACAGGACGTCAACGCATTTGCTCTAATTTGAGCCGATATTGTGTTTGCGTTTGTTGGGTAGTGCGTTGACCGACCGGTTTCGAGAACTTGAGAGGCCAAGAGCCATTAGGAAGAAAGATGTGGTGCTGATGGCCACGGTGACGAATTTCGAGAATGTCTCCCATCCGTCAAAAACGGACCTTCGGCAGTTCGCCGAACTTTTCATGCCGCTTTTCAACGCCTCCACCGACGAAGCCAAGCGGGAGGCGATCGCCGCTCTCTCCCAGCATCCGAGCGTGCCTTCGGCCGTCGCCTTCTTCATCGCCTGCCAGCCGATTTCGCTTGCGGCGCCCTTTCTCATTTCGTCGAAATGCCTCGATGACGACACGCTGATCACCATTGCCCGCACGCAAGGCGCGGCGCATGCCCGCGCCATCGTGCGCCGCGAGGACCTCTCCCCCACCGTCATCGATGCGCTTGTCGGGCTGCGTCATGCGGAAGATCTGAAACGGCCGGATGAAGAGACGGCGGCTGCCGAACCGGAGGTGGCGGTCAGCGCCGAAGAGCCGAAAGCCGAAGAAAAGACGGACAACATCGCCGCCGCTTCGGCACTCGAAGAGGAAATGCGCCAGCGGATCAAGCAGATGGCGCATCACCTCAACCGCCCGGAAAGCGACGTTCTCGGCCTTCGCCGCCTGAGCGACGTGCAGGAAGCGCTGCTGGTGCGTTTCGCCCGCGAGCGCAATGCCCGGCAATTCGCGGTGGCGCTGGCGGATTCGCTGTCGTCGAGCTACTGGCTGTCGGAGCGCATCATGCTCGATATATCAGGCGCGCAGCTTGCGACAACGCTGACGGGCCTTGGCATGGAATTTTCCGAGGCGGCCTTCGTACTGCAATGCTTCTATCCGCATCTTTCCGCCGCCGAAGGCGACATGAGCCGTGCCGAAGCCCTGCTCGACCGTCTCGACATCGTGGAATGCGAAGAGCGGCTGGAAAGCTGGCGACGGGCCGACAGCTATACGCATGGCCGCGAACGGCCGGGCCACGGCACACCGGCTGCTGCGCAGAGAACCGGGACGTAAGGGTAAGCGCGGCTGGCCTTGCCTCTTCAGCGATACGGGCCATTCGCGGACGAAAAACCAGGGTTCACTTTTCCTGGTTCCAGGCTTTGGGCTGATCCACCAGCGTCAGCAATGTTCCGATCTCGTCGGTTTCGATTTCCACGACCCACAGGTCGCTGTCGAAACGCCGCTCCCTTTCCAGAAGAGCGGTACTTTCCTCGCCTTCAGCACCGGCAAGACGCGTTTCGAAACGGCGCTCGGCGCGGATTTCCTCGTCATCGGCGAAACTTTGCGGCGCGGGTCCATAGAGGTTTTCGCGGCCATCACGCAGCCGCTGGCGGATGAAAATCGCCCCGGCCTCCTCCGCACCCTTCTTTTCGACAGCGGCAAATCCGCCAGCGGCGAAGACGCGGCGGATGAGGGCGGAGACGAACATTTCGGATTTTAGGCGCATGGGTGTGCTTTCAATTTTACGCTGCCGAAGGTGCTTGGGGCTTTACCCCCCTCTGCCCTGCCGGGCATCTCCCCCTCAAGGGGGGAGATCGGCAAGCGGCACTACCACCACTTCATTCGCTGACGTTGAGATGGGCGCGACCTCGCCGCATATCGATCTCCCCCCTTGAGGGGGAGATGCCCGGCAGGGCAGAGGGGGGTAAAGCCCCAAGCACCTTCGGTCCACTGTCAATCAAACCTCAAAGCGCCCCGATCGACTTCAGCTTCTTCAGCACGGCCTCGCTCGGCTCGCCGGTTTCCGGCAGGCGATAGTGTTTTTCAAACGCGCGGATGGCGTTGCGGGTCTGCTGGCCGGCCACGCCGTCCACCTTCACGTCGGCATAGGCGATATTGATCAGCCCCTGCTGGATCTTGGCGATGAGATCGCGGCTTGCCGGTTTGACGGCACTGTTGAGGGAAGCCGGCTCAGCCTTCGGGCGTGGTGCTTCCGCCTTGCGGATGGCAGCCGCGACCGGGTCGATCTCGACGCCGCCGCTGCTATCGGCGGGCCGGTCACGGGGGATCGCCGCAACCGTCGCGCCATCGATCCTGAGCGCCGCCAGCACGCGGGTCGTCGGCTCGCCGGTCTGTTCCATGCCCAGCGTTTCTTCGAAGAACATGATGGCGGCGGCAGTCTTCGGCCCCATGCGGCCATCCGCCTCGCCTTCGTAAAGCCCGCGTTTCTTCAACTCGGCCTGAATATCGGCAACGATCTGCTGCGGCTTCTGGGCTTCGGCAACGGGTTGCGCCGGGGTTTCGGCCGCAGGCTGCTGCGCGTTTTGCGTCTCGGCCGGTCGTTCAATGCGGAACGTGGTGACATTGCCCTGCGTGCCGAGCGGCTCGGCCGGGCGATAACCGGCAATGCCGTTCGGGTTTTCCGCATCGCGCGTGCGCAGGAACGGCGATGGGTGCACGCCCGGCTGGTACCAGAGCGCATTGGCGGCGACAAAACCGAAGACGACCGCGAAGGCGCCGCAGCTGCCGACCAGTTTCGGATGGCGCAGGATTTCGCGCCCGATGGCCGAAACCACCAAGGAAACAAGCCCGGCGCCGATCTGGGCCGTTGTTTTCTTAGGCGATTTTCGCTTTCGCGGGGCCATCGTCACCATCCTTTTTCATCATTGCAGCCATGTCGCCGAGCTGCCGGATGCGCGGCGGAAACTCCACCGTGCTTTCGGCTTCGGCGCTTTGGCCCTCACCCGCCATGCCGGAACCGTCGGCAGGCAAGGTGATCGTTACGACCGTTCCCTCGCCGGGCTCGCTGGCAATGGCGAACGTGCCGCCATGCAATGTCACAAGCCCCTTGACCAGGGACAATCCCAGACCCGTGCCCTCATAGCGACGGGTATATTCATTCTGAACCTGCATGAAAGGCTGGCCCAGGAGTTCGATCTTGTCGGACGCGATGCCGATGCCGGTATCGCTCACCGTCAGCTTCAGCATTGCACCCTCGCGCGCGGCGTCGATCGACACCACACCACCGGCATCGGTGAATTTTATGGCATTGCCGGCGAGATTGATGAGAACCTGCCGGATGGCGCGCTGATCGGCCGAGATTTCGCCGATACCGCGCTGGATGCGGCTGGTCAGGGTCAGACCCTTTTCCTTCGCCTGCAGGCCGAGCATGGCTTCGCAGGACGAGATCGTCTCGGCAATCGGGAAGCTTTCCATCATCAGCTCGTAGCGGCCGGCTTCCAGCTTGCTCATGTCCAGCATGGTGTTGACGACGGACAGAAGATGGGCGCCCGACTGGCGGATAAGGCCGACATATTCCCGCTGGCGATCGTTTTCCAGCCGGCCGAAATATTCACCGGCGAGAATATCGGAAAAACCGAGAACGGCGTTGAGCGGCGTGCGCAGTTCGTGGCTGACGGCGGCAAGAAAACGCGACTTGGCATCATTGGCCGATTCCGCCTCTGCCGCCTTGCGGGCGACATCGCGGCGCAGGCGTTCCATCTCGGTGACATCGGAGAGCTGCGCGGCGATGCGGCGCAGACGGCCGCCGGCGCTGCGGATCGCGGTCATTTCGATACGGGCGTGCATGAATTGCGCCTGGCGCGATTTCGCACCCGTTTCAAAACGAAGCTCGGCCGATGCCCTGTCCTCGCCCTGCCGCAGCAGGTCGAAAGCCTGCATCAGTTCGAGGCGGTCGGAGACATAGACATATTCAACGAGGATATGGCCCTTGCTGGCCTGAAGATCGGCCGGGAAGGTCGTAAGATCGCGACCGGAGACATGTTCGACGATGCCGGTTTCACCGATCATGAGCACGAGCCCCGGCACCTGCGAAGCGGCGATCAGGTCATTATCGCCAGACGAGGCGGAAAAGGAGGACGCACCGCGTGCAGGACGCGAAAAGGCAATCAGCAGCGCGGCGGCGGACAGGAACAGCGCCACAACCAGCGCAGCCCCGATGGGCAGCGCGATGGCCGGGCTGAAAACGAGGCTGAACAGGGCTGGTACAACAAAAAGGCCGACGGCGCTGAAGGCGATCAGCCGGCGCAGGCGTGCAACGGTTCCGGCACGCCTTTCGGCGTCCTCTTCCATGCGCGCAAGCCATCTGCCCGCGGCATGGTCGACCAATGCGACCGCTTTTTCTCTCATATTACGCAATACCAACACCGAATCCCTGAGGCGGTTCCAACGGCTCCGACAATAGAAGGCGGCGGCTTAAGGAATGGATAAAAAGAATGGCCCCAAAAGCCTCTCAAATGCGCCGCAGTCCCATTACGGGGCATTTATTCGAAGCTTTGCCAATCATGGTTAATGACGGGTAAGCGACGGATTTCGCTTCATTTTTGCCATCGTATTAACCTTTGTGGCAAAGCGGGCGGTCGCTTTGCCCCGGAACGCGCGGCCTCTGTCGCAATTATGCTTAACATGGACTGTTAAAATGCGAATGAATTCTCGGCAGGCGTCCCGATACGAGGAGAATAGATACAATTTGAATTAAATTGCGTCGCTTTTTGCAATCGGCTGTTCGCCGGTCACGTGTAGCTTCTTCACAAGCCCGAAAAACGGGACAAAGGCCGATGACCCGAAACCGGGCGGGGCTTTAGAAAACAAAGATCATCTGGCAGGGTGTCTGACAATGTGGTTTCTGATCAAGGGAACATTCTGGTTTTCGCTGGTGCTCGTGGCGCTGTCCTATTTCGGCAGCAGCAACGATCCGGCCAAGGAACCTTCGGCCTTCGATATTCCCAGCGCCGTTTCGGCCGCCGGCGAAGCCTATCGTTATGTCAGCGCCATCTGCATCGAAAAGCCCGACGTCTGCGTCAAGGGCGCCGAAACCTTCCATGCGCTCGGCGAACGGGCCAAGGAAGGCGCGAAGGTCGCCTATGAGCTGCTGGACAAGCAGCTTGCTTCCGGTGACAAGCCCGCCCCCGCCGCCGAACTCGCTGCCGAGACCGAAAAACTGGCCGAAGCCCCGGTCGTCAGCGTCGAATTTCCGAAGGATGCCGACATGCTGAAGACCGGCACCGTCATCCCCCTGCCGCAGAAGCGCCCTGCGCCCTGATCCTGCTGCCCCCGATCTTGCCGGCCACCGCGCCGAGACTTTTTTGCAGCCGAAGATATCCGGCTGCCGACTGCCTGCCTGACTTGCCCACGGAAACCCGTTTTCCGTGGGCTTTTTCGTGGCCCATGGTTCAAAACGGCCCGCACTTCGCCTATATCCTAACAAAGACCTGCAATAACGGATGATACGGCGCGCAAATGGCCTCTCTCGAAACGATCCTTGACGACTTCGCCTTCCTCGACGACTGGGAGGATCGCTATCGTTATGTCATCGAACTCGGCAAGGCGCTTCCCGATCTGCCGGAAAACAAGCGCACGCCCGAGAACAAGGTGCATGGCTGCGCAAGCCAGGTCTGGCTCGTCAGCCATAGCGACGGCGCCGATGATCCTCGCCTGACCTTCGAGGGCGATTCGGATGCGCATATCGTGCGCGGCCTCGTCGCCATCGTGCTCGCCGTCTATTCCGGCAAGAGAGCCTCCGAAATCGCCGGTCTCGACGCCATCGAAGTGTTCGACAAAATCGGACTGGTGGAGCATCTGTCGTCGCAGCGCGCCAACGGCCTGCGCTCGATGATCAAGCGCATACGCGAGGAAGCCCGGCTGCTGGCCGCCTGACCTTCATTTCATCATTGACGGGCGATAATCTGCATCGCCCCAATGGTGTTCTTTCCTGCCGGCACGGGCCGCAGTCGGCGCATAATGGCGGGCAAGCGCCAGCAGTGCGGCGCGCAGCAGCAGTTTTGCCGAACGCACCGGCCATTGCCTTTCCCGTTCCACCGTCTCCAGCCCCTTTTCGAAGCAGCAGATATCGATGGCGACGCCCGACAGTTCAGGCCCCATCGCATCGGCCGCGCGGGAAAACCGTGTTCTTGCCGCCATTGCCGCCTCGGTGAGATCGAGTGCGCCTCCCGCCCCGCCTTTCGTGCGGTTCGCTATTCTCGGCTCCCATGTCGCCGTTACCTTCGGGTTGAGGTGGCCGCGATGAAAATCGGCGGCGAGCCGCTCGCCCGCCTGCAGAGCATCCGCCGGGAAAAACGCCGCGCCGTCCCGCTCCTTCAGCCGTGCAAGGCTGGTCAGGGGGGACGTATTGAGGTTGCGTCGCGCCGGCTGCTTCGCATCGCCGACATCCACAACAACCGTCTGCATATGCCGGTGCTGTTCCTGAAAAACCTCGTCGCGGTCTTTCGCCATTGCGCGTTTCAGATAGGCGGCAAGCGGCGGCGCGGCGAACAGGCTGTTTTCCCGCAGCTCGACCAGTCCGGAAGACACGGCAAGCCTTACCGCGACGGCAGGAAACCGGAGGGCGGGATACCCTGCCCGCGCCCGATGCAGGACAATATCGCTGCCGTCATGCGAAATCTCGACCGCACCCGCGGCGATGCAACGCAACAGCCGCAGGAGGTGAGGATTTGGGGAAACAGCCGGGACGGGTTTCATCTCACTCATCCCTCGCCCCTTTCATGACGTTGAAAATACTGCCGGTAAGCCGCTCGAGTGCGGCGACGAACTCATCGAATGCCGGTTCATCTCGCCGGTCCTCGACCACCTGGCAGGCATGGCCCACCGTCGTCCTGTCCCTGCCGAAGCAGGGGCCGATATCCGACATGGGAATGCCGAGCTGCACATGGCAAACATACATGGCAATCTGGCGGATATGGCATTCCATGCGCCGGCTGTCGCGGCGCACCAGCGTTCGGTCCCCCGTCAATTGCACCATCTCGCCGGTGAGCTGCCGTACCAGACGGCAAAGTCGGGAAATCTCATCCCGCCCGGCCGCAGACGGCCAATGACGAAAAGAACGATCACCGACCTGCACGCAAGGCCGCGCGGCGGCAGACAGAAACACAGTATCCGACGGCATATGCAACTCCTCTACGAATAGGAATTAATTCATACACCTGAGAGCCGATATGGGGAAGCCCGAATTTGAATGGGACAATTATGGGATTGATACGGCTTTATATTTGCAAAATTGATATGCGCGATTAAGGATTTTTTTCCTCGATAAAGATTCCGCGCGGCAATAAAAAAGCCGGTCGACGGACCGGCTGGGCATAGATTTGAATGGAACAGGCACTTCCCGCATCGCCAAAGGCGGGACCGAGCGGCTTCCGCTTGCGCCTTCTCCCCGCCGGGGAGAAGGTCGCAGCAGCGGGTTAAGGGGGCGAGGGTAGCAATATGCGGAAAGCTAGCCCCCTCATCCGACCCTGCGGGCCGCCTTCTCCCCGGCGGGGAGAAGAAACAGGCCCCGCCGGACCGTCTTTAAAATCAGCGGCTGGCCTTGCGGCGCTGACCGAGACCCATTTCCTTGGCGAGCCGCGAACGGGCTTCGGCATAGGCGGGCGCAACCATCGGATAGTCGACCGGCAGGTCCCATTTTTCGCGATATTCTTCCGGCGTCATGCTGTGATGCGTCGTGAGATGTCGCTTGAGCGACTTGAACGAGCCGCCGCATTCCAAACAGACGATGTGATCGTCCTGAACCGACTTGCGGACAGAGACGGCAGGCTTCTGCTTTTCGACATTGACCGCCACCGATGCCGGTGCCGATGTTCCGCTGAGCGCCGTGTGAACATCCGAAATAAGGCCGGGAAGGTCTGTTACCGGAACGACGTGGTTGCTAACATAGGCAGCCACAATATCCGCAGTCAGTTCGACCAGCAGATCCTGGGCGTTACCGTATGCAGTTTCCGTCATTTAAGTATCTCCTGTTTATTGATCCCCTCACGCGGACGAACGCCGCATCGAGCGATGTGAAGTTACCCGGTGCCCCACCTTCGCCTTGTTGAAACCAACGTGAAACCTACCCCTAGATTTCGAGCGAAAACCGGAAACGAATTGGTCCGAGATTCAACTTATGGCCCGCGACATGGGCAGCAATGGTCCGATGGGCCATAGATTAGACATTAATAAAATGCCTATGCCGACTATGAAGAGGCTAGATGCAAATCGCGATTAGCAACTTTACACTTAATTTGGATAACAGCAAAACAGCAAAAGTCAAATTCCTATTGTGAATTTTTCAGTTCAAAACAGTCTAATCGGAATACAAAAAATTACGGGTAATAAAATACTATGCCAAGTAGTAATTGAAAATGAATACCCCCAATTATTGGGGGGATTTTCAACTTCAAATTTTCTTGAGGTCATCAACTACCGATTTATCGGCCAGCGGATAACCTGCCTTGTGTGCCGCCATGGCAAGAAGATGTGCCGAGACCGGCGCGGTGAGGACAAAGAAGAAGAAACCGGCCAGCGCCCGCGCCAGCGTCGATATTTCCATGGAATGGATGCCGACCGCCAGAAGCAGCAGGCCGGACCCCACCGTTCCCGCCTTGGAGGCCGCATGCATGCGGGTATAGACATCCGGCAGCCGATTAAGCCCGATTGCCGCGATCAGCGAGAAAAGGGCGCCTGAGACCAACAGTGCCGCAACGAGAATAGCCACGATCCAAGCCATCATCCCCTGCCCTTTCCCTTTCTGTTGGCGACACCTGTTTTCGTTTTTTTTTCAACGGCTTCTGATGCCCTTTCGCCATCGAGAACCGCCACCGGCCTGCGTCGGCCGTCCGCGCCGCGCGACAGCACGAAACGGGCGAAGGCCACCGTTGCCAGAAAACCGACCAGCCCGAGCGCGATGGCGATATCGATATAAAGATTGAAGCCGGTGCGGATGGCGATGACCGCGATGAAACCGATGGCGATGCCGACCAGCATGTCGAGCGCAACGATGCGGTCCGGCAAGGTGGGGCCGACGACGACGCGATATACTGTCAGCAAAAAGGCGGCCGACAGAACAACCGATGCAAGTATAGTTGCAAATGAAACTATTTGTTCCGGCGTCATATCTGAAACGCCTCCATGATTTTTCTTTCAAAGCCGTTGCGGATGTCGTTTTTCGTGGCCTCGATATCGCTGCAATCGATCGCGTGCACGTAGAGCATTGTCCTGTCTGCGGAAACATCGACCGAGAGCGTGCCCGGGGTGAGCGTGATGAGATTGGCGAGCAGCGTGATCTGGAAATCCGTCGTCACCGTCAGCGGATAGGCGAAAATGCCGGGCTGCACATCGAGCTTCGGCCGCGTCACCAGCACGGCGACCTTCCAGGCGGAGAGCGCCAGCTCCTTGAAGAACAGCAGCACCAGCGACAGCACACGGGCAAGCCTGAGCCAGTGGTTACGCCCGCCCGGAAGCTGGTGGCGGATGATGCCGAGCGCGAGCGTCGAAACGACAAGGGCGAAAATGATGTTCGCGAGCGTGACGCTGCCGGTCACGGCGAGCCATACGGCAACGAAAAGCAACTGTACGAGATAGAGGCTCATGGTTTGCCCCCTTCGGAAAAGACCGACTGGATATAGGCCTGCGGGTCACCGAGGCCTGCGGCCGCCTGCTGGCTGAGATTGAGCAGGCTTTCCGGAAACAGGCCGAAGAATACCACCAGCAATGTCAGCCCCACCAGCGGCGCGAAAGACGGCGCTGCCGAGGGCGACGCCTGCGGCAGGGAGGGCTGACCGGGGGATGCCGCAACGGGACGCCAGAAACACAAAAGGAAAATCCGCCCGAAAGCGATGGTGGCGATGAAGCCGGAGGCGAGGATGGCGCCGGCGAGCCACCAGGCGCCGATATCGATCGCCGACTTGACCAGAACCGCCTTCGGCCAGAAGCCGGAAAAGGGCGGCAGGCCGGAACCGGCGAAAAACAGCGCCAGCGCCAGCGCCGAAAACCACGGAGCCTGCCGGTAAAGGCCTCTGAGTGAGGTGAGGCTGAAACCGCCGCCGAGGCGGGCCGCATGGCCGGCGGCGAGATAAAGCGCCGTCATCAGCACCATGGAATGCAGCGCGTAGAAAATGGCGCCTGTGACACCGGAGGGCGTGCCGATGGCGATGCCGGCCATCATGTAACCGATGCCCGATATGACGATGTAGCCGAGCATGCGGCGGATATCGTTCTGGGCGAGCGCGCCCATGGCCCCGAGCACCATGGTCAGCGCCGCCGAAATGGCGATGACGATACTGAGTTCTTCCCGCTCGACCGGAAACAGCATGACCATGACGCGCAGCAGCGAATAGATGCCGACTTTGGTGAGCAGGCCGCCGAACAGGGCGGAAACGACGATACGTGGGGTATGATAGGAAGCGGGCAGCCAGAAATTGACCGGGAAGGCCGCCGCCTTCATGGCGAAGGCGAGTGCGAAGAGGCTTGCCAGAGTCATCAGCGGCGCCGTGTCGCGCAGCCCGGTCGCCTTCTGCGCGATATCGGCCATGTTGAGCGTGCCGAAGATGGCATAGAGGTAACCCACCGTGATCAGGAACAGCGTCGTGCCGATGAGGTTCAGAATGGCGTATTTCAGCGCGCCATCGATCTGCTCGCGCGTCGAGCCGAGTACGATCAGGCCGAAGGACGAGATCAGCAGCACCTCGAACCAGACATAGAGGTTGAAGATGTCGCCGGTCAGGAAAGCGCCGGTGACACCGGCCATCAAGAGCATCAGGAAGGGATAAAAACCGTATCGCCTGCCGCTGGCGTCGATATCCGCGCCGGCATGGATGGCGCCCGCAAGCGCCACGATGGCGGCGGCGAGCGACAGCAGTGCGCCCGTGAGATCGGCGGTAAAGGCAATGCCGAAGGGCGGCAGCCAGCGGCCCATGACCATGGTGAACGGGCCATGAGTGGCGACCTTCCACAAAAGCGCGGCATCGAGCAGCACCAGCAGGAAGAGCGCCGCGATGGCAACGGCCGCGTGGTGGCGGATGGCGTGACGCATCATCATCAGCACCGCGCCTGCGCCAATGCAGAGCGCGATGGGGAGAATGATCAGCCAGTCGGCGAGCGGCACGGGCGTCGTGACGAGCGCTGCGGAAAGATCGGTGACTGCGGAGGTGGTGGAGGATGCCATGGTGTCTCAGCCTCGCCGCTCAATAACCGAGCGGCGGCAAGGGCTCGCCTGCGGGTTCTGCGGTGCGCATTTCATCCGTGTCGTCGGTCTGCAGTTCCTGAAACGCACGCCAGGTCAGCACCAGAAGGAAACAGAAGAAGGAAAAGGAAATGACGATCGCCGTGAGGATGAGCGCCTGCGGCAGCGGATTGGCGGCGCCGGCGGGCAGCGTATCCATGCCGGGCGGAATGATCGGCGGCACTTCGCGCGTCAGCCTGCCTGCCGTGAACAGCAAGAGGTTCACCGCATTTCCGAGAATGGCGATGCCGAGCAGCATGCGGATGCTGTGGCGCGACAGCATGAGATAGATCGCCACCGAAAAGAAGATGCCGACGAGAATGGAGAAGACCGCTTCCATCAGTCGCTTTCCCTTTCTTCCAGCGCCAGCGCAATGGAGGTGATGGCGCCGACCACGACGAGATAGACACCGATATCGAAGGACATGACGGTGGAGAGCGGTATTTCGACACCGAACAGGCTCGGATAGACCCAGAGCCCGGTCATGAAGGGTACGCCGGCGGCGATGGAAACGAGACCGGAAAGCATGGAGAGCAGCAGCCCTGCCCCGGCAATCGAAAGGGGATGAAACAGGATGGCGCGCCTGACTGCGCTGACGCCATAAGCGATGCCATAGATCGCCAGCGCCGAGACCGCGATCAGGCCGCCGATGAAGCCGCCGCCCGGCTCGTTATGGCCGCGCAGCAGCACGAAGATGGAAAACAGCACCATGAGGCTGGTGACGACAGGGGCGACGGTGCGCAGAATGAGCGTATTCATGCCCGCGCTCCTTTCTTCTTCGCGGTTTTGGCCAGTCCCTTGACGGCGCCCCCCTTGACGGCGGCCGGGCGGATGCGGATCAGCGCGAGAATGGCAAGACCCGTTATCATCACGACAGCGATTTCACCAAGCGTGTCCGTGCCGCGGAAGTCGACGATGATGACGTTGACCACATTGGCGCCGTGGGCGATGACCTTGGAATAGGTGTTGTAGAAATCCGTCAGGCGGTTGTCGAAGCTCGCCTGCGTCGCGCGCATCAGGAACAAGGCGAAGCCGGTTCCACAGGCGATGGCGATGGTGCTGTCCAGCAGCTTCTGGCCAAGGCCGCGATGGTCTGACGGCGACAGGCGAAGCCGCGTCATCACCAGCGTCAGAATGACCACCGACAGCGTTTCGACCATGAATTGCGTGAAGGACAGATCGGGCGCGCCGAAGAGCAGGAAGATGACCGCCACGGCAAAACCCTGAATGCCGAGCGCGATGATGGCGGTGAGCCGGCTCGACGCCGTCAGCACTGCGATGAGCCCCGCCACGGCAATGGCGATGAAGGTCAGCTCGTGGATCGGCATATCGCGCGGCCAGGACGGCATGGACGGCAATTCGCCATAAAGGAACAGCGGCGCCAGCAGCACGGCGGCGATGACGGCGAAGGTGGCGGTGACGTAAAATTCCAGCCTGCCCGGCTGGATGAGCCGGGTGATGTGGAACGAGACTTTCACCAGCATGTCGATGAAGACGTCAAAGCCCCTGTCCGGCCCTGCCCCAAGCGCCTTGAAGGTGCGGTCGATCAGTCCACGGACGGCGGAAAGCTGCGTGTAGAGGACAATGCCGAGCGCGATGGTGAGCAGCGACAGGCCGAGCGGCACGCCAATATGGGGAATGAGCGAGATTTCCACCCGGCGCGCCTCGCCGGCAATGGCGCTCGCCATCGGGGTGGAGATGTAGGCATGCGCGATGCCGGAGAAGAGCGCAATCGTCAGCCCCTTCAGCGCCAGAAGCGCCGGGCCGAGCCAGAGCAGCAGCGGGCCTTCATGCGCGTGTTTCGGGGTCTTTACCGGCTTGCCGAGGAAGGGTTTCAGCGCCACTGCGAAGGCGACGGCGAACATCAGCCCGTTGCCGAGGATGGCGATGCCGGTGAACAGCACGGCACGCGGATTGCCATGCGCCAGCGCGTAATAAATCTCTTCCTTGGCGAGAAAACCGAAGAAAGGGGGCAGGCCGGCCATGGAAATCGCAGCCGCCAGCGCCGCCGCGAAGGTGACCGGCATGGCTTTTCGCAGGCCGCCGAGCTTCGTCACGTCGCGGGTGCCGGTCTCATGGTCGATGATGCCGGCGACCATGAACAGCGCGCCCTTGAACAGCGAATGCGCCACCAGATAAAGCACCGCCGCCTCGATGGCATGGTCGGAGCCGAAACCCGTCAGCATGACCAGCAGGCCGAGCGACGACACCGTGGTATAGGCGAGCATCAGCTTGAGATCGGTCTGGCGCACGGCCAGCAGCGCGCCGGTGAGCATGGTCAGCCCGCCGAAGAAGGGCAGCAGGATCTGCCAGGCGGCGGTATCGCCAAGCACAGGATTGAGCCGCATCAACAGATAGACGCCGGCCTTCACCATGGTTGCCGAATGCAGATAGGCGGATACCGGCGTTGGCGCTTCCATGGCGTTGGGCAGCCAGAAATGGAAGGGAAACTGCGCCGATTTGGTGAAGGCGCCGCCGAGAACCAGAAGCAGCGCGGCCAGATAAAACGGGCTGTCGCGCAGGACATCGCCGCCGCGCACCAGCAGCGACAATTGCGTCATGCCGCTGATGTCCCAGATGAAGATCAGCCCGGCGAGCAGCAGCAGACCGCCGCCGCCCGTCACCACCAGCGCCTGCAACGCGGCGCGGCGCGAGGCGGCGCGCTCATGGTCGAATCCGATCAGCAGGAAGGAGGTGATGGAGGTGAGTTCCCAGAAAACGAACAGCATCAGCAGGCTGTCGGAAACCACGACACCCAGCATCGCCCCCATGAACAAAAGCAGGAAGGACAGGAACCGCCCCTGCTGCGGGTGGCCTTTCATATAACCGCCCGCATAAAGCACGATCAGCAGGCCGATGCCGGTGATCAAGAGCGCAAAGGTCAGCGACAGGCCGTCGATGAACCAGGAGAAGCTGAGATTGAAACTCGGCACCCAGGCATAACCGCCGGTCACCACGCCGCCCGCCGCAATCTGCGGCAGCATCAGCGCAAAATGCGCAAAGGCGAGCGCAGGCGCAATCGCCAGGACCCACGCCGCATTGTGACCGAACCTTTTAACCAGGACGGGTGCGGCAAGCGCTGCCAGAAACGGCAGAAACAGCGACAGGAATGTCAGCGGCGTGACATCGGATGTCATTCACATCTCCCGGGATGTCCCCCACCCCTGCGCGCCAATGAATGGCGTTCTTTTAAAATCGATTTTTCAGTTAGAGCGCATTTCCGAACGGAAAACCGGGCTCCACTTTTCCTGGAAATGCTCTAAGGCATAGACAAAGCCATCTCAACCCAAATCGGTACTCCCGGCCCATAACGAACGCGTTATGAGGCGTCGCCCCTTTCAATCGGCGACGGCGATGACTATTTGAGGCGGGAACAGAAAGGATCATTCCATGAGCGATCTGACATCCCCAAAAATCAAAAAGAGCGATGCCGAATGGCGTGAGCAGCTGACGCCGGAACAATATCGCATCCTGCGTGAACACGGCACCGAGCGCGCCTTCACCGGCCCCTATTGGGATACATTCCAGAAAGGCCTCTATCGCTGCGCGGCCTGCGACGAGCCGCTGTTCCTCTCGGATACGAAATTCGATGCCGGCTGCGGATGGCCGAGCTATTTCGAGCCGGTAAAGCCGGGCGCCGTGACGGAACATCGCGACGCCAGCTACGGCATGGTGCGCACGGAAATCCGCTGCGCCAATTGCGGCGGCCATCTCGGCCACGTCTTCCCGGACGGCCCGAAGCCCACTGGCCTGCGTTATTGCATCAACGGCCATTCGATGGTGTTCGAGCCGGTTTGATGAAAGATGCGGTGAAACGCCGGCTGCGCCTGCCGGCCTTCATCGCTGAAAAGGCCGTCTCGACAGCCGGACCGGAGAGTGAGATCATCACGGTCTCACTCCTTTCGGATCATCGCCATGACGCTCGAAACCATCCTCATTTTCATTCCCGCCTGCTTTGCCTTGAACATGGCCTTCGGGCCGAACAATCTTCTGTCGATGACGGTGGGCGCGCGCTACGGCATGGCGACGGCGGTGATGGCGGCAAGCGGCAGGCTGGTCGCTTTCGCGGGTATGATCGCGATTGCGGCACTCGGACTCGGCGCACTTTTGATGGCGTCCGAGATGATGTTCTCACTGATCAAATGGATCGGTGTTGTTTATCTGCTGTGGATCGGCTTCAAGCTCATCCGCTCGAAGGCTGAGGTTGCCGCCCCCGATGTATCCTCGGCCAACGGCAATGTTCTCAAAACCTATCTGCGGCAGGAATTTTTCGTCGCCTCCGGCAATCCCAAGGCTATTTTGATCTTCACGGCCTTTTTCCCGCAATTCATCCAGCAGGACGCCTATTGGCAGAGTTTCGCCACGCTCGGCGTGATTTTCCTTCTGCTCGAGGTGGTGGCGATTGCCGTTTATGCCTTCGTCGGCTCACGACTGTCCGGTCTCATGCGCAATGCGCGAGCCTTGAAGCGCGTCAACCGGATCAGCGGCTCCATGATGATGGCCTTCGGCATCATGCTTGCCTTCGCCCGGCGTCCCGTCTGAAGGAAATCGGGCCCGCCTGCTAACCTAATTTCAGCTCCATGCAGGTCAGGTCCAGCCAGCGGCCGAACTTGGTGCCGACTTCCGAAAACCGGCCGACGACCCTGAAACCGAGGCTTTCATGCAGGCGGATGGAGGCGGTGTTTTCCGCCTCGATGGCGGCGATCAGCACATGCACGTCGTTGCCGGAAGCATGATCGATCAGCGCCTGCATCAGCTTTTTGCCGATGCCGTGGCCCCGCGCATCCTTATGCACATAGACCGAATGTTCGCGGGTGTGGCGATAACCGTCGAAAGCGCGCCAGTCGCCATAGGAAGCGTAGCCCGCGACCTTGCCGTCCAGGATTGCGACGATGACCGGAAAATCGCGTGACTTGCGGGCGGCGAACCACTCCTTGCGGTTTTCCAGATCGACCAGCACGTCGTTCCAGATCGCCGTCGTGTTCACCACCGCATCATTGTAAATCTCCATGATGCCGGAGAGATCGTCCACGGTCGCGTCACGCAGTTGCACGCTCATTGTCGTTCACCCTTTTTCCTGCCTGCGGCGGCGGTATTTTCGGCCGCCCTCAGCAGGAGGATTAGGCGATGATGCGAATGGCTGTCCAGTACCCATGCGCCATTAGGACGCATTCTTCACGATGCCAGCGGCACGAGGCTGAAGGAGGTGACCACGGCAAAATAATGAACGGCGGCCGCGGCGACCACGAAACCGTGCCATATGGCATTCTGGAAGCGCAGCTTTTCCCAGACATGGAAGATGACGCCGAGCGAATAGATGACGCCGCCGGCGACGATCAGCCAGAGCGTGACGGGTGCTAAGTGCGACGACAGCGGCCCGACCACCATGACGCCGCTCCAGCCCATGGCGAGATAAAGGCCGATGGCGACCCGGTCGTAACGGCCGGGAAACAGACATTTGAGAAGGATGCCGCACAGCGCCGCAAGCCAGATCAGCCCCAGCATGACGGCGATCAGCGGATCGTGGATGCCGCGCATCAGGAAGGGCGTATAGGTGGCGGCGATGAGGATGAAGATCGCCGAATGATCCAGCCGGCGCAGGAACCATTTCACCCTGGAGTGCGGCCAGATATTATAGGTGAAGGACACGGAGAGACAGGCGACGAGACCGAGACCGTAAATCCACGCGGCGGCGATCGCGCTGAGCGTACCCCAGACCATCGCATAGAAAATCAGCGCCGTGGCGCCGATAAGCGCAAACACGATGCCAACGCCATGGACGATGCCATCGGCGACAATCTCGTGAAAATCATACTGGCGCCCGAACCGCCACATCTCGCTCATGGTTCATTCCCGTCTGCGTGCTTTCAACAAAGCATGGAGACAATATTAGACAGGAACAAGACAGCAGCCGGTTAACGGCAATCAAATTGCGTTCGAGGCTGTTGCGAAAGGAGAGGTCTCGTTTCGCTTGACCCATCCAGCGCCGGTGTGGCGAGCGATCGCCGCTTGTTTCTTCTCCCCGCCGGG
This sequence comes from Agrobacterium sp. NPDC090283, assembly GCF_044769685.1. Lineage (NCBI taxonomy): Bacteria > Pseudomonadati > Pseudomonadota > Alphaproteobacteria > Hyphomicrobiales > Rhizobiaceae > Agrobacterium > Agrobacterium sp. NPDC090283. The sequence goes on along the minus strand of NZ_JBIVYG010000001.1, from coordinate 28,415 downwards.
GAGAAGTCCGCGGCAGCGGGATGAGGGGGCGAGGGTCGAGATATCCGGAGAGCTTGCCCCCTCATCCGGCCCTTCGGGCCACCTTCTCCCCGGCGGGGAGAAGAAAGATGCGGCGACAGCCTCGCTTCTCTTCAACCGTGCTCACAAAGCCGCAGCGCATTCCTGGCAAAACGGCGTATAGGGCACCGCCTTCAGCCGATCCTCCGAAATCTTCTTGCCGCATTTGACGCAGGTGCCGAAAGTGCCGCTCGCGACGCGGTCGAGGGCGGCGTCGATGGCGCGCAACTCGTCCTGGCCCACCTGCCCCAGCTCGTCCAGCACCTCGTCATTGCTGCGTTCGGTGGCGCGATCCTCGTCATCGGGATTGCGAGGTTCCTCGAAATCGGCCTCGATTTTGTGCAGGCGGCGATAAAGCTCGCGCTGGCGGTCGCGCAGGGTTTTCTCGTAACTTTCGATATTCATGGGTCTTTTCCTCCAGCCGGTACGGGCGGAAAACCCGCCCGCAACCCTAAAATCTCAGGCTTTTACCGATCCACCAGCACCGAGCATTTGGCGTGGCGCACCACGCGATCGGCAGTGGCGCCGATGAAATAATTGCTGAAGTCAGGCGTGTGCGACGCGATGATGATGAGGTCGGCCTTGTGCTCTTCGGCGGCGGCGATGATTTCACGCGCGGGCGCGCCGCTTCTGATTTCCTGACCGCCCTTGAAACCCGCTTTGGTCTTCAGGTCGGAAAGCTTGGCCTTGGCGTCCTTGATGGCGTTTTCGATCAGGTCGACAGGCAGGTCGATCGCCATATAGCCCGGCAGTTCCTCGACAACGTTGATGAGAACGATCTCGCCATCGGGATCCAGCAGCGCCTTGGCCTTTTCGAGTATCTTTTCCCCCTTGTCGGTGGCGCTGAGGTCTACCGGTACGATGATCTTCTTGTACATGGCTGTCTCCTTTGGCTTGATCCGCCGTTTAGCGTGTCGGGCTAGGCTCATATTTCCCCGTCGGCACGGTCTTTACCTTGATCGAAGTCAAAGCCGGAGCCGGGCCGGAACAGGGCATTGTCAACGAATAGTGGACAGTCAATCGCCAGACGACGATCTTTGCTGAACGACGAAACCAGCCCATATTCGCCTTCGACAAACGCCGCAAAGCGGCGTCGGCCGATATCATCGGCGACCGATCCGCCCCGGGGCGCCTCGGATTCAATATGGAGATCATGATGAGTGAAATCAAACAATTCGCCCTGACGCGGCCGGCCTATGTCGGCCAGGCGCATCTCGTCGTTCACGATCTGCCGCGCCTTTCGGATTTCTACCAGAAGATCATCGGTCTTTCCGTTCTTGAAAAGAGCCCGAGCGGTGAAGTGCTGGGGGTTGGCGGCCAGCCGCTTCTGACGCTTTCCACGTCCAGCACGGCGGAACGTGCGCCGCGCAACGCGGCAGGTCTGTTCCACACCGCCTTCCTGATGCCGAGCCGCGATGACCTGGCCCATTGGCTGGCGCATGCCGCCCATAACAATGTCCAGTTTCAGGGCGCATCCGACCATCTGGTGAGCGAGGCGATCTATCTCGCCGACCCGGAAGGCAACGGCATCGAGGTCTATCGCGACCGTTCACCTGACGAATGGACCTACCAGCCCGATGGCACGGTTGACATGGCCACCCTTAGCCTCAACCTTCAGGCGCTTTACGACAGCGCGCCGAAGACGGCCTTTACCGGTGCGGCGGAAGGGACGGCCATCGGCCATATCCACCTGCAGGTCGGCAATATTCCGCAGGCGGATGAGTTTTATCAGGATGTGCTCGGGCTGAAGATCATGGCGCGTTATCCGGGTGCGAGCTTCTTCGGCTCCGGGGCCTATCACCACCACGTCGCCGCCAATATCTGGAACAGCCGGGGCGCTGCCGCCCGCAAGGACAATATGACCGGCCTTTCCGGCTATTCGCTGACATTCAACGAGGCTGCGGCGCTCGACAAGGCGGTTGCCGCACTCGACCGTCTGGAAATCGCCACCGAACGGCAGGCTGACGGCATTGTCCTCAAAGATCCATGGGGCATCGGGCTAAAGCTTTCCGCATAAACGCAAAAAGGGGCGGCAGAAATTTCTGCCGCCCCGGAACCGCCACATTTCTCGAACGTTTGTCACCTGATTGGGGGACCGTTCGATGAATGAAAATGCCAGACCGGACAAGACCGGCAGTTTGGCCGCCACCGCCGGGGCCACGACCGGAAGCGTTCCGGCAAAAAGGGCGGACCCGCTGGAGGCCCCGCCATCCACATCGCGCCGCGACGATGCGCGCAGCCAGCAACCGCTTGGCCGCGAAGCTCTCGATGTGGTGGTCGCCTGGTCGGTGATCGGCATCTTCCTCATCATGCTGATGGCGGTCATCCACGAATTGTCGCTCATTCTCATTCCGGTGGTGATGGCCATCGTGGTCGGCATGATCCTCGGCATCGCCGCCGAAAAACTCGGCTCCTATGGCATTCCCGGTTTTGGCGTCGCGCTCATTCTGTCGAGTCTCGTGGCGGCGGTGATGTTCTTCGTCATCAATTCGCTCACCGAACCGCTCTCGCTCCTTGCTTCGGAAGGCCCGGCGCTGGTGGAGCGCAGCATCGACCGTTTCCTGCCCTATCTGCAAAGTCTACGATGGCTGAATATTTCGGCGGCGAGTTTCAGCATGGGGTCGATGTCGATGGAATCGCTGATTTCCCGCAGCGGCGAAATCATCTCCGTGCTCGGCTCCAACATCACCCCCGCCGTCATTCAGGGCCTGATCTTTCTCGCAGCCCTGCTGATGTTTCTCTATAGCCGCTTAAGACTGCGCAAGGCGATCATCATGGCCTTTCCGGCCCGCCACCAGCGGCTTCGCACCATCCGCATCATCGGCTCGGTGGAAGAGGTGCTCGGCACCTATTTCGCCACGGCGGCGCTGATCTATGCCGGGCTTGGCGTGACGATGGTGGTCATCGCCTATTTCGGCGGGCTCGCCATGCCGCTGCTTTGGGGGCTGTTCGCCTTCCTCTCCAGCTTCGTGCCGTTTCTCGGCATCACCGCCATGACGATTTCGCTGACGGTGGCCGGTATCATCACCCATGACAATATCATTCTGGCGCTTCTGCCGGCGGCGATCTTCTTCACCATTCACCTGCTGATGGAAAACCTCGCCTTTCCGGCTGTCGTGGGCCGCAACATGGAGATCAACCCCTTCCTCGTCTTCGTGATGATCATCTTCTGGACGTGGATGTGGGGCGCTGCGGGCGCCATGCTGGCGCTGCCGCTTTCGCTGATCGCGATGACGGTGACGCGGGAGCTGTTTCCCTCGCGCCGGGTGGTGCCCAATCTACCGGATTGAACGCCGGCTTTCCGGCCGAAACCGCTCCAGATGTGAGCTTTCAGGGGATTGTCCGTTGACGGTGGGCGGAGGGCGCGTGGGGTTTACCCCCCTCTGCCCTGCCGGGCATCTCCCCCTCAAGGGGGGAGATCGACGCGCGGATAGGTCCCGCCCATCTCAACCTTTGCGAATGAAGCGGCGGTAGCGCCGCTTGCTGATCTCCCCCCTTGAGGGGGAGATGCCCGGCAGGGCAGAGGGGGGTAAAGCTCCGCGCACCCCGCCCCACTACCAATGAACAACCTCCTGAAAACCAACAGCCAGGCCGCTCAGGAAGCCAGCGGCATTCCCTGCGCCTGCGCCTTCCCCTGCTCGCTCGCCATGCGGCGCTCGTGCTCGATCAGCCATTTCTTCCGCCACAGGCCTCCACCATAGCCGGTGAGGCTGCCATCCGCACCCAGCACACGGTGGCACGGCACGACGATGGCGATCTGGTTGGCACCATTGGCGCGGGCCACCGCACGCACGGCCGACGATCTTTCCATGGTGGTTGCGAGCGCGGAATAGCTGACGACCTCGCCCGTCGGGATTTCCCGCAGGCTGCGCCAGACATCGCGCTCGAAGGGCGTGCCGTGACCGGCAAGCCGGGTTTCGAAGGCGGCCGAATGCCCGGCGAAATAGGCCTTGAGTTCCGCTTCGATCTGGCCGGTCACCGCCGTCCGGCCGAGCACCATATCCGCGCCGGTGCACGTCTTCAGCCGTTTCAGTTCGGCGGCAAGCGCCGGCCGGTCGGCGAATTCGAGGAGGTGCAGGGCATGATCGTCGGCGACGGCGAGCATCGGGCCGATCGGCGTATCGATCCAGTCACCCTTCAAAAACCCCTTGCCTTTCATCGCGGCAGGCGAGGCGCCGAAGAACTGGTTGATGGCGGCGCGGAAGCCGCTGCCGGATTCGTAGCCGGCATCGATCTGCGCGCCGATCACCGCTTCGCCGGAAGCGATGCTTTCCGCAGCGCCGCCTACCCGCCGCAATCTGGCGATTTCCAGAAAGCTCATGCCGAAACGGCGCTTGAACGTGCGGCGCACGGTGGATGGATCATGGCCGAGCGCCACGACATCCTCCTCGCGCCAGCGGCGGGCGGGGTCGTTTTCCAGCGCCGTCAGCAGCGAGGTGACGGTTTCATCCGCGGTGCCGTAGGACAACATCGGCTTGCAGCGCTTGCAGGGGCGGAAACCCGCCTCCAGGCATTCGGCGATGGTCTCGCGGAACCGGCAGTTCTCGATCTTCGGTTTGCGCGCCGTGCAGGTGAAGCGGCAAAAAATCTTGGTGGAGGTCACACAGACATAGGCCACGCCTTCATAGGCGGGGTCCTTGTTCACAAGGGCGGAATAGAGCGTTTCGGTGTCGGGGCGTTTGAACAGCATCATGGGGGGATGCTAGCGCAATTTCGAGCGGCATGCCGCCGAAAAACGGGCATGGATGTGGGGGATTTGTCGGCTCGTTTCGTCCGCGCCGTTTGGCCAAGCCGGTGCGGCATATTTCTTCTCCCCGCCGGGGAGAAGGTGGCGCGCAGCGCCGGATGAAGGGGCGACGGTGGAGAGATGCGGGGAGCTTGCCCCCTCATCTGCCCCTTCGGGGCATCTTCTCCCCGGCGGGGAGAAGAAACGGGCGGCAACCTTCCCCTTTAATTCCCCGGCGGCGCGAAGGAAGGGTCGTCCAGCCGCGCGAAAATTACGCCGCGCGCCTTCAGCGCCATAAGGCCCTTCACCACGCCCTCGCCCGCCTCATGGGTGGGCTGGTTGATGTGGGAGATGATGACATCGCCATCCTTCGCCGCCGCGATGTGTTTTGCCGTCGCGGCCGCACCCAGCAGCGAGCCGCCATCGCCATTGACGGAATAACCCGCCACCCGCATGCCGAGCCGGTTGATGGTAGCCATGGATGACTTGGTGTATTTAGCTGTCGCACCACGGAACCATTGCGGCTGGAGGCCGGTGGCGGCGACGATCGCCTGACGGCCGCCTTCCACCTCCTGCTCGACCGCCGCTTCGGATCCGGCAGCGGCGATGCCATAGATGGAAACCGGCTTGTCCACCGCCGGCACATGGTTTTCGCCGTGGTTTTCGATTTCGAACAGATCCGGATGGGCCATCAGCACGGCGAGTGCCTCGCCATTGTGCTTCAGCCAGCGGGCGGTGACGAAGATTGTCGCGGGGATGCGTTCACGCACCAGCGTATCGAGAATGCGGTGGTCGGTCTTGCCCATGCAGGCATCGAGCGTCATCGCCACCCGCACCTTGCCGTCATGCTGCGGCGTCATTTTCAGCGACGGCTCGACAAGGCCCGTTCCCGCAAAGGCGGCGGATGAGGCGGAGAAAAACAGGGCGGCAATGAACAGGCGACGCAGCATTTTTGGTTTTCCGAAGTGTAAGGACGTGGCAATCCGCCTGCAAAGCGCCCGAATTAAGGCGCGGTTTCCAGCGCGGAGAGCGCCTCCAGCGCCTCTTCTACCCGCTGGCGTTCCGCACTGGTGAGCGGCAGAATCGGCCGGGGCGGTTCGCTGACGGTGAGCGACAGGATATTGGCGGCGGCATAAACGACCCGGATGCTGCCGAATTCCTTAAACAGCGTCCAGAGCGGCTGGAAGGCCGCATCGAGCCTTTTTACCTCCTCCCCAATGCCGGCCTGAGCCGCCCGCATCAGCCGCAGGGCTGGAACCGGCAGCAGGCCGGCAACCACGCTGTACCAGGTGTCGCCGCCGGCAAGCGTGGCGTCGGCGCAGCCCCAGTCGCCACTGTAACCGATGGCGAAATCATCCGACAGCTTGGGGCGCAGCCGTGCAAGCTCACCCGCATAATCGGAATCGGCCGGCAGCGGCATCTTGATGGCGCGGATATTGGGGATATAGGCGAGCCGCACCAGAAGCTCGTCGCTGAAGGCAAAGCGGGTGGTCGTCGGGTTGTTGTAGATGGCAAGCGGCAGCGCCGTTGCGCCCGCCACGGCGGCGAAATGGTGATAGGCCTCTTCCTGGGTCAGCGGCGTGTAAGAGACGGGCGCGAGCAACAGCGCATCGGCGCCGGCCGCTTCCGCATCCTTCGCCAGCGCCACGGCCTCATCGGTGCGCAACGCGCCGACGCCAGCCATCAGGATGCGCCTGCCCTTGAGGATCGCGGCGGCTGCCTCGACGGCGCGACGCCGCTCTTCGCGCGTGAGATACATGTAGATGCCGGTGCTGCCGAGAATGCCGATGGAATCGACCGCCGCCGCATCCAGCCGCTCGATCAGGGCGGAAAAAGCCTCAACATCCACCCGCCCGGTCTCATCGGCCGGCGTGATCGGAAAAGCAGAAAGTCCCTTGAATCGTGTCGCCATGTTTATGTCCCTCACTTCGATCGGAAGTCAGGGTTACAGAGCCGTTGACGACGCGGCAACAAAGCGGCGGCTAAACGCCGGCCTGAAATCGAAAAATTCCGTGCTCAGTCATAAAGATACAACTTCTTCCACTGCTCTTCGGGAATCCTGTCGCCGACGCGGTAATCAAAGGACTGGATGCTGAGACTGTCGCTCTTCAGCTGGCACTTGTATTTGAGCTTGTACCATTCGCCCGAACTTCTGAAGACCGCGCCCGGCGCCTTGATGGAGTTCTTGCCCACCTCGGGATCGCCAAAAGTATAGGCGATGACCTTGTCCGGCCGCATGCCCTTCTGCTCGGTCGCTATCCTTTCCATCGCCTCGATGTCGCAGCGCTGTTCCAGCCGCTCCTCGGGGGCAAGCGCGTTCAACTGCCGCATGACGCTGGCATCGATCGCGAAAGCGGGTGTGACGGTCTGCAAGCCAAGGAAAAAGGCAGAAAGGGCAGCGGGAAGAAGCTTTCGCATGGGATCCTGTCAGTTTTTTCGTTTGTTCTTGTGGTGGGCGGCGGGCCGAACGGCCTGCATCCATCATCGCTGATTTGCCGGATATTGCCAAAATGTGATCGAAAGCTGACGAAATTGTGCCCGAGCTGCATTCCGCCTGTGGAGATTTGAAACTTGATCGGCTGCAAGCCGCACTCTACATCTTGGTGCCGCCCAAGAATTTTTACAGGAAAGCGAGTTTCCCTTGCCGATTTTCAAGAATCTCCCCGCTGCCCCGACCGCCGAAAAACGGCCCGTTCAGGACACGCATCACGGCATTACCCGCACCGACGATTACGCATGGTTCCGGGCCGATAACTGGCAGGCCATGTTCAAGGACACCTCCATTCTCGACCCCGCCATCCGCGCCCATCTGGAGGCGGAAAACGCCTATATGGAAGCCGCGATGGGCGACACCAAGGCGCTTCAGGAAAAGCTGTTCGAGGAAATGAAGGGCCGCATCAAGCAGGATGATTCCTCCGTTCCGGTCAGGGACGGCCCCTATGCCTATGGCACATTGTTCGTGACCGGCGGGGAGCAGCCGCATTATTTCCGCACGCCGCGCGATGGCGGCGAAAAACAGGTGCTGCTGAACGGCGACAAGGAAGCCGAGGGCAAGGATTATTTCCGCCTGTCCGGTCTCGACCAGTCTTCCGATCACAGTCACGGCATCTGGGGTTACGATGACAAGGGCTCGGAATATTTCACCCTGCGCATCCGCGACCTTGAGACCGGCGAGGACCTTGCCGATATCGTCGAAAATACCGGCGGCGGCGGGGCCTGGGCGCCGGACGGCAAGAGCTTTTTCTACACGCTGCAGGACGAGAACCACCGCCCCTCGAAAGTCTTCCACCACATTATCGGCGAGCCGCAATCGGCCGACCGGCTGGTTTATGAGGAAAAGGACCCCGGTTTCTTCATGGGCGTCGGTGCGTCGGTGCTCGACGATTTCATCTTCATCGACATTCACGACCACGAGACCAGCGAATATCGTATTCTCTCCACCAGCGACCTGACGGCCGAGCCGAAGGTGGTGGCGGAGCGCGAAGAGGGCATCGAATATTCGATGTGCGAAGGCGGCGACGTCTTCTTCATCCTCACCAATGATGGCGACGCCAAGGATTTCCGCATTGTCGAAGCGCCGGTTACCGCACCGGGCAAGGAAAACTGGAAAGAAGTCGTGCCGCATGAGCCGGGCCGTCTCATCCTCTCCGTCGATGCCTATGCCCGCCACCTGATCTGGCTGGAACGCCGTGACGGCCTGCCGCGCATCGTCATACGCGACCGCCGCAGCGGCGAGGAACATTCCATCGCCTTTGCCGAAGAGGCCTATTCGCTCGGGCTGCATGGCGCGGCAGAATATGACACCGATGTCATCCGCTTCTCCTATTCCTCGATGACGACGCCGAGCCAATTGTTCGATTACGACATGGTGACGCGCGAGCGGACGCTTCTGAAGACGCAGGAAGTACCCTCGGGCCACAATCCTGATGATTACATCACGCGCCGCATCATGGCGCCCGCCCATGATGGCGAACTGGTGCCGGTCTCGCTGCTTTACCGCAAGGATGTGGCGCTTGACGGTTCCGCCCCCTGCCTGCTTTATGGTTATGGCGCTTACGGCATCACCATTCCCGCCTCCTTCTCCACCACCACGCTGTCGCTCGCCGACCGTGGTTTCGTCTATGCCGTCGCCCATATTCGCGGCGGTAAGGACAAGGGTTTCGAATGGTACGAAACCGGCAAGATGGAGCACAAGCAGAACACCTTCAAGGATTTCATCGCCGCTGCCGATCATCTGGTTCAGGAAGGCTTCACCTCCTATCAGGGCATCATCGCCGAAGGCGGCTCGGCCGGCGGCATGTTGATGGGGGCCGTTGCCAATATGGCACCGGAGAAATTCGCCGGCATCATCGCCGCCGTTCCCTTCGTGGACGTGCTGACCACCATGCTCGATGACACTTTGCCGCTCACCCCGCCCGAATGGCCGGAATGGGGCAATCCGCTGGAATCGGCGGAGGAGTATCAGTGGATCGCCGCCTATAGCCCCTATGACAATGTCGGTGCGAAGCCTTACCCGCCGATTCTGGCGCTATCCGGCCTGACCGACCCGCGCGTGACCTATTGGGAACCGACCAAATGGGTGGCGAAGCTGCGCGAAAAGACGACGGGAGAAGCACCCATCCTGCTGAAAACCAACATGGCGGCGGGCCATGGCGGCAAGTCCGGCCGTTTCCAGCGGCTGGAAGAGATCGCCTTCGAATATGCCTTCGCGCTGAAGGTGGCCGGCAGGGATGCCGTGTGAGACCCTGATTGCGAAACGGGCGGCGACAGAGCCGCCGCCCGAACCAAAACAGTATGAAAATACCTTCAAAAAACCTCTTTCTGAATATTTTTTCCACAAAAACGCATCGCTTGATTTTCTTTTAACTTCACTTTGCTGATGTGTGGATTTTTATTTCGCATTACTAAAAATCACAATAGACTAGAGTAAATCTCAAATACATTTCATGTATTACGTCACATGAAAAAATGTTCCGAAAATCGAACGCATGGCTGCGATGCGCCATTTTGCGTTGCAATATCACTTTTTGGCCGTATTATGCCGGTCGTTGACATATTCATGCGCCTTTTCGCCGCTCTTCCTGCGGCAGTGCCGCAGCGTGTTCTGCGGATATTCTTCCTGCCGTCTTTTTTCGGCTTTTCCACGCGCCATGTCAGTTCGCCCTTGGCAATCCGGGCTTTGCAGTGCTCCCGCTTTGCCAATTGAAAACACTGCATCAGACTTGGGGGTCTTACACATGAAGAAACTCCTCGCCTCGACCATTCTCGTAACGGGCTTTACCATCGCTGCCGGTGCAGCATCTTCCGCCAATGCCGCCGATAGCTGCGGCAGCATCACGATTGCCGAAATGAACTGGGCATCCGCCGGTGTCGCGGCTTACGTCGACAAGTTCATCATGGAAAACGGCTATGACTGCACGGTCAATGTCGTCAGCGGCGATACCATGCCGACCTTCGCCTCCATGAACGAAAAGGGCCAGCCGGACATGGCGCCCGAATTGTGGGTGAATGCGGTGCGCGAGCCGCTCGACGCCGCCGTCAAGGACGGCCGCATGATCGAAGCATCGAAAATTCTTTCCGAAGGCGGTATCGAAGGCTGGTGGATCCCGAAATTCATCGCCGATGAACACCCCGATATCAAGACCGTCGAGGATGCGCTGAAACATCCCGAGCTCTTCCCCGCCCCGGAGGACGCCAGCAAGGGCGCCGTGCACAATTGCCCCTCCGGCTGGAACTGCCAGGTGACCACCACCAATCTCTACAAGGCACGCGAAGGCGACAAAAAGGGCTTCACGCTGGTCGATACCGGCTCCGCCGCCGGCCTCGATGGCTCGATCGCCAATGCATTCGAAAAGAAGCAGGGCTGGCTCGGTTATTATTGGTCGCCCACCGCCATTCTCGGCAAATACGAGATGGTGAAGCTGGATGACGGCGTCGAACTCGACCGCGCCCATTTCGACGAGTGCACCGCCAAGGTCGATTGCGCCGATCCCAAGGTCAACGCCTATCCGGTGGCCGATGTCTTTACCGTCATCACCAAGGATTTCGAAGGCAAGGCCGGGGTGACGATGGACTACATCAAGGCCCGCAACTGGGACAACAAGATGGTCGCCAAAATCCTCGCCTGGATGGATGAGAACCAGGGCACCAACGAGGATGGCGCGGAATATTTCCTCGAGAACCACGAGGACATCTGGACGAAGTGGGTTCCGGCCGAGGTGGCGGAGAAGATCAAGGCTTCGATGTGATTGGTTGATGGGGAGTCGGCGCAAGCCGCTTACCCCCCTCTGCCCTGCCGGGCATCTCCCCCTCAAGGGGGGGAGATCGGCAGGGCGCATCCTTCTCACAAATCCGCAACCTGTTTGATGGGCGATACCTCGCCGCTTGTCGATCTCCCCCCTTGAGGGGGAGATGTCCGGCAGGACAGAGGGGGGTGCCCCGCGCACCGACCTTCACCGCCCCAAAACCCAAAGGGAAAACAACAATAATGGCCCTCTGCACTTACCTACCGGACATGCTCTGCAAGTTCCCGGCCATCGACAACTCCACGATGCGTGTGGCACGCAAGACCATCGATGATGGTTTTCGCGACATCGTGCGCAATTACGGCGATGCGATTGACGTCATTGTGCATCCGCTGCAGCTCTTCCTCAACGCCTCGGAACGGCTGTTCATCCAGACACCCTGGATCATCACGATGCTGGTCATTCTCGCCATCGTGCATCTGGCCGGGCGCAGCATCAGGATCACGGCGGGCACGGCGGCGTCGCTGCTGATGATCGGCGCCGTCGGCCTCTGGCGCGACGCCATGACGACGCTCTCCATCGTCGCCATCGCCACCCTGATCGCCATCGTCATCGGCCTGCCGCTCGGCATCCTGATGGGTCGTTCCGAACGCCTGCAACGCCTCATCAATCCCGTGCTCGACGTGATGCAGACCCTGCCCAGCTTCGTTTATCTCATCCCCGTGGTGGTGATTTTCGGCATCGGCAAGGTTCCGGGCCTGATCGCAGTGGTGATCTATGCCATTCCGCCCGTCATTCGCCTGACCAGTCTCGGCATTCGCCTCGTTGATCGCGAAGTGCTGGAGGCGGCCGATGCCTTCGGCTCCTCCAATGGCCAGAAGCTGTTCAACGTGCAACTGCCGCTGGCGCTGCCCACCATCATGACCGGCATCAACCAGACCATCATGATGGCGCTCGCCATGGTCGTCGTCGCCTCCATGGTCGGTGTCGGCGGGCTCGGCAAGAACGTGCTGCAGGCCATCAACAACCAGTTCTTCACGGTGGGCTTCCTGAACGGTTTCGCTCTGGTCGCCATCGCCATCATGTTCGACCGGGCGAGCCAGGCTTTTGGCAAGCGCCTGCAGAAATACCGCGAGGTCTCCCATGGCTAAAAGCATCGAAATCCGCAACCTTTACAAGATCTTCGGCAAGCATCCCGAGAAATATCTCGAAGCGGTGCGATCCGGCATGGACAAGGTGGAGCTGAACGACAAACACAACCACGTGCTTGGCCTCAACAACATCAACATCACCATGCCGGGCGGCAAGATCACCGTCGTCATGGGGCTTTCCGGCTCCGGCAAGTCGACGCTCATCCGCCACATCAACCGGCTGATCGACCCGACCGCCGGCGAGGTTTTGTATGACGGCGAGGATATCTGCGGCATGAGCACCTCGGCGCTCAGGAAGTTCCGCCGCCACAAGACGGCGATGGTGTTCCAGAAATTCGGGCTGCTGCCGCACCGCACCGTGCTGGAAAACAGCGTCTACGGCCTCGATATCCAGGGCGTGCCGCGCAAGGAAAGCGAAGAAAAGGGCCGTTACTGGCTGGAGCGTGTCGGCCTTGCCGGTTACGAGGATTATTATCCGAACCAGCTTTCCGGCGGCATGCAGCAGCGTGTGGGCCTTGCCCGGGCGCTTGCCAATGACGCCGATATTCTCCTGATGGACGAGGCCTATTCGGCGCTCGATCCGCTGATCCGCGTCGACATGCAGACCATGCTGCTCGATCTGCAGCAGGAGCTGAAAAAGACCGTGGTGTTCATCACCCACGATCTGGACGAGGCGCTCAGGCTCGGCGACCATATCGCTATCCTGAAGGACGGCGAAGTGGTGCAGCAGGGCGACGGTCAGAGCATCATCCTCTCGCCGGCCGATGGTTACGTCACCGACTTTGTGCGCGACGTCAATCGCGGCCGCGTGCTGCAGGCGACCACCGTCATGGAGCCGCTCGAAAGCCGCCCCGAGGGCATGCCGGTGCCTGAGAACGCGACGCTGGAAACCATTGCCCGCGACATGTCGGAAGCCAATGAGACGCAGGCCCATGTGGTGGACGAGGACGGCAAGCCGGTCGGCAGCATCGGCCTCGACACGCTGGTGGCCGCCATGGTGACGCCCGCGCCGCAGGAGGCGGACACCTCGCAAGAGGTGGAGGTGAAGGCGACGGATAAACCGGAGAAGGTGCGGGAGCCCGTTGCTCCGGTGGAGAAGGAAACGGCGTGATCCGCTTGATCCGGTCTATGAAGTTCTAAAACTCTCCGCCGTCATCCTCGCCCTTGAGGCGAGGATCCACTCTTTCTCCAAATCACCGCAGGTGATGGATCCTCGCCTCAAGGGCGAGGATGACGTGGAATGTGAGGCAGGCCTTTCGGCACCCATGCGATCCTGCCTCGTCTCGTATATAAACGGCTGCTGCATCCTCGCACGCCCCCGTTCCCCATGCAAAAACGAAGCACTACTTCGCCGGCTGTCAACCCTTGGCGGTCGCTGCAGCGCAGCAAGCGCAAGTTTCAGGCAAGTCGCCGCCGTTAACCATTCGTTAACTTTTGAACGCGGAATCACCGACATGCAGATCGAAAGCAATATTGGCGGATATAATTATCAGGGTCGCATCCGCGACATCGAAAAAGCCGGCAGCGCACAGGCTGCGCCGGAAGAGCAGGCCGTGAAACGCGGCCCCGGCAATCCCACCGTTTCCAGCACCATTCTTTCGCAGTCGCTGGCCAATGTGCTGTGGGCCGTCGGCAATGGCAGCGCGCCCGCTTATCAGGATGCGGCCGCGGCTTCCCCCGAGGACAAGGCGGAAGCCGAGGTGGAATGGGTGCGCAGCGCCTATTCGGAATATACCGAATAAACGATTCCGATCAGCCCCTTGCCGGGCTGACTTCCACCGTCACATGCGAGAGTTCATGTATGGCGGCAAGTTTCTGCTTATAAAAAGCCGGCGCTTTCGGCGCCTGCGAATGGATCGCCACAATGGCGGCGTGATGTCCCGGCCCTACCTGCCAGACATGCAGGTCGGTGATGCGGTCCTCTTCCGTTTCCACGCTTTCACGGATTTCCTGCGGCAAATCCTCCGCCTGCGGCAGCGCATCCAGCAGGGTCGTCGCCGTGGAGCGGATCAGGCCCCATGACCAGCGGGCGATGACCAGACCGCCAACGATGCCCATCAACGGATCGAGGAACGACCAGCCGTTCCATTTGCCAAGCAGCAGCGCGACGATGGCGAGAACCGAAGTCAGCGCATCCGCCAGCACGTGCAGATAGGCCGCGCGCAGATTATTGTCCCGGCCGCCCTTTGCCCCATGCTCCGCGTGGTGACCGGCGTGGGAACCATGATCGTGATGGGCATGCGAGCCGTGGGCGTGACCATGGCCGTGGCCATGATCGTGGTGATGATCATCCTTCAAAAGCACGGCGCTGAGAAGATTGACGGCAAGGCCGATGATGGCGACGAGGATCGCCTGGTTGAAGTCGATTTCAACGGGATTGATGAGGCGCATCGCGCTTTCCACCGCAATCAGCAGTGCCACCACCGCCAGTACGATGGCGCTGGCAAAACCCGCCAGATCGCCGAATTTGCCGGTGCCGAAGGTGAAGCGCGGGTTGCGCGCCTCGCGGCGTGCATAGAGATAGGCGAGCGCTGAAATCAGCATCGCGCCGGCATGGGTGGACATGTGCCAGCCATCCGCCGTCAGCGCCATGGAGCCATACCAGTGGCCGGCAACGATCTCGGCCACCATCATGGCCGCGGTCAGCGCAATGACCATCCAGACGCGTCTTTCATTGCGCTCATGGTTCCTGCCAAGGAAAACATGGTCGTGACCGGCTGCTGCACGGTGTTCGGATGTCGTCGTCATGTCGCTAATCCTGTTCGATTTTACCGGATGTAGGTCTTCAGCACCTGGGCCAGCTCTTCCGCCGCCCGCGCCCGCTCGTCTTCGTTTTCGGCATGCACCACATGCTCGTGCAGATGCTCCTGCATCACCTCCCCGGTCAGGCCGGAAAGCGCGCCGCGCACCGAGGCAAGCAATTGCAACACCTCGCCGCAGGGCTTGGCATCATCAAGCGCGCGCTCCACGGCCTCCATCTGCCCTTTCAGGCGGCGGATGCGGGCCAGAAGCTTCTCCTTGTTGCGGATCGTATGGGACATGGGGACCTCATATACTATAGGGGGGTATAGTATATTGCGTGAATTTTCCGTTCAAGCCCCGTGCGACGCAATCCTCGCGAATGTTTCGGCCCTTAAAAATACCCCATGAAACTTAGGGGACTCAGTCATGACGACTATCGCAGCAAGCATCAGCAGCTATTATCCCACTCCGATCCGGAACCTTGAGCCGGCAAAGGGCAAGGAAACCCACTCCACCACCGAAGCCCTACTGGAGCTGACGCGCGCCGCGCATCGCACCATTTCGAGCGTCGAAAGCGTTGCCACGGCCGTCGCGCCGGCCGCCGCCAGCCTTTCCGCCGGCCTCGCCACAGCGCTCTGGAACCTCGACAGCGGCGCTTCCACGACAACACCTGCTCTGGGAATGGGCGACATGGCCGCATCGGCACAGCCGGAAACCGCATCCAGCATCGAGAATGATGTCCTCAAGGCGCTCGCCCAGGCGCTTGGTGTGGATGAAGCCGCCTGAAACCCATTGAATGGCGGGCTGAAAAGCCATATCTCTAGAGACTAGAGCATCGGAGCCTGAACGGCGGAACCACCCCGTTCTGCCGCCGTTGCCCGAGATATGGAGAAAGTCATGCTGTCCATCGGTGAACTGTCCAAGCGCACCGGCGTCAAGGTGCCGACGATCCGTTATTACGAGCAGATGGGTCTCATCCGCGAGGCCGACCGCTCGGACGGCAACCAGCGCCGTTACGAAAAGTCCGACCTCGAAAGGCTGGCCTTCATCCGCCATGCCCGCGATCTCGGGCTGAATATCGACGCCATCCGCGAGCTGATCGCGCTCAGCCAGCACCGGCAGATGCCCTGCGAAGGCGCGGACCGCATCGCCGCCGAGCATCTTGCCCATGTGCGCGAAAAGATCGCCAGCCTGAAGAAGCTGGAGCACGAGCTGGAGCGCATCGTCTCCCATTGCCACGGCCATTCCATCGAGGACTGTTACGTCATCCGCGCACTCTCCAACCACGGCATGTGCGAAGGTGAGCATTGAGCGTCAACAGGGAACGACGCTGACATTCAACTGTCATCCGACCCCTGTATGCGCCTCGTACCTGCCTGAAAAAAGGGATGCCGGATGGCCGAACTCTTTCCCGAAATCACGCCGTTCGACACCATTTTCCTTGATGTTTCCGAAGGCCACAGGCTGCACGTGACGATTGCGGGCAATCCGGCCGGACGGCCTGCCGTCCTGCTGCATGGCGGCCCCGGCTCAGGGCTATCGTCGACGGCGCGGCGTTACTTCGATCCTGCCATTTTCCGCATCATCCAGTTCGACCAGCGTGGCTGCGGCAAAAGCACGCCGAACGCCGCCCATAGCCTTGCGCACAACACCACGCATCATCTGATCGATGACATGGAGGTCATTCGCTCCACGCTCGGGGCGGACGAGTGGCTGGTCTACGGCAGTTCATGGGGGGCCACACTCGCTCTCGCTTACGCGCAGCGTCACACCAAGCGCGTGCGCGGCATGGTGCTGGCGGGTGTCACCACCACCCGGCAGCGGGAAATCGACTGGCTGTACAAGGGGCTGGCAATGTTTCTGCCGCAGCAATGGCAGCGCTTCATCGCTGCGATTCCGGATCACATGTCCAGGGAAGACCCCGTCGGCGCCTATCGCGGGCTTCTCAACGATCCCGACCCGGCCGTACGCGCTGCGGCCTCCTTTGAGTGGCATTTATGGGAGGCAGGCTCGATCAGTGCCGGGGGCCTTTCGGTCTTTCCGGAAAAATGGCGCGAAGACGATTACATTCTCGCCCGCGCCCGTCTCTGCACCCATTATTTCCACCATGCAGCCTGGCTGGACGATGGAGCGCTTCTGCGCAATGCCGGCAGTCTGGCCGGCGTTCCCGGCATACTCATTCAGGGCATGCGCGATTTGCAGGGCCCGCCCGTCACCGCTTACGAACTGGCTGCGGCATGGCCGGATAGCGAATTGATTGCCATTGATGGCGCCGGTCATTCAACGGGCGATGCGGGAATGAAAGATGCCATCCTGTCGGCAATCGCGCGATTTGCGAATTGACCCGCTTGACAGATTACGGATTCGGGCGCATTGCATGTCCCATGATCAACGAACGCGCACCCATCTCCTGCTCGTACTTTTGGGCCTACCTTTAAGGGCGGCTCGACAGATCATATTGTCAACAAGCCGCCGTCAGGCGGCTTTGTTGTTTTCAAACGTCCTGACGGCACCGATAAGACCAAAGGACCGAAAAAATGACCGAAGATAGCTCCCTTACACTGGAAAGACCGCCCGTCGTCATCATTCGCGGCGCGCGCAAGACCGATCTGCCCGAACTCAACGAGATGATCACGCTGCTTGCCTCCTACCATGGCGATGCGGCCGCGATCACGCCGGCCAAGCTGGAACGCGACCTGTTCGGGCCGCTTCCCTGGGTGCATGGGCTGGTGGCTGAAGCCGATGGCGCGCTGATCGGTTACGCCCTGCTTCTGCCGCTCTACAGGGCGCAGGAAGGCCGGCGCGGCATGGAATTGCATCATCTTTTCGTGCGCGATGGCCATCGCGGCCATGGCACGGGCCAGCATCTGGTGTCCCGCGCCCGCGATATCGCCAAGCGGCTGGGCTGCGACTATCTTTCCGTCAGCGCCACAACAGGCAATGTGGCGGCGCATCGTTTCTACGAAAACATGGATTTCGCGCCCCGGCCGGTCACCGGCATGCGCTACATGCAGTCCATCGCCTGATTAAAACCGACGGAGACGGCCATGACACGGATCGCCATTGCGCTGGCGCAGGATTTTGCGGACTGGGAGCCGGCGCTGCTTGCTGCGGCAGCGCGCAGCTATCTCGGCGTCGAGATCGTGCACGCCACGCCTGATGGCAGGCCGGTGACCTCGATGGGCGGGCTGAAGGTGACACCGGACACATCCTATGACGCGCTCGATCCCGTTGACATCGATGCGCTCGTCATTCCCGGCGGTCTCAGCTGGGAAAAGGGAACGGCTGTCGATCTTGGCGGGCTGGTCAAGCGGTTTCGCGACAGGGACCGGCTGGTTGCCGGCATCTGCGCGGCGGCGAGCGCGCTCGGCGGCACGGGGGTGCTGAACGATGTCGCCCATACCGGCAATGCGCTGGCATCGCACAAGGCCTATCCGGCCTATCGTGGTGAGGCGCTTTATCGCGATCAGCCGAAAGCGGTCAGCGATGGCGGCATCATCACGGCGGCCGGCAGCGCGCCGGTCAGTTTCGCGGTGGAAATTCTGAAAAACCTCGGCCTCTTTGGTCCGGAAGCCGAGGCGGAACTTCAGGTTTTTGCGGCGGAGCACCGGTGAGGCGGACCGGCCTTTGCCGTCTTTAATATGCTCTCTCCGTCATTCCGGCCTTGAGCCGGAATCCAGCCGACGCGCGTCTGCGCGGCGAAAAGAGTCTTTTCAGCCCAAGGACTTGGGCTGACTGGATCCCGGCTCAAGGCCGGGATGACGGAGGTGAGAACAGCGATGACTACCGCCGATCAAGCACCCGGCACACCCGCGCCGCCGACGCATCGCCCTCACCCGCGATCGCACGGCGAATATCGCGGCTGTTGAGATGCAGGCTGCGGCCGGCGGGCAAATTTGAACGTTTTATCTTGCTGAGCGCCGCAGCGATAAAGGCAGCCTCGTGATCATGAAAACAGGCGAGAGCCGCCTCGCGACCCGGTGTTGCCCCAAGGAGCGCCTTGAAGGCAAGGCGGTGCACGGCGCAGAAAGCGCCGTGACCGGGAACGGCAAAACGTAGCGCATCGAGTTCCTCACTCCATTGCGCTGCGTCCTGCATGGTTTCAAGCCTGCTGGAAGCGCTTCAGGAAAAACGCGCTCAACGTGCCGATCAGGGCCCAGAAGACGAAGCTGGTGATGGTGGCGGCGACGATGAACTGACGCTCGAGCGGCAGCGGCGCCAGCGCATGTTCGCCTTCCGGCGGCAGGGGCGCACCCACCACATGGGGCGCGACGATCAACACCAGCGCCAGCAGAACCGCCCAGGGTTCGCGGCGGAAGGCGATGAGCGCAATGCCGCCCGCGGTTGCGGCAACGGTTGCGAGCCACCAGATCTGCCTTGCCTCAAGCGCGGCGGCCGGGCTTCCCGGCAGTTCCGGCGGCAGGCCGATCATCGGGGCGAGCATGACGGCCGCAAAGCCGGCGACGCCCCAGAGAAGGCCTTCACGCCAGCCGGTATTGGTGCCGCGCAGCGAGATGAGACCGGTCAGCACCAGCGCGTAACCGATAGCGGTCAGCACATTGGCGGCGACGGTATAGGCGGTGCGCTCGAAACCATCGGCCGGAGCCCAGGCTTCGTCATTATGCTCATGGGCGGGAACCGCGGCACCGGGCGCCGGCGCATCATGGCTATGGGGCGCTTCGCCGGCGCTCTCATAGGTTTCCGCCTGCAGGATGAGCGGCGTGGTACTGACCGCCTGCATGGCAGACACGGCGAAGCCGCCGAGAATACCGACGAGAACGGCGGTAAAGACGATATTGCGAAAAGATGACATGCCGTTTCCCCTCAATGGCAGGGGAAGGCGTTGGCATGGCGCGTGTCGTGCGCGGCATTGTGCACGGCTTCCACATGGGAAAAGCCGACAAAACCGACGACAAACAGGCCCAGCACGATCGCCGTCAGCGATTGCGCGAAGCTGCCCGTTTTTGCGGATACGGCGGCATTGGCCGTATTCTGGTTGATGGACATGGTGACCCCTCTCCGGCGCGACCCCGCGCCCTTGGACGCGACCGAACGGCACAAGCCGCAGGACCGCATGCGATACACTTCACCACGGGGATACGAGACTGACACAGGGAGCATTGATCTTGCCACCCTGACATTCCGCTCTTCCGGACACCCCGCCGGCATGGACATTTCCGTGATGGCAGGTCTCCTGGCTTGCGGGTCAAAACCTGAAACACCTTCCCGGCATCAGCCTCGCCCTGGAAACCGCGGTTTCCGGCAAGAGGGCTGCCAGTGGCACTTCGTTTCAGGCTCTCCGCTCACAGTTGCGGGGGCAGCCACGAATGAGGATTGCTCCCTATCGTGTTCCCTTTTCACCTTCCGGAACGTCCGGAAGGAACCATCACAGGATTGTTATCCGATGGGCGGGGTCGGGAGTCAATGGCGCTTACCCACCTCTCGTTCGTCATCCTCGGGCTTGACCCGAGGATCCATGGGCTGGCGTGGTGGTGGATCCTCGGGTCAAGCCCGAGGATGACGGAGGAGAGGTATCAGGCCCTACCGCGCCGGTATCGCCTTCAGATAGGCGGCAATCGCATCGCGGTCTTCGGCCGTCAGATGCGCCATGTTCTGCTGCACCTTGACCATGGAGCCGCCGACGCTGTCGAATTCCGGGGTGAAGCCGGTTTCCAGATAGCTGGCAATATCGGCTTCGGCCCAGCTTCCGATGCTTTGCGAGCCGGGGGTGATGTCCGGAATGCGGCCCTCGCCCTCCGGATTGGGACCGCCAGCCAGCCACTGATCCTTCACAAAGCCACCGAGCGCATCACGGGGCGTGTGGCATTCGCCGCAATGGCCGGGTCCTTCCACCAGATATTGGCCACGCAGCAATTCGGCATTGGCATTGGCAAGCTCGACGCGCGGCCGCGCCGAGGGATCGAAGTAAAGGAACTTCCAGCCGCCCAGCGCCATGCGCAGGTTGAAAGGAAACGGCAACTCGTGATCCGGCGCATCGTTCTGGCTGGCCGGCAGGGCTTTCAGATAACCGAAGAGATCGTTGATGTCCTTCTGCGTCATGCGGGCATAGGAGGCATAGGGAAAGGACGGGTAGAGATGTTCGCCGTTCTTGCCCACCCCGCGCGTCATGGCATCGCCAAATTCCGCCAGCGTCCAGCCGCCGATGCCATGCTGCGGATCGGAGGAAATATTGGGCACATGAAAAGTCCCGAAGGGGCTTTTCAGCGCCTGCCCGCCCGAAAGCGTCAACAGCCCCTCGCCCTTGGCATCGGGCGCGGCATGACAGCTTGCGCAGCCGCCCGCCCAGAACAGCGTTTCGCCATTGGCGAGATCCGGCTCGCCAAGGCTCACCCAGTGGCTGGGCGCCTGCCGCTCAGGCGCAGTGACCCAGGCGAATATGCCGTAGCCCGCAATGGCCGCGACCACGGCCCCGCCCACGAGTTTCGTCCAGATGGAAGACATACCCCTCTCCCCATTCTCACCTGACCCGGTCAGGCGTCTTTCGCGCCGGGAAAACGCCGCCGGGAAGCGGCGTTTCCAGAATCATTCGATCACTTCTTCAGACGATAGGTCTGGTGGCAGGTGCCGCAATCGGCGCCGAGCGTCTTCATGGCGGTGGCGACGCCGGCCTGATCGGTGGGGAGATTGGCGAGAACCATGTCCGCATCCGTGCCGAGCTTGGCGGCCTTGGCCTTGAAGTCCGCGAAATTTTCCCAGATGGCGGGAGCAGCCGCGCTGCCGGTCTCGGTGCCGGCGGGGAACTGGTCGGGGAAAGCCTTGGCATTGGTGCTGATGGTCGTTACGGCGGCCTTGACGGTATCGGCGTCAAAGGGCTTTTCGCCCTTGGAGATGGCGGCGAGCGCACCCATGGAGCCGCCGATCTGCTTCATCAAGCCTTCACGTTTTTCGACTTCGCCGGCAGCGTAGACCGCTCCGGCGCAAAGACAGCCGAACAGCATGGCCGCCGTGATGGTTTTCAGTTTCATGCGCACTCTCCTTGATTCCGGCTGGGACACCGGGCGCTAGATGGAACGGCGCGAGGATGCCCTTTCCCGATGGCGAAAAGAAGTCACATTGCGGTGAATTCCATCGTGAAAACAGAAGCCTAAGACAAGGCCTCCCACAGCGTCAGCAACGCTGCGGCAATCAGCATGAAACCGGCGGCGCGGCCGATGAAGATCGTGGCGGCGGGCGAGGAAACCAGCCATGCCCGGCTCCTATCCGCCGTCAGCGCCAGCGCGCCATAGACGGTGAACTGCGTCACCGCCACCATCGCGCCCATCACCAGCCCCTGCATCCAGATCGGCCCATAGGCCGGTTTGAGGAATTGCGGATAGATCGCCATCATGAAGAGATAGGCCTTCGGATTGGAAAGACAGGTCAGCACCGCCCGCCAGAAGGCTTTTCTGACCGAAGCGCTTGCCTCGGCCTCGTCGCCGTTCACGACGATCGCGCTGCGCATCAGGCCGATGCCGATCCAGATCATATAGGCGGCGCCAAAGACAAGAAGCGGCAGGAACAGCGACGGCATCCATGCCGCGAGCATGCCGACGCCCAACGCGCCATAAAGCGAATGCACGATGCCGCCGGCGCTCATGCCGCTTGCGGCCGAAAGGCCGGTTCTCCTGCCACCCGTCAGCGCGCTTGCCAGCACGAACAGCATATCCATGCCCGGCAGGATGATGATGCCGAACAGGACGAGAAAGAAAAGCCAGAGATTTTCGGCGTAGCTCATGTCAGTATCTCCCAAAACGGTTCACGACACATCGGGGAAAGCGCATGTTTCTCAATGTGTTTTTTCATTTATAGGAAAGGGCAACTGACAGCGTTGTGTCAGTTGCATGTGCAAATCCACCGGGAAAACGGCAATGCGCAAGGCATCGAGACTGTTCGAGATCATCCAGATCCTGCGGGTGGCGCGCCGGCCGGTCACCGCGCAGACCATTGCCGAGGCGCTGGAGGTAACCACGCGCTCGGTCTATCGCGACATAGCAGCGCTTCAGACCATGCGCGTGCCGATCGAAGGGGAACGCGGCGTCGGTTATATCCTGCGCCCCGGCTTCAACCTGCCGCCGCTGATGTTCTCCATCGAGGAGACGGAGGCGATCGTGCTGGCGCTCGCCATGGTCGCCCGCACCGGCGATACCGGATTGCGGCAGGCCGCAAGAAAGGTCAGCGACAAGATCGCCGCCTCCCTGCCCGAACCGCTGTCGAAGACACTTTCCGCCAATGCCCTGCATGCCTGGGGCAGCATCGCGCCTGCCCCCGCCGGCATCGATCTTGCGACGGTCCGGCGGGCGGTGCGCGATGAGGAACGGCTGGACATGCGCTATCGCGACGAAAGCGGCGCGGAAACGCAGCGACGGGTTCGGCCGATTGCGGTGATCTATTATTCGGAGACGGTGAATATCGTCGCCTGGTGCGAGCTGCGGCAGGCGATCCGCAATTTCCGTTCGGACCGGGTGCTGGACTGCGAAACGACCGGCAGCTTCTTCAAGCTGGAAGGTGAGAAGCTGCGGCAATTGTGGACGAGCGGCTGGCAGAGCAACCAGTTGGGTGGAGAGGTGGGACGGGAGCGAGACTGAGAGGCGGCTGGCTGACAGCTCTCAGACGGCGTCACCCCCACCGCCCTCATTCCTGTTCCCCGGAACAAGCCCGAGGATGTCACAGGAATCCAGTCGACGCGCGTCTGCGCGGCGGGAAGAAGTCCTTTCAGCCCAAGGACTTGGGCTGGCTGGATTCCTGTGACAAGCACAGGAATGAGGGTGGAGAGTGTTGGCCTCGAAGCACAGCAGCACTTCTACCGCAAATACTCCAGCACCCTATTCTCCTCGCGTCCGAAACCGCGAATGACGATCCGGTCCGCAAAGACATCGGCGATGGCGAAGGTGTTCTGGTCGGGCGTATCCACCATGCCCTTGAAATTGACGAAGTGGGTGGTGCCCAGCAGGCCGTAATTGCCCTCGTGATTATGGCCGTTGAACCATGCGGTAACCGACGGATGGGAGCGGAGGAGATCGAGGATGCGCGGCGCGTCCCACATGTTGTGGGCATTTTCCGGATAGACGGGATAATGGCACAGCACGATCACTTTTTCGCCCGCCGCATCCGCCTTTTCCAGAACGGTCCGCAACCATTCGAATTGCTCGTCGCTGAGTGAGGCGTTCCAATCCTGCGCATTGATCGCATCCGCATCCTTGAGACCCTTCAACCGGTCCTGCGCGATTGCGCGGCGCGGATCGCCGGGCGGCGGGGCGAAAAGGCTGACCTCGTTGCCGTCAAGCACCACGAAGCGGACATCGCCGACGGCGAAATCATGCCAGGGGGCGGACATGCCGAGGCGGGCATGGATATCAGGCAAATGCTCGGCGGCGACGGCGAAGTCGTGATTGCCCGGCAGCAGCACCGAACGATGGCGAAGCCCGTCATAAACGGCAAGGATCGCATCGAAATTGTCAAAACCGCGGTCGATGATGTCGCCCAGCGTCACCACGAAAGCCAGATCTTCGCGGTTGAAGGCGGCGACCGCGTCTGCGAGCTTTTTCGGGCTCTCGGCG
The DNA here is from genome assembly GCF_044769685.1 of Agrobacterium sp. NPDC090283. Classification (NCBI taxonomy): domain Bacteria; kingdom Pseudomonadati; phylum Pseudomonadota; class Alphaproteobacteria; order Hyphomicrobiales; family Rhizobiaceae; genus Agrobacterium; species Agrobacterium sp. NPDC090283. The sequence continues at coordinate 3,937 of NZ_JBIVYG010000001.1, read as the reverse complement.
TAATAACGGCCCATATCCGGACGGGGATCGGCATCGGCATATTGGGGATCGGCGACGATGCCGAAGGAGAAGAGAGGGAAGGTTTTTTCAGTCATGATGCGCCGCGATAAACCCGGCGGATGACAGGCTTGTGACAATAAAACCCGACAGGCCCTATCGCCATATCACAAATGCAAAACACCCGGCTTGAAGCCGGGCGTCTGAAATGTGCGGATATTTCCACTGTGTCGTCATGCGCGGGCCTGTCCCGAACATCTGCCACGTCGCGTTTTGAGAGACGGAGCAGATCCTCGGCACAGGGCCGAGGATGACGTCGCGCGGGAGGAGGCTGCCTCAATCAGCAACCACGCTTTCCGCAAGCCTTACTTGGCGGCGGCTTCGTAACGCTCCAGGACGTAGTCCCAGTTGATGAGGTTGTCGACGAAGGCTTCCAGGTACTTCGGACGCAGGTTGCGGTAGTCGATATAGTAGGAGTGTTCCCAGACGTCGACGCCGAGGATGGGATCGGCGCCGTGAACCAGCGGGTTTTCGCCGTTCGGGGTCTTGGAGATTTCAAGCTTGCCGTTCTTGACGGAGAGCCATGCCCAGCCGGAGCCGAACTGCGTGGTGCCGGCAGCGATGAAATCGGCCTTGAACTTGTCGTAACCGCCGAGATCGGACGCAATCGCCTGCTCGAGCTTGCCCGGCAGCTTGTTGCCGCCGCCGCCCTTCTTCATCCACTTCCAGAAATGGACGTGGTTGTAATGCTGGGCCGCATTGTTGAAGAGACCGGCATTGGTGCCAAAGGACTTCTTCACGACTTCTTCGAGCGACAGGTCGGAAAGACCTGCTTCGGCCGCCAGCTTGTTGCCGTTGTCGACATATGCCTTGTGGTGCTTGTCGTGATGGAACTCGAGCGTCTCGCGCGACATGTAGGGTGCAAGCGCGTCGTAGTCGTAGGGGAGTTCGGGAAGTTCGAAGGCCATGGTTTTTACTCCTTTTTGCAGCGGGTTACCGCTCCTAGAAACCGTGTGAGCGGACCATAGGAGCGAACCTCAATTTGGGCAACCTGCGAAATATCAAAATGTTCCGACAAAGGAGAAAATTCCTCTCCTTGCGGTGGCCACCACATTTGTTTCACACCTTTGGCGTACCGTTTTCCACCCTATCGGTTCGCTTTTGCCGAGATTGCAGGAAGGAAATTCCATGACCCGCCCGATCCCCCGCTCGCTGACCCGCTCCATCCTCCTCTTTGCGGCCTTCTCGTCGCTTACCCTCCCCGCCGCCGCATCGTCGGATGATGCCTGGAAGGAATTCGTGGCTGACGTGCAGACGGCCTGCCTTGCCGGCGCGAGCGACATGATCGAGGACGCCAAGGCCGTCGTCGATCCCGTCGGCAGCGAGAATTACGGCCTCGCCATTGTCACCGGGAAGAGTAAAGGCGCGGACGCGACCGTCAGCCATATCTGCGTCTACGACAAGAAGACCAAGGCCGTGGAACTGGGCAGCGAGCTGGCCGGCGATACGCTGAAGGTGGAAATCCCCGGCTCCACCAAGCCCTGACCGTTCAAAAGCGCGGCGTGGTGTCGCCTTCGCCCAGCGCACGCTGCATCAGCACCGTATCCAGCCATTGGCCATGTTTCCAGCCGATGGATTTGAAGGTGCCGACATGTTCGAAACCGGCGGCGCGGTGCACGCCGATCGAGGCGGCGTTGGCCGAATCGCCGATGACGGCGATCATCTGCCGGAAGCCGCGTGCGGTCGCCTCCCCGATCAGCGCATCGAGCAGCTTGCGGCCGATGCCCCTGCCTTTCATGGCCGGATCGATATAAACGGAATTCTCCACCGCCGCGCCATAGGCCGGACGCGGGCGATAAGCGCCCGCATATGCGTATCCGGCTATCTTTCCATCGCATTCGGCGACGAGATAGGGGTAATTGCCCTCCACCAGCAGGCGGCGGCGCTCGGCCATTGCCTCCGCGCTCGGCGGATCGATCTCGAAGCTCGCGCGGCCGTAGAGAACGGCGTCCCGGTAGATTTCAGTAATGGCTGGAATATCCGCCTCTTTACAGGGGCGGATCAAAAGGCTGGAAACGGGGGAAAGGGTCATTCTCTTATCCTGCGGATCATTCACGCCATCATTGTGCATTGCGGCGCAGCCAAAATAAAGATTATCTGCCTTATACAAACGATAAGGTTTTCTTTGATGATGGACCTCGATCTCCGGCAGGTGCGCAGCTTCATGGATGTGGCCGATCTCGGCAGCTTTTCCGCCGCCGCCGACAAGGCGGGGCTGACGCAGCCGGCCATCAGCCTGCATATAAGGCTGCTTGAAAAACAGCTCGGTGTGCGGCTGATCGAAAGGGTTGGCAGGCGTGCACAGCCGACGGCGGCGGGGCGCGACTTTCTCATCCATGCAAGGCGGATTGCCGAGGAAGTGGCGCATGCGATCGATACCGTCGCACCGCATCGAAACGGCGTGACGGGACGCCTGCGCATCGGCACGGGCGCCACCGCCTGCATCTATCTGCTGCCGCCGGTGCTGGGCAAAATCCGGCAGGCCATGCCCGGCATCGAGATCGTCGTGCAGACCGGCAATACCCACGATATCCTCCGGCTTCTGGAGGCCAATACCATCGATGCGGCGGTGGTGGCCCTGCCCGCCAGCGGCCGCAGCCTCGATATCAGCGATATCCATCTCGATGAGCTGGTGGCGGTTTTCCCGCAGGGCTCCGTCCCCGACACAACGGTGCTCAACGCCGAGATGCTTTCGGCGCGGCCGCTGCTGCTTTACGAAGGCGGCAATACGCGCCGGCTGGTGGATCAATGGTTTTCGATGAGCGGCCGCACCGTGCAACCCGCCATGGAACTGGGCAGCGTCGAGGCGATCAAGAAGCTCGCGGGTGCGGGGCTTGGCCTTGCCATCGTGCCGCGCATGGCGATGGAGCATGAAGGAGCGGCATCCGGGCTTGAATGGCGCTCGCTCGAGCCGCCGCTGGAGCGCCGGATCGCGCTGGCGATGCGGCGCGACAAACATATGACGGCGCCGCTGCGGGCGCTTGCCGCCGCGCTGCCGGATGTGCGGAAAGGATGAGGCCGATGTTTTTGAAGGGGGCCAGCCGCTGTTGAACGAGACTGAAGCCATTGCGGGGAAGTAGAGAGAAACACGGTGCGTTGTCACCACCTCCTCCGTCACCCTCGGGCTTGACCCGAGGATCCATCGTTAAGGTGTGGATCCTCGGGTCAAGTGTACAGCCCTGATACATAGTTGACAGATGTTCGGAGACATCCGTGACAGCTTTGCCTTTGTGGCAGAGGAGGTCGGGATGGCTTGGCGGGAGTTGTCTGTCGTGGATCAGCGACGAGAATTTGTGATGCTTGCGTTGCTGGATGGGGCCATTATTTCGGCTTTGTGCAAGCGTTTCGGCATCAGTCGGCAGACGGGTTATGTCTGGCTGCGGCGGGCGCAGGCGGGCGACGCCTTGCTGGATCGCTCCCGCCGTCCGCATTCGAGCCCTCAGCGAACATCCTGTGATGTGGAGCGTCGGGTGCTGGATGTCCGCGACGCACATCCCGCCTGGGGTGCCCGCAAGATTGCAAGGCGGCTGCAGGACCTGGGCATGGAGCCTCCCTCGGCCTCGACCGTGCATGCCATTCTCACCCGTCATGACAGGATAGGTCCGCAGGCGAAGGTCCGCATGGCAAACGGTCGCTTCGAGCGCGAGGCACCCAATCTGCTCTGGCAGATGGATTTCAAGGGGCGCACCCAGATGGCCTGCGGCAACTGGTGCTATCCTTTGACCATCATCGATGACCATTCCCGCTTCGCCATCGCGATCGAAGCCTGCCCCAACGAGCAGCTGGAGACCGTGCGCGGCAGGCTGGAGACAATCCTGCGCCGCTATGGCATGCCGATGGCCATCTACTGCGATAACGGCAATCCATGGGGAACCGGCGT